>NZ_SMZO01000019.1 GCF_004358675.1 Meridianimarinicoccus aquatilis | reverse complement strand
TCTGCGCGCCGCGGCGCCATGGCAGACGATCCGCCGAAGCGCCCGCCCCGGACATACCGGGTTGCACATTCATCCAGGCGACATCCGCGTGAAACGGTTTGAAGATCGATCGGATCGGTTGTTGATCTTCACCGTCGATGCGTCTGGGTCTGCCGCAATGTCCCGTTTGGCAGAAGCCAAAGGCGCGGTGGAACTGCTGCTTGCCGAAGCTTATGCCCGGCGTGATCATGTCTCGCTTATCGCCTTTCGCGGGTCTGGTGCCGACACGCTGCTGCCACCCACCCGGTCGCTGGTACAGACAAAACGGCGGCTGGCCGGATTGCCCGGCGGTGGAGGCACGCCGCTTGCCGCCGGACTGCGCGCAGGTCTGGACGCCGCACTCCTCGCCCGCTCCAAGGGGCTGATGCCCACCGTTGCCTTGTTGACCGATGGTCGGGGAAATGTCGCCCTGGATGGCAGCCCAGGTCGCACGCAAGCCGGCCGAGACGCTGTGGATATGGCGCGCGCCCTGCGTGCCGCCAGTATACCCGCGTTGGTGCTGGATACCGCCGTACGCCCGCAAGTTGCCTTGCGCGCACTGGCAGCTGACATGGGCGCGCCCTACATGCCATTGCCCCGCGCTGATGCCCGCCGCCTCAGCGCGGCCATCGGCACCGCTTTGGAAACCTAAGTCGTGGACTGGGATCGAGACCTTCGAGATTGGCCAAATGCCGAACTCTCACGCCGGGTGCGATGCCGCCCCCACGACTGGCATGTACAAAAGGCCGGGCGCGGCCCCTGCGTTTTACTGCTTCACGGCGCTGGCGGATCAACGCATAGCTTTCGCGACCTCATCCCCGATCTTGCCAAGGACTTTCAGGTGGTGGCGCTCGACCTGCCGGGTCAGGGCCTGAGCCGAATGGGCACCCGCGCTCGGTGCAGCCTCCGGCCTATGGCAGACGATATAGTCGCGCTGTGCGCCGCTGAGGGCTGGCAACCGGCCGCTATCATCGGCCATTCGGCGGGTGGCGCTTTGGCACTACGGATGTCGCAAAAGATGACCGCCCCAGATGGCCAACCGCCGCGCATAATCGGGTTGAACGCAGCATTGGCACCCTTCGACGGTATCGCGGGATGGCTGTTCCCAATCCTAGCAAAGATGCTGGTCCTGAACCCGTTGGTGCCGCGCCTCTTCTCTCTGAGTTCGGGCAATCCGGCCCGCGTGCGAAAGTTGATCGAAGGTACTGGCTCCACCCTCAAACCAGAAGGGCTTGCGCTCTATACCCGCCTGATAGGGGACAAGGATCATGTGGATGCCACCCTGCGCATGATGGCGCAATGGGATCTGACATCCTTGCTTGATGACCTGCCCAACATCGCAGCGCAGGTTACTTTGATTGCGGCCGATGGCGACAATGCTGTGCCGCCAGAGACCTCGGTCAACGCCGCCGCAAAGATGCGGAATGCACAAGTGATCCATCTGGCCGGCCTCGGGCACCTTGCCCATGAAGAAGACCCCGACCGCGTGGCCGGGGTCATTCGAACCGCGTTGACCGACCTTGCGCCCGGACCTTAGCTGTCGATGCTTTGCCCTTTGAGAACGCGCAACCGCTGGATCAGGCTTGAGGTATCCCACCGACCGCCCCCGAGCTGCTGCACGTCAGAATAGAATTGGTCGACCAACGCCGCCACTGGCAATGACACGCCAATATCCTTGGCCTGTTCCAGCGCGATCCCCAGATCTTTTCGCATCCAGTTCACCGCGAAGCCATGCTCAAAGTGGTTATCCATCATCGTGTCAGCACGGTTGGCAAGCTGCCACGATCCGCCGGCACCCTGGCTGACCAGTCGTGCCACCTGCTTGGCATCGAGCCCGGCTTCAGCAGCCAGCATCAGACCTTCGGACATGCCTTGCACGATCCCGGCGATGCAAACCTGGTTGACCATCTTTGTAACCTGTCCGGCTCCGACATCGCCGAAACGTTCACACGCTTTGGCATAGGACGCCAACACTGGTTCGGCCCGGTCAAAGTCTGCTTGAGAGCCGCCACACATGATCGCCAACTGGCCATTTTCTGCCCCGGCTTGACCGCCTGACACAGGCGCATCAACAAATCCGACCCCCTGCGCAGCAGCGGCTTCGGCCAGTTCGCGCGCGACAATGGCAGAGGCAGTTGTGTGATCCACGATCAGCGCGCCGCTCGACACCCCCGCCAAGGCCCCATCATCGCCCAACATGACAGACCGCAAGTCGTCGTCATTTCCAACGCAGGACAGCACGATCTCTGCGCCCTCGGCAGCCTCGCGCGGTGTCGCCCCGAACTTGCCGCCATGCTCTGCCGCCCAGGCCTCGGCCTTCGCGGTTGTGCGGTTGTAGACAGTCACATCGTGGCCCTTTGCCACCAGATGACCGGCCATCGGATACCCCATCACCCCAAGACCAAGAAATGCGATTTTTGCCATGTTCGTACTCTCCCAGTTGTGTCGCTTCACTGCGTAGCGCGTGACGACTTATGTAACTGCAGACGTGTCGCAAGCCAGCAAGGCGTGGTCAATGGCACACTGCACCCGTCGTTTTTTTGTTTTTACGGCAGAGGTCGTGACAACACCTGCATTTGATGGGAAACCATTGGGAACAGGGCTCACAGCCCCAAAAAATCGGAGGCGAAGGTGCGCGCAGGTATTGGTTTGGTAGCAGTGGCTTGGGCAGTGGCAGGCCCGGCTCTCGCCCTCGAGTCGGTAACAGTCAATGTGACGGGAATCGCCGAAGAATACCGCGATGCGATTATTTCTTCGGTTGAATTGTCTTCTTTGGCCTACAGATCGCTTGAAGAACCTTTGGAAAGTGACGCGGACCTGTATGGCGCGGCAGTTACCGATTATGGGCGCATCATTGGGGGCCTTTACGGCGAAGGGTTCTACGGCCCGCAAATCTCCATTCTGATCGACGGGCAAGAAGCCTCGGACATCAACCCATTCAGCCCGCCCGGAACGATCACCAATATTGTTATCAACGTCGATCCAGGGGCGCGGTTCGATTTCGGCAAGCTCGACGTATCGCCGCGACCAGAGGCCCGACGCGGAACGCGGCTGTTGAAGGATTTCGAGACCGGCAAGACGGCACGCTCGGGATTGATCGGCTCAGCCGCCAACACTGCGGTCAACGAATGGCGCGACGCAGGGCACGCCAAAGTTGATGTGGGCGAGCAAAAAATCACTGCCGATCACAAAACCCACCAACTTGATGTCGCCATCGGCCTCGTTCCCGGCCCTCAGTTGCGGTTTGGCGCCTTGACCATCGATGGCGATCGAGACGTCAGCGACAAGCGCGTGCGGCAGATCATGGGATTTCCAACCGGCGAAATCTATTCGCCCGAAGAATTGCGCACGGCGGTCAACCGGGTCCGGCGCACAGGCACGTTCGCAACGGTCAGCGTGTCGGAAAGTGATACGCCAAACGCCGATGGGACGCTCGACTATCAGATGACTCTCATCGAAGACAAACCGCGCCGGTTCGGATTTGATATAGAATATTCGTCCGTCGAAGGGATCTCTGTTGGCGGCTTCTGGTTGCACAGAAACTTGTTTGGCGGCGCGGAGCGGTTGCGGATTGAAGCACAGGTTGAAAATCTTGGCGGGGAAGAAACCGGCCTGCAGGATCGTGGTGGGGAAGACTACACCGCAAGCATGCGGTTGACCCGGCCGGGCACGTTTGGCGCCGACAATGACTTGTTCACATTCGCGACCATCGAGTTGACGGATGACCCGGATTACAAAGAAGACGCGTTCACCTTCGGCGTGGGTGTCACACGGTATTTCACCCCAAACCTGATTGCCGAAGTCTCGGGCGGTCTGCGCTATTCCGAGGTAGAGGACGCGTTTGGTGATCGCACGTTCAAGCATGCCGTTCTTCCGTCACGTCTGGAATGGGACAAGCGTGATGACCGTGGCGATGCAAAAGAGGGCTTCTTTGTCGGCATCGATGCTACGCCCTATCTTGGGATCGACGGGTCGCAAAGCGGTGCGTTGGGCGAGCTGGATCTGCGTGCCTATCACGGCTTTGGACCGAACAAGACAACTGTGCTGGCTGGCCGCGTCCAACTGGGCAGCATCGTCGGGTCCGACCTTGACGCAACACCGCCAGACTTCCTGTTCTTTTCAGGCGGCGGCGGTACCGTGCGTGGCCAGAAATACGAATCCCTGGGTGTTGAGCAATCGAACGGTCTGACCTCTGGTGGTCGCAGTTTCTTGGGCGCATCCGCCGAAGTGCGCCAGTTGATCCGCGGCAGCATAGGGGCCGTTGCCTTTGTCGATGTGGGGTATATCGGCGAGAAGAGTTTCATTGATGAAGAGGCCGGGTTCCAAGCCGGTGCGGGACTTGGCGCACGGGTTGGCACCCCCATCGGCCCCATTCGGGTTGATCTGGCCACCCCCATCAGTGAATTTGGCGGCAAATACTCAAGCGTGGAACTTTACATCGGCGTGGGGCAGGCATTTTGATGCGCATGAAGACGAAGATTTCCGTAAGCCTTATTGCCCTGTCACTTGTTGCGGCACCGGTTCCGCTTGCTTTGGCTCAGCAGGATTCGCCCGAAGAAGATGCGAGTTTTCTTGAAAACCTGATCCAGAACGCTTTGGGCGGCGAAGGCCGTACCGTGCGCGTTGTCGGGTTGAGCGGCGTGCTCAGCTCTGAAGCAACGATTGAGCGGATCGAAATCTCTGACGACGATGGAACGTGGCTTCAGGTGCGGGATGTGTCGCTGGACTGGCGTCGGTTGGCGCTGTTGCGCGGCCGACTTGAGGTCGATGCTTTGACCGTCGGGGTTGTGGACGTGGCGCGCAAACCCCTGCCCGCACCCGGCGAAGCGCCGAAGCTTGCCGCCGACCCAGAGGCGGAACCCGAACCCTTTTCGCTTCCAGATTTGCCCGTGTCCGTAAACGTCGCGCAATTGTCGATTGGCGCGATCCGCCTCGGCGAGCCGGTTCTGGGGCAAGCGGTGGAATTGTCGCTCTCTGGTCAGGCCCAACTTGCTGGCGGCGAAGGAAATGCCAACCTGTCCCTCGTTCGGATTGACGGCAAGGAAGCCGGTTACCGGCTTGCCGCAGGCTACACCAATGACACCGGCGTCGTGCTGGTTGATCTTGATGTATCCGAAGAGCCGGGCGGGTTGATCACCACCCTTGCAGGCATTCCTGACAGCCCGTCGCTGAGCCTCACGCTCAAGGGTGAGGACCCGATTTCCGATTTCACCGCAGACCTTGCGCTGCGCACCAGCGACGTGGACCGTCTTTCCGGCACCATCAGCCTGCGCGACCTGCCCGGCACAGACACACCCGAGCGTGAAATCACCGCTGACGTTGCTGGCGATGTTGCCGACCTGTTCCTGCCGGATTATCGCGACTTCTTTGGCCGCCGGATTGAACTGGCCTTGCGGGCCCGTCAGGGCGAAGCAATTGGCCTTGATATCGAAGATCTGGCGCTGACCACACGCGGTCTGCAACTGACGGGCACGGCGGATCTGTCGCCCGCCTATATGCCGCAAACTCTTGACCTTGAAGCGCATCTTGGCACCGATCTTGGCTTGCCTGTTGTCCTGCCCCTGCCCGGCACACCGATGCTTGTCCATGACGCGGATCTGAGCATTATCTATGATGAAGCTGCAGGTGACACATTCGCGGTTACGCTGGATGGTGATGGCTTCATGCGCGCCGACGGTTTGATGGTGGACAGCGTTTCGTTCACAACCGAAGGTCAATTGACCAAGGATGCGCCAACGGACATCACAGCAGCGCTTGCCCAGATCACAGGCACACTCACCGGATTTGCCAGCACGGACCCTGCGCTTTGGGATGCGGCCGGCGACGCAATCGCGCTCTCCGGCAAAGTGGACTGGCAAAAGGGCGGCGCGCTGACAGTGACCGATTTCAATGTCGCCTCGCAGGATTTGTCGCGGCCAGAGACCGGCGATATCGCTATTACAGGCGATGCTACAGTGACCGGACTTGAAACTCAGGCCATTGCACTGACCACACAAATCGACGCGCAATTGGGGGATCTCGACCGCTTGTCAGCCATAAGCGGCCAGAATCTTGGCGGCGCGATTGATGCAAAGGTTGCCGCAAATTACGATACAGTCAGCGGCGGCTTCGATGTCGAGCTTGATGGGTTCAGCACCGATCTGGTGATCGGTGACGCGGGCGCGGATGCCTTGATGTCTGGCCGGGTCGAGCTTGGTATCGCTGCCGCGCGGACGGCAGATGGCATCAGCCTAGACCGTCTTGAGCTGGATGGTGGCCGCGTTGATCTGACCGGTAGCGGCGGGATTGACCCACAAGGTTGGCCGCGCGCCATCACCTTGGCCGGGCGTGTTGGTGCGCCCGATGGGCCACCAGTGGTAATACCGGCACCGGGGCCGCGCACCACGCTGCAGTCTGCGCAAATCAACCTGACCTATGACCCAGAGACGGGGGACGAGTTTCAGCTTGATCTGACGGCGGATGACTTCCAGCGCGAAGGCGAAGTCGCCATGGATCAGGCCAAGGTTCTTGCCATCGGCGAGTTAAGCCGCACTGAAGCGACGGTGGAAGGCGTCACAGCGCGCATCACTGCCGCATTGACCGGCCTGTCAGCGACGGACCCGGATCTGAGCGACGTAATTGCGCCAGGGCTTGCGTTTGACACGGACATCGCCTGGATCGCCGAAGAGAAAAGCCTCACGGTGGACGGGCTCGACCTCAATTCAGGCGATGTATCCGTGGCAGCGGATGTCGCTATCAGTGACCTTCTGACCCCGGAAATGGTAGTGGACGCAGACTTTGATGCGCAAACCGGGCCGCTGGCCCGATTTGCTGCGCTGGCCGGGCTTGACCTTGCCGGGTCCGCCAACGCGCGCGGAACGGCCAAATTCGCAACCGAAACCGGGTTCTTCGATGTGGATCTGCGCGCTGAGGGCACCGATGTCGCCACCGGGATCACCGAGGCCGATCAGGCCATTGGTGGCG
The DNA here is from genome assembly GCF_004358675.1 of Meridianimarinicoccus aquatilis. Lineage (GTDB taxonomy): Bacteria > Pseudomonadota > Alphaproteobacteria > Rhodobacterales > Rhodobacteraceae > Meridianimarinicoccus > Meridianimarinicoccus aquatilis. The sequence goes on along the minus strand of NZ_SMZO01000019.1, from coordinate 62,950 downwards.
ATTCAACGCTGGTGGTTCAGGCGACGCGAAACGAAGACGGGCTTGATATTCAACAGGCCGAGCTTCAGACACGCGAAATTTCGGTTACGGCGACAGGCGGCATCGCTGGCGATGTCACCACGGTAAATGTTGCGGCGGGACTGCGTGATGTTGGTCTCTTTGCGCCAGGCTTTAACGGACCATTGGAAATTGATGCGACGGCCAAGAACCAGAATGATATCTGGTCAATCGACGGTGATCTGACGGGCCCCGGCGGATCCGAAGCGCGATATTCCGGTGATGTGTTGCGCCCAGACGGAACCATGGCACTGGATCTGAGCGGCGCCTTGCCTTTGGGTTTGGTCAATCGGTTCCTGCTGCCGCGCAATATCGATGGCACAGCCCGATTTGATCTGGCGGTGAACGGGCCTCCGGGCCTGGAGTCGCTGAGCGGAACTGTATCCACGCAGGGCGCCCGTGTGGCGGACCCGACACTTCGGCTTGCGCTTGAAGACATTGGCCTCAACGTCCAACTGTCTGACGCGAATGCGCAACTCGACATGAATGCCAATCTGTCCAGCGGCGGCCAGATCATCGTTTCGGGGCCCGTGGGCCTGACCGGTACAATCCCGGCGGACATCACGGCACGGCTGCAAAACCTGACCCTCGTGGATCCAACCCTTTATGAAATCGCGCTGGATGGAGAAATTGGCGTAAACGGCCCGCTGACAGGCGGGGCCAATATCGCCGGACAGATCAATATCGGCCGCAGCGAGATCAAGATCCCGAACACCTTTGGCGGTGGCGGTGCTGTTCCGGATATCGTTCATGTGAACGAGTCGCGTGCAAGCTATGCGACCCGCCGCCGAGCGGGCTTGATCAAAGACCCAGAAGCGGAAAGCGGCGGCGGCAGTGGTCCCGTCTTTGGACTTGATATTGTCATATCGGCCCCACAAGCGATTTTCGTGCGTGGGCGCGGTCTTGACGTTGAACTTGGCGGCCGGATCGACATTGGGGGCACGACAGCTTCACCAAATCCGCAGGGTGGTTTGCAGCTCATCCGCGGTCGACTTGATCTGCTGTCCCAGCGTTTGAATTTCGACACTGCGGAAATATCTCTTCAAGGGGATCTTGATCCAGACATTTCGATGGTTGCCAGTTCCGACAATGGCGACGTGATATCCAAGATCATCATCGAAGGCCCGGTCTCTGAGCCCGAATTCAGCTTTGAATCTGAACCGGAATTGCCCGATGACGAAGTGCTTGCACAATTGTTCTTTGGCAAGCCAGTGGCTGATTTGACCCCGCTTGAACTTGCCCAGCTTGCCTCTGCGATCAACAGATTGCAGGGCGGCGGTGGCGGCGTTTTCGGATTTGCGCGCGAAGCCTTGGGGGTCGACGACCTTAGCGTTGCCACAGATGAAGACGGAAACACCGCCGTCACAGCGGGCCGCTACCTCAGCGAAAAAGTCTATACCGATGTTACGGTCGGATCAGACGGCACCTCGGAGGTCGAATTGAACTATGAAATTCGCAAGGATTTCTCTGCGCGTGGCCGGTTCGACAACGAGGGCGAAACCGGTATCGGGCTGGTCTTTGAACGCGACTATTGATGGTGTCGGCGGCCGGGCAATCCGGTCGCCGGCTACCCGGCTTGCGGCGGTTGTGGCAGCAGCACCGCAAAGCAACTGCCCTCCCCCACCTTGCTTTCAATCTTCAGGCGTCCACGGTGCCGGTTCAGGATATGTTTGACAATCGCCAACCCCAATCCGGTGCCGCCCAACTGTTGTGACCTGTGATCGTCGGCGCGATAAAACCGTTCCGTCAAGCGATGAATGTGGATTGAATCAATCCCGGGTCCGTAGTCCTTCACGATGATCGCGACAGCCGGTCCAGCCAAGATTGGATCACGGTTGATGACTTCAAACGCAATGGTCACGCGACCGCCATCGCGCCCGTATTTCATCGCATTTTCAATCAGGTTCACGAACACTTGCCGCAATTGATCGCCGTCGCCCAACACTTTTGGCAGTGTAACATTGGGAATAACTTCTAACGCGACCTGCATATCATCGGACAGCGGGCGCAGATTGTGGCATACGCTGTCCACCAAGGCCGGGACATCTTGCAAATCGGTTGGCCGAATTCGTTCTTCGGTTTCGACCTGCGACAGAGACAGAAGGTCGTTGACCAATCTGTTCATCCGCTCTGCTTCGCGTTCCATTGTTATCAGGAACCTGTCGCGCGCCGCAGCGTCGTTTCGCGCAGGGCCGCGCAGTGTGTCAATGAACCCGATGAGCGCGGTCAACGGCGTCCGCAATTCGTGGCTGACATTGGCAACAAAGTCACGGCGCATTTGGCCCGCCGTTTCGATTGACGTCACATCTTCAAAACTTGCCATCACACCTGCTCGGGTCGCATCACCGACCGGCGTGCAAACGACACGATAAAGCGTTTCCTGGCTATGGTCCTTGCGGCTGTACCGGGTTTCATGTGCAACCCCGCGCCGCAACGTGTCTGTCAGGCAATCAATAATGGATGGCTGGCGCAGTACGGTCAGAAAATGCCGCCCTTCCATGTTGCTGCCAAACAACTTGACGGCAAGAGGATTGAGCCTGTGGATACGCTCGTCCTGACCAACCAGTACAATGGGCAGCGGTACCCCTGACAGGATCGACCGAAGAAATTCGCCGTCCATTTCTCAAACAGCCCCAACAGCGCGCCCAAACGCCGAGAGCAGAAATTCTTGCGGTTCAATGCCGACCGAGACGCGGAACGTGCCTTCGGTGATGCCAATTGCAGCGCGCTCTGTCACGCTCAGGGCGCGGTGAGAACTGGACGCCGGGTGCGAGAGGGTCGTGGCCACATCGCCCAGCGTTGGCGCGAAGGGCAGATCCTCTGCCGCGCGGATCAATCTGTTCGCCGCCTCGCGGCCACCATCAACCTCAAAGGTCACCATATTGCCAAAGCGCCCCTGCAGCAGTTCGGCCGCGCGGGCATGGTCGGGGTGATCCGCACGGCCAGGATACAGAACGCGGGCAACTGGCCCCATGTCCGCCAGCGCATCCGCCAGCGCTACGGCGTTGGAACTTGCCCGTTCAAACCTCAGATCAAAGGTGAACAGCCCTCGCTCGGCCAACCAGCAATCAAACGGGCTTGGCGTCAGACCGAAGGTGGTCGCAGTGTCGTAGATAGCTTTTTGATGTGCCGGATCGGACGCCTGAACATAGCCAAGCGTCACATCGGAATGGCCAGCCAGAAGTTTGGTCACGGAATGCAGCACAATGTCCGCCCCCACATCAATTCCCCGGATCGCAGCCGGTGTGGTAAAGGTGTTGTCTACAACCAGCAACGCACCCGCGGCCTTGGTGGCCTTGGCGATTGCGTGAATGTCCGCCACCCGAAGCGTTGGGTTCGACACGACTTCCACAAGAACAAGCCGTGTGCCCGGCGTGATGGCCGCAGTGAACGCTGCGGGATCTGTGGGATCAGCCAAGGCCGTTTCGACCCCCATGCGCGGCAACTCTTCACGCATCAAACGAAGTGAGCGACCGTAAAGCTGCGAGCCGCCAAGCACCCTGTCCCCGGTCTTCAGCAAGCCGAACATCACAGCCGTAATGGCCGCCATGCCAGAGCCAACCAAAATACCGCCCTGCACGCCTTCCATAGCGTCGATCTTTGCCGCCAGAACCGATGCGTTTGGGTGACCCTCGCGGGCGTAACTGAAGCCGGTCGTCTGGCGAGTATAGAGCGCATCCAGCGCATCCGCGTCTTGCGCCGTATACGCCACCGATGGCTGAAGCGGCGTTCCAATCGGAGCCGTCACACTTTGCGGCCATGGAGTGCGCCGCACGAGTGTTGTTTTTGGATCGCTCATTGCGGCATCTCCATCACTGTCAGTCCATCCCGAAACCGGCGCATGTTGTCACGATAGCGCGCAGCCGACTCCAACAAGGCGGCTTGCGCATCATCGTCCAGTTGACGCACGACTTTGCCCGGTGCCCCCATGACCAAAGCCCCGTCAGGGATGACTTTTCCCTCGGTCACCAATGCACCTGCCCCGATCAAGCACCCCTTGCCAATCACAGCCCCATTCAGGACCGTTGCGCCCATCCCGATCAGGCTTCCTGCGCCAATCTTGCAGCCATGCAGCATCGCCTTGTGGCCGATCGTGCAATTCTCGCCGATTGTCAGGGGTGCGCCCATGTCCGTATGCAGCACGCAGTTTTCCTGAATGTTGCTGCCTGCCCCGACGATGATCGGTTCGTTGTCACCGCGCAAGGTAGATCCAAACCAAACCGACGCCCCGGTGTGCAACACGATCTGCCCGATAACATTGGCATCCGGTGCGACCCAGAAATCGCCATCTTCTGGCAAGACGGGGCTCTGGCCGTCCAAGCTATAAAGCGTCATGTCCGCTCCTCAAATTCAACGTTCAACGCTCGCACACGGTCAATAAGGCCCGGCTGGCGGCTGCGTTTCAGGCGCTCTGCCGTTACGATAGCCCGCAATTCAGCCTCGGCTCTGTCAATGTCGTTATTCACCAGTACATAGTCATACTCGGCCCAATGGCTGATCTCGTCACGAGACCGCTGCATCCGACCCTTGATAATCTCCGGCGTGTCTTGGCCGCGCCCGGTGAGGCGCTTTTCAAGCTCAGCAATTGACGGTGGAAGCACGAAGACTGACACAACGTCTTCAGCCCGAAGCGAATTGCGCACCTGCTGGCCGCCCTGCCAGTCGATATCGAACAAAACGTCTTCGCCCTCGTCCAGTGCGGCAAGAACCGGCCCTTTCGGTGAGCCATAGAAATTACCGAACACTTCGGCATGCTCCAAAAAGGCACCTTCATTGATCATCGCCGTGAATTCCTCACGAGAATGGAAGTAATATTCCACACCATTGGTCTCTCCGCTGCGTGCGGCACGTGTTGTGGCAGAAACAGAGAACTGGATCGATGGATCCCACTGTCGCAAACGATTAGCGAGTGTGGATTTCCCAGCACCCGATGGGGAAGAAAGCATGATCAGCAAACCGCGGCGGTGGGCCATAACGCATCCTGTGGTCAGTTTCGATACACGCGCAGTTGCCCGTTTTACGGGGGTGCGGTCAACCCGGGCCAATCACCGGGAACACACGCCTAAGTGGTGCTAAACGTCTAAATTGAATTAACCATCGGCATATAATTCACAACACTTTGACGGAAACTTGTGACAAAAGTTTTTTCAGGTAAGCTGAAGGTATTCGGGTTTGATGTCCTCAGCCATTTTTTAGTGATTGATACAGTGCGCAACATCGCCTTATCGACAGAAGTGTGGGGACGAAAAGGATGCAAACCGGGGAAACGGGATGCGGGTCAAATAAGGTTGTAGGGTTACCAATGCGTGCACTTGACATGAAGCATCCGGCAATTGCGCAAGTTGAAGCCTATTGGGAAGCTTTGCGTGGCAACCGCAACGTTCCGCTCAGATCTGAGATTGATCCGCGCGGAATTGATCAAGCACTTGAAAACGCGTTCATTCTGGAACGCATTGCGCCAAGCGTTGCGCGTTTTCGTTTGGCTGGCATGCATTTAAATGACCTGATGGGAATGGAAGTGCGCGGTATGCCCGTGACATCCTTATTCACAGGCGACAGCCGGACCAAACTCACCGACACGCTTGAGCATTTATTCGAAGAACCGGCCAAGGTTCTTCTGCGTTTGACTGGCGAACATGCAGCGGGACGGGGCAAAACCAGCGGTGAAATGCTGTTGTTGCCGTTGCGCAGCGACCTTGGGGATATCAGCCGCGCAATCGGTTGCCTTGTCTCTGACGGCCGTATCGGCGGAAAATCGCCACTTCGGTTTAACATTTCCGGAGCCGAGATTACTCCATTGAGCGGCGTTTCACGCGGCACGCGATCATCCAACGTGTACAAAGCACCTGATGAGGTGATTGCGCCAGCACAGGCCGCCTTGCAGGAAGAGGCCAAAGAATACCAAGTGGCACCGTCGAACGAAGACGTGGATCCAAATGTCGCCAAGCGACCTGCTTATTTGCGTCTGGTTCACGACAACACCTGAACGCGGTTGCGGACGCGCTTTCAAGCATCAATTGGAACGCTTGGGTATAATGCGCCGTTTACAGAACGAGTTCACAAAAAAGGCCCGCACCGCTTTTTCGGTACGGGCCCTTTTTTTTCCGACACGCCAAGCTCAGTTCGCGTTGACCGCCATGTTTTCCCGCGCAGAGGTCAGCTCTTCTGCCACAAGGAACGCAAGCTCAAGCGACTGGCTGGCATTCAAACGTGGGTCACAAGCGGTATGGTACCGCGATGACAGATCATCTTCGGTCACATCACGCACACCGCCGGTGCATTCAGTTACATCCGCGCCGGTCATTTCGAAATGCACACCGCCGGGATGGGTTCCCTCGGCCTTGTGGATTGCAAAGAACTCCCGAACTTCCCGTAGCACGCTGTCGAACGGGCGCGTTTTGTACCCGGTTGCTGACTTGATCGTGTTGCCGTGCATGGGGTCACAGCTCCAGACCACATTCGCCCCTTCTTCGCCAACTGCTTTGACAAGACGCGGCAGATGCTCGCCAACTGACCCGGCGCCAAAGCGCGCGATCAAGGTAAGACGCCCTGCTTCGTTCGTTGGGTTCAGCTTTTCCATAAGAACTTTGAGGTCGTCCGCTGTAGTGGTTGGTCCGCACTTCAGGCCAATGGGATTCTGGACACCACGGCAGAATTCCACATGTGCGCCATCAGGCTGGCGGGTACGATCTCCGATCCAGATCAGGTGACCGGAGCCAGCAACAGGCTTGCCCGACGTGCTGTCGATCCTGCAAAGCGCCTCTTCATACTCAAGCAACAGGCCTTCATGGCTGGTGTAAAAATCCACCTCTTGCAGCGTGTGCGCGCTACGTGGGTCCACGCCTGCCGCCTTCATGAAGTCCAGCGCATCGGCGATCCGGTTCGCCATTTCACGGTAACGATCGGCTTTTTCATGCTCGGTGAATCCGAGCGTCCAAGCGTGTACCTTGTGCATATCGGCATAGCCGCCAGACGAAAACGCCCGCAACAGGTTCAGTGTGGCCGCCGCCTGCGTGTAAGCCTGCAGCATCCGCTCTGGATCAGGAATGCGGGATTCAGCGGTGAAACCGATGTCGTTGATGATGTCGCCGCGATAGGACGGAAGCTCAACTCCGTTCGACGTCTCTGTGGGTGCGGAACGCGGCTTTGCAAATTGCCCGGCCATGCGCCCGACTTTTACCACAGGCACCTTGGCGGCATAGGTCAGAACCATCGCCATCTGCAGCATGACTTTGAACGTGTCGCGAATGGAATCGGCGCTGAACTGCTGAAAGCTTTCGGCACAATCGCCGCCCTGCAACAAGAACGCTTCACCACGTGCAACTTTCGCAAGCTCGTCCTTCAATGTGCGAACCTCGCCTGCGAACACAAGCGGAGGGAACGATGACAGACGTGCTTCAACCTGAGCCAAGGCAGCGGGGTCGGTATAGTCGGGCATCTGGATCCGGGGTTTGCTGCGCCAGTCCGATTTATTCCAAGTCGATGCCATAATATCCTCCGATCATTGTCCCGCGTGGGGAGTTGGGGTTGATTGCTCACCTAGGGCTGCCCTGTCAAGTCAAAGCGGTCGCGCTAACAGCCCGCGCTGCTGCTTTCGTGGGCATTTTGTGAATTTCATCAATCTGCAAGCCGCCCCTTCCCCCGGCTCGATCCGTGGGCTACGGGTTTTGGACCGCTCTGACCGGCGCAGGCCTGCATACCAGACCTTGAACCGCAACGAGCAGTACAACTCGCCATGGTGATCATATGAAGCCCGTCAGCACCCCGCAGCCAAGACCGATCCGGTTCGTGTTTGTGCTGCTCCCGCGGTTCAGTCTGCTCGCGTTCTCGGCTGCGGTCGAAGCCCTTCGAGTGGCAAATCGCATGTCAGACCGCGCGATCTATGAATGGACGATTATCGGTGACAGTGGCGAAGAGGCGGTAAGTTCGTCTGGCACTTCAATCAGGTTGAATGGTGATCTGATCGAGTTGGCGCGCGACGACCATATTATCGTTTGTGGCGGACTGGATGTGCACGATGCGACGACCAAGCGCCTGCTGAACTGGCTCAGACGCGAAGCGCGGCGTGGCTGCCCGATCGGTGGCTTGTGTACAGGCGCCTATGTGCTGGCCGAAGCCGGTCTGTTGGACGGCAAGCGCGCGACGATCCACTGGGAAAATCAAGACAGTTTTGCAGAACAGTTTGAAGATGTCATGCTCACAAAGTCCGTCTTCACGATGGACGGCCCGAGGTTCACAACCGCAGGTGGGACGGCCTCAATCGATCTGATGCTTAAGCTGATCGCCCGGCAAGCTGGCGAAGATGTGGCATCCGCCGTGGCGGACCAATTGATCTATTCGTCCATCCGAACCGACCAGGATGTGCAGCGATTGTCGATCCCAACGCGCATCGGCGTGCGCCATCCAAAGCTAGCGACCGTGATCAAGCAGATGGAATCAAATATCGAAGAACCGATCAGCCCCGCGATTCTTGCCCGCGACGTCGGCCTGTCCACCCGGCAACTTGAACGTTTGTTCCGCCGTTACCTGAGCCGTTCACCCAAGCGATATTACATGGAACTGCGCCTGTCCAAAGCCCGCAATCTGTTGATGCAAACCGACATGAGCGTGATCAATGTCGCGCTGGCCTGCGGCTTCACTTCGCCCTCGCATTTCTCGAAATGCTATCGCGCGCAGTACGACACCACGCCCTATCGCGAGCGTGGCGCCATGGCCGCAGACCGGCAGTCGCGTTAGCCGCGACGGCGGCGGGTCAGACCGAGTGCACCAATCCCACCCGCCAAAAGAGCCAGCGGCGCGGGCAGCGGCACTTGAGGCGTCGCCGGATCGGTAGAGATGTTGTCATACCCCAGCCCCGCCAGATCGTTCGAAAAGATCGACACGCTCGTTGCGCCGCCAAGACCGACGAAGCTTGCGCTGGCGATGGTTTCGGTGCCGACCCGTGTATAGGTGCGGATGTCCACCCCCCCCGGCGTGTCAAATTCGAAGGTCGCCGTGCTGCCCAGAGTGTCGAACGCAAGTATATCCAGGCTGAAGCTGTTGGTCGCGGCAGGGAACAAGATGTGCAACGTCTGCTCGCACGCGTTGCCGCCGACTGAGAAGTCACAGGAAAGAACATAGGACGACAGTGTCGCGCTATCGAAGATGCGCACGTTCGGGTTCGACCCGGCGGAAATTGACGTGAAAAGGAACCCCCCGGTGCTCAGGCCAGCGGGCATCGGAAAATTCTGCGTCGTAAAGGTTTCGAAATCTTCCGTCGCCGCCATCAGGGGCGATCCGAGCAGTAGAGCGGCAACAAGGGTACGTTTGAACATCTGAAAACTCCCACCAAAGATGACGTTGGTTACCTTTGGTTAATCATCAATCAACAGTGAAGTCCGGAAAACCCGCCCCGTGCCCTGTGCGGGGACCGCATCAGCCCGGTGTCATCCGGTATACCGCCCCGTTGTTTTCCGAAATGAACCAGATCGCGCCGTCCGGCCCTTCGCGCACGTCGCGGACCCGTGCGGTTTGCGGGCCTTCGATCTGTTCCGCTTCGGCCATCGTGTCGCCGTCGATCCGGCTGATCAGGCTGAACTTGAGACTTCCGACGAAAAAGTCCCCGCGCCATTCCGGCCAAAGTTTGCCTGAATAAATCGCCATGCCCGAAGGCGCGATAGACGGGTCCCAATAGTGCGCCGGTTGTTGCATTCCCGCTTGCGCCGTGCCTTTGCCGATCCGCGCGCCGGAATAATGCCGACCGTATGAAATGACCGGCCAACCATAGTTCTGCCCCTTCTTCACAAGGTTCACTTCGTCGCCGCCGCGGGCCCCATGCTCCGCCACCCAAAGCCGACCATTTGCGTCAAGTGCTGCCCCTTGCGGATTGCGGTGGCCAATACTCCAGATCTCAGGCTGCGCCCCTGAGTGCCCGACAAATGGATTGTCCGCCGGTACACTGCCATCTCGGGCGATGCGCACCACGCTGCCTTCGTGGCGGGACAGGTCCTGCGCGGCGGGCCGATCACCCCGTTCGCCGATGGTGACGTAGATCATCCCGTCACGCCCTTCGACCAGACGCGACCCAAAATGCCGCCCACCCGACGCCCCGGGGGTCATTTCAAATATCGTGCGCACGTCCTCCAGGCGAGTTGCGCTCTGCGATAGCACGGCGCGCGCCACAGCCGTTCCAGCGCCACCGCCACTTTGGGGTTTGGCGAAACTCAGATATATCTCGCGTGTCTGAGCGAAGTCGTTTGGAACCAAGACATCAAGCAATCCGCCCTGCCCTGATGCTGCCACCTTCGGCACGCCAGCGATGGACCGCGATGCGCCCCCCTCGACAACCAACAACCGTCCGCCGCGTTCCGTGATGATCAGCCCGCCGCCCGGCAAAAAGCCCAAGGACCAAGGTTCAGACAATCCGCCAACCATTTGTTGTATACGCAATGAGCCAGCGTCGCTGTCCAAACTCTGGGCTTGTGTTCCAGATGACGCCCAAACTGCCACCAGAGCCGCTGCCGTGATCTGCCAAAGCTGTCTCATTGATCATCCTTTCGACTTTAACCGTTCGTGTAACGATTAGATCGAAATTCCCGCTTGGCGATGAACGAAACCGTGTTTTTCGCGTGCGAGGCCGCTTTTCATTCACCTCAGGCCGCACTAGCGTTGCTTATGTGTAACAAACCATCAACAGGTCCAACACGGGGAAGAACTCATGAAAACCTTTGCAACTGCCACTGCCACGGCTGCACTGCTTTGCGGGGCAAGCTTCGCGCAAGCCGAAGACATCAAGCTTGGTGTCGTCCTGGGCTTTACGGGTCCACTTGAAACGCTGGCAGGCCCGATGGCCGACGGCGCGGAATTGGCGATTGCCGAAGTATCGGGCAGCGGGCTTCTACTCGGTGGCTCGACTGTCAGCGCGGTGCGCGGCGACAGCACCTGTGTCGATGCCGCTGCTGCCACCGCAACAGCCGAACGGCTTGTGACGTCTGAAGGGGTTTCGGCGATCATGGGCGCGATGTGCTCGGGCGCGACCGGCGCGATCTTGTCTAACGTGGCTGTGCCGAACGGCATTGTGATGATTTCGCCATCGGCAACATCCCCGGGCCTGTCCACCGTTGAAGACAACGGGCTGTTCTTCCGCACCGCGCCATCCGACGCGCGGCAGGGGGTGGTCATGGCAGACATCATCATGGAGCGCGGCCTTTCCTCCGTGGCTGTAACTTATACCAACAACGACTATGGCAAGGGTCTTGCCGACAGCTTCCAAGCTGCATTTGACGCAGCCGGTGGGACCGTCACACTGTCTAGCCCTCATGAAGACGGCAAAGCCGACTACTCCGCCGAAATCGGCGCATTGGCTGCGGCAGGCGGCGACGCACTCGTCGTTGCGGGCTATGTAGACGAAGGCGGATCCGGCATGGTGCAGGCTGCGTTGGATACCGGCGCATTCGATATGTTTGTCTTCCCTGACGGCATGGTCGGCGCCGCGTTGACCGAAAATTTCGGGTCCGACATTGACGGCTCATTCGGGCAGAACCCCGGCTCCAACAGCGATGGCGCTGCGATGTACGAAGAAATGGCCGCCGCAGCCGGAGTGAATGGCGAATCCGTTTATTCCAAGGAAGCCTATGACGCAGCCGCCCTGATCCTGCTGGCGATGCAGGCGGCCGGGTCCAGCAACTCCAATGACCTCAAAGAACATATCATGGCCGTCGCCAACGCTCCTGGTGAAAAGATCTTGCCCGGCAATCTCTCCCAAGCTCTGGAGATCCTCGCGGCAGGCGGCGATATTGACTATGTCGGCGCCAGCGCGGTCGAGCTGATCGAACCCGGCGAGGCCTCGGGCGTTTATCAGGAAGTCGAGATCGACGGCGGCGAACTGAAAACGGTCGGCTTCCGCTGATCCTGCGGGATGGGGGTATGGTGTGCTTCATGCGCCATGCCCCTGTTTTTTGACGGTTTAACAAGTCGGAGCAACAATGATTGCGGTAGAAAATCTGCACAAGCATTTCGGCGGTTTTCACGCTGTTGATGGCGCATCGCTTGAGATCGGCGAAGGCACGATCACCGGTTTAATCGGGCCTAATGGTGCCGGAAAAACAACGCTTTTCAACGTCATAGCTGGCGTTCTGCCCCCTACATCCGGACGGGTGACCATGGCGGGCGAAGACATCACCGGCCTGCCGCCGCATGAGTTGTTCCACAAGGGATTGCTTCGAACCTTTCAGATCGCCCACGAGTTCAGCAGCATGACCGTGCGCGAAAACCTGATGGTCGTTCCCGGCCACCAATCGGGCGAGGCGTTGTGGAACGCGTGGTTCCGTAGGGCATTGATAACACGCGAAGAACGGGCGCTGGCCAAGAAGGCTGACGAGGTTCTCGAGTTTCTCACCATCGACCATCTGGCCGATGAGAAGGCCGGCAACCTTTCCGGCGGGCAAAAGAAGCTGCTTGAGCTGGGCCGCACCATGATGGTGGAGGCAAAGATCGTCTTCCTGGACGAGGTCGGCGCGGGCGTTAACCGCACGCTTCTGAACACGATCGGCGACGCAATCCAGCGGCTAAACACCGAAAGAGGCTATACTTTTTGCATGATCGAACATGACATGGATTTCATCGGCCGCCTGTGTGATCCCGTGATCTGCATGGCCGAAGGTAAGGTTTTGGCCGAGGGCACGATTGGGGAAATCAAATCAAACGACGCTGTGATAGAGGCATATCTGGGCACCGGCCTGAAGAACAAAGCCAAGCTGGAGACGGTGTCATGAGCGCCTGTCCGCACTGTAAGAATCCTGTAGGTTTTTTGTATGACTCTCATATGCCGCTTTGCGGAGCAGCCCGATGACGGGCGCGCCATTTTTGGAAGCGCGCGGCATGACTGGCGGATACGGCGCGGCGGATATTCTGCACGATCTGACCATGACCGTTGCGACCGGTGAAATCGCCGTAATCGTCGGCCCGAACGGCGCAGGCAAATCCACTGCCATGAAAGCGGTCTTTGGGATGCTGCCGTTGCGGTCCGGGGCCGTGTTGCTGGATGGCGACGACATAACCCGACTGAGCCCGCAAGAACGGGTGGCGCGGGGAATGGGGTTCGTGCCGCAGGTCCGAAACATCTTTCCGTCGATGACCGTGCAAGAGAACCTTGAAATGGGCGGCTATCTGCGCCGCGATGATATCAGCGGGACCATTGATCAGGTGTATGACCTGTTTCCGATCCTGCGCGACAAGCGGCACCAATCGGCAGGCGAGTTGTCGGGGGGGCAACGCCAGCAAGTCGCCGTGGGCCGCGCCCTGATGACCAAGCCCCGCCTTTTGATGCTGGACGAGCCGACCGCCGGGGTCAGCCCCATTGTGATGGATGAATTGTTCGACAGGATCATTGAAGTTGCCCGCACCGGCATTTCCATTCTGATGGTGGAACAGAACGCGCGGCAGGCTCTTGAGATCGCCGATACCGGATACGTTCTGGTGCAGGGCGCGAACCGGTACACCGACACGGGGCAAGCATTGCTGGCGAACCCCGATGTGCGCCGCAGTTTTCTGGGAGGCTGAGCCATGACTGCCCTTCCCACGATTATCCCCGTGCTTGTCGCCATGTTTCCCGTGGACGGCTTGGAGTGCACCTTTGACAGCGCAAGCATTGATGGCCGCTCGGCCTTTGACAGTGTATTGACTGCGCGCGCCGACCCGCTGAACGGGCATCCCGAACTGGCCATGCTGCACCTTGGCGGCGAAGACCCGCAGTTGGCCCTGATCCGGCAGGAAGGTGTGTGGCTCAGTTTGCGCACGGACCCGGACGAAGATCACAACCAGCGCGTTACCATTCTGGATTTTGCAATTTCCGGGCCAAGCGAGGGTTTGGCCGTGCTTATCGTGTCAGAGCCGGGCACAGCCACAGAAATGGTCAGCCGTAATGGCACCTGCACCGCCGTCGCGGAGCGCCGGTGATGACGCCCCGGATAATCGCGTTTTGCCTTTTTGCCTTGCTGCTGCCGCACACGGCCGCCGCCTTGGATATGACCTGCCATTTCACTGTGGAATGCTATGAAGCAGAGGAATGCGATGAAGCAGACTTTGTTCTGGACGTGCGTGACAGCGAAGAAGACGGTCATGTGCGACTTGGCGGCCCGGTGGATGATATTCGCGGCCGGATTGGCACCGCGCAGAGCGGTTCGCGCGTGGTCGTGGCACGCAGCCAGTCCAGCATGCAATTGCTGACCATCGGACCCGATGAAACCGCCCGTTACACTCTGCATCTGACCGATGGCCCTGCCATGATCAGTTATACCGGGATCTGTGAGGAAGACGAATGATAGATGCCCTGAACGCCTTGGTGGTGTTGGCCAATTTCGTGATCGTGCCGGCCGTCGCGTATGGCGCGCAACTGGCTCTTGGCGCGCTTGGCGTCACGCTGATCTTTGCAATTTTGCGGTTCACCAACATGGCCCATGGCGACACGATGGCCTTTGGCACCATGGCCACGATTTTCACCACATGGGGCCTGCAAAACGCCGGGATAAGCCTTGGCCCATTGCCCACTGCCCTGCTTGCCCTGCCGGTCGGGATCGCAGTCACGGCCTTGCTTTTGCTTGGCACCGACCGGCTTATATATCGGTTCTACAGGGCCAAGAAAGTGGCGCCGGTGATGTTGCTGATCGTCTCGGTCGGGGTGATGTTCGTGATGAACGGGTTGGTCCGGTTCATCATTGGCGTGGACGATCAACGCTTTGCCGATGGCGAACGGTTCATCATCAGCGCCCGTACATTCAAGACGATGACAGGTCTGGACGAGGGGCTGGCGATCCGCACGACGCAGGGGATTACGGTTGTCACAGCAATCATCGTGGTCGCGGCCCTGTTCTGGTTTCTGGAGCGCACGCGCACGGGAAAATCCATGCGGGCTTATTCCGACAACGAAGATCTGGCGTTGCTATCTGGCATCAACCCCGAGCGGGTGGTGATGATCACGTGGGTTCTTGTGGCCGCGCTGGCGACCATTGCCGGTGTGCTTTACGGGTTGGACAAGTCGTTCAAGCCGTTCACCTATTTCCAGCTTTTGCTGCCGATTTTCGCGGCGGCGATCGTCGGCGGGCTTGGCAGCCCGGTGGGGGCGATCATCGGCGGGTTTGTCATCGCCTTTTCCGAGGTCGGCGTGACCTATGCGTTCAAGCGGGTGCTTGGATATTTGCTGCCCGAAGGGCTTGAGCCGACGGGGTTGGTGCAGCTTTTGGGCACGGATTACAAATTCGCGGTGAGTTTCGCGATCTTGGTGGTGGTTCTGATATTCAAGCCAACCGGACTGTATAAGGGGGCTTCGGCATGACGCGGCGCGAGGCGGGACTGTTTGCGCTTGTGGCGCTTTTGATTGTGGGCACCGGGGTTGTGCAGGGCTGGAACTCTGCCCTGCTGATTCTGAACATGGGGTTGGTGTCGGCCTTGATGGCCTTGGGCGTGAACCTTCAATGGGGGCTGGCCGGACTGTTCAACGTGGGGGTCATGGGCTTTGTCGCGCTTGGCGGATTGGCGGTTGTGATCGTGTCGATGCCCCCCGTGGGCGAGGCTTGGGCCGCTGGGGGCGGACGCGCCTTGGCCGGATTGGTGTTTGGGGCCGCGACGGTTTTCGCCGCGATTACAGCATGGCGGCGGATGCCCCGTGGCAGGGCAAGGGCGCTGGCCATGACCGGCATACTGGTTGGCGGATTTCTGATTTACCGGGCCGTGATGGCCCCTGCCGTTGGCGCCATAGAAGCGGTTAATCCTGCGGTGACCGGGTATCTGGGCGGTATGGGGTTGCCGGTGCTGGTCGCATGGCCTGTGGGCGGGCTGCTTGCCGCAGGTGCGGCGTGGGTGATTGGCAAAACGGCCTTGGGGCTGCGGGCGGATTATCTGGCGATTGCGACGCTGGGCATTTCCGAGATCGTCATCGCCGTTTTGAAGAATGAAGATTGGCTGAGCCGCGGCGTCAAAAACGTCAACGGTCTGCCTCGCCCGGTTCCGAACGAGATTGATCTGCAAGAAAGTGCGGAGTTCGTGGCGCGGGCCGATGGGTTGGGTCTGGACCCGGTCCTGGCCTCGACGCTTTATGTGAAAGCGGCCTACGGGGTTCTGTTTGCTGTCGTGCTGATCATCGTGCTGGTGCTGGCGCAACTGGCGCTGCGGTCCCCTTGGGGGCGGATGATGCGGGCGATCCGCGACAACGAGGTCGCCGCCAATGCCATGGGCAAGAACATCACCGCCCGGCATTTGCAGGTCTTCGTGCTTGGCTCTGCCGTGTGCGGTTTGGCAGGGGCGATGATGACCACGCTGGACGGCCAGTTGACCCCATCCAGCTATCAGCCCCTGCGCTATACGTTCCTGATCTGGGTGATGGTGATCGTCGGCGGGTCGGGCAACAATTTCGGCGCGGTTCTGGGCGGGATGCTGATCTGGTTCCTGTGGGTGCAGGTCGAGCCGATGGGTCAATGGTTGTTAGGCGTGATCACAGCCCCCATGCCAGACGGCTCTTGGCTCAAGGGGCATTTGCTGGACGGCGCGGCACAGATGCGACTGCTGACCATGGGGCTGGTGCTATTGCTGGTGCTGCGGTTCAGCCCGCGTGGATTGATGCCCGAACGCTAGGCGCGCTGTGCACAAGGCAGGGTGCCCCGTCCTTGACCGAACGGAGCGCGCAGGTCAGGGTTGGGCAAACGCGGCCTGAGCCAAGTGTTCGCGACCAAAAGAGGACGATGGTATGGCCGAATTCGACATCTGCGCCTATGGCGATCAAGGATCACACGGTGCGGCAACGGGCGTGTTGGCCAATAACGGCACGCTGACAGGGCACCATATTATTCCCGACCACTGTTTTTATTACACTTCGGGGCTGCGCGGCAAAGGCGACCTTTCTGGCTTTCTGTGTCCCAACGTGCGCGGCTATACCACGGCGGCTGCGCCGGTGATCATTCTGAGCGCAGACAATAACGGCGGCAAGTCTCGCAATCACGGGCTGGCCCATGCTGTGTTTGACCCGATTGAACTGGCGGCGTCGCAGGTCGGCAACCAATGGAGTTACGCCGACGCGCGCGCAGCCGCCATACGCAGCATTGCAACCCAGTTTCCGGTGTCCGAGGCCGCGGTCACACAGGCCTTGGACGCGTACTTTGTCGACGAATTAGGGCTTGAGGATACCACAATGATCCGCGCCGGCGAGCATGGCACAATGGCCTCTGCCCCAGCGCCACGGCGCAGCGGGCGCGCGCCGCGCCAACGCCACATGCCGAATTTTCGCTTCAAACCGTATTGAAGCCGCTCACCCCAGTTTGAGTTCGGTACGTTCCCAACGGGCATAGATATAGATCAAGACAGCAATCGCTGCCGATCCGACCAGCAGGTAGAACCCCGAAAACCCTGCTGCGCCAAAAATCGTAGGGCGGGTGAACAGGCTCATCCATACGGTGAGGAATACGGTCGACGCCGCGCCAGCAAGCAGCAAAAGCACGGACCAGCGGTTGCGCTTCCACAAAAGCCACGCCCCGGCCAAACCGCCCCAGACGCCAATCGCCCAGATCGCGCTGACCCACACGGACAGCCCGCCAACAAGTGTCGCGACTTCCGGCGGGAACATCCCCAGATAGGCCTGCACCCCGAGCTTGCTCAGCGAGTAATCAAGCGCCGCCAGCGCATAAAAGGCCAGCGTCAGGACCGCGATGGGCCAATGGTGCCAAGGGGCTTTGGTCGTGGGTGTCATCGAAGGCTCCGCGTCTGAATGTGTGTACCAAGGTGTGCCAGACAGGGCGTCAATGTCCAGCCGCAAGGTGACGCGGGGGGCTGCAAGAGATCGGACCGTGGCCAATGCAGCGCAAATGCGGCGACGGAAACGGCCACCCCGTTGCAACACCGAGTGAACAGCCGCATTTGCGGCCCGTTCGGCCGACTGCACACAGGTTTCGGCTTGGCTGGCTGGGGCGCGACCCACCCCAGCCAATTTTGTGCTTTGTCACACTGTTCGGGCTAGTCTGTGCCTGAGTCTGTCACAACGAGAGACGCGGTTATGAGGCCACTCAGCGTGCGCGCCACGCAAGCACCGGAATGCTGTGCATTGGCGTAGGCTGACGCAGGCAGGGCCGTGAACGACCTGCGGCTGGTCTGCATTTCGTGGGATGCCGCGAAGGCGCGCAAGAATCCGGCATAGGGATCGCGCCCATCGCCGCGCGGCTGATAATTCAATCGCCCGTCGCGCATGCCCGCCCGATAGATCGTGTCGCCTTCCTTGATCGTCTCCAGAACTTTGATGCTGTCGAGTGTCTCGGGGTCTATCGCTGTCGGGTCTTTGGACAGAATAACCAAGTCGGCCAGCTTTCCGGGTGCGAGTGAGCCTTTTTGGTCTTCTTCAAAATGTTGGTAGGCAGGCCAGATCGTGAGGGATTTCAACGCGGTCAGCACATCAACGCGCTGCGCCGGGCCAATAATGTCGCCCGACCGCGAGCGGCGGGTCACGGTGGCATCCAATATGCGCATGGAATCGGGAAACGCCACCGGCGCATCGTGGTGGCTTGAGAACATCATACCGCGCTGGCGCACCCACCCCGTGGGCGAAATGTTGTCAGCGGCCGCAGGTCCGACAGTGCGGTCACGGTGCCAGTCGCCCCAATAAAACGTGTGCATGGGAAACAGCGATGGAAAGACATCCAACCGATTGTAGGCGTCAACCTGATCTTCGCGCAGGAATTGCCCATGGATCAAAACGGGGCGACGGTCTGTCACTCCGTGGGTTTG
The DNA here is from genome assembly GCF_004358675.1 of Meridianimarinicoccus aquatilis. Taxonomy (GTDB): domain Bacteria; phylum Pseudomonadota; class Alphaproteobacteria; order Rhodobacterales; family Rhodobacteraceae; genus Meridianimarinicoccus; species Meridianimarinicoccus aquatilis. Next base: position 44,152 of record NZ_SMZO01000019.1, on the reverse strand, counting down.
GGTCGCTGTATCAATTGCCCCGATCAGGATATCGGATGCCCCTTCGCCATTGGCATGCACAAGGATTTGCACATCGTTTTCAAACGCCCAGTCCACGGCGTCAAAGACCTGATCATTAGTGGCGGAGGCATACCCCGCGTAGTCGGAACGAACCCCTTCTGGCGGCTTGTAATACGGGCGGTCGCGCAGTGCGGTAAAACCTTGGGGCGAGCCATCTATGGTCAGCTTTGCCCCGCCCACGCGAAAGCGGTCGGTATAGTCGCGCGACTGATTTTCCAAGATATAGTCGCGGTCCACCAGCACGTCCGGATAAGTCACCACATCGATGTCGAGCCCTTCTTCGGTTGCAACGGCTTGCATCAGGTCGGCAGTCACTGGAAAAGAGCGCCCCTCTTGCGCGGTTGTGTAGCCAAATGAGGCAATCAATTCGGTGCCAGCCCGGAAAATCGCGCGGTTGGCGACCTCGTCCAGTCCGCCAAGCAATTGCCCGATCACGACATTCGCCGCATTTTCTTCGAGCACGCCATTCGGTTCTGTGCTTGCCGGGCGTCGGCGGATGACACCGCCCACCGGGTTCGGCGTGTCAGCCGTGATGCCCGCTTGTTCCAGCGCCTTTGAGTTGGCGACGCCCAGATGGCCGGACTGGTGCACCGCATAGACGGGGATTTCGGTCGAGACCGCGTCAAGCTCGTCTCGTGTCGGGTGGCGCTGTTCGGCAAGTTGCGCATCGTCATACCCAAAACCAAGGATCAAGCCCGCCGCCCCCACGCGCTCTGGCTGGGCGGCGGCGAAATCGCGTAGAACTTGTTGCAGTGTTGGGATGTCGTTGACCGTGCCATCGGGAGCGGGCAACAGGTTGGCCGAAAGCGCCTGAATGCCAATCATGAAGACATGGCCATGGGCATCCACAAATCCGGGGATCATCGTGCGGCCAGCCAAGTCGATGACGTTGGTGCCCGGGCCTTGCAAGGCCATGACATCTTTCGCATCGCCGACCCCGATGATCACACCGTCTTTTTCTGCCAGGGCTTCGGCCCGCATGGCGCCATCAACCATCGTCAGGATTGGGCCTCCCGTCCAGATACGGTCAGCCAGAACACCCCCCGCATCGCTTTGAGAGGTGGCGGTGTGTTGCTCTCGAAAATACTCCCAGGCATCGACCTCGCGCCCGTCTGTGAGGGTGCAGATACCCCGCTGGCCTTCAGCGTTCTGCACGATGGCGTAAGCGCCGCCTTGCAGGGCGCAGAACGTGGCAGCAGGGTTGGCGATTTCCGATGCGGCTGTGGCCGTCGCAAGACACACCGCGATCACGCTGAAGGGAACTGAAAGGAAACGGCGCATTTTCATTATGCCTGTCTGTTGATTAAGGGCGAAGGGACGTGATCTTGCAGGGGCAAAAACCAAGCGTTCAGTGCGGTGTCGTGAAAAGCCTCAGTCGTCTCATGATCGGGAATTCCGCGTTCTTCTGTCAACCGTCATACCCACCGGGCGCAGCAGTTTTCGGCGTGAACGAGACGCAATCTGAAGGGTCGCGGGGAGAGAAAAGGAGACAGGCTTGCCCGCCCATGGCACGGTTTAAGCCGGACACACATGATGCGAATCCCGGAGGCAAAATGGACAGCAGAAACGGTCGGGTGATCTGACCGTCGCGGAGAAAAACCCGCATCTTGGGCCCGAGGCGAGCGAGCTGAGGGCGGGAGATGTATTCTGTGGAACTTTACAACCGGGCGTGCCGGGCGTGCCATATCGAAGGGATGAGCCAGAGCGAAGCGGCCCGGGCGTTCTGATTTGACCGCAAGACGGTTGCAAAGCTCCTGAAGCACTCGGTGCCAACAGGCTATCGACGGTCGAAACCGCCGGTCCGACCGACGCTCGATCGCTTCGTTCCGGTCATCGACCAGATACTGGAGAACGACAAAGGCCGCCTGAAGAAGCAACGGCACACCGCAAAGCGGGTCTTTGAACGGCTGCGATGCGGTCACGCGCCAAGGCGCCTGCCAGACACCAGCCGTTGGGGACTATTCCACCGGTTCTTTGATCCATTTCGCTCCGGGATTGTCATCTAATCGGTATGGCGGGGGAATGGTTCCCTCTTGGGGTGTGCCCTTGGAAGAGATCGAACTGGGCATCAAGCACGGGGTGCGCAAGGTCAACTTCGACACAGACCTGCGAATGGCTTTGACTGGCACGATCCGCAAGGTGCCGGCAGAGGACAATGGTCAGTTCGATCCGCGCAAATACCTGGCACCGGGCGTGGAAGCCATGTCGGCGGTCTGTTTCGACCGGTTTGATCGGTCCGGCTGCGCTGGAATGGCGTCAATATCTGGGTCATTCCGCTCTCGGACATGGCCAAACGATACCAATCCGGACGCTTGAGGCCGGTTTTCGGTTGCTAAGGCCCGACGCCTCCGTCTTGGTCGCCATCGCATGCTTCGGGCGCGCGGCAAATGCAGCGCGCGCTGAGACCATTTAGTGCCGTCATTTTTTGTATCAGCACATCAACTCCGTCGGCTTACATTGTATTGGGTTTCGCACGTCGCTTTCTCGGCGAATTTGGGTTGTCCGCCCAACTGTCGGAGCATCCGCGCGTACAGCATTAAACAATCAGGTGCAGAGAACGGCAGAAAGGTCAGCGAACTGTGAGTTGGCTTAGACGCCGATTGTGCTTTCGCAGCGAAAGGCGACAATGAGGGCTGCGACCGAAGCATTTGGACACATTGCTCAAGGTCCGCTCAGGGCCGTCCCTGTATCCATTGGCAACCCAGCTTGGACAGGACGCCGCTCTGCGCTGCGCTGCGCATAGGCGTAACCGAAAACCCTCGCAAGGGGGTCAGGAATGGTGCGACGTTCGATTTGAAGTTCTTCAACGTGGATCCGCCGCCCGCTCGGTCGCGACTTCACTCCACTGCCCGCTGATAGAGATGCCATGTGGTATGGCCAAGGATCGGTAGCGTTAAGATCAAGCCCATGAATGCCGGAGCCATCGACAATAGCATGGTGATCGAGATGATCGCCGCCCAAGCGAGCATGACCACGGGGCTTTTCTTAACGACGGCAATAGAGGTGAGCATCGCGGAAACGAAATCCATTTCCCGGTCAAGCAGCATGGGCATGGCAATGACGGTCACCGAGAACAGGACTGCAGACAGCAAAGCGCCGACGCAGGTGCCAATAGCAAGGAAGGTCCAGCCCTCCGCTGTAAAGAACACGACGTTCAAGAAGCCTTCAAAATCCGAGAAGGATGAATCCATCAGGACAATCACCAGCACGGTGCGAAACTGATAGAACCAGACCCACAAGATGAACAGGGTGACAAAGGCCATCCAGCCCATCTCGCGCTTGCGTTGATTGACCATAACGGTGAGAATTTCATGCCAGCCAAAACTCTCTCCCGTCTGCAACCGGCGGGAAATTTCATAAAGCCCGGCAGCGGCAAAAGGTGCCACCAACGGGAAGGCGACAAGGGCCGGAATGATCATCCAGATCTTGCTGAGCCAGACCAGGCACAAAATCAGCAGGATCCCGAAGACCGCATAGAACAGGCCGAAGAATCCGCTCATGACCGGACGCGCCAAAAAGTCGGAAAACCCCGCCTTGAGCGATGCCCTGATATCATCCGCAGTGACCTGATTGACCTTGGGCAAGCCCTGCGGCGGCGTCTGATTTTCCGATGATGTGTTCTTGGATGTCATGACACGCTCCTCCCAAAAGCACGGCAACTCCCTGATCCGTTGACCACAGACCCGACGGTCAAACAGACACGTCTCTTCCACATGTAAGTTTGTAGCAGGTGGGGCATTCGGGCAAGAGGCGGTGCATGTCGGCTAAGCCTTCGCTGCGGCTTTGACTTAGGTAGTGAAGCGGTCGGTCACGCCCAGAAGCGTCCCGACTGGCTCAAAAGCAATCTGACACCCGGCAGTGGCTTCGCAACGGATAGGATGTTACAAAATGGCCCTGACAGGACCCGATACAAGCAAACGATGGACCAAGCATTGGCCATCCTTGCTCAGCACGATTGGGTTGCGAAGCTCCCGGACGGAACGGTCTTAGGCGGAAAGCCGCACTGCAAGGCTAGCATGCTCAATCCAAAAGCCTGAAGACTGTCTGACGTCAGCACCAATGGGACCGTTTAGGGTGATTGGATAAGAGACGGTTTCTGGCACATCTTAACCGCCGGGGAGTGGAGATGAGGCAGAAACCCGGACCACGTAAGAGCCACGGTGAAAATGTCGTGAAGGACATCAGCCGTGCAACGCGCAAACAGTCCACTGCTGAAGAGAAGATCGGTATCGTGTTGGACGGCCTGAAGGGCGGGGACAGCATCGCGAACTGTGCCGCCGCGAAGGTATTGCGCAAAGCCTGTATTGCAGCTGGTCCAAGGAGTTCCTTGAAGCTGGGAAGAAGCGCCTGGCGGGTGACACAGCCCGCGCAGCGACCTCGACCGAAGTTAAAGACGTGCGCAGAGAATCCCGTGATTTGAAAACGGTCGTGGCCGAACAGGCCGTTTAACTGCGGCTGCTCAAAAAGGCATGATCGCGGATGGGGGCGACGACGAATGAGATACCCTGCATCCGAAAAGCTGAAGATCATCCGCCGCGCCGAAGGATCGTATCTGCCGACCAAACGCACGTTGGACAAGCTCGGGACTCGCCAAACGACCTTCTACCGCTGATATGACCGATATCTGTCAGGCGGCGCCGAAGCGCTTGAAGATCGTAGCCCGAGGCCATCCCGCGTCTGGAACCGTATTCCCGAACCGGTGCGGGAGGAGATCAAAGACCTGGCACTGAAGGAAAGCGATCTGTCGCCCGGTGAGTTGGCCTTGCGGCTCACCGACACGGAAACGTATTTTGTGTCAGAGGCTTCCGCCTATCGCATTCTCAAGTCCTACAACCTGATAACCAGCCCGGCCTATGTGGTGCTGTCAGCAGCCGATGAGGTCAAGGACAAGACCACACGGCCAAACGAGCTGTGGCAAACCCTCTCTTACCTCGGGCTGCCATCTGGCCCGAAAACCCTGACGACGGACACTCAAGAGCTGCAAGGCGGTTCCAAACCGACGCTGCGGTGACTCTCGCCGAGCGAACGTGTCATGTCGAACGATGCTCAGACCTTACGAGAGCAAAACGGAATATAAAGGTGTGCTGCAATGGTGGGGCACGCCATACGCAATGAATGTGCGTATCCGCTAACCCATTGGTACCCGAGGCCGGACTCGAACCGGCACGCCTTGCGGCGGGGGATTTTGAATCCCCTGCGTCTACCATTCCGCCACTCGGGCCCTGTTTGGGCTCGGCAGCTTTTGGCAGGAACTGCGCCCCCTCGCAAGGGGGGGATATGGTCGAAGACAGAAAAATTGCAGGAATTTGCCAAAACGTCCCGACGCAGAGCATACAAGTCGTTGCTGAGTAAGGATGCAATCTGTGGGCGGGCGAGAAATGCACTTCGAGACGGGGCCGCCGACGTCGCACGACCTTCAAGGCTGACATTTCAGACAAATCAAGTTCAGCGAGCCACTACGGGCGTGTCCCGGTTTTCACTTTGCCGCCACTAACTGGATTTGAAGTGGTCGGGGCGATAGGATTCGAACCTACGACCTACGGTTCCCAAAACCGCCGCGCTACCAGGCTGCGCTACGCCCCGACTGCCGTGTCTCTAACGATGTGCGACGGCGAAGGAAAGTGCGAAATTACTCACACGGCCACGCAGCGCCGTCTCCAAGGGCTATGTGGCGCAATTCAGTGCCCGGATTGATGCCAAATCTGGCCGAAAGCCCGCCATTAATTTCCAAAACGTACTGAATATTCGATCCGCCGCGAATCCCCGTTTCATCCAGAGGAATCGCATTCTCGTGAACGCGTCGGACAATCCCTGCCGAATCAGCGAAAATCATATCGAGGGGAATCAGCGTGTTGCGCATCCAGAAAGACACCGATTGCTCTTTGTCATAAACAAACAGCATCCCTGCCCCGCGCGGCATCGACTCGCGATGCATGAGCCCTTGCGACCGTTCGTCTGCGGTATCCGCGACTTCGACACTAAACCGGGCCGTGCCCCAGTCGCCGCGCAAATCGACCCTGTCCGGCGCGCATTCCGCCAGAACAGGGCCCGCCGCATAGGCAGCAAGCGCAAGTACGGCAGCGCCAAAGAGGTGCCTCATTCTTCGATCTCGTCCTGATAGAGCGATTGTTCCCAGGCGTAGACGCGCAAGGCCATCAGGCCGCGCCGCCCTTCAACCACGCGCACACAGATCGCTTCGCCAGGCTGCAAATCGGCAAGGCCGGACCGGCGCAACACTTCGACATGGACGAAAATATCGCCAGGTTTGCCGAACGCATTTGCGAAGCCGAAGCCCTTGCCCTTGTCGAACCACTTGACCCGTGCCGCTTCTAGTGGACCGGCGGTGCTGATGTCGACATCTTCGCCAAAATAGCTTGTATCGCTTTCATCAGGGCGTGGCGGATCAATGCGCAGCACTTCAACGGCTTGCCGTCCGCGCTGCGTTTCTGTGACCGCAATTTCCACGACTGCACCGTCCGCGACGGAACTTTGCCCAAAGGAACGCAACACGTTTGCATGCAGCAGGATATCAGCCCCACCGGTATCCGAAACGATAAACCCGAACCCTTTTGCAGGATCAAACCACTTGACCTGACCACTCAGGATCTCGGGGATTTCGTCGTCAATTTCATCAACATTATTCAAAATAAATTCTCTTCGCTATCGCGCAGTAAACAAGAGCTGCGTGTATTGATCACTGCTTGCCCCGCCGCGTGTTGTGGGGTCGGCCAATTGGCGTTCGCTGACCACTTTGGCGGCATCTTTCCGGACCAAGACAGCACGGTGTAAGCCCCTCATGGAAACAACCTGTCTATGGTCCAGCCTGACATTCTGTCAGCCCGTGTCCAGCGAAACCTGTCATGTAGCCGAAATTCACCGTCTGCCCAGAACTCTATTTCCAACGGAGTGATACGGTATCCCCCCCAATGTTCCGGTCTCGGCGGCGCATCCCCCAGCGTTTCAGTCAGGCGTTCCACTTCTGCGATCAGTGTCTCACGACTTTGCAAAGGTGTCGATTGTCGAGACGCCCAAGCCCCCACTCTGCTTTGAACCGGACGCGCGTTGAAATAGGCGTCCGACTGGCTTGGATCAATGCGCGCAACTGGACCGCGCACCCTGATTTGGCGACGAAGCGATTTCCAGTGGATGACGAAAGCTGCCGAGCCCGCTTGTTCAAGCTCCTGCCCCTTCGCACTGGTGTAATTCGTGTAGAAAACGAATCCGTTGTCTTCAACCCCGCGCATCAAAACGACACGGACATTTGGCATGCCGTTGCGATCCACCGTCGCCAAGGCTGCTGCATCTGGATCATTTGGTTCACTCTTTTCCGCTTCCTCAAGCCATCGGCGTGATAAAGCGAAGGGATCATCTCCTGCGAAGATACCCGTTCTTTCGGTCATACTCACCCCCCTGCGTAAACACATTCAATTTTTCCGACCAATATCGCGTTTCGTCGGCAGGTGCCATGTCTTGATGCTGGCTCAGCAATGGCCTAAACGACCTAAAATCTATGGTGCGCGGGGAAAGAAAAATGTCAACTACGCTGATGAGTGGGAAACGTGGCCTCATCATGGGGTTGGCGAACGACAAGTCGATTGCTTGGGGTATCGCCAAGGCCTGTGCAGAGCATGGTGCAGAGCTTGCTTTTTCTTATCAAGGCGGAGCGTTGAAAAAGCGCGTCGAACCGCTTGCGGCGCAGCTCGGCTCCGACATTCTGGTTGAATGCGACGTCAGCGATCCAGCGTCGCTGGATGAGTTGTTTGCAGAGTTGGAGCGCGTTTGGGGCCGTCTGGATTTTGTGGTTCACGCCATCGGATTTTCAGACAAGGCGGAATTGCGCGGCCGGTATGTGGACACATCCCCGGAGAACTTCCGCACGACAATGGATATTTCTGTCTTTTCCTTCACCTCTGTAGTTCAGCGGGCTGAAAAGCTTATGACAGAAGGCGGATCCTGCCTGACCATGACATATTACGGCGCCGAGAAGGTCATGCCGCATTATAACGTCATGGGGGTCGCCAAGGCCGCATTGGAAGCGTCGGTGATGTATCTGGCCGAAGATCTGGGCAAAAAGGGCATTCGCGTCAATGCGATCAGCGCCGGGCCGATCAAGACACTCGCAGCCAGCGGCATTGGCGATTTCCGGTACATCATGAAGTGGAACGAGTATAACTCGCCCCTGCGCCGCAACGTGACACAAGATGAAGTTGGCAAAGCATCCGTGTATTTGCTGTCTGATCTGGGGTCGGGCACGACCGGTGAGAACCTGCATGTTGATGCCGGGTATCACGTGGTGGGCATGAAAGCGGTCGACGCACCGGATATGACCAAAGGATGACCGCAGGTTTGTTCCTGTCTGTTGCGGCGCTGCACCTGCTTGCCGCCATCAGCCCCGGCCCGGCCTTTGTGGTGGCCGTGCGTGTGGCTGTGCGCGAAGGGTTTCGCCCCGCGATCGGGCTGGCGTTCGGGCTGGGACTAGGGGCAGCCGTCTGGGCGGCAGCGGCGTTGGCAGGGCTTGCGGCTGTGCTGGCTGTTGCTCCGGCCGCGTTGACCGCGTTGAAACTTGGCGGTGCGCTGTTCCTGATCTGGCTGGCGATTGGTATGTGGCGCCACGCAAGCGACCCTTTGCCCCCCGTCGAGCTGGATGCGATCCCGCGCAGCATTGGCTCTGCCTTGCGCTTTGGCATTCTGACACAACTTGCAAATCCAAAGCCGGCCGTCTTTTTTGGCGCAGTTTTCGCCGGGCTGGTTCCGCAAGGCACGCCCCTGTTTGTGATTGCTGCCTTGTTGGTCGTGATCATCTTGAACGAAGCCTTGTGGTATATCCTTGTGGGCCGACTTTTTTCGTCGGCGCGCGCTCGGGATGCGTATAGTCGGCTGAAATCCGGCATCGACAGAGCCTTTGGCGGGCTTCTTGCGGCTCTGGCCGCCAAACTTGCAATCGGCTGAGAGGACGCAGGACATGACTGATAGACTGCCGCATGAAAAAGGGTTCCACGTCAGCTGGGACCAGATCCACCGCGATAGTCGCGCGCTCGCTTGGCGGTTGGATGGCCATGGGCCGGAAGATGGCGGCTGGAAAGCCGTTGTTGCGATCACGCGCGGTGGCATGGCCCCGGCGATGATCGTCGCCCGCGAGCTGGACATTCGCACGGTCGATACGATTTCGGTGAAAAGCTATAACAACCAAACCCAAAGCGAGCCGCGGATCATCAAATCGCCCGACATGGCGATCATTGGTGACGGCACCGGGGTTCTGATTGTGGACGATCTGGTCGATACGGGCCGCACATTGGAAGTGGTCCGCGCGACCATGCCGAAGGCGCATGTCGCCACAGTCTATGCCAAGCCAAAGGGTCGGCCGCAGGTGGACACATTCATCACGGAAGTCAGCCAAGACACATGGATCTTTTTTCCATGGGACATGGCCCTGCAATACGTTGAACCCTATCGCGGCAGTTGACGCGTTCGGCACTTGGGCCTGTGCGGCCCTGACCGATCTGATCCACTGACCCCATCAATCGAACGAAAAGGCACATCGCATGGCGAAAAAGGGCAAGGCGTCCAATATCGTGGTCTGGGTTATTCTCGGGCTTTTGATTGTCGGGCTCGCGGGTTTCGGCACCGGCAATTTTGGTGGGACAGTGCGCAACGTGGCCACGGTCGGTGAGACCGAGATCAGCATCAACACTTATGCCCGTGCGTTGCAGCAGGAGCTGACCGGATTGAGCAACCAAACCGGGACGCAGGTGACAATGGCCGACGCGCAAGCGCAGGGCATCGATACGGCCGTGTTGCAAAACCTGTTGGCAGCAGCCACGCTGGAAGAAGCGGCGCGCCTTGCGGGGTTGAGCGTTGGGGATGCCCGCGTCAGCCAGCAAATCGTGTCGATCCCCGGATTTCAAGGCATTGACGGCCAGTTCGACCGCGAGGCTTATGAATTTGCACTGGACCGCGCAGGTTTGAACGTACCGGACTTCGAAGATTCAATCCGGGCAGAATTGGCGAGCAATCTCTTGCAGGTTGCGGTTGCGCAGGGCGTCATGCCCCAGCCTGCGTATTCCGAAGCCATTTATGACTTCCTCGGCGAAACACGGGCGATCAGCTTTGCCGAAATCGGCCCTGATCTGCTGGACGCCCCGGTCCCTGCGCCGACCGACGAAGACGTCCAAGCCTTTTACGACGAAAACAGCAGTTTGTTTGAGGTACCCGGTTTCAAAGCGATCACCTATGCGTGGCTGACGCCTGACATGATGCTGGAAACCATCGACATCGACGAAGACCTGTTGCGCGAGGCTTATGATGCCCGCAGCGCCGAATTCAACACCCCGGCACAGCGATTGGTTGAACGTCTTGGGTTCGCCGATGAGGCCGCCGCACAAGCCGCCCGCGACGCGATTGAGGCTGGCGAGACGGATTTTGACACATTGCTGGCGGATCGCGGTCTGACCATTGATGACGTTGACCTTGGCTTTGTCACTGAGCGCGGCCTTGGCGATTCTGGCGCTGATGTTTTCGCATTGGAAGATACCGGGGTTGTCGGGCCGCTTCCGTCGCCCGTTGGGCCGGCGCTGTTTCGTGTGAATGCGATCATCTCTGCCCGGACCACAACCTTTGAAGAGGCGCGCGACAGTCTGCGCGCAGAACTGGCCCGCGACCGGGCCGAGCAGGTCATCGCGGACGAGATGGAACCGCTGAACGATTTGCTGGCAGGTGGCGCCACGCTTGAAGATCTGGCCGCCGAAAGCGAGATGGAGCTTGGCACCGTAGACTGGCGCGGCCCGGAAGACGGGATCGCCGCTTATGATGCCTTCAATGCGGCGGCCCAGTCCGTGACCGACGATGATTTCCCGGAAATGCTGGTCACCGAAGACGGCAGCATTTTCGCGTTGCGGCTGGACGACACTGTCGCGGCAGTGGTTCCGCCGCTGGAAGATATTCGCGAGGACGTCACCGCCGCTGCCCACGCCGCCGCAACCCGCGACGCCCTGACCGCCCACGCCGAAACGATGGCGGAGCAACTGTCAAACGGCACAGATTTCAGCGATTTGGGGCTGGAGCCGGTAACCCGCGACGGTATCACCCGGCGCAGCGCGGTCGAAGGGTTGCCCGCAGTTGCCGTGTCAGAGATTTTCAATCTGACACCGGGCGCAGCAACGGTTCTGGAAGACGGCGCCGGAGTTGTGATTGTGCGGCTTGAGACAGCCACCAAACCGGATCAAGGCGCCGCCGATGCCCAAGCGTTGCGCGATGCAATGGACCAGCAGGCCAGCCAGGCTATGGCGCAGGACGTCTTGAACACTCTGGTGCGCACCATCGAAGCTGAGGCTGGGATTTCGATCAATCAGGCCGCTCTCAACGCGGTGCATACGCAAATCCAATGAGCCTGACACCTTTTGAAACATTCGCCGCAGGCTATGACGCCGGTCTGAATCAGGTCGTCTTTACCCGGCTTGCCGCTGATCTCGACACGCCTGTGTCGCTGATGCTCAAGCTTGGGTCGGCACAGCCCGACACGTTCATGCTGGAATCGGTCACCGGCGGCGAAGTGCGCGGCCGGTATTCCATCATCGGGTTGAAGCCGGATCTGGTGTGGGAATGCCATGGCGATGAGGCACGGTTAAATCGGCAGGCGCGTTTTGACAGGGAAACCTTTGAAACAGAGCCCCTGCCCCCGCTCGAAAGCCTTCGCGCCCTGATCGCGGAAAGCCGGATTGACATGCCCGACGATCTGCCCGCCTCGGCGGCAGGGCTGTTCGGGTATCTTGGCTATGACATGATCCGTCTGGTCGAGCATTTGCCCGATGTGAACCCGGATGTTTTGGGATTACCCGACGCGGTGCTGATGCGACCCTCTGTTGTGGCGGTTCTGGACGGGGTGAAAGGCGAGGTTACCGTTGTCGCGCCTGTGTGGGTGCGCGACGGGCTTTCCGCGCGCGCGGCTTACGCGCAAGCAGCCGAACGGGTGATGGACGCCGTGCGCGACCTTGAACGCCAGCCCGCCGCCGAAGCGCGTCAATTGGGCGAAGCCCGCGCGGATGCAGCCCCAGTGTCTAACTTCACCAAGAACGCGTATCTTGAGGCAGTCGAAAAGGCGAAGGATTACATACGCGCCGGCGACATCTTTCAGGTCGTGCCAGCACAGCGTTGGACGCAGAACTTTGAACTGCCTCCCTTTTCGTTGTACCGATCGCTGCGGCGGACGAACCCGTCGCCCTTCATGTTCTTTTTCAACTTCGGCGGGTTTCAGGTTGTTGGGGCAAGCCCCGAGATCCTTGTGAGGGTGTTCGGGAACGAGGTCACCATTCGCCCGATTGCCGGGACGCGCCCCCGCGGGGCAACCCCGGAAGAAGATCGCGCCCTTGAGGCGGATCTGCTGGCAGACCCCAAAGAACTGGCAGAGCACCTGATGCTGCTGGATCTGGGCCGCAATGATACAGGCCGCGTCAGCAAAATCGGCACTGTGCGCCCGACCGAGCAGTTCATCATCGAACGCTACAGCCACGTTATGCATATCGTGTCGAATGTCGTGGGCGAATTGTCGCCAGAGCATGACGCCCTGTCTGCCCTTCTAGCTGGCTTGCCCGCCGGGACCGTCAGCGGCGCGCCGAAAGTTCGCGCGATGGAGATTATCGACGAACTTGAGCCGGAAAAACGCGGTGTTTATGGTGGCGGCGTCGGTTATTTCGCGGCCAATGGCGACATGGATATGTGCATCGCGCTACGGACCGCCGTGGTCAAGGACAGTAAGCTCTACATTCAAGCAGGTGGAGGGGTCGTATACGACAGTGACCCCGAAGCCGAATGGCAAGAGACGGTCAATAAATCCCAAGCGATTCGCAAAGCCGCCGCAGATGCAGGGCGCTTTCAGGGCGGCAACACCTGAACAGCACAGGATACGGGGTCAAGGCAGTAACGCGGCGGCAGGCATGGGAACCAGATCCTGCGCCTGATCGCCAAGCCAGCTTTCCAGAACAGCCCACAGGGCCGGGTCGCTCCCGACCAATACACTTACATCGCCATCGCGCCGTGCGCGGGCAGCAATGCGGCGCAGTATCTGCTGCGTAGCGTCGGCGGCGCTGTCTAGGCGTGCATAGGCCAGCAACGCGTCGTGCCGACCGTCTGCCCGCACTTCGGCAAAGGCGCGGCCTGACCCCACGGCGAAGACTTGCGGCAGGTCTGTTTCTGGGGTCGCCTCGGTCCACAGAACGGCCTGAAACGGTGCAACGCCACTGCCGTGGTCGGTCATTATCCAGTCTGGCAAAGGCCGGCCCAGTGCCGTGTCTGTTGTCAGAATAAAGGCGATGCGCGGGCCGGCGCGCAAAGGGCTGGCCAGAATGCGTGCGCTCGCAGCTTGGTGTGGTATCGGCAGGCGCGCGGTTATTCCCACCTCGACTGGATGCTCAGGCAGGTTCGCACGAGGAAGCAACTCAAAGTTTGGGACTATGCCCTCGGGCAACCCGGATTCGGCCGGTGGTTGGGAGCCTTGGGGCGTTGCAACGGCAGCAATCAGTGGACCCGGCGCATTGGGCTGCGCAGGCAGTGACGTTGCCAGAGCGGTGCCCGGTTTGCCGGGTGGAGGGCGCAAAGCGGCTGGATCCTTCGGCGCACCCAATGCTGCGGTACCGCCATGCTGCGCCGGCGGTGGCGCAAGGGTCGGGATGCTGGCAGCCACTTCAAGGCCCGCGGGCAATTGGGCTGGCAGCGCTGGCTCAGGCAGCTCAGGGGGCGCCTCTGCCATTTTAGTGGGCGGGTCCGCGGCGATAAGATCGGGCAAAGCTGGTTTGCCCGGCCGGGGAAGCAAACCGCGCAGATCAGGTCGGGTCAAATGGCTAACTGCCACATCATCTGCTGCTTGATCGGCAAGCTTTGCGTGCGCCCCCGGCAAAGGCGGCGCAGTGTCTGGCGAGCGCGGAAGCGGTACATTCACCGCTGGGGTATCAGTCACAGCCTGCGGTGCATCTGCACCCTTGCGCCCTTCAAGCGTCAGTGCCGCCACAACCAGCACGAGCACACCAACCAAGCCGCCCCAGAATGCCCCTGCCAATAGACCGCGCCACATGGTCCGCCTGCCCCGTTTCTGTCCGTTTTGACGGTGGTATCGTCTTGTTGGCCCCTTGACCACCCGGCCCTGACCTGAACACATGACCGCACTTAAATCCATGTGACGGAAGGCGGCCCAATGCTGCTGCTGATCGATAACTACGACAGCTTTACCTATAACCTTGTCCACTATCTGGGCGAACTGGGGGCCGATGTGCAGGTCCACCGCAACGACCGGATTGATGTTCAGGCCGCGATGGCCTTGCGGCCCGAAGGGATCGTGCTTTCCCCGGGTCCGTGTGATCCGGATCAGGCCGGGATATGCTTGGCGCTGACCACCGCTGCTGCGGAAACGGGCACGCCGCTGTTGGGCGTTTGCCTTGGTCACCAGACCATTGGGCAGGCCTTTGGCGGCACCGTGGTCCGGTGCCATGAGATCGTGCACGGCAAGCTGGGCGCGATGCATCACGAGGGCAAAGGCGTTTTTGCGGGTCTGCCAAGCCCATTGATGGCGACACGGTATCATTCGTTGGTCGTGGACCGCGATACATTGCCTGATTGCCTGGAAGTCACTGCGTGGCTTGAAGATGGCACCATCATGGGTCTGCGCCACCGCACTTTGCCTATCGAAGGCATTCAGTTTCACCCAGAAAGCATTGCATCCGAACATGGCCACGAAATGCTGCGCCGCTTTGTGGATACCATGAAGGTGGTGGCATGAGTGATCGTCTCAAACCCCTGATCGATGCGGCCGCGAACGGCCCGCTCAGCACAGAGCAGGCCCGCACGGCGTTTGGAATCCTGTTCGAGGGCGACGCGACCCCTGCACAGATTGGCGGCTTTCTGATGTCCCTGCGGACACGCGGCGAAACCGTCGACGAGATCGCAGGCGCGGCGGCTGTGATGCGGACAAAATGTGTGCCGGTGTCTGCCCCGGAGGGCGCGATGGACATTGTCGGCACTGGCGGCGATGGCAAAGGCACGTTGAACATTTCCACTGCAACGGCCTTTGTCGTTGCGGGCGCGGGCGTTCCTGTCGCCAAGCATGGCAACCGCAACCTGTCCAGTAAATCAGGTGCAGCCGATGCGTTGGGCGAGATGGGCATTGCGGTGATGCGCGGCGCAGATCTTGCCGAGCGTGCACTGGCCGAGATTGGCATGTGCTTCATGATGGCGCCCATGCACCACCCGGCCATCAAGCACGTCATGCCAGCCCGAACCGAACTTGGCACACGGACGATTTTCAACATTCTTGGCCCGCTGACAAATCCGGCCGGGGTGCGCCGACAGCTGACCGGAGCGTACACGCGAGACCTGATCCGGCCCATGGCTGAGGTGCTGGCAGCGCTTGGCAGTGACCGCGCATGGCTCGTGCATGGCGGGGACGGAACTGATGAGCTGTCCATCGCGGGGGTGAGCTATGTGGCCGAACTGACCGGCGGCGTCGTCACGGAACGCGAACTGCATCCCGAAGAAGCGGGGCTTCCCGTGCATCCGTTCGAGGCGCTCTTGGGCGGGGCACCCGTTGAGAACGGGCGCGCGTTGCTGGCATTGCTCAACGGCGAAGCTGGGGCTTACCGCGACGCGGTGTTACTGAATTCCGCGGCGGCGCTGGTCATCGCGGATGCAGCCGCATCATTGCCCGAAGGGGTCGCCATGGCGGCCGAAAGCATCGACCGCCGCGCCGCGCTTGGAAAAGTGACCGCGCTTGCACGGCTCAGCACAGAGGGACAACAATGAGCGGCACCATTCTTGACCGGATCAAGGCCTATAAGCTGGAAGAAGTGGCAGAGCGGAAGGCCCGTCTTTCCCTCGCTGAAATCGAAGCGCGCGCCAGTTGTGCCGATGCGCCGCGCGGCTTTGCGGCAGCGTTGCGCGCCAAGGCCAAGAACGGCTACGCCCTGATTGCCGAAGTGAAAAAAGCCAGCCCATCCAAAGGCTTGATCCGGGCCGATTTTAACCCGCCTGCGCTTGCACGGGCGTATGAGGCAGGCGGCGCAGCGTGCCTTTCGGTGCTTACCGACGGCCCGTCATTTCAGGGCGCAGATGACTATTTGCGAGACGCGCGGGCGGCCACGGGCCTGCCTGCGCTGCGCAAGGATTTCATGTATGATCCGTGGCAGGTGGCCGAGGCGCGGGCACTTGGAGCGGATTGCATTTTGATCATCATGGCAAGCGTGTCTGACGAACAGGCAGCAGAACTGGAAGCAGCGGCGATGGATTGGGGAATGGATGTGCTGATCGAAGTACATGACGCTGCCGAACTGGACCGTGCGCTGGCTTTGAAATCGCCCCTGATCGGCATCAACAATCGCGACCTGCGCAGCTTTGAGACGACGTTGGCCACCACGCGCCAGCTTGCGCCAAAGGTGCCGCCGGAGCGGATGGTTGTATCTGAGTCCGGGCTGAACTCTCGCGCTGATCTGGCCGAGATGGCTGGCCACGGCGTGCGCACCTTTCTGATTGGCGAAAGTCTTATGCGCCAAGACGATGTGGAAAATGCCACGCGAACCCTTTTGTCTGACCCGGTCGTCTGATGGCTGAGCTGACGCATTTTGACGGGTCCGGCCATGCGCATATGGTGGACGTGTCTGACAAGGCGGCGACCGCGCGGCTTGCCGTGGCCTCTGGCTATGTCCGCATGACGCCGGAAACGCTGGCGTTGATTACCGAGGGTCGCGCCAAAAAAGGCGATGTTCTGGGCGTGGCACGCTTGGCCGGCATCATGGGGGCGAAACGCACCTCTGACCTGATCCCGCTGTGCCACCCGCTGCCCGTGACCAAGGTCGCGGTGGACCTGGCGCCGGACCCTCAACTGCCCGGTGTGCGGATCTCGGCAACCGTCAAGACAGCTGGTCAAACCGGCGTTGAGATGGAAGCTCTGACCGCCGTTTCGACGGCTGCACTGACCCTTTATGATATGGTGAAGGCGGTCGAGAAGACGATGGTGATCGGCGAAATCCGGCTGGAATTGAAAGAAGGCGGCAAGTCAGGCCGCTTTGAGGCACCTGGATCAAAAGAGTGACCCGATGATCTCTGTCGCGCAGGCGCTTGACCAGATCTTTGCGCTGCTGACCCCGCTCGGGTCGGAAAGTGTGGCGCTGCGCCACGCATCGGGCCGGGTTCTGGCCGCCGATGCCACTGCGCGCCGCGACCAGCCCCCATTCGATGCCTCGCAAATGGATGGGTATGCGCTGCGCGATGGCGATTTGCAGGCAGGTGCCCCTTTGAAAATTATCGGTGAAGCCGCCGCCGGTCACGCCTTTGGTGGCCTCGTCGGGCCGGGCGAAGCCGTGCGTATCTTTACCGGCGCGCCGGTGCCCAAAGGGGCAGATCGCGTCGTTATGCAAGAGGACACGGCCCTGTCAGGCGGGATGCTGACCGTCTCGGGCAATGCCGATCGATCACGCCATATCCGCAAACAGGGCGGCGATTTCGCAATTGGGGACCATGTACCAAAGGGGCGTGTCTTGCGCCCCGCTGACCTGATGTTGTTGGCATCCATGAACATCCCCGAAGTGCCGGTTGTTCGCCGACCGGTCGTTGCCATTTTGTCCACCGGCGACGAATTGGTGATGCCCGGCGAGTGCCCAGCGCCGGACCAGATCATTGCATCCAATGCCGTTGGGCTTGCGACACTGGCCGAAAGCGTCGGTGCGATTGCCCGCATTCTGCCCTTGGCGCGCGACACGGTTAAAAGCCTGGAGGCCTGCCTTGCGCTGGCCGAAGGGGCTGATCTTGTGGTGACCAGTGGCGGCGCCTCGGTCGGTGATCACGACTTGTTGGCTCAAGCGGCAAAGCAACTTGGCTTGGATCAGGCTTTTTACAAAGTAGCCATGCGGCCAGGTAAGCCACTGATGGCGGGGCGTATGCGCGGAACGCCCATGATAGGACTGCCCGGAAATCCTGTGTCGACCATGGTCTGCGGGACGATTTTCATGCAGCCCGCTCTCCGGTTCCTTGGCGGCCACGCCGCGGCGCCTGCCCCGCGCAGCCTTGCCAGTCTTGCCGCGCCGCTCCCCGAAAACGGGCCTCGCGAACATTACATGCGCGCGATGCTCCTGCCCGACGGCCGAGTGCGCGCGGCCGACAGACAAGACAGCAGCTTGCAAAAAGTTCTGTCTGAAGCAGACGCGCTCATCGTACGCCCAGTCGGTGATCTGCCGCGCAGCATCGGTGAAACCGTGGAAATCGTGAAAATTTGAGTCACTTTGTCGTTGCGCGATTCGTTGACACAAACGGTGAACAAGACTAGAACACAAGTGAAACAAGGCCCTGAGTAGTGGGCAACGCTGGTGGAGCAAAGTGTATGCTGACGAAGAAACAGCTCGATCTTCTGGAGTTCATTCACACACGGGTACAACGCGACGGGGTTCCGCCATCTTTCGATGAAATGAAAGAAGCGCTGGATCTGCGGTCAAAATCGGGAATTCACCGGCTGATTACCGCGCTAGAAGAACGGGGGTTCATCCGCCGTCTGGCTCATAAAGCCCGTGCTCTGGAAATCGTGAAGCTGCCCGATGCGCTGGGTGGCGGCCGCTTTGAACCGCGAGTGGTTGATGGGGATTTGCCCGACACCGCTGGCGTGCCTGAAATGACGCAGGCCACATCGTTGGCCGTGCCGCTTTTGGGCCGGATTGCAGCTGGCGGACCCATCGCCGCGATTGCCGAGGTTCAGCAAAACATCGTTGTCCCCCCGGCCATGGTTGCTGGATCAGGCAATCATTACGCGCTTGAAGTGCGCGGGGACTCGATGATCAATGCAGGGATCAACGATGGCGACGTTGTCGTTATCCGCGAAGGTCATATTGCGGATAACGGTGAAATCGTGGTCGCCGCGTTTCATGATCAGAACGAATACTCGGTAACGTTGAAGAGGTTCCGCCGCAAAGGCAGCAGTGTCGCGCTTGAAGCGGCCAACCCGGATTATGAAACGCGAGTCTTGCCAGCGGATCAGGTGGAAATTCAGGGCAAGTTGGTCGGATTGATCCGCTCATACTGAGTCCGAGAGACCAGTTGCTCCGGCATAGTTCGGGGACGGCCGAGGGCATGTTCTACGCGCTTTTCAAGTGCTGTAACCTCGTCAAGCGGATCGGTCACAGCATCAAGGTGCTTTCGAGCCTGGTTATTGCCGCCAAGCGCAACGGCGTTTGTTGACTGACCGCTGGGGAGAGTTTTTTCCAAGCGTTTAGAACCAAGTAGCGACCCTTTGGGGACGGCGGCGATGGGCAGATGCGACATTGGCGTTGCGCGCGTTGTCGAATGATTCCAAAGGCGAAACCCATGCACGCCGCGCACAGTCGACACCCTTACGTCAGTGTTATCCAATCGAATTGCCATGCCCCCGGTGCGCGCCATTTCGGTTGGCCCAAGGATCACACAGGGCCCAAGCAGCGGTGCATCGGTGTCGCGGTTGGTCACTATGACCGGGGTTCGCCGACACGCAGCTTCAACCGTTTCTAAATCTGCCGAAAAGAAAACAGATACGCGCCTCTGCCCGACACGAAACGAGAGCGGGGCGTCGTCAGCAGTCGCAAACTGCGCCGCTCTTCGTGAAGCCGCGTCGCGGTCGCGATCGCCACCATCGTTTTCCAACCAACTTTTGGCGATAAACCCATGCCCCCGTGCCCTTGAAAGGGCGCGTCCATCCTCGGTCATGACCCCGGCAAGCGCTGCATTGTCCGCCACCAGCAAGGTCGGTCGTTCAGATCCCGACCAGAACGCGAACGCTGCGACAAGCGGAACTAGTCCCGCCCATTTCAGCCGTCCCTGCCAGAGCATCACAAGCAACGCTCCCGAAATGAACACTGGCATTACAATCGGGTCAGGTTGCGGAATATACCGCACCGCGTGATCTAGCCCAGCCACGGTTTCCGCGACCTGCAAGATCCATGCGATGCCAAGCCCCATCGCCCACAGCCCGATCTGCGCCAATCCGAGCGGTGCGAGAACGGCCGCAAGAACCGCCGCTGGGATCACAAGCGCTCCCATCACCGGTACAGACACCAGATTTGCAATCAGACCGTAATTTGCCCCCTGGTTGAAATGGGCAGCCGCAAACGGGGCAGTCGCCAGTCCCGCGATTGCCGAGGAAACGGTCAAACCGACGAGACCCTTGGCCCATCTAGGCGGGCGCCAGGCTGCCGTGCGCATCACGCCAAAGACCCAGACCAGCGCCGTTGTTGCCGCAAAAGACATCTGAAACCCAGGCGAAAACAGCGATTCCGGCTGCCAGACCAAGACAATCACAGCGGCGAGTGCAACCGACCGCAGCGTCAGAGCACGCCGATCCAGAAGGACTGCAACCAGCATCACAGCGGCCATGATAAATGCACGCTGCGTACTGACATTCCCACCCGACAAAGCGAGGTAAGCGGCTGAGGCTAACAAAGCGAATGCTGCAGCCCATTTTTTGCTATGCACCCGGAGCGCAACGCGAGGCGCCAAAGCAATTCCAGCCCTGAGTGTGGTAAAGATAAACCCGGTCAATAACCCCACATGCAGCCCGGAAATGGCGAGAAGATGCGCCAGATTGCTCGCGCGCATGGCCTCTAGCGTAGGGCCACTCAGCCCTGAGCGGTCACCTGTGGTGACTGCTGCTGCGAACGCCCCAACCTGGCCGGGCAATGCGCCTTGCACAGCCGCCGAAAGGCGAAGCCGAAAGCGGTTGAGTGCGGCCAGCGGCTCCCCTCTTTCAGCGTGCGCAATGAGGACCAACGGAGTTCTGGCATAGCCCACGGCACCGATCCTATCGAACCAGGCCATACGCTGAAAATCGAAGCCCCGTGGTTCGACTGGTCCAGACGGGGCGGTCAAATGGCCTGTAACGGCAACAGTTTGGCCTGGAAGAGGATTAGTGAACACCTGATCGCCATGCATGGAAACGCGCACGCGAGCGGGTGTTCTGCCCGGAGAGACGCGCAAAAGTACAACCCGGTCCAACGTAACCCGCAACTTTTCGCTTTGGGATCTGTCAACGGCAACAACGCGCCCTTCAATCGGTCCGTAATACCGAAACTCCAGAACCGGAGCGGCCACAAGATGCGCCCGTTGGCCCGCTAGCAAAAAACCGGCGGCAACCAGTGCAAGCGCCACCGCAAAGGGGCCAGCTGTTTCAGGCAACCACCTCACCCCGCACAAAGACACGACACAGACGACCCCGGTTATAAGGAATACCGTCAGTCCGGGCTCCCAGCGCAGCGAAAAGTAGAGACTTATGCCAACGCCAAGGCAAACGGGCACCCAAGCAAACAGGTGCCCGCGCTGGAGACCGATCAAGCGGTTAAGCGGGTCTGACACATTCACGGTGATGCCTTTTGGCGCACAAGTGGCTAGACCAACCTGCTTCGATAGAGTTTCGAAAGGGTTAAAGCCGCGCAGCATGTCCCCGGCTTTACCCCGCCCCTCCGCCGCATTAAGCAGCCGGTAACAACAGGAGCCGCCCCATGACAGACCAACAGGTCGTGACCCGTTTCGCCCCCTCGCCCACCGGATTTCTGCACATTGGCGGCGCGCGCACCGCGCTGTTCAACTGGCTATATGCACGCGGCCGGGGCGGTAAGTTCTTGCTTCGGATCGAAGACACGGATCGGGCGCGCTCAACGCCAGAAGCCACACAGGCCATCTTGGATGGGTTGGCATGGCTTGGCCTGGATCATGACGGTGACGCCGTCAGCCAAGCCGAAGGGGCAGCGCGCCATGCAGAGGTCGCCCATCAGATGTTGACCGCGGGCACCGCTTATAAGTGCTTTGCAACGCAGGATGAAATCGCCGCGTTTCGCGAAACTGCCAAGGCCGAAGGCCGCTCGACGCTGTTCCGTTCACCTTGGCGGGATGCAGACCCGTCGAGCCACCCGGATGATCCCTTTGTTGTCCGGATCAAAGCGCCGCAGACCGGTGAAACGATTGTGGCCGACAAGGTTCAGGGGAACGTGACCGTTCGCAACGATCAGTTGGACGACATGGTGATCCTGCGCAGCGACGGCACCCCGACATACATGCTTGCGGTGGTGGTTGATGATCATGACATGGGCGTCACCCATGTTATTCGCGGCGACGACCACCTGGTGAACGCGGCGCGGCAAATGCTCGTTTACAACGCGATGGGGTGGGATATTCCGGTTTGGGCGCATATTCCGCTGATCCACGGACCGGACGGCAAGAAACTGTCAAAGCGCCATGGCGCACTTGGTGTCGAAGAGTATCGCGCAATGGGCTACCCGATTGAGGGCTTGCGCAATTATCTGACGCGGCTCGGGTGGAGCCATGGTGACGACGAAGTGTTCACAACCGCACAAGCGCTCGACTGGTTCGATCTTGACGGAATCGGCAAAGCGCCAGCGCGGTTTGATTTCAAGAAACTGGAAAATGTATCTGGCCAGCATATCGCAATGATGGACGATGCTGCACTGCTGCATGAAATACAGGGTTTTTTGAAAGCGACGGGCGCCCCCGCTTTGACCGACGCCCAGAGCACTGGCATTTCTAATGCGCTCTATTGCCTCAAGGACCGGGCAAAGACGCTTCCTCAACTCATTGAAAAGGGTCACTTTGTGCTGACAAAGCGGCCCATCGAACCGGATGCTGCAGCGCTTAAAGCACTTAATACAGTATCCCGTGGTATACTGGCAGAATTGACGCCGCACCTGCGAACTGCTAATTGGTCCCGGAACGCTCTGGAGGAAGCCGTCGCCGCTGTAGCGGAGACGCATGAGACGAAGCTTGGCAAGCTTGCTGGTCCCATCCGGGCGGCACTTGCAGGCAGGTCGGTTTCCCCCAGTGTCTTTGACATGATGCTTGTTCTTGGCCGGGATGAAACTTTGGCCCGGCTGGCGGATGCGACGGAATGAGGCCGGGATCAATCGGCCTGTTCCATTGACGTTTAGGCGCGGCGCAGGATTTCAAAACGCCGCGCGTCAGATGAGGGACTAAAATAACCATGGCCGACCCTACCAAAACAGCGACACTTACTTTCGGGGAAAAGACGCTCGAGTTGCCAATTCACTCGCCGACAATTGGACCTGATGCCGTAGATATTTCCAAGCTCTACGCGCAAGGTGATGTCTTTACGTATGACCCCGGCTTCACATCAACTGCTGCGTGCCGCTCCACAATCACGTTTATTGATGGTGACAAAGGCGAGCTTCTGCATCGCGGGTATCCCATCGACCAACTTGCGGCCAAATCGCACTACCTCGAAGTATGCTACTTGCTCCTTTACGGTGAACTGCCGACGGGCGCGCAACTGGAAGACTTTGAACGCCGCATCACGCAACACACGATGTTGCACGAGCAAATGCAGCATTTCTTCCGCGGGTTCCGCCGCGATGCGCACCCAATGGCCATCATGGTCGGCGTTGTTGGCGCGATGTCTGCTTTCTACCATGACAGCACCGACATCTCTGATCCGTGGCAGCGCGAAGTCGCGTCAATCCGCCTGATCGCAAAGATGCCAACCATTGCGGCGTGGGCGTTCAAATACCACGTAGGTCAGCCTTTCGTGTATCCACGCAATGATCTGGACTATGCGTCAAACTTCATGCGCATGTGTTTCAGCGTTCCCGCAGAAGAATACGAAGTGAACCCAATTCTGTCGCGCGCGATGGACCGGATCTTCACACTGCATGCCGATCACGAACAGAACGCCTCCACATCGACCGTGCGCCTTGCATCGTCGTCCGGCGCAAACCCGTTTGCCTGCATCGCGGCTGGTATCGCCTGCCTTTGGGGGCCGGCACATGGCGGCGCAAACCAAGCTTGCCTGGAAATGCTTAAGGAAATCGGTACGCCTGACCGAATCCCAGAGTATATCGCCCGTGCAAAAGACAAGAACGATCCTTTCCGCCTGATGGGCTTTGGCCACCGGGTATACAAAAACTTCGACCCGCGCGCGACAGTCATGAAAGAGTCGGCGGACGAAGTGCTTGACCTGCTTGGTGTTGAAAACAACCCGATCCTTCAGGTTGCCAAAGAACTGGAAGCGGCAGCGCTTGCAGACCCCTACTTTGCCGAAAAGAAACTGTTCCCGAACGTCGATTTCTATTCGGGCATCATTCTCGAAGCGATGGGTTTCCCGACATCGATGTTCACACCGATCTTCGCCGTATCGCGGACAGTCGGCTGGATTTCACAGTGGAAAGAGATGCTGATCGACCCCGAACAACGGATCGGTCGCCCTCGTCAGTTGTATATGGGCGCAGAGATGCGCGACTATGTGGACGTCGAAAACCGCTGAGCCACAGCACTGCCATTTTTAAAGTCCCGGCCAACGCCGGGGCTTTTTCCGTTCTATACCCGGTGGTCCGCCCCCAAGCGCGCGTCACCTTAAATGTACCACAGGTTCGCATATCAGGACATTTCGCACCCTTGCCCGTGCAAGCCCTGCCGCATAAGACCTGACGCGATCCGGCAATTCTCACAAAAACAAGGCAGCCCAGATGATCCCTCGCTATTCCCGCCCCGACATGGTCGCAATCTGGTCCCCGGAATCCAAGTTCCGCATTTGGTACGAGATCGAGGCACATGCCTGCGATGCACAGGCCGATCTGGGCGTGATTCCTAAAGAAGACGCAGCCGAAGTCTGGAAAGCTGCCGATGCGACCTTTGACGTGGCCCGCATCGACGAGATTGAAGCCGTCACAAAACACGACGTCATCGCCTTTTTGACCCATTTGGCCGAGATCATCGGCAGCGATGCGTCGCGCTTTGTGCATCAGGGCATGACCAGCTCTGACGTTCTGGACACAACCTTCAATATCCAACTGGTGCGCGCGGCTGACATTCTGCTCGACGATATGGATGCGTTGCTGTCCGCGCTCAAGCGCCGGGCGATGGAGCACAAGGACACGATCCGCATCGGGCGGAGCCACGGCATCCATGCAGAGCCGACCACGATGGGCCTCACCTTTGCACGCTTCTATGCCGAAATGGAGCGGAACCGGAACCGTTTGGAAAAAGCGCGCTACGAGGTGGCCACCGGTGCAATTTCCGGTGCAGTCGGAACATTTGCCAATATCGACCCCGCCGTCGAAGCCCATGTCTGCAAGAAGCTGGGCTTGCGGCCCGAGCCGATCTCGACCCAAGTGATCCCGCGCGATCGTCATGCCATGTTCTTTGCAACGCTGGGCGTGGTTGCATCAAGCATCGAGAATATCGCGATTGAAGTTCGCCACATGCAGCGCACCGAAGTTCTTGAAGCCGAAGAGTTTTTCTCGAAGGGGCAAAAGGGGTCAAGCGCGATGCCGCACAAGCGCAACCCGGTTTTGACCGAAAACCTGACGGGTCTTGCCCGGCTGGTCCGCATGTCGGTGGTGCCAGCGATGGAAAACGTCGCCCTGTGGCACGAGCGGGACATTTCGCACAGCTCGGTAGAACGTGCCATCGGGCCCGATGCGACCGTTACGCTGGACTTCGCATTGGCTCGCCTGACGTCTGTTGTCGACAAGTTGGTCATTTATCCCGACACGATGATCGCGAACATGAACAAGTTCCGCGGCCTCGTGCATTCCCAGCGCGTGCTGCTCGCCTTGACGCAAAAGGGTGTAAGCCGCGAGGATGCTTATACACTTGTGCAACGCAACGCGATGAAGGTCTGGGAAGAAGGCCGCGACTTCATGGAAGAGCTGAAAGGGGATCCCGACGTGACTGCCGCCATGAGCATTGCCGAAATCGAGGATAAGTTCGACATTGGCTATCATACAAAGCATGTCGACACGATTTTCGCGCGCGTTTTCGGAACGTCCTGACATCATACTTGCCCGGTGGCGGCTCTGTGCTATCTTTTCGTTACGGCAACACAACGAGAGGGAGACTAAGATGAAGGCCAAGATCGTACTGACGGCATTCGTGCTGGCCGCTTCGCCGGGCATTGCCTTGGCTTCCTGTAGCTGGGGCAAGACCGAAGCCGCCTCCTGTGCACCGGGATCGGCGTGGGACAGCGATACCCAACGCTGCGAAGTTCAAACCGTCGGCTAAAATATCCGCAATTTCGGATTACAGCACCCCATCCGGATAGGATGGGGTGTTTTTTGTTTCAGGGTAACGGGCAGTTAAACAGACTCAGGCCATCGTCGCCGTATCAGCAGAATGCGGAGAGTCCCTTGAACCAGTCCACGCCAAACATGCCGCCCGCCACTCCGGTTGCCGCCCATCGACCCCGCCTGTCGCGTCGGCAAAAGGCCGCGATCATCGTTCGGCTTATGCTGAAAGAAGGCGCACAACTGCAACTTGATGCATTGCCAGAGGCCATGCAGATTGAACTGACCCACGAAATGGGCGCGATCCGCACGATTGACCGCGAGACACTGAACAGTGTGATCGAGGAATTCATGGCAGAAGTAAATGATCTGGGCGCCGCCTTTCCGGGCGGGCTTGAAGGGGCACTGGAAATGCTTGATGGCGCCCTCAGCGCGACCAACTTACGCCGGATCCGACGCGAGACTGGTGTCGTCATTCAAGGTGACCCATGGGAGATGATCGCTCGCTTGCCGATGGAAGATTTGACGGCCATCCTGCAGCGTGAAAGCGCCGAAATCGCGGCGGTCATTTTGTCAAAGCTCCCCGTCGCGACGTCGGCAGTTCTGCTCAGCATGATCCCCAATGACCTTGCCCGCCAGATCACGTTGGCCGTGTCTGGAACGGAAACCACAGATCCGGATACTGTGCGCACAATTGGCCATGCCATCGCCGCACAGGTCGCGGAAGAAAGCCCACGCGCCTTTGACGATGCCCCGGTCCACCGGATCGGCGCGATTTTGAACTCTTCCCGGTCGGACACGCGCGAAGGAATGCTGACCGCCCTGACCGAAGAGAACGCAGATTTGGGGGCGCAAGTGCGCAAGACGATCTTCACGTTTGCAAATATCTCTGAACGTGTTGAGCCGCGGGACATTCCAAAAGTGACCCGCGCCATTGATCAGGCCGTCCTGATTACGGCACTTGCATCCGTCGATGAAACTGATGGGGATGCCGCGGATTTCATCCTTGCAAACATGTCGCAACGGATGGCCACGCAACTGCGTGAAGATATGAGCGACCGCGGCAAGGTAAAGGTTGCCGAGGGCGAAGAGGCGAAAGCCCAAGTCATTGCCGCGATAAGAGATCTTGAACAGGCCGGCGAGTTAAGCTTGGTCGAACAAGAAGACTGAACCCTCTGTGGTTAGGGTGTGGCTGCATTTCCATATGATCTGATTTTTCGAACTTCCATTGCTGAGAGCCCCCGTCCCCTAAGGAATTGCCCCACTGTACTTTCGCATACAGAACCTGCCTAATTTATATTTTTTGTCTTCTTTATAGGGAGTTATACAATATTTGCGCATGCGTTAGGGTGACTGCATACCGACCCTCACAATACGGAATGGACACTCCAATGATCTTCGCATCCTTTGTTTCGCGCATCGCAAAAACCGTCGCAATCGCATCAATCGCAATCGCCGCGGTTGCCCCGGCCGCCCAAGCCGCATCAGCCAACTTTGCCATCTCGGGAACCGGTTCCGGGACATTGGACGGAAAAGCTTTCTCTGACACAGAGTTTTTGATTGAGCTTTTCGGCGACGACTCAAACTATTCCAACTACGGTCGCGGGGAAAACTTCAACCCACTGGACAAAGCTCAGGTCACTATCGGTTCTCTCGGCACAGCAATCTTCGAAATCGAAACCCGTATCGGATACAATTTCGGCAACAACGCGGTCTTCTTTGGGCAAGCCACAGGCGGTGATCTCTTTGATTTCTTCGTGGATTCAACTGCTGTGAGCAGTCTGAAGGATGATTTCGTACCGCAGGTAGGTACAAAAGTGTTTGCGTTGAACCAGTTCAACAATATTGCAACCAGCCTTGGGGCCCTGTCTTTTGACACATCCGGCGACGTTCTGTTCAGTGGCAACGCTGGCGTACCAGCGCCGCAGACAAGCGCCGTGCCTCTGCCAATGTCGGGCATGATGTTGCTTGGCGGACTTGCCGCACCGATCGCCCTGCGCATGCGCCGCAAATCGTAGAAGCGTCTTCTTTCGACGCTCAAGGGCCCGGTCGCGTCGCGGCCGGGCCGTTTTTGTGTTCAACGCTGATGCGGCAAGCTCACCCGCCCACCACAGATGGGTTGATCGACCCCGGTCGTACCCGGCCCTGATGTGGGCAACCCGCGAGCAACACGAATGGCCAAGAACGCAAAAGCCTGCGCCTCAAGCATATCGCCGTCCAAACCAACATCTTCGACCGGGATGACGGGGCAAACGAGACTGGCCCCCAGTCGCGACATCATCAACGGATTGCGCCGCCCACCACCCGTCACCAAAACACGGCCGGGCGGACGGGGACACCAATCCATTGCGCGCAACACGCCCTGCACTGCGGCCTCAGTCAGCGTGGCTGCTGCATTCGCATCAGACAGCTCTGACACAGCCTCTTGGAGCGCGCCAAAATCATCGCGATCAAGGCTTTTCGGCGGCACCCGTTTGAAAAATGGATTTGCCAGGTAGGCGCTTAGCACCCGGTCATCCACCATCCCCTGCAAAGCAAGCGCACTGTCCTTGTCCATCTCACCTCCGCGCCGGGTCCTCATCAAATCGTTTAGGGGCGCGTTGGCCGGACCCGTGTCAAACGCCAAAAGGGCGCCCGGCTCAAACGGACCAGGACAGGTTGGGTCAATCCATGTCAGATTTCCGACACCACCAAGATTCAAAAACACAATTGGTCCGCGTGCGCCGATCCACTTAGCCAAGGCAAAATGAAAAGCCGGGGCCAACGGGGCGCCCTGACCGCCAGCCGCCACATCCGCGCTCCGAAAGTCCCAAACAACCGGTCGCCCAAGCGCCTGCGCCAAAGCGGCCCCATCCCCCGCCTGATGAGTTCCAAGCCCGCCGGGGTCATGCGCCAACGTCTGCCCATGAAATCCGATCATTTCGCCCGGCAAGTCCAGCAGCAGGTCGCGGTGGGCTGCTTCCACAATTTCCGCCGCTGCATCGACGCCCGGTGCGCCCTGCCACGCCCCAAGCGCTGCGTGCAAAGCACCACGTTCGTTGTCTGAATAAGCCCTGTAGGCACTTGGTCCAAACTCTGTCACCGTTTCACCATCGGTCAGAATGGCCGCGGCATCCACACCGTCCAACGATGTGCCGGACATGGTGCCCACCGCCCAGACTGGTTTTTTGCCGTCCAACAACGCCTTTCCCTTCATGCCCGATCCTCCTATAAGCGCGACACCTTTTCTGAATGGACCGATCGCCGATGACCTTCCACCCGAAATCCGAATTTCTTAACGTGATGGTCACGCGCGGTTTCCTTGCCGACTGCACAGATATGCAGGGGCTGGATGCCGCGCTGATGAAGGGTACGGTCCCTTGCTATATCGGCTATGATGCCACGGCGGCCTCGCTGCATGTCGGGCACTTGCTCAACATCATGATGCTGCGCTGGCTGCAAAAGACCGGCCACAAGCCAATCACGCTGATGGGGGGCGGGACCACCAAAGTCGGTGATCCGTCGTTCCGGTCGGACGAACGCCCGCTTTTAGGGCCGGAACAGATTGACGCAAACATCGATGGTATGAGCCGCGTGTTTGCGCGCTACCTCGACTACGGCGAAGGCGACACCGGCGCGCTGATGCTGAACAATGCCGAGTGGCTGGATAACCTGAACTACCTCGAATTTCTTCGCGACATTGGGCGGCATTTCAGCGTCAACCGCATGTTGAGTTTCGAGAGCGTGAAGTCACGCCTCGACAGAGAACAGTCTCTCAGCTTTCTCGAATTCAACTACATGATCTTGCAAGCTTATGATTTCCTTGAGCTCAACCGCCGCTACGGCTGCAGGTTGCAGATGGGAGGGTCGGACCAGTGGGGCAACATTGTGAACGGGATCGACCTGACCCGCCGCGTGCTGGACAATGAGATTTATGGCCTGACCTCGCCGCTTCTGACCACGTCGGACGGGCGCAAGATGGGCAAATCTGCTGGCGGCGCTGTTTGGCTGGATAGCGCGATGCTTTCGCCATACGAGTTCTGGCAATTTTGGCGCAACACAACCGACGCGGATGTGGGTCGTTTCCTCAAACTTTATACAGAGCTGCCCGTGGATGAATGCGACCGTCTTGGTGCGCTGGAAGGGGCTGAAATCAATGGCGCGAAGATCCTGCTCGCAAACGAAGTGACCAGTTTGCTGCACGGGCGCGACGCCGCCGAAGCGGCCGAGGCCACCGCCCGCGAAGTATTTGAAAAGGGCGGTGTGGGCGACGATCTTCCAACGCTCACCCTCAGCGCGGCCGATATTGGCGATGGTATTTCCGTGGTGCAGCTTTTGGTTCGGTCAGGGCTTGCGAAATCAGGCAAGGATGCCAAGCGCCTGATCGCGGAAAACGGGGCGCGGATGGACGATGCACCGTTGACAGACGCGGGGCTTGTCCTTGACGCAGGTGCCCTTGCAAGCCCGATCAAACTGAGCGCCGGACGCAAGCGCCATGCAATGGTGACACGCGAAGGATAGCAGGACGGCTTGGTCAAGTCAGATCAGCCAACGTACAATCCATTCCACCACCATAAGCACAATAAAAACTGGCAGTGCAATCAGGCAAGCAAGCCAGATTGTACCTGCCAGTGTCGGCCGTGGTGGGGCGGCACGCACGCCGAGGACGGGGGGCATTTTGCGTTTCATAGCGGTCATTAACGCAACCTTAAGTAAGCATCGCGTTAATCCAGTCTATGGAATGGCACGACAGCCCCTGCCCTGACCAGCACTTGACCGGCACGGTGCCAATGCAACAACACCCGGCCTATGCACTGGCTTGCGCCGCGCTTGGTCGGCGAACGCGGTGGGTGACCCTTGGCGCACCTCACGCTCCGCTTGCAAGCGCGCTTGTTCTGTCGCGCCGCTGGCCCGTTTTTGGCCGTGCCGCGCTTGTGTCACGCGGACCGGTTTGGCACAGCAACCTATCCTCCCAAGATCGCCGTACTGCCCTTTTGCTCTTGCTAGAACATCTGCGCAAAGACCACAGTTTTGTCATCATGACACCAGATCCGGTCGCGGGCGGCGATCCTTTGGAAGGTACAGACCTTCTGCCGATGGTGACGCCAATGACGCTGGCCCGTCTGTGTCTGAGCGGCACACCCGCAGACCGCCGGGCAAGCCTGCATGGAAAATGGCGCAACCGTCTGGTGCGCGCCGAAGCCGGGGGCCTCGACGTGACTGCATCCCCCCTACCGGCGGACACCACTCATTGGCTTCTACAAGAAGAAGCTGCGCAGTCGCGGGAACGTCGATATCGACGCTTGCCACCAAGTTTCGCCGCCGCTTGGGCTGCCGCTTCGCCGGGCACAGCAACAGTCTTTACAGCAAAAATCGGGACCGATCGTATCGCGGGCATGCTATTTTTGCGCCACGGCTCATGCGCAAGTTATCATGTCGGGTGGTCCAACGACACAGCGCGAGCAAAGAACGCTCATAATTTGCTGATGTGGCACGCCATGGAATACCATGCACGGCAGGGCGTGACCTCAATGGATCTCGACCTGATCGACACACAGTCACAACCCGGTCTCGCCCGTTTCAAATTAGGAACCGGGGCAAAACCAGTTCAGCTTGGAGCGACGCGGATCAGCGCGCCCGGCACTCGTTTAATGGGGACCCTTTCGATGGGCCTTGAAGACAGAGGGTTTCGTCACCTTCTGAGGCATTAGCTTGGCGTACAAGTTTCTGAGGCGACGTTTCTGACCTTAGGCGGGGGCGGCTTCCCTTACCCTGGTCGGGCTCCTCTTCGTGCATGCAATGTGGATTGCCGAACAACGTGATGTGTTTGGGGGCGCCGCCATGCCCCCTAGATCAGATGGTTCAATGACGCGCCCGACTTCAGGCAAAAAGGTGGACAAATTGCTGAGAAGATAAGCAAATCAATGGTAACTAATGTACCGTTGGATTGAAATTTTTGGAAAATGGTGCCGCAGGGGAGGATTGAACTCCCGACCTCGTCATTACCAATGACGCGCTCTACCACTGAGCTACTGCGGCCATGCCGTTGATCGGCGGGTGTGGCAGGGCTGATAGACGCAAAGCGCAGCCCGTGCAAGGCCCCGATGACCGGGAAATCGGATTTTTCAGGCATCCGGTGCTGACAGCAGTCCACTGCACGCCGCCGTGGCAGCGTGACCGCACAATTGCACCTTGCACAGCAGCATCTGGACCCCTGCGCAGCCCTGCGGTAGGGACAGTGTCATGACGAAGGATCCGGACGACGATACACTCAACGAGGCGGACGAACCAACGCCACCGCGCGCAAAAGCCCCGGAACACTCGGCCCGCGACGCACGGCTGAAAGCCGCGCTGCGCGCCAATCTCGCACGGCGCAAGTCGCAACGCAGGGCACGACGCCCCACTCCCGACCCAAAGGACTGAACACTATGGACAAGATCGTGGTGCATGGCGGCGCCGAATTGTCGGGCTCGATCCCGATTGCTGGGGCAAAAAACGCGTGCCTTGCCCTTATGCCTGCGACATTGCTGTCGGATGAGCCTTTGACGCTGACCAACGCTCCGCGACTTTCGGATATCGCCACCATGGGCGATTTGTTGGCGTCGCTGGGCGTCGAAGTATCCCGAATGCAGGATGGCAAGGTCGTCGCACTGTCGAGCCACGCGTTGACAAGCCATGTCGCGGACTATGAAATCGTGCGAAAGATGCGCGCCTCCAATCTTGTGCTTGGTCCGTTGCTGGCGCGCGCTGGTCAGGCTGTAGTGTCGCTTCCGGGGGGGTGCGCGATTGGGGCCCGGCCAATGGACATTCACGTCACCGCACTTGAGGCGCTCGGCGCCACGATCGAACTGCGCGATGGGTATCTGCATGCCGAGGCCCCAAACGGGCTGAAAGGCGCAAGGATTCCCATGCGGTTCCCGTCTGTTGGTGCCACCGAGAACACCTTGATGGCGGCCGTTCTCGCCAAGGGCACAACGGTCATCGAAAACGCCGCAAGAGAACCTGAAATCGTGGACTTGGCCGAGCTTCTGATGGCCATGGGTGCCCAGATCGAAGGCGCTGGCGGGCCGGTCATTACAATCGAAGGCGTCGACCGCCTGCATGGGGCAACCCATCAGGTCGTCGCGGACCGGATCGAGCTGGGCACTTACATGCTGGCCCCAGCAATTGCTGGCGGATCCGTGGAATTGATCGGTGGCCGAATGGGCCTGCTGACGGCGTTTTGTGAAAAGCTGGACGAAGCAGGCGTCGAGATAGTTGAAACCGAAAAAGGAATTCGGGTGTCGCGCAAGAACGGACGGGTCAAAGCCGTCGACGTGGTGACAGAGGTATTTCCCGGCTTCCCAACCGACTTGCAGGCTCAAATGATGGCGCTGATGTGCACCGCAGATGGCACCAGCGTCCTCGAAGAACGTATCTTTGAAAACCGCTTCATGCACGCCCCCGAACTGATGCGCATGGGCGCTTTGATCGACGTGCAAGGGGGGCACGCGACGGTCACAGGCGTCCCTCGCCTCAAGGGGGCTCCGGTTATGGCAACCGACCTGCGCGCCAGCGTTTCGCTGATCCTTGCCGGTCTGGCCGCAGAGGGCGAGACAGTCGTCAACCGGGTCTATCACCTTGATCGCGGATACGAACGGGTGGAGCACAAGTTGGGCGCGTGCGGGGCGCGCATCGAACGGGTGAGCGAATGACTGGTGACGCGACCTTTGAAGATGGTGCCGAAGCGCCCCTGCGCCTGATCGCGCAAGGCCCTGATGATTTGCCCATTGTTTCGGCGTTGGTTCAGGATGCGGTGTTTCCATCCACTGAAATGACCTGGGACCGTCCCGCCCGGCGCTTTGCCCTGTTGCTCAACCGCTTCCGTTGGGAAGATCGCCCACGTGCAGAGAAACATAAGCGCGCGTATGAACGAGTACAGTCTGTTTTGGTTATCGGCGATGTTCTGCGGGTCGCGTCTACTGGCATTGACCGGGCTGATCGCGATTTGGTGCTCTCGCTCTTATCCATCTCGTACGAGCCGGGTGAAGATGGCGCTGGCGACATTATCTTGACCCTCGCGGGCGACGGGGCGATCCGCCTGTCGGTCGAATGTGTGGACATGACGTTGACAGACGTCACACGACCCTATGTTGCCCCATCGGGAAAAGCCCCGAACCACACCGGGTGAAAGCCTAGCTTACGGCAACGCGTCCCTTGAGCCTTCGGCAACGGGGCGTTAACACCGCGCAAAGGGAAAACACATGCCACAATTTCTGGACACTTCGGATACTGGGTTTGAAACGGAGTTTGCCGCTCTTTTGACGGCAAAACGCGAAGATGCGCCGGACGTAGATGACGCTGTCGCCGAAATTATCGCAGATGTCAGAAACCGCGGCGACGCCGCCGTGATTGAACTGACCGCGAAATTTGACCGGCTGGAATTGACCCCGGACACGCTCGCTTTTTCAGAAGACGAAATTGATGAAGCCTGTGCCAAGGTAAGCGATGATGATCGTGCCGCGCTGCATCTGGCCGCTGATCGGATTCATGCCTATCACGCGCGCCAAGTGCCCGAGGATGAAAGTTGGACCGATGCTTGCGGGGCAACACTTGGCTGGCGCTGGACACCCGTTGGGGCTGCTGGCCTCTATGTGCCCGGCGGGTTGGCCTCCTATCCATCTTCAGTTCTGATGAACGCGATACCAGCCCGCGTGGCTGGCGTTCCCCGGTTGGTGATCTGTGCGCCAACCCCGGATGGTGTTTCAAACCCGCTGGTCTTGTTAGCGGCGCGGCTTTCGGGTGTGGATACCGTATACCGAATCGGCGGCGCGCAGGCGATTGCAGCCCTCGCCTATGGCACCGAAACGATCAAAGGCGTCGACAAAATAACCGGCCCCGGCAATGCGTATGTCGCCGCTGCGAAACGGCGGGTCTTTGGCAAGGTTGGCATCGATATGATCGCCGGCCCGTCCGAAATTCTTGTCATCGCCGATGCAGACAATGATCCCGATTGGATCGCCGTTGATTTAATGAGTCAGGCCGAACACGACGAAAGCGCCCAGTCGATCCTGATCACGGACGATGCCGCCTTTGGCCAAGCTGTTGCGGATGCCGTCACGCGCAGACTTGAGACACTGGAACGGCGAGCAATCGCCGGTAAAAGCTGGCGCGACTTTGGGGCAATTATCACCGTGCGCGACTTGACCGAGGCCGCTGAACTTAGCGACCGGATCGCCCCCGAACATCTGGAACTGTGCGTTGCTGACCCCGACGCGCTTGCCGCCAAAATCACCCATGCCGGAGCGATTTTCCTTGGCGCATGGACCCCTGAAGCCATTGGTGATTACATCGGCGGCCCAAACCACGTCTTGCCAACTGCGCGTTCTGCCCGGTTCTCGAGCGGGCTATCGGTAATGGATTTCATCAAACGGACGACTTTGGCAAGAATGACACCCGGCGCGCTGAGAGCCATCGGCCCGGCTGCTGAACGGCTTGCTGTTTCAGAGAGCCTTGAAGCGCACGCACTATCGGTGCGCGCAAGACTGAATCGCTTAAACGAGGCCGCCGAATGACCGAAAGACTGTCACAGATCACGCTTGAAAGCAGCGACGGCCGTGCGCCCAGCCCAGAAATTGAACAGGAACAGAATGTCGCGATCTTTGACCTGATCGAAGAAAATCATTTTGCGTTGAAACATGCCCCTGCCGGCCCTTACCAACTGGCCCTTGGACTTGCTGGAAGTCGGCTGACGTTTGACCTGAAGTGCGAAGATGGCTCTGCCGCGACACAGTTCACCGTTACCTTGGGCGAATTGCGGCAGATCGTTAAAGACTACACGCAGATTTGCGCAAGTTATTATGAAGCAGTGCGCTCAAAGCCGCCGGCCGAAATCGAAGTGCTGGACGAGGCGCGTCGCGCAATCCATCTGGAGGGCGCCCGAACCTTGATCACTGTCCTTGACGATTACGCAGTGCTGGACGAGGATACAGCAAGGCGATTGTTCACGCTGGTCTGCGCACTGGCGGCATAAACCTGATCCTTGCAGGATCTGGCGTTTATGCGCTTTACCCCTTGAAAATTTGCGCTCGTTGGCGCATCTAGTCGCGTGCTCGCAGCGTGGCGAGCGATTTAGAACGGAGTGACCATGGCCAAGGAAGAAATGCTCGAATTCCCCGGCGTCGTGAAGGAACTCCTGCCCAACGCGACATTCCGGGTCGAGCTTGAGAACGGCCATGAGATTATCGCACACACGGCAGGAAAAATGCGCAAGAACCGGATTCGTGTTCTGGCAGGTGACAAGGTGCAGGTCGAAATGACCCCCTATGACCTGACCAAGGGCCGGATCAACTATCGCTTCAAGTAAAGGCGCCGTGATGAGCGACTTGCAGCCCCCGGCCCAGCCCGATGGGGCTGTCGCACCGCGTCTTGTTCTTGGTTCCGGCAGCCCGCGACGTCTTGAACTGCTGGGCGTTCTTGGGATTACGCCCGACGCCATAACACCGCCTGACATCAATGAAGACCCGCGCGTCGGCGAAGTGCCTCGCGTGTATTGCGCGCGCATCGCCCGCGAGAAAGCCGCCGCTGTGATCGCCGGCCCTGACGATATCATTCTGTGCGCTGATACCACCGTGGCCATGGGACGCCGCATCATGGGCAAGCCCGCTGACGCTGGCGAAGCTGCGTCGTTCCTCTTGGCACTATCGGGACGAAGACACCGGGTGATCACTGCTGTGTGTGTTCGCCGTGGCGCACGCATATGGCAGCGCGAAGTGGAAAGCCGAGTGCAAATGAAATCTCTATCTGACGAAGAACTGAACGCCTATCTGTCCTCCGGTGACTGGCAGGGCAAAGCGGGCGGGTATGGTATTCAGGGCCCTGCCGGCGCTTTCATTCCATGGACATCGGGATCGTTCACCGCAATCGTTGGCTTGCCCTTGGCTGAAACTGCCACATTGCTCACGGCGGCGGGTTTTCCTGTATGGCAACGGGTGGCGGCATGAAGGGATCTCAAATTCTGATCGATACGTTGGCGGGACGACCTGCTGCTGCGCTGATGCGTGACGGGCAGCTTGACGACCTCCTGATCGATCCGCCGGATGACGTCCCTCGCCCCGGCGCAATATATCGGGCGCGCGTGGACAGACCTATGAAAGGTCTTGGCGGGCGCATGCTGTCGATTCCGGGGGGCAGCGCTTTTGCCCGTCAGGGCCAAGACCTTGCAGCAGGTGCATCTGTTCTGGTGCAAGTCACCGGCTATGCTGAACCGGGCAAAGCAGTGCCTGTAACCCTCAAAGTCTTGTTCAAAAGCCGGTATTGCATCGTGACGCCAGGTGCACCGGGCATCAATCTCTCCCGCAGCATCAAGGATGAAGACGCGCGGGCACGGCTACGCAGTGTTCTGGACGAGTTTGAATTTCCCGAAGGGGTCGGCGTGATCCTTCGATCGGCCGCGCAAACCGCCGAGGATGACGCACTCGCCGACGATCTTGCCGATACGCTTGATCTGGCCCTACAGGTAAGCGGCGCCACGAAGGGCGGTCCCGAGCTTTTGCTGGATGGGCCAACGCCCGACCTTTTGGCATGGCGGGACTGGTCAGACGTAGCCGCAAGCGACGTCATTCTGGAGCCTGGGTGCTTTGACACGCACGGCGCGGCAGAGGCTATTGACGAATTGCGCCAGCCTCGGGTCGCCCTTCCCGGCGGCGGGCACATGTACGTGGAGCCAACCCGCGCGCTCGTAGCCGTGGATGTGAATACCGGAAACGACACCAGCCTTGCCGCAGGCCTTAAAACGAACATCGCAGCGATCCGTGAGCTGCCCCGCGCGTTGCGCCTGCTCGGCCTTGGTGGCCAGATCGTCATAGATTTCGCTCCCATGGCAAAGAAGGACCGACGCAGCTTCGAGCAAACCATCCGTACCGCCCTGCGCACATGCCCCGTTGAAACCGCACTTGTCGGCTGGACGCCGTTGGGGCATTTCGAACT
The DNA here is from genome assembly GCF_004358675.1 of Meridianimarinicoccus aquatilis. Classification (GTDB taxonomy): domain Bacteria; phylum Pseudomonadota; class Alphaproteobacteria; order Rhodobacterales; family Rhodobacteraceae; genus Meridianimarinicoccus; species Meridianimarinicoccus aquatilis. The sequence continues at coordinate 6,128 of NZ_SMZO01000019.1, read as the reverse complement.
GAGCCGGAAGCGCGAGCGACTGCCAATCAGTGTGACACTCTCATGATTTGTCCGATCTGCAACAAAGCCGAAGCAGCAGAGCAATACCGACCCTTCTGCAGCCGCCGCTGTGCGGATATAGATCTCGGGAAGTGGCTTACGGGCGGCTATTCCATCCCCGCCTCGCATACCGACGAAGACGACGATGAAATTGTTGCGGCGACCGAAACCGACGACATGAAAAAACGGCACTGATTTTGTGATTTGTACTCTGGACACCTGATCGGGGACCGCCTAAAACGCCCAGACCCGAACGATAATCGTTCCCCATGCCCGGGTAGCTCAGGGGTAGAGCAGTGGATTGAAAATCCTCGTGTCGGTGGTTCGATTCCGCCCCCGGGCACCACTTTTATATAAATAAAACAATATAATAGGCGTGATTTTGATCGCCTGAAGCACGACTGATTTTGTCGTGGGTATCATTAGGGTATCATTTCCCATTCTTCCCTAGGTCGGATAGCGTGTTCAGATGTTGGCGTATTTCGCGGTCAACAAAGTTGCCACTTCTTGGGAGATCACAGGTTTGCTCGAAGACGAAGTCAATGATTTCATTGAAAGGGGGGCTAACCCGCAAACCCTAAGTTCGTTGTTGAACCGTTGTATGGACCAAGGAACGACACAGGCAATGAATTTGGTTCGCCGCCTTTTTGAAGATGACTATGGCGGTATCACCTATAAGTGGGAACTAAAGGAGCCCGCCGCTGCTGCCTTACTTTTTTGGAGCGAGCAAGGAATTGAAGAAATAGCTCAGGCCGCTGTGAACCTTTCCAACCTTTCGAACCATACTATCGCCTTTGACGTGCTCTCGTCCGCAGCATCAGCTTCGCCTTCAATGAGAATGAAAGTTGGGTCGGGTTCTGAACTGTGGCAACGGGTAATTGATGCGGGAGGAACGTCATGTGGTGTACAAGAGGCTGCCAGAAAGAAATTGGTTGAATTGGTTTTATCCATTGAAAGAGAAGATGATCTTGCGGCATCTCTTGCACAAGTTTTCTTTCGGCATCAGGTGTCACCAGATAGCGTCAAAGCCGCAAAGGAAATAGTGAGAGCAGTCGCGAGTCGATGGTTTTCAATTGGAGAAAAGACGCTACGCGAGTTTCAGGACTTGATTGATGACTGCGGCTCCTGCGAACCTGTGTTTCAAACCTTCTTTGAGGCAAACCCACAACTCCTAGACCCTATGGCGATAGAGGTTTGGCCAGAGCCAAATCTGTTTGGCTCTCGGAAGCCGGATTTTGTGGTGAAGCGATCAGACGGAAGCTATCTTGTTGTTGAGATCGAATGTCCAAGCAAGAATCTGATCACAAAAGCAGGTCACCCCTCTGCGGATGTTACTCACGCTGAACATCAAGTGACGGACTATCGAAAATACATGCTGGACCATATCGGAAACGTGAGAAACGTGTTTCCCGGATTTTCGAGTCCAGACTGCTTGGTTATCGTTGGCTTGGAGAACACTCTGACGCCTGACCAAAAGTTGGTATTGGCATCACTAAACGAAGCACGTCACCGCATAAAGGTTGTTGGGTTCGATTGGCTTTTGGAGCGAGCAAAAAGAGTCTCGAAAAATGTATCTGAACACGGGGTGATCGTAAGTGTAAAAAGAATGACATGAGCCAACGGTACGGAATTGCTTTAGTTACCTCTTGAAATTGTGCGGAACAAAGCAGAAATTCAACCCTAAGAAGAGGTTGGTAAAATTGTTCCACGCAAGCGAAGATAGCCTTGATGATTTGATGAGGGCTGTTTTTAAGCAGCTACTAAATGGGCGAGGGAACTTTCAGGTCGAGTCTAGCAAAGGCAATAGTACGGAGGCCTTTGGCGCGCTGTTGGAGCTTAAGAACCCACGAGCGCGGTTAAGTCGTTCATTCTCGAAGGCCAAAGCCTTTAGTCCGCTTGGTGAATTGTTTTGGTATTTGTCCGGTAGTGATAGCGTCGATTTCATCAAACACTACATCCCTAACTATCCCAAAATGATCAAAGATGAGGTGAAAGCAAGCGGTGCCTATGGGCCCAGAATATTCGGTGAAAATGCTCAAGCGAAGCTCGATGGTGTCAGTGAATGGGATCGAGTAATCCGTACGCTGCGCGAACGGGAAGGGTCAAGAAACGCCCTAGTTCAGATATATGACAATTCAGATGCAAAGCCGAAAAACGGGGACAAGCCGTGCACCTGCACCATTCAATTCGCGGTTAGGAACAAGCAGTTGTTCATGCACACACACATGCGTTCCAACGATGCATTTTTCGGCCTTCCGCATGACATTTTCGCGTTTACGATGTTACAAGAGATCGCAGCGCGCGAGCTGGGCTTTGGGTTAGGTAGGTACACTCATTCAGTGACCAGTCTACATTTATATCATGACTGTACAGCAACGGAGGATCGTCCGGCGAACATCTCAACGTCAGGTGCCAAAGCCTATTACAGAGAGGGTTTTCATGATTTTTCACCAATGCCTGAGATGCCCCTTGGAAGCCCTTGGTCCAGTATAGAGCACGTAAAAGCCGCAGAGCAAAAAATCCGAACCGGAAACATCGACCACACCGCACCGGCTGACCTCGATCCGTACTGGCGCGACTTCATTGAGCTTTTCAGAATTCACAAGATATTTGAAGAAATGAGGAAACGCGGAGATGATCTCAGCACCGAGAGGTCTGAGCTACGCAAAGTTGTAAAGATGATGAGGGACATTTCACCGACCTACCGAATATACATCCTTGGCAGGCTCGATAAAAAACAATCTCCCGTTAGGGATCTTTTTGAGAACCTAAGTTAAGGTAGCCAAGCATGAACGGCATTCACAAAAACAGAATCAATGAGTTTGTTGGGAAAATAGCGGAGATTGATGCGCAGTTTGGCCCCCTTCCCGGCATAGCAACTGCCCAGCGGAGACATTGTTGGGCACAACAGATCATTTCTAGTCTTCGTCGAATTTCATATACTGAAACCTTGATAATGCAGGGAGTTAGTCCGGCCAGATGCGATCCTCATTCGGATATTTTCGACCCAGTTAGAGGATCACTTCACTACCATCGACAAGGGCAGCTTGATGAAGCGATTTGGCTAACATTTATCCTTACTCACTTCGGCAAACATTCGGTGGACGAATGGGCGTTTGCCCAAGATGTTTATGGATCATTCCAAGCGGGACCTGTTTGGTCATTTGCAACTTATGGTGCCGACCCAGTAGCATTCGAAAACATGCTGGTGGCAAACGCAGGTGGTATTGCTACTCGAAAGTTCTCAAATCACCGAAAATTCCAAAGTAAAAGGCCGGATGCGATAGCAAGGACATTTCGTACTTACTATCAGTGGCAAACCGAATTTGGGGGTTTTCAAGACCGATTGGTAGCCACCCATGCAAGAGTTGGGCAAGAGCCTCACGCAACATTCGATGCGTTATACAAATCCATGACAAGTGTTTTTGGCTTCGGCGGTGGACGACTTGGTAGGTTCGACTTTCTCACGATGCTGGGCAAGCTTCAGTTGGCCCCAATTGCCCCCGGAAGTGTTTATTTGGACAAGGCGACGGGGCCGTTGGCAGGGGCGCGGTTCTTGTTCTTTGGTGATCGAGAACATGCTATAACGTAACCGCCCGATTGGCACCGCCTGCCTAATTTTGGCGTGATGGTTTAAGATACGTGCATAGCGACGTCGTTAGTGACGTGTCTTATGCGGAGGGTGTCATGCGGGGCGAGGTCCTTGGTTTTGAGCGGCGGCGGCGCTGGAATGATGATGACAAGTTGGCGATTGTTTCATCCGTCGGCATTGACGGGGCGACGGTCACGCATGTTGCGCATAGGCACGATGTGACGCGCCAGCAGATTTACCGATGGCGGCATGAGCTTAAGAAGAAGGGGCTTTGGCCCACCGGCGAGGGCGCAGTTTTTCTACCAATTGATTTCCATGTTGCAGACGTAGTGTCATCAGCCTCGGAGCCCACACCGCCGTCTGCGGTGGAGCTTTCCTTGAACAATGGACGTTGCTTGCGATTTGATACTGGCGTGGAAGCAGCCGCGCTGACGCGATTGATCCGGGCGGTGGAAGCCGCGTGATCGGTCCGGGAACCGGGGTTCGGGTTTATCTGGCCTGTGGGGTGACGGATATGAGGAAGGGCATCGCGGGCCTTTCGATCTTGGCGCAGGACGTGTTGCGCCAGAAGCCAGCAAGTGGCGCGGTGTTTGCCTTTCGTGGACGACGGGGTGATCGGTTAAAGCTGCTGTACTGGGATGGTCAGGGCTTTTGTCTTTACTACAAGGTTCTGGAGCGGGGGCGGTTTCCATGGCCAAGCGCCCAGGATGGGGCTGTGCGGATGACCTCGGCGCAACTGGCGATGCTGTGGGAGGGGATCGATTGGCGTAGGCCAGATTGGGGTGCGCCACCGGCCCGCGTTGGTTGATTTATCTATCTGATATTGCTTATTTATATAGTGTTTTACTGTAAGTTTTGGTAATTTGCGCCATGCTGATTGATACTGAAAACCTGCCAGATGACCCCGTTCGTTTGAAGGCGATGATTGCGACTTTGCAGGCGGAGAATGCCAAGATATCGGCGACACTGCGGGCCCATGATCAATTGGTACAGGCCTTGCGGCTGCGGATCGCAAAGCTGCAGAAACAGGCGTTTGGTGCAAGCTCGGAAAAGATCGAGCGCGAGATTGAACAGCTTGAGTTGGCGCTGGAAGACCTACTGGTCGCGGTCGCTGAGGCGGAAGACGCACCGCTTGATGAAGATGAGGCTGACGCACCATCTTCTGCTGCATCCGAGCCGGTTGAGAATAAACCCCGCCGTCGCCCGCGTGTCTCGGACACGACCCCGCGTGAGCGCCGCGAGCTTGATCCCGGTGCCGCGTGCCCCGATTGCGGCGGTGATCTGCGGATCGTTGGTGAGGATGTCAGTGAACTGCTCGATATGATCACAGCGCAGCTCAAGGTGATCGAGATTGCCCGCATCAAGAAGTCCTGCCGCCGCTGCGAAAAGATGGTGCAGGTGCCCGCACCCAGCCGCCCGATCCCGGGCAGCATGGCGGGGCCCAATCTACTGGCGCATGTTTTGGTCTCGAAATTTGACGATCATCTTCCGCTTTACCGACAGAACGAAATCTTCGCGCGTATGGGGGCTGACATTCCAGACAGTACGCTGGTCGATTGGTGTGGGCGCGCGATGCAGGTTCTCCGGCCCATCATTGAGCGGGTCGAGGCGCATATCATGGCAAGTGATCTGCTGCATACAGATGACACGCCAATCCGGGTGCTGGACCGTGCGCGACGCGATAAGGGGTTGGGTAAAGGCGTGAAACAGGGCCGTATCTGGGCCTATGTCCGTGATCAGCGACCATGGGCGGGCACAGCGCCGCCGGGGGCGGTTTATTACTTTGCCCCTGACCGAAAAGGCGAACATGTCCGCCAGCACCTGCAAAACAGTAGCGGTATCTTGCAGGCAGACGCCTATGCCGGGTTCAATGCGCTGTATGAGAAAGGCCCTGACGGCAACAGTCAGTTCAAGGAGGCCGCCTGTTGGGCGCATCTGCGTCGCGACTTCCATGATGTATGGGCGTCGGACAAGTCACAGATCGCTCGTGAGGCCCTCGACAGGATAGGGAAGCTCTATGACATCGAGCGCGAAATCGCAGGTCAATCAGCTGATACGCGCCTTGCAGCACGCCAAAAGCTGAGCAAACCGAAGGTTGAGGCCTTCAAACTCTGGGCCGAACAACAGCTGACGCGGATCCCCGGCAAGAGCGATCTGGCGAAAGCCTTTCGTTATGGTCTGAGCCGTTGGCCGTCGTTCTGTTTGTTCCTTGAGGATGGTCGCGTGGCTATCGATAATAACGCGGCAGAACGTGCCATGCGCCCGATCGGGATTGGGCGCAAAAACTGGCTCTTTGCGGGTGCTGACACCGGGGCGGAAACTTTGGCGCGTGCGATGACGATCATCGAAACCGCAAAGCTGAACGCCATCGATCCACAAGCCTACCTTGCCGACGTCCTCGACCGCATCCACGATCACAAAATCAACCGGATCGACGAACTGATGCCTTGGAACTGGGGGTCAGCCTAAACCGTGGTATCAATCGGGCGGTTACGCT
>NZ_SMZO01000018.1 GCF_004358675.1 Meridianimarinicoccus aquatilis | reverse complement strand
CGGGAAGAAGCGCTGCCGACAGGTTATGGCCGCACGCGCAGCCTCCACATCGCGCAGCGGGTGGCCATAACCGGGTCTCAGGTCTCAACAGTGGTTTTGCTGAACCACACCGCTGAGGAGACCGGCTATGACCGCCACCCATACTATCGCTTCAACTGTTTTAGTCGCCATCGACATTTCCAAGCACCGCCACGAGGTCCTGATCGGAGTCCCCGGCAAGAAGCGTCGTCGGCGCATGACGATCATGAACACGTTGGAAGACTTCCATCGCTTGTCCGCGGCGCTGGTCGGTTACGACATGCCTGTTCGGATCGGGTTCGAGGCGACCGGCAACTATCACAGGCCTCTGGCGCATCATCTCGGACAGGCCGGGTTCGAACTCAAGCTTATCTCCTCTGTCGGCCTCGCCCGGACACGCGAGGCCTTGCACAACAGCTGGGACAAGAATGATCCGAAGGACGCCCAGGTCATCCTGCATATGCTGGAGATCGGCGCCGTGCAGTTCTTTCATGATCCTCTGGTAGTTGGGACGGCGGATATTCAGGAGCTGTCGAAGACGCATGAGATCGTCTCACGTTCGAAGACCGAGCTCTGGCACCGCATCCTGACGCATTACCTACCGCTCTACTTCCCCGAAGCCGAACGCTTTCATCGCAGCTGCCTGGCAGGTAGTGGGCAGGAAAGTTTCCAAAGAACGCCTGCTTTCAGATATTTACGCAACGGCCGTCGGCTCTGTCGGACTGCCGGTGCACCCGGATTCCGACGCGGTTCGCATGTTCCGCCTCGTCCTTGCCGAAGGCAGAAGCCTTGTCCGCCAGCGCAACGAGATCGAGGCGCGGGCAGTCGAGCTGCTCTCCGATCTGCCTGACTATCGGTTGCTGACAACCATCCCCGGCATCGGCCCTATCAATGCCATGACCATCTTGGCGGAGGCCGGCGACCTGCGTCGGTTTCGGCATCACCGGCAGTTCCTGAAGTTCTGCGGCATGGATCTCGCCACCGTGCAGTCCGGCATGTTCCGTGGTCAGAGCCGCATCTCGAAGTACGGCAATGCCCGGCTCCGGCGCACACTCTGGATGGCAGGACAGACCGCCGTGCTAAAACGGACCAACAGCTTCCGGGACAAGTTCGAACGCTACATCTCGAAGGACCGACACAACGCCCATCTGCGTCGCAAGGCCTACACCGCAATCGCGGCCAAGATGGCGCGCACCGTACACGCCGTGGTCAATCACGGCGAACCCTATCGCCCCTTCTTCGAGGGGGTGAGCCCAGGCGGAAGGACCTCTCTCTGACTGAGCCGTGGAGGCAGGCTACCTGACCTCGTAGATAATGTTCGGGCCTTCTGCTTGGGATTTGGGATCTCGTATTAAGGACGGTGAGGGCCGCCAGCGCGCGTACCCTGTGTTTGCTATGGATGAGATCATTTCTTGACGGCAGAGCCCGTCTGGGCAACCTTATTAAGGTATCCGGACAGCCGGATGCCACACGACCTGCTGACCTAAGCAGCCAGATTTTCCCGACATAGGACGTTGTCGGTATAGAGGGTGTCGAAGATCCCGAACGCCTCGCATGTGTCGCGGATCAGGCGCGCCGTGTCGCTGGCGTTTTCCGACTGGCAGAGCCGCCAACCGGCTACCACGTTCGACGCCACATCGACCAAGGCAAGCATGGTCAGCCGCACCGCGCGCCCGTCGCCGCAATCCGTCCAGAAGTCCAGCGTCCGACCGTCCAGCGACAGGATTTCAAGCGGCGCAAGCGTGGTCTTGTCCCGGTGCACCGGCTGGGCAAGCAGCTTGGCCGCGCGGTCGCGCCCGAACCGGGCTTCGAGCTTTTGCGCATGGGGCAGCGCATCCCAGCGGCGAAACACGGTCGGATAGGACGGCCAAGCCCAGCCGCGCACCTTCGCCACGTCGCGCACGTCCCGATATGCCTGGGCAAGCGGGAAGTCCGGCCCGGCCCGGCTGATCGTCGTCATGAAAAAGGACCACGCTTCCCGCGCGATCGGCTTGGCGCGGTTGGTGTTGCGCGTCTTCGGCAGCAGCGCGGGCGCGAAGTTGATCGGATCAAGCCCTTTCACTTGCCGCAGCAACAGCTTGAGGTTGTCCTTCGATGTGCCGGCCGTGCCGAACTTGGCGCGGACCAGGGCGACACGATCCGGCCACCCGGCATGGTCCTTGATGCTCAACAGATACCGGGCGATATCGGCCTTGCGCTCCGCCTTCTCGCGCTTGGCCGCAGGCGCGGCAAGGAAAGCCGCGTGCGCCGCGTCGTCATAGTCGCCAGCAGGAAGCCCACGCTCCGCGATATGCTGATCGAGAAAGGCCCGTCGCTCCGGTTCGGGAAGGTCGGAAAGCCTCACGACCTCCCGTTCACCACCGTTGCAAGGTGCACGAGAGATTGCCACAGAGTGCCGCTTGAGCCACGCGGAAGCGCTGGTCCGGTCTTTCGGAATTCGACCAGTTCCGCAAAGGCTTCTAACCGGCGTCATTACTTCGACCCGCCGAGCACGTCTTCCACGACCGCGCGAAACCATGCTTGACCGGTCGGGCCATTCCATTCGCCCAACAGAGCCTTAGTGAGGTTCTGCCGCTTCACCCCACGTTCTTTAGCCCAGCGGCTGAGAGTTGATCCGTTTGCAACAAGCGCACCACGAACGACTTTCAAAGTCTGCGGTCCCGGCGTAAGATGTTCATGCTGCATATGTGCGGTCCTTTAGTCTGCATGTAGACTTTTGTGGGCTACGCGCGGCGCATAAACCGCTGCCAAGGTGAAATGATGGACATGGACGCAGACCAGATCGTTGATGCGCTGAAAGGCCACTTCAACGTTGATAGTGATATCGAGCTTGCGAGGGCACTGAAGATAGACAAGCGCACAGTGTCGGCTTGGCGATCTCGAAAGCGCGTGCCGCAGCGTTTTATAGGGATGTTGACCGGGCAGAGTAGCCATCCGCACGCAGTCGGCCCGGTTTACTGGCATAATCAAGAAAAAGCGGCATTTTGCTTGGCTCTCTTCCGATATGCCCGAGCCTATACAAGCGAATTCAATGAAAAAGGGTTTAACGAAGCGCTAAAAGTATTGGATCACGCAAATGATGATTTTTGGGCACTAATGAGGCGCGCGCAAAGTGATATCGGAAAATTAGAGGGCGGTAATTCCACCTCTGCCGCCCTTTCAATGCTAATTCATGACGATATCGAGAACAGCGCGGCGATAAATGAGCAATCGCATCGCATAATGCGGGAAAACCGGCCCTCGATCACCTGGTCAGACGGAACCACAACCGACGCGAAAGGCCGCCCGCTTAGCTCTTCATAGGTGTGGGGTGTGGGCAGCTAAGCCCACAGCTTCGGAAAGCACCCATTGAAAACAAAGGGCTTTTTCAGCGCCACTCTCCGCTAAACACGCCGAAAACGTGGTAGGGGTGTAAAAGCCGGTGAAATACCCCCTTCACAACCCATTGAAACCCCTTTCAAAAATTTTCAGGCGGGGTAATTTCGGGTGAAAGCGCTCACCCAATCCGATCATGGACCAGTGCCCCCCCCGGCGGAACAATCGTCAGTCTTTAACGACCATTTTCCGCGGAACATTGGCCAAACACTCTGGTCCATTCTCGCCAATGGCGATGCTTTCGGTGATTTCAAACCCCATGTCCTGCATCCACAGCCCGGTCATGAAATGGAAGGTCATGCCTTCCTTCAGAACTGTCCGGTCACCCGGACGCAGCGAGCAGGTTCGTTCGCCCCAGTCCGGTGGATACGAAAGACCAATGGGGTAGCCGGTTCGGTTGTCTTTCACGATGTCATACTTTTGCAGAACATTGAAAAAGGCGATGGCGATGTCTTCGCACAGATTGCCGACTTTCGCCGCCTCGAGACCGGCCTCCATCCCCTCGAGAACGGCCTTTTCGGCATCAATGAACTTCTGGGTTGGTGTGCCAAGAAAGATGGTTCGTGACAGCGGGCAATGATAGCGACGGAAGCACCCCGCAATTTCGAAGAAGGTTCCTTCGCCGGTCGCCATCTTCTTGTCATCCCAAGTGAGGTGGGGGGCAGCAGCGTCAGCCCCCGATGGCAAAAGCGGAACAATGGCGGGATAGTCGCCGCCAAATCCCCAGTCCGCGTCATAGCGAAGCGAGGCATCATAGATGTCGGCCACCAGATCGCATTTGCGCATGCCGGGCTCGATCTTCTCGACAATGCGGGCGTGCATTCGTTCCACGATCTTGCCTGCCTTACGCATTCGGTCAAGTTCGGCCGGGGATTTTGGGCCGCGCAGCCAGTTTATCACATTGGTGACGTCGATCAGATCGTTTGGCAGACCGGCGCTTAGGGATTGAAAGCCCTTGGCAGAGAACCAGTAGTTTTCCATTTCCACGCCGATGCGCCCTGTGTGCCAGCCACGTTCGGTCAACTTGGCGGCAAGATAGTCCATCGGGTGACGTTCAGAGGACTGTACGAAGTAGTCAGGATACCCGATCAGGTCAGGTTCGTTCATGTAAACTGTCCGCAAGGCGCCTTGTGCATCCTGCTCTCGCCCGAACCAAACCGGGGCACCTGTGGGGCCGACAATCACGCATTGGTGCACGTAAAAAGACCATCCGTCATACCCGGTCAGCCACGCCATGTTTGAAGGGTCCGACGTGATCAGCGTGTCGATCCCGCGCGCTTCCATTGCGGCGCGCACACGGGTCAGGCGGGTTTCGTATTCTGCATCTGTGAAGCGAAAGGTATCGACGATGGCCATTTGGATCAGCTCTCAAATTCTGTGCCTATCCCGGCAGCTTTGGCGCGGGAACGGGCATGGGTGGCGATAGCGGTGTCTTGAATTCCGGTGCCTGTCAGGTCTGCAATGGTGATCTGATCGGGATGCGTGCGGCCCGGTGCCGAGCCTGCAACAATGGCACCGAGTTCCGGAAATGTCGTGTCGTTTGCGAGCAGTCCCGCTGCGATGGCTGTGCGCAACTCGCCCATGGTGCGTGTCTGCGAAAGCCTGTCAGGGACATAAAGGTCAGCGCGTGTCAGGCAGGCGGGATCAAGCTCTGCCTTGGTGTGCTGGTCTGATCCCATTGCGGTAATATGTTGGCCGGGCGCAAGCCAGCCTGCGGTCAGCAATGGCTTGGTCGCGGGTGTTGTGGTGATGATCACGTCGGCGCCAGATACCGCAGTTTGCGCTGTGTCATGGGCAGCGACAGGGATGCCCAAGACTTGCGATTGTTCCGCAGCGAAGCTGTGCGCGGCGGCTGGATTGCGTGCCCAGACCCTCGCCTGCGTGATCGGCCGCACAAGGCACAGCGCTTGAAGTTGAAACCGCGCCTGTGTTCCTGCGCCAAGAATCGCGGCTGTGTGCGCGTCTTCCCGAGCTAGATGCCTTGCTGCGACGGCCCCGGCGGCAGCCGTGCGGATATCGGTCAGATAGCCGTTATCGAGCAGCATGGATTGAAGCATGCCGGTGCGCGCCGAAAAGAGGATCATCAGCCCGGAGGTGGAGGGCAGGCCGATGGCCGGATTGTCGAAGAACCCCGGCGATACTTTCAGGGCGAAACTGTCAATGCCGGGAACGTAGGCGGTTTTGACATCCACTTCGCCGTTAAACTCGGGGATAGCCATGGACAAGACCGGCGGCATGACCACGTTGCCCGTGTCCAGCGCGCGAAACGCGGCCTCGACACAGTCAACTGCGGCGATATCCAGCGGCACAAGCTGGCGCAGTTCAGTCTCTGTCAGAATGGTGATCACGGGCATGGCGCGTCCGTGTGCAAGAGTTCCGGTGTTTCACCTGCGACAATCCGATGATGAAGGTCCATGTCGATATTCGCGCCGGTGAGCAGTGCGAGTGTTGGTCCGGCTGGGGAAACTTTGCGCGCAAGCAGCGCTGCGACCCCAACCGCACCTGCGCCTTCGACGATCTGTCCTTCGTGCCAATAGCAGTGTCGAACACCCTCGGCGATTTCGGCTTCATCAAGGAGGATTACGTCATCAACAAGACTTTGCACCATGCCAAAGGTCAGTTGGTTGTCCAGCCCGATGCCGCCGCCAAGACTGTCGGCCAAGGTCGGCAGTTCTGTCACTTCGACCGGCTGACCATTTCGCAGGCTTTCATGCATGGCGGCACCGCGTTCCATTGAAATGCCGATGACCTTGATGGCCGGATTATGAGCCTTAAGCGCGGCAGCGATGCCAGAGGCCAGCCCGCCGCCCGAAAGCTGCACAAGGACGGTATGCAGATCGGGCACCGCGTCGATCATTTCCAAGCCAAGGGTGCCTTGCCCCGCGATGATGGCGCGGTCATCGAACGGGGGGATCAGGGTCAGGCCCTCGGCCACAAGCGCCCGCGCGGCCCGGTCCGCGTCGTCCTGACTCTTGCCGCGTATGTGAACCGTTGCACCCTCGCGCTGGATGGCGGCGACCTTGTTGGCGGGGACCAGATCAGACATCACGACCACACAGCGCACCCCGGCATTGGCACAGGCCCGCGCCAGCCCGCGCCCGTGATTGCCGGTGGATACGCCGACGACACCGGCCTCGCGCTCTGCCTGGGTTAGCTGTGCGACGGCGTTGGATGCGCCACGAAACTTGAAACTGCCGCTGATTTGATGGTGTTCCAGCTTGAGATGGACCGGAACCCCAGACAGGGCGCTGAGCGTTGGGGATGCTTCCGTTGGTGTCGGGCGGATCACGCCTTGCAACCTGAGACGCGCAGCTTTGATGTCTTCCAGCGATACGGGAGGCTGCTGCGCGCTTGTCATCGGTGCGGTTTCATCCCGGCAAGGGAAGGCCGGTCGCAGGAGTTTGGATTTGAAAGCCGGGGTGTCATATCGTGATGCTGCGCGGCGCGCGCGGGATTTACAAGAGCCGTTGCGTCCACGCGGTGCCATAGTCACACTGGCGGCTTTCAAGCGCGTTGCCGGGTCGCCGGGGCGCACATGAAAGGCTCAGCCGCGATCCAGCGCTTGTGCCACGCCGCGCCGGTAAAGCTCTACGACCTCGTCTTCTTTGTCGAACACCACATCCGCCATTCCGAGCATTTCTCCGGCGGCTATGTCGCGCGCGAGAGGTACGCCATGAGCAAGGCCTATGGGCAGGGCTTCGGCGGCGCGGCTTAGGGGTTGGGCCTTTCCCCAGACGGTGTAGCCGCCTTCACCATCCAAAACCTCGCCGGCCTTCAAATCGCGTTTGGCTATTGCCGCGACGGTCCCGCGCATGGCGGTGGCGCACCCTGTCGCCTCGTGGCGCAAGGCCGCGCTGAGCACTGAGATGGACAGTTCCATTCCGATCAAGTGAAAAGGTTTGTACATCGCCGCGAAGTGTCCGGTGCTGTCGACCGTAAGCCCGTATTGCGCAAAGCAGGCCGCAGCATAGGGATTGGGTGCCTCCAGAACCACGTAAACGCCCCAGCGCAGATCGCGAAACACGGCACGTCCGTCGCGTTCCAGCGATGAAATGGTTTCGACCATCCCGCGCCCTTCCAGTTGACCGCCAAGCGCGCGGGGGCGCAAAACCTGTGCAAGATCGTCGACACCGCAGGGCGGAAAGCCAAGCCCGGCAACTGGAATGGCAAGATCACAGGCATTGGCGATGGCCACCATTTCAATCGCGCTTTTGGTTCCATCGAGAAACGAATTGAACATTTGCGGGTTCATTCCGGCGGCGCTGGCCTCTTGTGCGGTCAAACCATAGTGCGGCCAGACATCGTCGGGCGTAACCGTGTGATAGGCGGGCAGGTACTTGGTGCCTTTGCCCGCGGCGGCCACGTGGAACCCGGCCGCGCGTGCCCAATCCACCATTTCAGCTACCAGCGCCGGCTGATCGCCGTACGCCATCGAATAGATGACCCCGGCCTGTGCCGCCTCTTGGGCAAGCGTCGGGCCAACCAGAACATCCGCTTCGACATTGACCATGACGACATGTTTGCCGCCGCTAATAGCTGCGCGAGCATGTCTGATCCCGGCGCGGGGGTTCCCGGTTGCCTCGATCACGACATCCACGTCGTCCCGCGCCGCGAGAGCAGCGCCGTCATCCACAAAAGCGACCTTGCGCATTGCGTCGTCGCTCCAGCCGACAGTACGGCAGGTGTTTTGCGCCCTGTCAGGGTCCAGATCTGCGATGGCCGTCACGCTAAGGCCTGCGATGCCTGGTACTTGCCCCAGAAACATCGCGCCAAATTTCCCGGCGCCGATCAATCCGGCGCGAACGGGCGTTCCGCGCGCGGCGGCTTCGGCTGCGAGCTTTGCTAGGTTCATGGCGTCCTCCCTGAGCGCGCGGCGCGCTGTTGTGATGGCGCCACGTTCGCAAAGGGCACGCTAGCCCGCAGTTCGCCCGGATGAGAAGGCAAAACTGTGGGCGTTACAATTTCAGACTACTGGCCGGTGACGAGGCGCCCAATGCCGAGGATCACGCCATCAATGGTCTTGCCAACCGTTTCGATGCCGCCGCTGATCACGTTTGTTTGCTGTTTTGGTGCCGCTTGCTGAGCCTTGCGCGGCGTGGAGTTTGTAGGTTTCGTTCGGGCCGGGCTGGCAGGTGCGGTCAGGAAGGCTTGATAAGTGGCCTCTGTTTGGCTTGTCAGCATGGCCAGTTGAAGCGCGTTAAGGTGCTGTGTTGCCGGCAGCCCGTTCGCCGTTTGCCATGCTGCGATGCCGCCGCGCGTTCGGGGGCCGAACATCCCGTCCGGGCGGCCAACCTTGTGACCTGATGCGTTCAACCGGGCCTGCACTTCGCGCCGCTTCTCGCGGTCCATCGCGAGGGCGGTTTCGGATTGTTGCGTTGCGGGCGCAAGCAACGCGGTCTGCGTTGGGGCCAGAACCAGCGGGGCAGTCGGGTCATAGGCCCGCGATGCGATGGCGGTGGGGGCGACCTCAACAGGGGATGATGGCGTTTCGGCGATGTCCGCTTGCGCGACGATCTGTTCTGGCTCTGCCGGTGACGCATCTGTTGGGGTAAGCCGTTCGATGGCAAGGCGGGCAAACCGCGCAAACCGACCGTTCGGGTAAAAGTCGAGATAGGTCTCGTAATCCTCAACATAGCCGCTGTCGCGGGCGATATCGAACATGAACCGCTCGTCTTCGGCGCTGGCGGATGGGGCGGCCACATTTGGCGCCGGCGCAGCGGCAACCGGGGCAGGGGCGGCTTCGACGGGAACATCGTGCAGCACAACTTCGCCTGTGAAAGACTGGTTGAACCATGGTCGCTGACGCCCGTCCGTGGCGGCGAAGACTTCGCCGGTGACGCGGGTCATGATGCTGGTGAATGGAGTGTTGGGCGTGCCGATATTGTTCAACAACGCCGAAGTGAAGGGCGAGTTTCGGCCATTGCCATCTTCTGCGACATCGCCGGGTGCGGTTGCGAACACGATGCCGGTGCCTATGCCAGTATCCGTCACATCCATTTCGCCCAAGCCCCGTGTCGCGATTGACCTGGAGGCGCCCCCTAATGACCGTGACAAATCTTCAAATGGGTTGTCTCGGCAGGCATCAAGAATGATCAGGTTGGCCCCCTTTGAAAAGCTCATCTGCCGGGTCACCAAATCAATTGAGAAGGCTTCGAAATCAATTGCAAGCGCGTCTTCCATGCGCGCATCGACCGGAACGAGGTAGTTGGTGCCATCCACCTGAATGCCATGCCCGGCATAAAAAAAGAGCGAGATTTCCGCGCTGCGGGAGGCGCGTGCAAAATCCTGCGTTTTTTCCCGCATCCCGGCGATTCCCAGATCGTAGCCTTCGATCGTCTGGAACCCCAGTGCGCGCAACTTTGCGGCCAATGCTTCGGCATCGTTGCGTGGATTGGCGAGTTTGCTTGCAAAGGCATAGTCGCTGTTGCCGATAACCAGCGCGACCCGGTCCGTAGCCGCCTGTAACGGGGCCGCAGCGATGATGAGTATGGCAGCAGCCAGGCGGGGCAGATATGTCCAAAGGCGGCGCGTCATAGGGACTGTCCTTCTCTGCTGTGGTTGCCTGTCATGGGGCTTCATTGCGCGCCCGTACGGCGAATTTCGATGCGTTGGTTCCTGGGATCGTTTGCATTGGCTGATCGGATTTCAGCCGCGCCTGCGCCAGTCACCGCCGAAAAGCGAGTGGCGTCGAGGCTGTAAAACCCGGTCAGATGCTCTGCGACGGCTTGTGCGCGGCGCGTGGACAGGGGCTGTGCCGCTGCGGGTTGCGATGGCAGATAGGCATGCGCCACAATCGAGAAGCGAGCGCGCTCAAGACTCGGATCCATCAAGGCTGTCGCCAGCGTCCGCAACGTTTTCATACCGTCGATGGTCAAGATATGGGTGTTTCCTTCAAAGCCGACCAAAAGATCAATGCTGTTCTCGGTACCTGTGCCCGACGATGCCGAGATGCTACGCTCTGATCCCGCTGCCGGGGCCAAGGATGACACCATCGCGGTGAGCGACAAAGGGCTGCCATCTTGTGCTGTGACGGGCAGTGTGCTGACCAGCAAAAGAAATAGTGGGGCAAGTCGGCGAGTGGCGGGCATTTGGGCGGTGTGTCCTTTTGGGCGTCTGGTTTGGCTTGCGCTGAGACGGTCTGGGCCGTTTAGGTCTTTTTGCCAAAGGTAAACCTTAACGCCACAAAGCGATTCTGTCACGCATGGCGCCGTGGGCGGTTCGGCACGGTTTGCCGTCGTGTACCTTCGGAAAGAAGCCAAGAGGCCGGGTCACATGAGAGCATCGGCTTTTTCTATGGTTTTGTCATGTGAGGTTTTCCCGACCTGCGCGCGGCATCGCCTCGTGCCGGTCGCAGAGCGTTGGCACAAAAGTCTGGTCGTGTCAGCGGCGACAGTCCGTTGCGGAAGTTGTCGAACACACTGATGCAGTCGCGATGTTACGCACTATTCTTGAGACCCGCGTCGGCATCCCGAAGACCAAAAGCGTCGGAGGGGGGAGTGGTGGGCGACCCTGGAATCGAACCAGGCGTGGGTCTCCCCGGCGGAGTTACAGTCCGCTGCCGCACCTTGCAGCACGTCGCCCGACGCTGTGCGGGAATAGCTTCACCGATTCCGGGCGTCAAGGCGAAAAACCGGAGAATTCAAGCGCACTCGCCTGTTAGCGGGGGCTTGCCTGCGCGGTCGGCATGACGCATTGTCCGGGCCTTGTTGACAAAGGGATATCACGTGAAAAAGCCGAAATGGGTCATTGAAAAGGAACAGGCACGCCGAGCTTCGGCGGCCGAGACCGTTTGGCTGTTCGGCCATCACGCTGTGCGCGATGCGCTGATGAACCCGGACCGGACGCGGGTGCGACTTGTCGTGACCCGAAATGCAGCAGACAAATTGGCCGAAGCCATCGCCGCATCCGGCATGGAAGCGGAGGTTGCGGACCCTCGCAACTTCCCCGTGCCGCTTGACCCCGGATCTGTGCATCAAGGCGCTGCGCTGGAAGTCAAAGCGCTTGATTGGGGAAGCATCACGGAATGCTGCATGGCAGGCAGCGGCGGCCGCCCCGTCGTAGTGGCTTTGGACCGTGTGACCGATCCGCACAATGTTGGGGCGATCCTACGCTCTGCCGAGGTGTTCGGTGCGCGCGCGGTGATCGCTCCGGCGCGCCATTCCGCGCCTGAAACCGGTGCGCTTGCCAAAACAGCCTCTGGTGCTTTGGAACGTCAGCCTTATCTTCGCGTTCGTAACCTTGCCTCCGCTCTCGAAGAGCTGCGGAACATGGGCTATGTTCTTTTGGGTCTTGCAGGTGAAGCCGATCTGGATCTCGCCGAAGGGTTGGCGGCCCATGACGGGCGACCCGTGGCTTTGGTCCTTGGGGCAGAGGGGCCGGGCTTGCGTGAAAAGACGCGGGAGACGTGCGATATGCTTGTTCGCATCCCTGCTGCGGGGAACTTTGGCTCGCTTAATGTGTCCAACGCTGCGGCTGTGTCGCTTTATGCGGCGCAGATGCGCCCCGACTGATGGGCGGCACGACAAAGATCGCCACGTGCTGCTATTGCGGCACCCGCGCCGCGCTGGTTTTGCGGGGCGTTGCGCGTCACGAGTTGTCGTGCGCCACCTGTGGCGCGCCGTTGCATGAGATGAAGAGCTTCAAATCGGCCCGCCCTGCCGAAGAGCCAAAGCTCGGTCGCCCGCATGCCGTGCGTGATCAACGGGGCCCGAAGCGACCGAAGAAAGCAAAGAAGCGGAAGTCACTTTCCCGCAAATTCCTTTCGGAAGCTTTTGACCTGATAGAGGACATTTTTGACTGACAAAGGTGAGGACGACCGCTCAAACCTGTTCACCAATGTGTCATCGGCCCTGTCGGCCCCTGTTTTGGGCCCCACCCAGATCTATTTACACCACTAAGATGCACGGCTGGAACTCCTGCATCTGACACTGTCCCTCGTTCCACGACTGGCGCCCGGCTGATTCCGGGCGCTTTTTTCTGGCGCTTCATGATGGGCCCGTGTCAGATATGCGACATGATGACAGATCCTGATCTTGTTCGGTTGCTCAAATCCACGCGCGTGGTTGCCTGTGTCGGGGTTTCGCCAAACCCGGTGCGCCCAAGCCATTATGTTGCCCGCTATCTGACGCTGAAAGGTTACCGTGTCATTCCGGTCAATCCGGGTCATGCCGGGGCGCAGTTGTTTGGTGAAACCGTGTTCGGCAGCCTTGCCGATATTCCCGCTGATTCGCGTGTCGATATGGTGGACATCTTTCGCCGGTCCGAACATGTCACGCCCATCGTTCAACAGGCGATCAAATACCTTCCGGCTCTCCGGACCGTTTGGATGCAAATCGGCGTGCGAAATGAAGAGGCGGCAAAACTGGCCGAGGCCAAAGGCATCACTGTGGTGCAGGACCGATGCCCGAAAATCGAGTATCAGCGCCTTTTCGGCGAATTGCGCATGGGAGGCTTTGCCACGGGCGTCATCTCGTCAAAGCTGTAGGGCAGGGCGAGCAGATCGTGGACTGAATTGAGCCAACCCAAACGGTGGTCAGTCGTCAGAGGTGCCACGCCCTGCCTTTTCTTCAATGCCGGATCGGCCCATGCGCTGATCAAGTTCTGCAAGAACGTCGTCCAAATGCACATCGCGGGCGGCAAGCATGACAAGCAGGTGATAGATCACATCGGCGGCTTCCGATGTCAGCTTTTTCTTGTCGTCTTTTACAGCTTCGATGATCGCCTCAATGGCCTCTTCACCGAACTTTTCCGCACATTTCTCTGGCCCCTTGGCGAACAACTTTGCCGTCCAAGAGGTCGCTGCATCGGCCCCGCGCCGGTTGCAGATCGTTTCAAACAGATGATCAAGTGTTGTCATGACAGCCGTACCGGAATGCCCGCCGCCGCCATGTGGGCCTTGGCCTCGGCGATTGTGTGATCGCCGAAGTGGAAGATGGATGCAGCCAGTACCGCACTTGCATGCCCTTCGGTGACGCCTTCCACCAGGTGATCAAGTGTTCCCACGCCGCCGCTCGCGATTACCGGAACAGATACGGCGTCGGCGATAGCGCGGGTCAGGGGCAGGTTGAAGCCCGAGCGCGTGCCGTCGCGATCCATCGATGTCAGCAGGATTTCACCTGCGCCTTTTTCTGTGACCGTTCTGGCGAATTCAACCGCGTCAATTCCGGTGGGGAGCCGACCGCCGTGGGTGAAAATCTCCCAACGGCCCGGCTCAACGGTCTTGGCGTCGATGGCGACAACAATGCACTGGCTGCCAAAGCGGTCGGCTGCGTCGCTGACCACATTCGGGTTGGCCACGGCCGCTGAGTTAAAAGAGACTTTGTCAGCCCCCGCCAGCAAGAGGCTTCGCACGTCTTCACTGGTGCGCACGCCGCCGCCAATGGTCAGCGGCATGAAGCAATGCTCAGCTGTGCGCGTGGCCAGATCATACATCGTGCCGCGATTCTCGTGGGTTGCGTTTATGTCGAGAAAGCAAAGCTCATCCGCGCCTGCGGCGTCATAGGCCTGTGCCGCGGCAACCGGATCACCGGCGTCAATCAAGTCAACAAAGTTGACGCCTTTGACAACACGGCCGTCCTTTACGTCAAGGCAGGGAATGATGCGGGTCTTTAGCATGGCGGCTCCGGAACTGCTGCGGCGGTGATACGCACAGATGTGTCAAAAGGAAAGAGCCCGGCGGTCGAGAGCGGCCAAGGGCAATAAACTGCAACGCAAGTGGCATTTTGCCCTTGTAATCGAACATCCGGCGCTGCTACTCCCGTCGGCGGAGATGTGGCCGAGTGGTCGAAGGCGCTCCCCTGCTAAGGGAGTAGGCCCGGAAGGGTCTCGTGGGTTCGAATCCCATCGTCTCCGCCATTACCCCCTGATATTTCTGCATAAAAATGGTGTTGGCAGTCCGTACCCCACATAATACCCCACATAGAGAAAACGCTTGATGAAGGGAAGTAATACGGAAGTTCCAGCACTTGGCGTTTAGCTTTTTGTTAGTTTTCTGCGGAAGCTCGTTCGGCTGGGGTAGGAGCGGCGAAGGTCATCGCCATGCACATCGTGAAAGCGGCGTGGGCGGAAGATGCTTCGCCGAACATAGCGGTCATAATCGATGACTTTCCTACATAGACTGGCAGACGAAGAGTAAGACACCAGTCGGGATGCGCGTATCTTCCACTTGAACGCTACCAAGCATCTTGCTGACCGCGCCGCGCGCTGCAGTGGTAGAGAATATTATAGTGTTTCCATAAGGATCGGAACATGTCTGCATGCTTCCGTCAGTAACAGGGTGAATTTTTCTCGGGTGGCAATAGGCTTCACCTGTGTGCCCTAAAGCCTCTAAAGCGCCAACCGCGCTGCTAGGAACAAGTGATTCCTCCTCTGTCTTGAGGAAAAACGGTTCCGGCACTTTGAACCGAGTGGGATTGTATTGCCCATCCTCGAAACTGAAACCGATTGAATCGGTATACTGACACGCCCAGGTCTGCTCCTGCGCCTCAAGGGTGGCCGTCGATAGCAAAAGCGCGGAAATCGTTATTCTGAGCAATGTTCTCTCCATAATCTGCGCCGGTCCTAGTCCTAATCAATTCTCACGGCGTGACCTTCGTTGACAAGCCACTCGTTGATGCTTTTGCCGTCATCATAGATCGTCACCAAATAGCGATGAAATGAGCCGGTGGCTTCCTTGTCTGAGCGTTTGGCCTTCGTGGTGCAGATGTAGAGCGTTCGCCCTTCTATGCGGTCCCTGAGGGCTTGTGTGGCTTCTGTCGCACCTGGCTTGCCCCGTTCCGGCGTATCGATCCCGACCAGGCGCAGGTGTTCGTTGTGACGCCATGTGTTGAAGCCCAGATCGATGTTGGCTTCCACAGTATCCCCGTCGATTACGCGCGCGATTTCAGCCCGATAGATATACAGGCCGCAGTCTGGCACAGCCTCTTGTGCCGTCACTGGTGTTGCGAGTGCCAGAAACGCGGCGACTAGTTTTCCCTGAAAAACATCCATCTTTGATCCTCGCCCGATGTGCCGCGATACTGGAATCCACCCCTCTATTCTGCCTTCACTCTGGAGAATTAACCGAAACGGTAGCTCCGCCGGTCCAGACTGTGCGGTTCTGGATGAATGGTAAGATTTCCGTCTCCAAGGCTTCTCTACTAAGCGGACCTACACGACGAAAAATAACAACACCGTTTTCATCAATTACATAGGTTTCCGGGACGCCATGAATCCGCCAGCCCAAACCCAATCGACCGGGACCATCTAGCATCGTAGCCGTAAAAGTTGATGGCTCTTCATCCAAGAGCGCCATCGCATTTACCACGTTGTCTTTGTAGAAAATTCCGTAGGTAGGAACTCTTCTGTTTAGCTCCTGAAGGTACGGATATTCGCTCTTGCAAGGTGCGCACCAACTCGCTGTAAAATTCACGATTTTCACCGTTGAGGCGTTTAGGTCCTCGTCATCAAATTCGGGATACCCAGTAATCGGGTTCGCCAATTGAACGCTAGAAAGAGTGGTTGGCAGGGAAAATTCCGGCACGCCCTGCGCTTTCGCCAATTGTAGTAAGCGCCGCGCTTCGGCTTCGTCCTTCGAAACGCCATCGCCGTTAAGATACATGAAGCCTAAGAAATATTGCGCATATGCGTCGCCCTGCTCAGCCAATGGACGCAATTCCTGAAGCGCAACTTCAAAGTCACTGCGGCCATAGGCAGCTATGCCCTTTTGCAAATCCTGCGCCGGGACTGGCAACGGGAGCGCAGCTGCAGCTAGAGTTAGCGCAATAAATATCGCTCGTCCTGTTTTCACGTTGTCCTCCTGATTTGCATGTCTCGGGCCACAATACTGCTAACCGTCCCAGCATACCACGCCGCCTCGCGCCGGTCTCGGTGATGACCCTTTGTAAGATCGGACCAATCCTACTTTATGACGTCAAATCAAGCGCTCGGTCTCGCGCGGTTCCCGCGCAAGGTCGCTGACCGCCTTGCATCGCTCAATTCACTCCTGCGACCGCTGCCGGGCATAGAGCATAACCGCCAGGTTTGGGCTGCCTCCAGACTTTCACTGCGTAAGTCTTGAGCGGCAGTTTTTGACCGTCTAGACCAGCGTTGCCGCTGCGCGTCTGCAATCCTTTCCTTGCCTTCAGGCGTTCGCGGCCCTGTGCTCATCCCGCCGTGAAACTTGCATCGCTTCTTGCCGGGCAGTGGGCTTGCCTTGCAGGCGGTTCCCTTCCGAGTGCGCGCGCCGCAACTCGTTGGGCCACGGGATGGGGCAGCGGAGATAGCGGCAAACTGTAAGACCCCACCCCGCGCGCGCGTACCGGTGCCGAAAATCCCCCTAGGCTCAACACACGGATAGACGCCGCGCAATGACAGGTGGCCCGCGTGGAGTGCCCGCAACAGTCTGTCAGGGGCATGGCCGCGTAGATCGACTGTCGGCTTTCGCTCCCAATATTTCACAGTATCCGGGTGCAAGTCGGCCAGCGCAGCAAGTGCCCGTCGGGATAGCCCCCTTTCGACGCGATGCGCGCGAAGGTCATCGCCAGTCATTGGCCCAAACCTCGCGCTCTACGCGCCGGTTCCGAGCGGCGCGCTTTCGACAGCCTTCGCAGCAATAGCGCGCGTCTGCACGTCGCCAGTCGGGCAACGGGTCACCACACCAGCGGCAATACCAGTCGTGCCGCGCCAGCCTGCGTAGAATAGTCACCGCGCGTGCCTGGCGATTGCCGTTGTTGCCAGTCCAGAAATAGGCTTGATGACAAACGCGATAGGGCGGCTCGTGGTTTTCTATCCAGAGTTCATGCGGGTCAGGTCCGGGCATGTTGAAAAGCCTTTGATTTTTTTGAGCACCCAAAGACGGGTCAACGCCTCGCAACCAAAGCATAGCATGAATTTAAGCCCGGCCCCAGCCACATCCCGAAACGGCCCCCTTAGATGGTATGGGCTTGCCCCAGTGCGGTCAGCCTTTGCCGCGCTCAGTGACAATGCACCCGACCACCATTACTGTTGTCTGCATGGCAGCACTGCCCCGGTGGAGAAGATTTCCGACAACCGCCACCGTGGGCTTCGGCGGCAAACGGAGCAAAGGCAATCGCAGCCACGACAGTTATCATAACAATCATGGTGTTCATTTGGTGCTCCGATAAGTTTTCGGGGAATCTGTGCCCGCCGTTCAAAACTCGCCAAGAGCTAGCCAACTGGGCTGTCCCTGTCTAACCCGAAATTGTTTCTCAACCCACGCAAGTCGCCCACCGTTTGCGCTGCGCCTCAGCAATCCGGGCGCGGCCTTCTGGCTTCCTGGGGCCGGTCGAGCATCCACCGCGAAACTTTCACCGCCGCCTCGGTTCGGATTTCGAGCGGCAAGGCGTGCCCTTCTGGGTCATAGCCCCACAGGTCACGAGGCCATAAGCAATCCGCCTGCAAAGCCGTCGCGATATGCTGGGGGCGAAAGCGGTCAGCATGTCCAACATTCCGTCCGGGTGTAAGACCGCAACTCGCGCGCGCGGGCTGCGGGATAGAAATTCGCCAGTCTGCCAGCCCAGAACCGCCGCCATGCGCCGCACCGCATAAACATGGGGGTCAAGTTCCGGTTTCGCTTCCCAGTAGCCTACCGCGTTGTGGGTGATGCCTGCGCGGCGGGCGAGTTCACGTTTGGACAGGCCGCGTTCAACTCGGGCTTCGCTTAGGTTCATTGGTTGTGCAGTCAGTAGCAGTTACCGAAAGAGTCGCAGGTCTTGAAGAACGAGCCACCTTGCGAGTTTGTGCCAGAATACGTCTGACCGTAGGGCGTTACCGTTTGCTGCATGTTCCAGTTTTGGCCATTGGTCGTGCCGAAGTGTTGAGTGGTGTTCCCCATCGTAGTGGACTGTTGCGACCAGCTTGAGCCTGTCTGAGCATTGTAGCCCTGCATCTGTGTTGTGTTTCCAAGCCTATTGACAGTGTATGTGCTGCCGTAGCTATCCGAACAGGTTTGAAAAGCCCCCGTTCCCAAGCAATTTGCTGATGCAGTTCCGGCAGTCACAGCCAAGGCCAACACAACCCCAAGAATTCGAAGCGTCATTCTCTTCTCCAATCTGTCCATGAATCTTTTTGTAGGCTATGGTTATCACAGATTGCCGTGTCGGTCGCGCGGCAACATTGCCGCCGATGATGAGCTGCCCGCTTCCTGCACCCCTCACAACAATACCGCGCGTCTGCGCGTCGCCAGTCGGGCAACGTGTCACCACACCAGCGGCAATACCAGTCGTGCCGCACCAGTCTTCGCAGAATGGCCAGCGCCCTTGCCTTGCGGTTGCCATTGTTGCCTGTCCAGCAATATGCCTGATGGCAGACACGGAAAGGCCGTTCATGACTGTCTATCCAGAGTTCATGCGGGTCAGGTCCGGGCATGTTGAAAAGCCTTTGATTTTCTGAGCACCCAAAGACGGGTTAACGCCTTGCAATCAAAGGATAACATTATTTTAAGCCCAGCCACAGTCACATCGCGAAGCGGCCCCCGTCGATGGGGCGGGCTTGGCCCAGGGCGGTCAGACCTTCCAGAAGCGGCTGGACTGTCGCGGCACGGACGTTGCGCACTGTCGCGTCGTGGTAAGCGGCGCACGGCGTCACTTATCAAGCAAAAAGTTCACTTTAAAATTGGGCGACGGCGTCAGCAAGTGTGTCCCAATCGTCGTCGAGCATGTCCTCAACTGTGCTGCAGGGCAACATCAGCTTTCCCGCCAAATCCTCCAAGGTAATCTGCCCATCAGCAACTTTTTGCCTCGCGATTACGCGCGCCGCCTTGGGAAAAAGCAGCATTAGCCCTTTTTGCTGGGCCAAAATATCGGCAGCAACCTTCATAGTCATGCGAGGCTCGTCCCCAATCGAGGCCTGTCCCGCTAAAACCATTGCTAGTTCCATTATGTCATTTGCGTTGTTAGTCTGTGCCACGTTGGCGTCGCATACGTGCACAAGTTCTTTTGCGCACACTATGCGCCGGGAGGCCAAGTCAATGTTTGTCGGATATATGATTAGCGACACTAGGCGTGGCTCTGAGTATGTACCCCCACTCGGCTCGGTGAATTGGACATATGTTCCAAGTAGTTGATCGAGGTCCATCTCTTCACCAACAACGCGGATATCATCTTGGTAACCCATCTCAACCAATGCGTCGCAGATTTCCTGAATTTCAATCGGGAGTTCGGTTCTTCCATCAAATTTAGCTTGCAGGTTCTTGAACACTCGCCCCTCCAACGAAATAGGCCCGGTAAGTACCGGGCCTATCACAGGTGTTGTACAAACAACAAGATTTAGAGTTTGGACTTCTTCCTACCGCTATGGGGAGGATTGTGGGGCATGCCATTTTTAATAGCGGCCCCAATCACTCTTTCAGCCTCTTGGCAGATGCCAACGTCTGTCGCGCCGGAGCCCGCCAGAAACTTAATGTTATGCAGCTCGCGCCCACCCCTAGACAGAAGGTCGTGCAGGCCAGCCGAACAAACTTCGGTCATTTCCTTCTCTCCTCTTTGCCACCGAGCGAGGGCAGCTTGAGTTGCAATTTCTGAACGTCGCTCTGCGCCCAGCTTCTTATTCCGTGCTGACGCGCCGGATATCCCGCTTTTGCGGCGATTTTTTGACACATAAGCCGTGTCCTCATCTTCACCAGTCGCTATCTTGGCGACCATGACAGACATGCCAACAGAGTCGGCAGGCCGCTTTTCACTGTTCGGTCCTCTAGGCATTTTGCCTCGCACTCTCCCGATGCCGACATGTGATTCACTGTCAACATTATCTTCTTACTTGTCACACGTGACCCTTACCACAGCAAGATGATTCGCACACTATTTTTGGTCGCTTGCGACAATGCAACACTCAAGTCAACCTATAAGTTCCACTCAATTAGATGGCGCTTGAGAGATAGCACTTCAAGGACTAAGATGAACATAACCCCGTGCATAAACGGTTAAGGCGACGAGCGCAGAACAGCTAAATTTCAAACTGAGACACTACCAGAAGGTCTACTTGCTTGACAGGTAGACCCATTTTCGTTCTGCCCCGCACCAGTGCCGCCCGTTTGGCCCGTGACGTTCCCATTCTGTCAGCATCCGCCACGCGTCGAGCGACACAATGCGACCCGCTTACATGGACGGGCCGCCATAGGTCCGGGTCAACGAGCGCAGGGTGCCTTTCAACATAGGGCGCTGTCGTAGGCTTTGGTGGTTCCGGTTTTAGCACCGGGGGCGTTGCGACACTTGCGACAACCGCGACAGGGGAAGCCCCCCGCTGGGGTCCAGGGCCTTGCGACACTCGCGGCATTTGCGACCCGGCGGGCGCAGCCGGGGTTTGTGTTGCAGGTGTCGCGGAAGTCGCAGGGGGCCATCCCGCGATTTCTGCCAGCTTGGCGCGGGCGTCAAACCATATCGCCCGTCCCCTTCACGATTGCCTAAGCTTCCTTTCGTGCCGCTCCGCCTCCACGGTTCCGGGGTCGAGCAGGCGGAGTCATCCGTGCTTTTCCAGACATGCGCTCCAGTCGGTTTGTTGGTGCGATTTCAGGCGTCATATTTAAACTTAGACCCTCCCCCCCTGCCTTCCCCTGAGACTGCGGCCCCGGCATCGCAGCGATGTTCGGTCCCTTGGCTGCACCTAGGCGTGACCGCGCCAACGCAAATGTTTGATGCACAGACCCCGCCCGATGGTTGCCGACCTGCACCAACAGACCCACCGCCTGAAGCGCGCGACGTGCTGCCCGCAATCGGGGGATAGACAGCCGGGTTAGATCGGATGCCCGCATTGCCTTGAAGTCCAGCGCAAACCGCTTGCCGGGGGCATGTCCATGCTGATCGACCAGCATCACATAAAGCGCGATGGCGTCGGTATCGTTCGGCCAACCCCGCAGAGCATCCAAGACCGACCGATGCAACGAAAAGGCGCTGTCGCGGCCCCGATAGACAC
Source organism: Meridianimarinicoccus aquatilis (assembly GCF_004358675.1). Lineage (GTDB taxonomy): Bacteria > Pseudomonadota > Alphaproteobacteria > Rhodobacterales > Rhodobacteraceae > Meridianimarinicoccus > Meridianimarinicoccus aquatilis. The sequence goes on along the minus strand of NZ_SMZO01000018.1, from coordinate 53,069 downwards.
GGTTCTCCAGGCGGCATTGCCAAGCCCATTTGGCTATCGCGCGCAATTCGCTGTCGGGCATCGTCTCAGCATCAGCGCAAAGATCATCTCTCACCGCTTCTAAGTTCGCAGCCAATTCGTCGGCACTGTCCACAAATTCAACCATCTGTATCGCTTCTCTGACAAGCATCACATGCCGATGGCCGACCGGGATGGCATCGGCCTGCCCAAACCCCGCAACCGCGTTCAGCGGCCTCTGTGAGGCGCGTAGGGGCGGCAAGGCGTCTTTCCCCAGCAAACCCTTCACTGGACGATAGAAGCCACCGTCTGGACGGTGTGACAAAGGACCAACTACGTAGGCGCGCGGTCCTGTCTTGATATCGACGGGCAAGCCTTCACCGCGCAGGTTCGGCACAGCAGTAGCGGCGCGATAGTAGAGATGCCGCCCGCGTGGTGTTTTCACATGCACAGGTGATGGACCAAAGCGCGCTTCCATCGCCGCGACCAGATCCCGGCTATCTGCGTCGCAATCGATGACCGCCAAGCCATCCAGTCGCACGCCATAGACCTGTGAACCTGCCCGATGGAGCGGTGCCAGCACATGGGCGAGGGTCAAAATCCGTCCAGCCCAAGAGCGCAACAGTGGGGCCTTGCCATCGCCCCCACCGCCCAATGGCAAAAGAGGTAAACCCGCCCGCGAAAGGCGGGCAAGTTCATTGCGAAAATTATCCGGCAAGTCAGATTTGCGAAGGGCAGTCATTGCTGGCCCTCCCCATAGGCGAGTTCTGCGATGGCCTTCGCCACTGACCGGGAAACACCGAGTTGGCGGCAGATGCGGGTGATGCGGGCAATCATCATGCGTGGCCCTCGACTTGTTCAATCGTCACAGCACTTTTCAAACGATAGACACCGTGTTCACCGGGAAATGCGCCACCGTGCGCTTGCATATCGGTATCGATGGCGACGCCCTTGCGGCGCAATGTCATTACATAATGCGACAAACGCGGCGCAGGATTGTGCAGTGGCGTGATGCCCCTATCGTCTGCCTTGATCAATTCTAGCAATGTCCACGCAAGCCGCCCGCGCAGGATTAGGACTATCGGATTGTCGGTAGTTTGAATTTTGGCTTTGATTTTCATCGTCCGGTTTCCTTTCTTGAAACCAGAACGGGCCGAGTGTATTCGTGCAGTTGTGAAAGCTACACCGAATAGAGCCGCTGCCCGTTCGTAGGGTGGCGGTTTTTCGTTATGCGGTGTTTTCTTTGGCGGCTTCCCAAGCCTCGATATCTGACAGCTTCCAGCGCGTGCAGCCTGGGGTCAAACGAATAGGCTTTGGGAAGGTTGGATCTGTTTTGATCCAGCGGCGCGGTGTCAGATGGTGGACGTTGTAGCGCGCGCCGATTTGGCGGTCGGAAAGATAAGTTGCAGGCATGTGATGCACTCCAAAGGTTTGCTTTGGATTGCAATCTACCGCTTCTGATACGGGGAATTAGGCGTCATGAATTAGAAAGCGTATCGATACGGCGTTAGGATTTACCGCCGCGTCTACCGGGACGGGTCAAATCTGGATTTTCTTGAGCGGCCATTACCCATGCCAATTGGAACTGGCGATGCGATTGTGCCGGAGCGGCAAGCTCTTTGAGTTGGGACTTGTTCAGACTATTGTTTTTACTCCATAATTCTAAAATACGCCTTGATACTGCCGCTGGGGACATATCTCTTTCGACAGATGAGCCAAGCGGTAAGATACCACAAAGGGACCGCCAGTTCACTTCAAAGCTACCAGTAGGAAGAGGCCAACAGACTGGGCATTTATCTATTCGCTCAACAACTCTGACAATGAACTCCATCTCTTCAGGTGCTAACCATTTGCGGCCCTGCTCAATATCGATGACATAGCCCGTACCGCTAATAAATGTGAACGGATCACTGAGATGCTCCGCGATTGATTTCCAACCAAATTTGGTATCGTCAAAAGGACCGTCATAGACATGATGTCGCTGAACAAGTGCCTCGGACAACTTCAGTGCAGTTCCATTCTGAGAGCACACGAACAGATTTTTTTCGTGCCGATTAAGAAAACAACTTAGCAACCAACGCAAGTATCCGACATGCCGCTCCCAATTCTCATCGTTTAAACTGAAAGTCTCTAAATCAAACTCACCGCCGGGCTTTGGATCATCCGAATGAGGAGTTGCAAGCCGCCATACGTTAGCCTCCTCTGATAACCGTTCAACGATTTCTGCAAGGCTGATAAAACCGTGCGGTGCAAACACTACCCAATCCTCACAACTTCGCCGACGCTTTCATTTTCGGTCATGAAATCCGACCAGTCGCGCATCATCTTGCGGCGTTTTTCGATCATATCACCGCGCCGATAGGATGCCTCAACCGCGTTGCTAATCTTGTGGGCTAGTGCCACTTCCGCCATGTCACCGGGATAGTTTGTGCGTTCCGCCACCCAATCGCGAAACGTGCTACGAAGTCCATGAGGAACAGCGGGGCGCTTTGTTTCGCGGTCAACAAAGCCTGCACCACCCGCCTCAACATCCGCCTTGTGCATCCGCTTCATAGCCGCTGACAGCGTCATGTCAGACATTTGCCCGCCACGCGCCGCCGGAAAAACCAACGGATTTCCTTCAAGTCGAGGCAATGAGCGCAGAAGCGCCACAGCCTCATCAGACAGCGGAACGCGATGCTCCTTTTTCATCTTCATGCGTGACGCCGGAACGATCCACATTGCGCTATCAAGTTCGAGTTCTTCCCAAAGCGCACCGCGAACCTCTTTTGATCGGGATGCCGTCAATGTCAAAAACTCCAACGCCCGCGCACCAAAACCTTCACGGCCCCGTAGGCATTCAAACCAGCGCGGGGCGTCTTCGATTTGCACTGCGGGGTAGTGTTCCTCATCTGCGACCTTCGAAGGTGCAGGCAGTAATTCTTTCAAATTGCCAGCCCATCGCGCCGGATTGTCACCCGTGCGATGCCCCGCCACTGTCGCCCATGACAACACCGCCTCCACTCGGCCCCGAAGGCGTGAAGCGGTTTCTGTCTTGTCCCACCATATCGGTTCCAACACGCGCAGCACGTCTTGCACCGTTATGTCTTGGACCAGCATCTTGCCCAATTCTGGCTTGGCATAGGTTGCCAGCGTGTTCTGCCATTGCTGTCGGTGTTTGGCGTTCTTGAATGCGTCCAACTTGGCAGTGAGGTATTTTTCCGTCGCATCCGTAAAGGTCATGCCCCGATGCTGCGCGACCGCAAGCGCGGCTTTAGCAACCTTGCGTTCCTCGACCGGATCAACACCTTGGCTTATCTTGTCTCGTGCTTCGCGGGCCTTATCGCGGGCCTGTGACAGCGTCACAGCCGGGAAACCACCCAAGCCAATGTCGCGGCGCGCTGCGCCAACTTTCGCACGCAGCACCCAAGAGCGACCGTTCTTGGGGGTCAGTTGCAGGTGAAGGCCAGGGACCCCACCGACAGAATAGAGGACGTTTCGATTCCCGCCGGGATGGGCGAGGCGCTTCACATCCAATGCGGTCAACTCGGCTGTAACCTTTGGCATTTTGCTACCCAACATCCTACCCAACATAAATAAAGTAACTGGATGCTTAGGATTGCGCAAGATGGCATAGCGCGGGATGCTAGGTTTCTTAGTAATTGTATATTTTACAGGATGTTAAGAATTCGGTTGCTTCGAATTGTATAACAATCATGGCGGGCATCGTCTCCGCCACTGCCCTTATCATTCTTGTATAACAGTGATCTAAGTGGCCTCTTTCCCACAGGTTTCCGCTACATGTGGAAGTCTGGATGGAGTCGGATTTTTGGTTTTTTAGATGGGTCAGGCGGCCGCATCTGAAAGAAAAGTTGGTCAAAAACTCGAGGTTCCCTTCCGTCAAAGTCAATCCTTAGTTTATTCAAGTTGTCTGAAGTTCGGCCTGTATCCGGTAGGCCGATGACCGAGAGATGCCGAGGGCGCTGCCATGGCTGAGACGCCTTCTCCTGCCTCAAGACTATCCTTTGCTGCCCGCCGTCGATCGCCGCTTGCCGCCTTTGTAAGACCGCTGAGGGGCTTCTAGGGTCTTGTCCCGTTCCTTGGTCTTGGCGATGCCTTCGCGCTAGCGCTTGGAGATCATCTTGCGTTCGAACTCAGCGAAAGCCCCCATCATCTGAAGTTGTAGCTTGGCGAAAGGATCATCGTCGTTGGCAAAGGTCAGACGCTCGGAAAGGAACACTACGCTTGCACAACGGCTGTTAATCATCGGTGATGAGGGCTTGAAGGTCCTGATATTACATTTTTAGAACCTGTTTTGTGTCGTCCAGACTGTAAAGCGTGGGCGTAGCTTGATGTTACAACGGATATGCCGTAACGGCGCTTCTAGTTCTTTTTATTTAGAAATTGGCGCACATGGGCAGCTATGTTCTCAAAAAAATCAAACTCAATGGCACCTTGTTCAGTATGCGGCAAAGAGCGCAAAGTAGGCCAAACAGGCATATGTCTTGGCTGTCAGTTGGTTGCAAAAGAAACGAAAAAGCGAAACGGAACGCGGCTGAAGCTGAGCAGGGCGAAGAGTATGACCGCAAAGTGAGTTCGCTACCTGTGACTACTGAGACATATGTAGATGGCGTTAAGGAACGTTTGGGAATTGTCACAGGCCAGTGTGCGCTGGGCATGAACATCTTCAGGGATTTCACGGCTGAGATTCGCGATGTTGTCGGAGGTCGCTCAGGAGCCTACCAGAAGGCCATTACCGAGGCCAAAGATATCGTGATCGCGGAAATGCAACAAGAGGCTTACGCGATGGGCGCGGACGCTGTGATCGCCGTGGATATTGATATGTTGGATATCACTGGGGGTGGCGGTCTGTTCGGGGGTAAAGGCATGATCGCTATGTTGGCAACCGGCACGGCGGTAACTTTTGAAGAGGTGGAGACGCTGGGGCGAGATAAACCTCGATAAGAATATGGATGGAAAGGTAACTTTGCTCTGATGGCAGGAATATCAGCCAAAAAAAGGCAAACTTGCCCCAAGCCATGAGAGGTTCATGTCGTGAATGCAGTGTGGTGGCTGACCGCCATGAGCAAACCGACATCACCGATCTACAAGCCGACGAACTGGACTGGATATGACGCGGCGTTGAAGCGCTTTGGGTCGCCGACCTTCTGGTTTGATCAGAAGATGAAATGTGATGCCAAACCCTAAGGCAAGAGGGGCAGATCACGGACATTCAGTGATGCCGCGATCCAGACTTGCCTGACCATGACAGTGCTATTCGGAATGGCGCTTTGCCAGACGACAGGCTTTGGCGAGCGCATCGCCGCGAGAGACCCAGACCGCCAAACCGCCGAAATTCACATCCGCGTCGCACTCATGATCCGCTTCAATGCCCTCGGCACCGCCGAGATCGTTCGCGTGGCCTGAAGGGGAAAGGGGAAAGGGGAAGTCGCGCCTCAAGCCGCCTTCATGCAACAATGCCCTTCAACGCTAACCAGTCTTTAACTTCTTGCGGCGCAACGTGATGTGAAACAATTGATTTGATTTGTTCTCGGTTTGTCCCCATAACGAAAGAGAACAAGAAGTGAACAAACGGCGGCATTGCTGCGCCGCTATGGGTATGGAATAAGGACAGGACAGATGGGAACGGCGAACCTTCTCGACCTTGGCGGATCACGGAAAATGGATAAGCAAAAAGCGCTGGATTCAGCTCTGGCTCAAATCGAACGGCAGTTTGGCAAGGGCTCGATCATGAAGCTGGGCCAAAACGCGGTTCAAGAGATCGAGTCGACATCAACAGGCTCGCTGGGTCTGGACATCGCGCTTGGGATTGGCGGCCTTCCAAAGGGCCGAATTATTGAGATTTATGGCCCTGAATCATCGGGGAAAACCACTCTGACCCTGCACTGCGTCGCGGAAGAGCAGAAAAAGGGTGGCGTGTGCGCCTTTGTCGATGCGGAGCATGCGCTTGACCCGCAATACGCCCGCAAGCTGGGTGTCGACATTCAGGAACTGCTGATCAGCCAACCGGATACCGGTGAACAGGCGCTTGAGATCACGGACACGCTTGTGCGGTCCGGCGCCGTGAACCTGGTTGTCGTCGACAGCGTTGCCGCCCTGACACCCAAAGCCGAACTCGAAGGCGATATGGGCGATCATCAGGTCGGCGCGCAGGCGCGGTTGATGAGCCAAGCGATGCGCAAATTGACGGCCTCTATCAGTCGCTCGAACTGCATGGTGATTTTCATCAATCAGATCCGCATGAAGATCGGTGTTATGTTTGGCAGTCCAGAGACCACGTCCGGTGGGAATGCGCTGAAATTCTATGCGTCTGTTCGGCTCGATATCCGGCGCATCGGTGCCGTGAAAGATCGCGATGAAGTGGTTGGAAATGCAACTCGCGTCAAGATTGTAAAAAACAAGGTCGCCCCGCCGTTCAAACAAGTGGAATTCGACATCATGTATGGTGAAGGCATCTCGAAGAATGGCGAGTTGTTGGATCTGGGCGTTAAGGCAGGCGTCGTCGAAAAGTCGGGGTCGTGGTTCTCGTATGGGGACGAGCGGATCGGGCAGGGGCGAGAAAATGCCAAAACGTATCTGCGAAACAATACGCGCACAGCCCTTGAGATCGAAGACAAGATTCGGGCCGCGCATGGTCTGGAGTTTGACCTTCTTCCCGGCAACGGGTCCGAAGACGACGTCGTCGATAGCTGATTTTCGTCGCAACGACCGATTGAAACCCTGGCCATGTGCCGGGGTTTTTTGGTTTCCCACCATGCAGAACGGTGGCCAATGTGGACAGCCACGCGCCACGCCGCTACACCGCAAGTCACACAGTTTTAATTTCACGGGACGCCATGGCCAGCCTGAACGACATCCGCCGCACCTACTTGGATTATTTTGGCCGTAACGGGCATGAAGTGGTCGACAGCTCGCCCCTTGTGCCGCGCAATGATCCGACCCTGATGTTCACGAATGCCGGGATGGTTCAGTTCAAGAACGTCTTTACGGGGTTAGAGCATCGCGACTATTCCCGCGCGGTCACAAGCCAAAAATGTGTTCGTGCAGGCGGCAAGCACAACGATCTGGATAATGTCGGTTACACGGCACGTCACCACACGTTCTTCGAGATGCTGGGCAACTTCAGTTTCGGCGACTACTTCAAAGAAGAAGCGATCCCCTTTGCGTGGAACCTGCTGACCAAGGATTTTGGAATCGACGCTTCAAGGCTACTGGTAACTGTCTATCATACCGATGATGACGCTGCCGAGATTTGGAAAAAGGTCGCGGGCCTGCCGGATGAGCGGATCATTCGAATTCCGACGGATGACAATTTCTGGTCTATGGGAGCGACTGGCCCGTGCGGGCCGTGCACCGAGATTTTCTATGATCACGGCGATCACATCTGGGGTGGCCCGCCGGGTAGCCCCGATGAAGATGGTGATCGGTTCATCGAGATCTGGAACCTTGTCTTCATGCAGTTCGAAGACTTCGCTGATGGGCGCCGCGAAAATTTGCCCAACCCCTCGATTGATACGGGCATGGGCCTGGAACGGGTTGGCGCGTTGCTTCAGGGCAAGCATGACAACTATGACACCGACCTTTTCCGCGCGTTGATCGAAGCCTCTGCGCATGCGACCAGCGCGGATCCTGATGGGCCCGGCAAAGTGCACCACAGGGTCATCGCGGACCACTTGCGATCGACGTCGTTCTTGATTGCCGATGGTGTGATGCCCAGCAATGAAGGCCGCGGTTACGTCCTGCGCCGGATCATGCGCCGTGCGATGCGTCATGCGCACCAGTTGGGCGCGCAGGATCCGCTGATGCACCGGCTGGTGCCCGCGCTGGTCGCCAAGATGGGCGGGGCCTATCCGGAACTTGGCCGCGCACAGGCTATGATTCAGGAAACCTTGCTGCTGGAAGAGACGCGTTTCCGTCAGACATTGGAACGCGGCCTGCGGTTGTTGGAAGACGAAGTTGCGACTTTGGCGGATGGCAGCGACCTTCCGGGCGCGGCGGCCTTCAAGTTGTATGACACCTACGGGTTCCCACTTGATCTGACGCAGGATGCGCTGCGCGAGATAGGGCGCGGGGTCGATCAGGCCGGGTTCGACGCCGCCATGGCTGAACAAAAGGCCCAAGCACGAGCCGCGTGGTCCGGGTCGGGCGAAACAGCGGATGCTGCGATTTGGTTTGATCTTGCCGAAGAGCACGGCGCGACTGAATTTCTGGGCTACGACACGGAAACTGCCGAGGGGCAAATCCTTGCCATTGTCGATGGCGGCGAGGTCCAACCTTCGGCGAAAACTGGCGATACGGTTCAGATCGTCGTCAACCAGACACCGTTTTATGCAGAATCCGGCGGGCAAGTTGGCGACACCGGCCTGTTGAAGACCGACACAGGCGCGGCAAGCATCACGGATACGCGCAAGACAAACGGTGTGTTCTTGCACTTCGCTGAGGTGACCGAGGGCTCGATTGAGCCGGGGCAAGGCGCTGTTTTGACAGTTGATTCCACCCGTCGCGGCTCCATCCGGGCGAACCATTCCGCGACGCACCTTCTGCACGAAGCGCTGCGCAATGCGCTTGGTGAGCACGTGGCGCAGCGTGGGTCGTTGAATGCGCCTGACCGTCTGCGCTTTGATTTCAGCCACGGAAAGGCCATGAGCCGGGACGAGTTGAGCCGCGTTGAGCGCGAGGTGAATGAGTACATCCGCCAGAATGCGCCAGTCGATACCCGGATCATGACACCCGATGAGGCGCGCGATCTTGGGGCGCAAGCGTTGTTCGGCGAAAAGTACGGCGACGAAGTGCGCGTCGTGTCCATGGGGCAGCAAGAAGGGTCCGGCAAGGGAACCGACGGCGCGACCTATTCGCTGGAACTGTGCGGCGGCACGCATGTGCGCCAAACCGGCGATATCGGGTTGTTCGTGGCCTTGGGCGACAGCGCGTCCTCGTCAGGCGTCCGCCGGATCGAGGCGCTGACCGGGGCTGCTGCGTTCGATTATCTTGCCGAGCAAGACAAGCGTCTGTCCGAAGTGGCGGGTCTGCTGAAGGCACAAGGCGCGGACGTCGCTGCACGGGTTCAGGGGCTTTTGGATGAGCGTCGTGCGCTGCAATCCGAAGTGGCCGACTTGCGCCGCGAGCTTGCCATGGGCGGCGGCGGCGGTGCCAGCGTCGAGGCCAAGCAGGTCGGCAGCGTGGCCTTCATAGGTCAGGTTCTGGCGGGGGTGACGGGCAAGGACCTTCCGGCGCTGATTGATGCGCATAAGGCGAAGATCGGGTCCGGCGCAGTGCTGTTGATCGCGGATGCAGGCGGCAAAGCGGCGATTGCTGCAGGTGTCACCGAGGATCTGACCAGCAACCTGTCTGCGGTGGACATTGTGCGCACGGCGGCGGGCGTGTTGGGAGGCAAGGGCGGCGGCGGTCGGCCTGACATGGCGCAAGCTGGCGGACCCTCGGCAGAGAATGCCGAGGCGGCAATTGCCGCTGTGGAAGCAATGCTGGAGGGAAAGGCATGACCGCTCTTTGGATTGCGCATGTTACTGTGACGGACGAAGAGCCGTACAAGAAGTACGCCGCGCTGGCGACAAAGGCGATTGCCGAACATGGCGGCGTCTTTTTAGCCCGCGGCGGGCGGTTCGTACAAATGGAGGGGCCGGAGAGGCCTCGTAACGTCGTCGCGCGGTTTCCAAGCGTTGAAGCTGCGGTCGCTTGCTATGAATCGGCCACGTATCAAGAAGCCTTGGGTCACGCCAAAGGTGCAGCAGAGCGTGAGTTGGTCATCGTCGAGGAATTGGACAGCTGATCGATCTGGCAAGCCTCATGGCGACACATGCCGGTGCGGGACGCATCGATTGGATCGGTTTGCGCACAGAGCGTCGCGGCGAGGTGCGTGAGGTGACAGCGACCGACGTCGAGTTGACCGGTTTGGTTGGGGATCGGCACAGCCGTGCCAACCGCCGGTCGGTGACTTTGATCCAGACCGAGCATCTTCCGGTCATTGCGAGCCTGTTGGGGCGTGACATTGTTCAGCCCAGTGTGCTGCGGCGGAACATTTGTGTGTCAGGTATCAATCTGATCGCGCTGCGCGGTGTTCCGCTGCGGCTGGGAACCGCCGTTATCGAGATCACGACCATCTGCGCGCCGTGTTCTCGCATGGAAGAGGTTCTTGGACCTGGCGGGTACAATGCCATGCGGGGGCATGGTGGCTGGACGGCAAAGGTGCTTGAGCCGGGCCACATCAGTTTCGGGGCCGAGGTGGCCCCTTTGGCTTAGGCTTTAGCGGCGGATCAGCAGGTTGTTGGCATTGGCAGCTTTCGGTGCGGCCCACTGATTTTCTGGCAAGATGTCGCGCAGCGGCGCACCCGTGAGCACATCACCATCAACGAAGCGGAATTCCGAAGCGTCTTTGTCTTTGGACTGTTGCGCCGGCTCTGCAAGGTTGGTCGCCGCAGGTGCGTTGAACGGATCGCTGAGCGACATCTCGGCATCAAGCGGGCTGAGCGACGCTGCGAGAGTTGGCAGAGGAGCGGCCAAGCCAAGTGCGAGCAGGCTGATAAGTGTAATCCGGGTCATATTTTTTCTCCGTCTCTGCGAGGGGACTGTTCCTTCAATCGTTATAAAGACCGCCGCCCATGTTTATCAGTCTCGCAGAGGCGTAAACGAGCGCCGTTTGGCATAGTGGTTAATACCCTTTTGGGTAGGCGAGAGCCTTGTTGAACGCGCTTGCGCTTGCCCCATGCCCCCAAGCCACGCTATCAGGCACTGCAGCGAAAACACGAAACGGGGGCCGAGAATGCGCCGAGTAGTCGTCACTGGATTGGGAATGGTCACGCCGCTGGGCAACGGAGTAGAGCCGACCTGGCAACGTTTGCTTGCAGGCGAGTCCGGCGCGGGGCCGATCACGCGCTTTGACGCAAGCCATTTGGCAACGACCTATGCGTGCGAAATCCCAATCGGGGATGGTAGCGACGGGACCTTTAACCCCGATGACTGGATGGAACCGAAGGAACGCCGCAAGGTGGATGATTTCATCCTGTACGGTATGTCCGCGGCGACACAGGCTATCGAGGACGCTGGCTGGATGCCAACGGATCAGGAAAGCCTTGAGCGCACTGGCGTGATGATCGGGTCCGGCATTGGCGGGTTAAGCACGATTGCAGAGACGTCCGTTTTGCTGAAGGAACGCGGGCCGCGCCGGGTGTCCCCCTTCTTTATTCCAGGGGCGTTGATCAACTTGATTTCCGGTCACGTAAGTATCCGCTACAGGTTCAAAGGACCGAACCATGCCGTTGTGACAGCGTGTTCCACTGGCGCGCATGCCATTGGTGATGCGGCCCGTCTGATTCAGTGGGGCGATGCGGATGTCATGGTTGCGGGGGGTGCAGAAAGCCCGATTTGCGAGATTGGCATTGCGGGGTTCAACGCGTGCAAGGCGCTGTCCACCAAGCGGGGCGATGACCCGAAAACAGCGAGCCGCCCCTATGACGCAGATCGGGACGGCTTTGTTATGGGCGAGGGCGCAGGCGTCGTCGTTCTGGAAGAATATGAACATGCCAAGGCGCGCGGTGCAAAGATCTATGCCGAGGTTTTGGGTTATGGCTTGTCCGGGGACGCGTATCACATCACGGCTCCGTCAGAATCCGGCGAGGGCGGGGAACGGGCGATGCGTATGGCTTTGAGCCGTGCCGGACTGGAACCGTCCGCGATTGATTACATCAACGCACACGGCACATCGACCATGGCCGATACGATCGAGTTGGGCGCTGTTGAGCGACTTTTGGGCGATGCAGCCGCGCAGGCGACGATGAGTTCGACAAAGTCCGCCATCGGGCACTTGTTGGGCGCAGCGGGGTCAGTCGAGGCGATTTTCTGCATACTTGCTTTGCGCGACCAAGTCGCGCCGCCAACCATCAATCTTGACACACCAGATGTCGATAGCGCGATTGATTTGGCACCAAACTCCAAGCGAGAGCGCAAGATTGACGTTGTTCTGTCGAATTCCTTTGGCTTTGGCGGAACCAACGCCACGCTGATTATGGGCAAGGTGGCGCCCTGATGCTTATGTGGCGGTCCATAGCGTCGAATGCGCTGACCTTGTTTGTCGTTCTTCTGATTGGCGCGGCTGTGGCCGTGACGATGGCGCAAAGCCTGTGGCGTTCGCCCGGGCCATTGGCTGAGGCGGTTTGTTTCAGTGTGCCGCGCGGCGCAACCATGAAATCTGTCTCCGACGATCTGGCTGAACGCGGCGCTGTGGACCATCCTGCCCTGATGCGTGTGGCGGCGGATTACACCGAGAAATCTTCGGCCCTGAAGGCCGGTAATTTTCTGATCCCGCCGAAGAGTTCGATGGAGACGATCGTTGATCTGGTCACCCGTAGCGGTGCCAGCACGTGTGGGAGTGACATCAACTTGCGCATCGGGGTGGCCGCGGCCGACATCCGCGTGCGCGAATTGGACCCCAGCACCGGAGATTACACCGAGGTCGCCAATGTGGAGTTGGGCGCGGATCTGCCTGATGAATTGGTTCGTTTGATCGAGCAGGGGTTCGCGCGCACGCGTGTGACTGTCGCTGAAGGTGTCACAAGCTGGCAGATAACCGATGTGCTTCGGAAAGTGACATTCCTTGCGGGAACCGTTGAGACTGTCCCCGATGAAGGTTGGCTTGCGCCGGGCAGCTACGATGTGGCGATCGGGTCGGATCGCAACCTGTTGCTGGACCGGATGCGCGAACGGCAGCAGATTGCCTTGGCTGAGGCATGGCAAGGGCGCGCCGAAGGATTGCCTTTGGCGGATGCCTATGAGGCGCTTATCCTTGCGTCGATTATCGAAAAAGAGACGGCTGTCGCAGAAGAACGTCCCTGGGTGTCTAGCGTGTTCATCAACCGCCTGAACCAAGGGATGCGGTTGCAGACTGACCCGACGGTGATTTACGGCCTCACAAATGGTGAAGGGGTTCTCGGCCGTGGCCTGCTCCGCAGCGAGTTGAACCGTGCGACGCCCTACAACACCTATGTGATTGACGCGCTACCGCCGACGCCCATCGCCAATCCGGGGCGCGAAGCGATTGAAGCCGCCTTGAACCCGGCGCAGACGGAGTTCTTGTTTTTCGTGGCAGATGGCACTGGCGGGCACGTCTTTGCCGAGACGCTGGCCGAACATAACATCAACGTGCAGCGCTGGCGCCGGATCGAGCAGCAAAACCAATAGGGACCGAGTCGTTTTCGGCATGGTCCGAAGCACGCCTGTCATTATGCGCCGTCCCATTTCGGGGCGGCGTTTTTGTATGGGACTATCAGGGAACTGGCTGCGCATTAATAATTTGGTATCGTTTTTGGCCTTGGAAATAAGGCAAACGGGGCGCTCGTTTTTGTATATTTGCCGGAAAGTCCTAACGCAGAGAACGGACCCGATTTGTTCTAAGTACCTGTTTAGATTGACAAAGCGAACGGTCCAACGTATACCTTTAGGCAAGCTGGAAGACATGGGCAAGGCGGCAAGGGACACTCCCTAGCCGCTTTTTTCATGGCTCTCTCGACGGGAGAACGAGAGAGGCGGGTTTCGTACATGACAATGATTTACCCGAAGTTGGGTGATGGAAGCTCGGAAGAAGTTTTTTCCGAGGCGCAGCAGACGTTTCATCGCGCCACACGCGCGCTGAACAAGCTGGTCGACCAGTTGGATGTTGACGAGTTGAGTAACGGTGGAGAAGCCAACCGGCTTCTCAAGGAACTGAAACAGGCCTTGCAGACGGCCCTTGCCGAAAGGGAACGCCTTGAACAAAAAGCGAAAACAGATGCTGGAATTGTCGGAGACTACGCCGTCGATTTCGACGCAGCCAGACTTGAGATCGGGCGGCGTCTTGCTTGCCTCCGCGCCGACGGAGGTTCGGGAAGCGTTTCTGAATGAACTCACCGAGGGAGCGCTTCTTGCGCTCCCCTATATTTTCGAATTCTGGGCGCTGGATCATCAGTTGGCCCCAGAGGGCGACTGGCGCACTTGGGTCATCATGGGGGGGCGTGGGGCGGGCAAGACCCGTGCGGGCGCTGAATGGGTGCGTGCAGAGGTCGAAGGCGCGACCCCCTTGGCGCCGGGCCGATCAAAGCGTGTGGCCTTGGTTGGAGAAACCATTGAGCAGGTGCGCGAGGTCATGGTGATGGGCGACAGCGGAATTCTGGCCTGTTCGCCCCCGGATCGCCGCCCGGTTTGGGAGGCCACGCGCAAGCGGTTGGTTTGGCCCAATGGTGCGGTTGCGCAAGTGTTTTCGGCACACGAGCCAGAAAGCTTGAGAGGTCCGCAGTTTGATGCGGCTTGGGTAGATGAGCTTGCCAAGTGGAAGAAGGCTGAGGACGCGTGGGACATGTTGCAATTTGGTTTGCGGCTTGGCCAGACGCCCCGGCAAGTCGTGACCACGACACCCCGGAATGTCAGCGTGCTGAAGCGGATCCTCGATAACCCGTCCACCGTGGTCAGTCATGCGCCAACCGAGGCGAACAGTGCCTATTTGGCTGACAGCTTTTTGGCCGAGGTTCGGGAGCGGTATGCGGGGACGCGGCTGGGTCGCCAAGAGTTGGACGGTATTTTGCTTGAGGATGCCGAGGGTGCGCTTTGGACGCTTGCGATGCTTGAGGCGTTGCAGGTGGAACGGATACCCGATTTGGACCGTGTTGTCGTTGCGGTTGATCCCCCTGTCAGCGGTCATGGCACGTCGGACAGTTGCGGCATCGTTGTTGCCGGGGTTCGCATGTCGGGGGCGCCGCAGGACTGGCAGGCCTATGTGATAGAGGATTGCACCATTCAGGGGGCAAGTCCCCAAGGCTGGGCCGAGGCAGCACTGGCCGCGATGTCGCGGCACGGGGCTGAGCGGTTGGTCGCAGAGGTCAATCAGGGCGGCAATCTGGTGGAAAGCGTCATTCGGCAAGTGGACCCCTTGGTGCCGTATCGCGCTGTTCGGGCCAGCCGAGGCAAAGCCGCGCGGGCAGAACCTGTCGCTGCCTTGTACGAACAGGGCCGTGTGAAGCATCGCCGTGGCTGTTTGGCCGATTTGGAAGAGCAGATGTGTCAGATGACGGTGCGCGGTTTCGAAGGCCGCGGAAGCCCGGACCGGGTGGATGCGCTGGTATGGGCGCTTCAGGATCTGGTGCTTGATCCTGCGGCGGGGTTCCGGCAGCCGCGGCTGCGCCAGCTCTGATCCTAAGGGCCGGGTTGGCCCACCCTTGTCAGACTTGATCGCCCTGAAGCTGGGGCAAACCGCTCTGGCGGACAGAAAGGACATGTGCCTATGAAACTGGATTTCCTAAAACGCGATGCGCCGAAAAGCCCGCTGCCGCCACCGGCTGCGCCGCAACGCAAAGCCGCGACCGGGGCCGCATTGGCCATGGCGGCTGCGGGAGGCGGAGGGCTTGGCGTTGCGCGGGATAGTGCGTCGTTGGTTCGCCACGGTTTTGCAGGGAACCCTGTCGGGTTCAGATCGGTCAAGATGATCGCTGAAGCCGCCGCTGCCCTTCCTCTGATCGTTCAAGATAGCGCGTGCCGATACGAGACGCACCCAATGGGCTGTCTTGTGGCGCGACCAAATCCGGCGCAGGGCCGGGCTGAGTTGCTTGAAGCGGTCTATGGGCAGCTGCTTTTGACGGGCAATGGGTATCTTGAGGCGGCAGGTGGTGCGATGGGCGTGCTTCCACTGGAGTTGCATGCCTTGCGCCCGGACCGGATGCGCGTTCTGCCCGGTAGTGACGGGTGGCCCGCCGCATACGAGTATCGGGTTGGCAGCAAGGTGCGCCGGTTCGATATGACGGCTGAGGTGCCGCCGATCTGTCATATCCGCAGCTTTCACCCGACGGATGATCACTATGGGCTGGCGCCAATGCAGGCGGCCGCCGGTGCAGTAGAGGTGCACAATGCGGCTTCGCGGTGGTCGAAGGCGCTGCTTGATAACGCGGCGCGGCCGTCAGGGGCGATCACCTATCACAATTCGGAGGGCCAGGGGATGATGCCCGGCGACCTGTACGAGCGCCTGGTCGATGAGATCACCACCAATTACATGGGCGCGCGCAATGCTGGCCGCCCCATGTTGCTGGAGGGTGGATTGGATTGGAAGCCCATGGGGTTCAGCCCGTCTGACATGGAATTCCAGAAAACCAAGGAAGCCGCCGCGCGAGAGATCGCATTGGCTTTTGGTGTGCCGCCTATGTTGCTCGGGATTCCTGGCGACGCGACCTACGCCAACTATCAAGAGGCGAACCGGGCATTTTACCGGCTAACGGTTCTGCCTTTGGCCAGCCGTGTGGTTGCTCAGTTGAGCGCGTTTCTTGGTCGCTTTACCGGCGAAACGGTAGAGATCCAGGTCGATCTTGACAGCGTGCCCGCCTTGTCGGCGGAACGGGAGGCCCAGTGGCGCCGGGTCGCCGCTGCGGATTTCCTGACAGATGATGAGAAGCGGGCGATGCTCGGGCTGCCGCCACGCAGCGTCGGGGAGGGCGGATGAGTGATCTCAGGCGTCCGCCCGGTGGGTCGCGGTTCTTGTACGAGCCGTTCGACTATGGGCCGGCCCAAGTGCGCGAGGCCCATGAAAAGCTGCTTCAAATGCAGTTTGAGGGCATCGATGGTCGCTTGACCCGGATCGAGCTTTTGATGGAGCGGCTGGAAAAGCGACTTTGGCTGACGGTGTATGGTGTTGTGGCGACGATCTTGGCCCAGGCGGTCAGCTCGCTTGTCACGGTCGCCCCGAACGGAGGTATGTGAGCGATGCAGCAGGTGATTGAAAGCGGGTTGGAGCGGAAGTTCTGCCAGCTTGGTGAGGGGCTATCGGTGGTCGATGGCACCCGGATCGAGGGTTATGCGTCGTTATTCGGCGAAATCGATCAGGGCGGCGATGTGGTGCAGCAAGGCGCGTATGCGGCGTCGTTACAGCATCTTGCGGCGAAGGGCCGGGGCGTGAAGCTGTTGTGGCAGCACAACCCCGCAGAGCCTATCGGCATCTGGGACGAGGTCCGCGAAGACGGCAAGGGGCTTTACGTGAAAGGTCGCCTGTTGACCGATGTTGCCAGAGGCCGAGAGGCTGCCGCACTCATAGAGGCGGGCGCGATTGACGGCTTGTCGATCGGCTATCGCACGGTGCGATCGCACAAGAATGACACTGGGCGGCGGGTGCTGGCCGAGGTGGAGTTGTGGGAAGTGTCGCTTGTGACCTTTCCAATGCTGCCCGAGGCCCGCATCGGGGCAAAATCCGAGACTGCCCCTGACATGCCCGACGAGACGTTGTTTCGCGAATTGGCGGCGGTTGTCCAAGACGCCCGCCGTCACCTGGCCAGCGCGGAATAAGCCGGCCCATCCCCAACTGAAAAAGGATCCCAAAGATGACTCACCCCGAGACCAAGGCTCGGGCCGGCGGGGTTGTGCCTGCCGCCTGCAGCACGCCCTCCGCGCCTGGCACCGCCGCGCTTGACATGAAGTCTGCGCTGGCTGGGCTGATGACTGATCTGACCACATTCCGCGCCGGAATTTCCACTCAACTCAAAGCACAGGAAGAGAAATTGAACATGCTGGACCGTAAGACCGCACTTGCCGCGCGCCCCACACTTTCCGCAGCCACTGACCTTGATCTGTCACATAAGCAGGCCTTTGGGGGCTATCTGCGCAATGGTGATGACGATGGTCTGCGAGACCTCGATTTGGAGAGCAAGAGTATGTCTACGGCCATGGACGCCGACGGCGGTTACCTTGTTGATCCTCAGACATCTGGCGCAATTCAAAGCGTTCTTCGTTCGAACGCGTCCATTCGGGCAATTTCCACCGTCGTGAACGTTGAATCAAATTCCTATGACGTTCTCGTAGACCATTCCGAGCTTGGATATACGTGGACCAACGAGACTTCGTCGCTGACAGAAACGACAACGCCGGTGATCAGCCGGATCCCGATCCCTTTGCATGAATTGTCGGCCCTGCCGAAGGCGAGCCAGCGTTTGCTGGATGACAGCGCGTTTGACATTGAAAGCTGGCTGGCGAGCCGGATCGCCGACAAATTTGCCCGTGCCGAAGCGTCGGCATTCATCAGCGGTGATGGGCTGGACAAACCACGTGGTTTTCTCAGCCATCCGCAGGTGGACAATGCAAGCTGGGCCTGGGGCAGCCTTGGATATGTTGCGTCTGGCCAGTCGGGGGATTTTTCGTCCACGGCGCCGTCTGATCCAATCATCGAACTGGTTTATGCCTTGGATGCACAGTACCGCGCCAATGCGAGCTTTGTAATGAATTCCAAGACGGCCGGCGCTGTGCGCAAGATGAAAGATGCCGACGGGCGGTTCCTTTGGGCTGATGGCCTTGCCGCTGGAGAGCCTGCACGCCTGATGGGCTACCCGGTTCTTATAGCCGAGCAGATGCCTGATATCGCAGCTGACAGCGCGGCGATTGCTTTTGGTGATTTTGCGGCGGGCTATACCATCGCGGAGCGTCCCGACCTTCGGGTTCTGCGCGATCCGTTCTCGGCCAAGCCTCATGTTCTGTTCTACGCAACAAAGCGCGTTGGCGGCGATGTGAGCGACTTTGCTGCGATCAAACTGCTGAAGTTCTCTGCGAGCTGACCACGGCTGCCCATTGGGTCACGCGGTCTTGCAGCGCGTGACCTAAAGGGGCGGTCGCTTGCCAATGGCACGTGTTGTCCAGCTTTCCCCTCCGTCAGAGCAGCACGGAAGGGCGGCTGCCCCGCCTTGATCCGGGTTCTGACCCGTACCTTTGCCCAAATTCGGAGACGAATTCATGAAGCTTGTCGAACTCACGCCCATTCCAACAGTAGAGTTACCCATTCCTGCGTTGCGGGCGCACTTGCGTCTTGGGACCGGGTTTGCCGACGACGATTTGCAGGACACGGTGCTAGAGACTGCGTTGCGGGCGGCATTGGCTGCTGTTGAAGCGCGGACAGGCAAGCTGCTGTTCGAACGCGCGTTACGATGGACTGTGTCTGCGTGGCGGAGCCCGCAAGTGCAGGCACTGCCGGTTGCCCCAGTCACCGCGCTGGTGTCGCTGACCGTCTATTCGCGGACCGGGGATATGAACCCGATCGACATGGGCGAGGTCGTTTTGGAGGAAGACACGCATCGCCCCCTTATGCATTCGGTTGCGCCCTGTCTTCCCGACATTCCCGCCCTGGGCCACGCCGTGCTGTCATTTACCGCTGGCTACAGTGCGGCTTGGGACGCGATGCCGCCGGATCTTGCGCATGCTGTGCTGCTTCTTGCCGCGCATTTCTATGAGCTGCGTCATGAGATCGTAGAGCACGATGGGAACATGCCCTTCGGGGTGTCCACGCTGATTGAGCGCTATCGGACGGTGCGTGTTTTGGGCGGGGTTGTCGCATGAAACGCTCGCAACTTCGGTGGCTTGTTACGCTTGAGGAACAGGTGGTGGAGCCAGACGGAGCGGGAGGCAACGTTTCTGTCTGGCGGGCGAAGGGAGCGCATTACGCGTGTCTGGAGCCTTTGACAGGTCGTGAGCTGCTGGACGGTGCCGCCGGAGTTTCGCGGGTGCCTTTCCGGGTGACTGTTGTGGGCGCGCCTTATGGCGCACCGTCTCGGCCCCACCCAAAGGATCGGTTTCGCCATGGCACCCGCATCTTTGACATTATTGCAGTCAGCGAAGCTGACCCGGCTGGACGCTTTGTGGAATGCCGCGCCATCGAGGAGGTCACAGTATGACCTATGCTCTTTCTGCACCCCTTCAGACCGCCGTGTTTGAGCGTTTGAGTGAGGATGGTGCGTTGAGCGCAGTTCCCGTCTTTGACGCACCGCCAGCGGGTCTACCTCCGTCTCTTTATGTCGCGCTGGGCCCCGAGGATGTGCGCGACAGGTCCGACAAGACCGGCCATGCGGCACAGCATCGCTTTGCCGTTTCTGTGGTTGGGGATGGGGGCGGCTTCCACCTGCTCAAACAGACGGCGGCAACTGTGGAGGCTGCGCTTGTCGGCATGCCGCTTAGCCTATCGCGGGGCCGGGTTGTTTCATTGCGATTTGAACGCGCCGTAGCGCGGCGGGACCGAAACGGAATTCGGCGGCGGGTTGAAATGACTTTCCGTGCCTTCCTTGACGACATTTGAAATTGGATCGGAGACTGACATGGCTGTTCAAAATGGCAAGGACCTGTTGATCAAACTCGACATCGATGGGGCAGGTGACTTTCAGACTGTCGCGGGACTGCGTGCCAGCCGCATCAGCTTCAACGCGGAAACGGTGGATGTGACCAGCCTCGACAGTGCCGGTGGCTGGCGCGAGTTGCTTGGTGGTGCAGGGATGCGATCGGCGAGCTTGTCCGGGTCTGGCGTTTTTCGAGACGCCGCTACAGACGCTCGGGCCCGTGAGGTGTTTTTCGCAGGAATAGTGCCGAAATTTCAGGTGTTTATCCCTGATTTCGGTGTCGTCGAGGGCGCGTTTCAGATCACCACGCTTGAGTATGCCGGAAGCCATGACGGAGAGGCATCTTATGAAATGTCTATGGCGTCGTCGGGGTCGCTTAGCTTTACGGCGCTGTGATGGCGAACCCTTGGACTGGAGAAGTGGCATTGTCGGTTGATGGCACGCCGCGGCGCATGAAGCTTACGCTTGGCGCGTTGGCTGAGCTGGAGGCGGGCCTGGAGGTCGGAACCCTCGTGGATCTCGTTCGGCGGTTCGAAACTGGCGAATGTTCAACTCGGGATGTTCTGGCGTTGGTCGTGGCCGGGCTGCGTGGCGGTGGTTGGGATATTGGCGCAAAAGATCTGTTGCGTGCCGATATCGAAGGCGGACCGCTTGTCGCCGCGCAAGCCGCCGCTCAATTGCTGGTCCGCGCATTCACTGTGCCCGAGGCCAAATGAGCAGGCTTGATTGGCCGGGAATGATGCGCGCCGGTCTGCATGGGCTTGGATTGAAGCCCGATGAATTCTGGAAACTGACCCCAGCCGAATTGTTCGTGATGCTTGGGGTTGGTCAGGACGGGGCCCCGCTGGACCGAGCGCGGTTGCAAGACCTGATGCAGCGGTTCCCGGATACAAAGAAAGATTTGGATGATGGTTGAGTTGGACGGGACAGACGAATTTGAGGCGCAAATGCGGGGACTTGAAGAAAGCCTGGCCGGTGCGCAGAGCGTGGCGTCAACCTTTTCCGGTGAGTTGCAGCAAATACGCACGACGATGTCGGATACGGGGCGCGAAGTTCGGACGTTGTCGAATGGGATCAGCCGTGGTTTGCGAGGCGCGTTCGAAGGTCTGGTGTTTGACGGGATGAAGGCGTCAGACGCTCTTCGGCAAGTTGGGGAGTCAATCATTGGGTCGGCATATTCCGCGGCACTCAATCCGGTGACCAAACATGTCGGCCAGATGGCTGGGGCCGGAATTGAGGCTTTGATCAGCGGAGCGATGCCCTTTGCCAATGGAGCCCCCTTTTCGCAAGGACGGGTTATGCCGTTCGCGCGCGGCGGGGTTGTGAGTGGGCCAACGACGTTTCCCATGCGGGGCGGTACCGGCTTGATGGGCGAGGCCGGGCCAGAGGCGATCATGCCACTGACCCGTGGATCAGACGGCAAGCTTGGCGTGCGCAGCGATGGGGGCGGCCAGCCTGTCACAGTTGTGATGAACGTAACCACACCGGACGCGACGAGCTTTCAGCGGTCGCAGGGGCAGATCGCTTCGCAGGTGAGCCGGGCGCTTGGGCGCGGCCAGCGAAATCGTTGACGCTTAAAGGAAGGATACACTATGGGATTTCATGAAGTCCGCTTTCCGACATCGCTAAGCTTTGGTTCTGCCGGGGGGCCGGTGCGTCGGACCGAAGTTGTCACCCTTGCTAATGGTTATGAAGAGCGCAATTCGCCATGGGCGCATTCCCGCCGCCGATATGATGCGGGCATGGGCGTTCGGTCTCTTGATGATGTGTCCACGCTCATCGCCTTCTTTGAGGCACGTCAGGGGCAATTGAACGGGTTTCGCTGGAAGGATTGGGCAGACTACAAGAGTTGCTTGCCGTCTGAAGACGTGAGCGCCGGTGATCAGGAGATTGGCGTCGGCGATGGCGCCACGCTGCGGTTTTCGCTTTGTAAAGTTTATGCGTCCGGTTCTGAAAGCTATCTGCGGCCCATCAGTAAGCCTGTGGATCAGACCGTGCGCGTCGCGGTTGATGGTGCAGAGCAACCGGGCGCGGCGTTTGCGGTGGACTCGGTGGCTGGTGCCATCGTGTTTCTCTTGCCACCGGCGGAAGGTGCCGTCGTTACCGCCGGGTTCGAGTTTGATGTTCCCGTGCGCTTTGAAACAGACCAAATCGTGACATCTGTCTCAAGCTTTCAAGCCGGCGATGTACCTGATGTGCCTGTTCTGGAAGTCCGGGTCTGATGGCGTTGCAGGCAGCGCTGGCAGCGCATCTCGCTACTGGAGTGACCAACCTGTGCCGCTGCTGGTCTGTGCAGCGGCAGGATGGTGAGACTTTTGGGTTTACCGATCACGACAAGGATATCAGCTTCGACGGAGTCGTATTTAGGGCCGATACGGGCCTGACAGGGCAAGCTATTCAGCAAACAACCGGGCTGTCCGTGGACAATGGCGAGGCCTTGGGCGCCTTAAGCGATGCGTCGGTCACAGAGGCGGATCTTGTCGCGGGACGTTTCGATAGCGCCGCTGTTCGGGCGTGGCTTGTGAATTGGAAAGCTCCGGCAGAACGTCATTTGCTGTTCGACGGAACTATCGGCGAAGTACAGTCTGGCGGCGGTGCTTTTCGCGCTGAATTGCGTGGGTTGAGCGAACGTATGAACCAGCCGCATGGGCGGGTCTTTCAGCGGCAATGCTCGGCCAACTTGGGCGACGGTCAATGCAAAGTCAGTCTTGCTGGTGCGCCGTTCGTGGCAACCGCGCAGATTGCGAGCGTGCTTGGCCGCCAACAATTCACTTTGTCCGGTCTTGGTGGCTACGGGGTCGATTGGTTTGTGCGAGGTCATTTTGAGATGGTCAGCGGAAATGCAAGTGGTCTTGCGGCGATGATCAAGTCGGATGAGCTGATCGGCACGGAACGCCAAATGCGGTTGTGGCAGGAATTACGGGCGGCACCGGCAGTTGGGGATCTGGTTCGTCTTCGCGTCGGCTGCGACAAGCGAGCAGATACTTGTCGCAACAAATTCAACAACTTCCTGAATTTTCGCGGATTTCCCCACATCCCTGGTGAGGATTGGCTGATGGCCTACCCCCGGAATGGGGACAGCAACGCAGGCGGGAGCATGAACCAATGACATATGCGGAGAAGAGTATTGCCGTTGCAAGGAGTTGGATTGGCACGCCTTATCGCCATCAAGCGACCCGCAAGGGCGCCGGGTGCGATTGTCTTGGACTTCTACGCGGCGTTTGGCGTGATTTGTACGGAGCGGAGCCGGAGTCTATTCCGTTTTACAGCCGTGATTGGGCGGAGCCGCAGGGCGAGGAAGCACTATGGCGCGCTGCACGTCGCTGGTTGGTTGAACGACCGCTTGCGTCAGAGGCAGTTGGGGATGTGTTGTTATTCCGAATGAGGGACGGAAGCATCGCAAAGCATCTTGGGATGCAATCCTTTACTGGTCGCGATGCGCGCTTCGTGCACGCATACGAGCGGCACGGTGTGGTCGAAAGCCCTTTGTCTGAGCCTTGGCGTCGCCGCATCGTCGCGCGCTTTGCCTTTCCCGAGGAGACGTCATAATGGCAACATTGCTTTTATCGGCGGCTGGCGGAGCTGCTGGCGGAGCTGTTGGCGGCTCCGTTCTTGGCTTGTCGGCAGCGGTCCTTGGGCGTGCTGTTGGTGCAACTGTTGGTCAGCTGATCGACCAGCAACTTATGGGCTCTGGTTCGGAAGTTGTTGAGCGTGGCCGGGTGGAGCGGTTCCGGCTGACCGGCGCCAGCGAAGGTGCCCCAGTTCCGCAAGTCTATGGTCGAATGCGCATGGCGGGTCAGGTCATCTGGGCTTCGCAGTTTTCCGAGCAAGCCAGCACTGAGCGTGTTTCTGGCGGCAAGGGCGGCGGCGGTGGCGGGACGAGCGTCACGACCTACAGCTATAGCGTCAGTCTGGCGATTGCATTGTGTGAAGGGCAGATCGGGCATGTTGCCCGGATTTGGGCGGATGGTCAGGAGTTGGAGCGCGACAGCTTGTCGGTTCGCGTCTATCCCGGCTCTGATACCCAGCAGGCTGATCCCAAGATCGCGGCAATTGAAGGTGCAGAGTTAGCACCGGCGTATCGGGGCACGGCCTATGTGGTCCTTGAGGATCTTGATCTGACTCCATTTGGCAACCGCGTGCCACAATTCACTTTTGAGGTGGTGCGCCCAGAGCAAGAAGAAGCAATGGACGCGGCGCGGTCTATGGTTGACGGCATTCGAGCTGTCGCGCTGATCCCGGGCACCGGTGAATACTCGCTTGCAACCTCGCCGGTCTATTACGCAGAGGGTCCGGGTCGGAATGTTGCCGCCAATATGCACAACACCATGGCCGCGACAGACTTTCTTGCGTCGATGGATGCGCTGCAAACGGAGTTGCCGAACTGTCAGTCGATCTCTCTCGTTGTGTCGTGGTTTGGCGATGACTTGCGGTGTGGATCTGCTCAGATCAAGCCAAAGGTCGAGCATAAGTATGCGGATGGCGCGCCTATGCAGTGGAATGTGGCGGGCGTGAACCGGGTCGCGGCTGAGGAAGTTCCGCGTGTTGATGGCAAGTCGGTTTATGGGGGAACCCCGGCTGATGCCAGTGTGATCGAAGCGATCCGCAATATGAACGCGCGTGGTAAAAGAGTGATGTTCTATCCGTTCATCCTGATGGAACAACTTCCCGGAAATACTTTGCCAGATCCATGGACAGGGGCGACCGGGCAAGCAGAGCTGCCTTGGCGTGGACGAATTACAACGTCCATTGCCCCAGGATTGCCAGGATCGACGGACGGAAGCGCAACCGCTGCTGCGGAAGTTGCAGCGTTCTTCGGAACTGCGACAGCAGCTGATTTCATAGTTTCCCCGGGAAGCGTCAGCTATTCCGGGCCGCAGGAATGGTCGCTTCGGCGGTTTATTTTGCACAATGCTGCCCTTTGCCGGGCGGCTGGTGGCGTTGATAGTTTTTGTATCGGTTCGGAAATGCGCGCGTTGACGCAGATCCGCGGCGTAGGGAACAGCTTTCCGGCTGTTCAGGCTTTCATGGCATTGGTTGGTGAGGTGCGTGCGCTTCTTGGTGGCGGAGTCAAACTGGGTTACGCGGCCGATTGGTCGGAGTATTTCGGGTTCACGCCGCAAGACGGATCGGGGGATCATTTCTTTCATCTTGACCCGCTTTGGGCGCATCCCGAGATCGATTTCATTGGGATCGACAATTACATGCCGCTGTCCGACTGGCGCGATGGCGAAGGTCACGCCGATGCTGCCTGGGAAAGCATCTATGACATTGAGTATCTAAAATCCAATGTGGCTGGCGGGGAAGGGTTTGATTGGTACTATCCCGATGCGCAGGCATCCGAGGCGCAGTTGCGCGCGCCGATCACCGATGGTGCTTATGGCGAGCCGTGGGTGTTTCGCTACAAAGACATAAGGTCGTGGTGGGCGTTGCCGCATCACAATCGTATTGGCGGTGTCCGGCAATCTGCGCCGACAGAATGGCAACCACAATCGAAACCGATTTGGTTTACCGAATTGGGCTGTGCGGCCATCGACAAGGGCACAAACCAACCTAACAAGTTCATCGACCCAAAGTCATCAGAGTCGCTTTTGCCACGTGCGTCGAGCGGGGCGCGGGATGATCTGATACAGATGCAGTACCTTCGGGCGTCATTTGCACATTGGGCCGAGCCGGCGAATAACCCAACGTCCGGCCTGTACGGTGGACCCATGGTCGACATGAGCCGTGCACATGTTTGGGCGTGGGACGCGCGCCCTTATCCTTGGTTCCCCGGGTTGTCTGAGGTTTGGAGTGATGGGCCGAACTATATTCGCGGGCATTGGCTGAACGGCCGCACGGGGGCGCAACTGCTGTCCAGTGTAGTACGGGAAATCTGTCTTGGTGCTGGGTTGAAGGACCCGGATGTTGGCAATCTGCACGGTTTGGTGCGTGGATATGCCGTTTCGGATGTCGGGAGCGCGAGGCAAGCGTTGGAGCCATTGATGCTGGCATACGGCATGGACGTGCACGAGCGGGACGGGCGGCTTGTTTTTCAGAACCGAAGTGGCAGGGCTGTTGCTTCGTTGACGGGCGAGGATCTTGCCCAGCATCCCGATCAGGCCAGCGATCTGGAGCGCAGCAGATCAGCCAGCGCTGAGCTTTCTGATCGCGTTCGGCTCAACTATATCGGAGCAGATGGCAGCTTTGAGGTGTCTGCGATTGAGACGGCTCTGCCGGGGTCTGAAGCCGTGTCGGCGGCGCAATCGGAACTCAATCTTGTGCTGACAGCAGCCGAGGCGCGCGGAATTACCGAACGTTGGCTTGCCGAAGCGCGTGCGGGCCGGGATACGGCGAAGTTTGCTTTGCCGCCGTCACGCATGGAGATCGGAGCGGGCGATGTGGTGCAGTTGGCAGATGATGCGGGCGGTGCGCGTTATCGCATCGACAGAAGTGAACAACACGGCCTTCAGATACTTGAGGCTACTCGGGTGGAACCCGCTATCTATTTGCCCGGCCCTGCGGTGGAAGAAATCCCGCGCATTCAGACACGGCAAGCTGCGGTTCCGCCCACCGGTATTTTCATGGATTTGCCCTTGTTGCAAAGCGATGCCGTTGCCCACGCGCCCTATATTGCTGTCGCGGCGCGGCCCTGGCCGGGTCAGGTTGCCGTCTATAGCTCCAGCAGTGATGCTGATTATCGGCTGAATACGTTGGTCGCGGGCCCTAGCATCGTTGGTCTCACACGGAGTGAGATGGCGCGGGCAACTCCTGGCATCGTGGACCGAGGCGCTCCGCTTCGCGTGGAGTTGTCCGACGGCGCGTTGAGTTCTGTGCCGACAACAGAAATGCTCAACGGGGCCAATGCAATGGCGATCGGTGATGGTTCAGCATCGGAATGGGAGATTTTTCAGTTCGAACGCGCAGAACTTGTTGGTCCAGACACATACGATCTGAGCCTGCGTTTGCGGGGCCAACTAGGAACGGATGGCGATATTCCGGACGTGTGGCCCGAGGGCAGCATGGTTGTTCTGCTGGAGGGCGGGCTCGAACAAATTGACCTTGGGTCGAGTGAAAGGGGGCTGTCGCGCTTTTACCGCGTCGGGCCGGCCAGCCAGCCACTAAGTGGTCCGAATTTCGTGCCATTCGAGCAAACGTTCCAAGGCAATGGTTTGCGACCCTATGCCCCGGTGCATCTGCGCAACCGTGTTTTGACAGGGGGGGACCATCTTCTCAGTTGGGTTCGGCGCACGCGAATAGATGGGGATATTTGGTCGCTGGTTGATGTGCCCTTGGGTGAGGCTGCGGAAACCTATGTGGTGCGCATCTTCACAAACGGTGCGTTGCGCCGTGAAGAAATCATCTGGCAAGCGAACTGGAACTATTCGGCGGCAATGCGAGCATCTGACGGAGTAGCAGAGCCATATAACTTTGAAGTTGCGCAGGTTTCTGACCGGTACGGGGCCGGGCATTTTGGAAGGATGACCATCAATGACTAGAACAGCAAACATAGACCTGCCGCTGGTGCAGGCGGCCCAAGCGCAAAAGCATGTGACCGTTAACGAAGCGTTTGCGCTTTTGGATGCGGCGGCTCAGCTTGTGATTGAGTCTGTCATGCAAGCTTCACCGCCGAATGGAACACTGGATGGGACTGTGTATCATGTGCCCGCTGGCGCAACTGGGGACTGGGCCACACAGAGCGGCAAGCTGGCTGTTTCCAGTAACGGGGGCTGGGTCTTTATTGCACCGCAATTGGGTTGGCGAGGCTGGGTGCGTGACATCGGAAAAATGTCCGTGTTCGATGGCGTGATCTGGCAAGTCCAAGCAGTTGCTGTTTCGCCAAACGGTGCCGCGAGCGTCCATGAAGTTCTGGAAATCGACGTCGTTATCCAAGCCGGATCCAGCGTGACAAGCATCGACGTGATCCCTGCGAACAGCGTTGTGTTTGGGGTCAGCGGGATCGTTACCCAAGCGATCTCAGGCGATCTTGGCAGTTGGAGTTTGGGCGTGCCCGGTGCGCAGGGACGATATGGCGCTGGGCTAGGGCTGGCGCTTGGATCGTGGCTGCAAGGGGTAACGAGCCAGCCGCAGGCGTATTATTCTCCGACGTCTCTTGTTCTGGAAGCGTCGGGTGGGGATTTCGCTGCTGGGACCGTACGTTTGGCTGTGCATCTGTTTCGCATGACGATCCCAAGAGTGTGATCTGAGCCGTGCGGGGTGGCGTGATAGCGCAGGACGGTCTATCTCTTTGGGGAACTTAGTTGGAGGAGGCCATGTCGCACCCCCGGTCCCAGATTGAACGTTTCGACCCTGTATGGGCACAGATCCGAACCGAAGCCGAAGCGGCCGTCAGGGATGAACCCCTGATGGGCGCCTTGGTGCATGGCGGTATTTTGCATCATACCTCCATGGCGCGGGCGATGTCTTATCGGCTGTCCATGAAGTTGGCCTCAAGCGAGATGCCCGATCAATTGCTACGCGAAGTCATCGACGAAGCGTTTGCAGCTGATCCAAAGATTGAGGCGGCCGCACGCGCTGACCTTATGGCTGTTTATGAACGTGATCCGGCGTGCCACCGGATGATCCAGCCTTTGCTCTTTTTCAAGGGCTACCAAGCCCTGCAAGCGTATCGCGTATCGCATTGGCTTTGGACTGAAGGACGCTTTGATATGGCGTACTATGTTCAGATGCGGGTTTCAGAGCTTTTCGGGGTGGATGTGCATCCGGCTGCCAGGCTGGGCAAAGGGCTTATGATTGACCATGCCCATTCCATCGTGATCGGAGAAACGGCTGTGGTCGGTGATAATGTGTCGATGCTGCATTCCGTTACCTTGGGCGGAACTGGCAAAGAAGATGACGACCGGCATCCGAAGATTGGCGATGGCGTCTTGATCGGGGCCGGTGCGAAGGTCTTGGGAAATATCACCGTCGGCAACTGCTCGCGGATTGCATCGGGCAGTGTCGTTTTGGAATCGGTGCCGCCGTGCAAGACTGTTGCGGGTGTCCCCGCGCGGATTGTGGGTGAGGCCGGGTGTTCACAGCCGTCGGTGATGATGAATCAGCAGCTCTGAGTTCGTTAGCGCACGACGAGATCATCCGCTCGCAGCGTGCCCAGCACGTCGCGGGCGCGCTCATCCAACAAATCCAGATCGAGATACTGATCAGACAGGCGGCGTGTCTTGTTCGTCAGCGCCGCGACCTGATCAGACAGGGCGTCACGTTTCACGGCGAGACGGTCGTATTCTGCCATAGCTTCAACGCGAGAGACGACGCCAAGATCGCCCTGGACCGCCGCGAACGCAAAATAGCCAGCAAGTGAGAGGGTCACGATCGCATAGATCGCAAAGCCGAAGCCGTGTTTCTGTGCCATGTCTGCCTCTGTCTATTTTTACATTTTGGCCAAGACTGCCACAAATACGGCATTTTGGGAATCCCCAAACGCCCGGCGTCGTGAGAGCCGAGCGTTTGGGTGTTCTTTATCAGGCCTTGCCGAGATAGATGTCGACGAGGTTTTGCAGCATCGCAAGCGCGTCCTCGCGCGAGCGCTGGAAGCTGTTGCGGCCGATGATAGAGCCGTTGCCACCGCCGTCCCGGATCGCGCGCGCATCGTCATATACGCTGTCAGCACCTTTCTTTGCACCACCAGAGAAGACGACAATGCGGCGGCCGTTGAATGACGCATCCATGCAGTGCTTCACGCGGGCGGCCTGTGTGGCTATGTCAATGGACTGCTCTTCATAGACTTTCTTGGCCTCAGGTAGTTCAAGATGGTCTGTGGACAGCTTGATCTTGATGATATGCGCGCCGATCAGGGCAGCGATTTGCGCGGCATAGGCGGCAATGTCGATTGCTGTTTCGCCAGGCTTACTGATGGCTTCGCCGCGCGGGTACGACCAGATGACGGTTGCCACGCCGCGCGCTGCGGCTTCTTTCCGCATCTCGACGATCTCTTCGAACATATCAACGGCCATGTCGGAGCCGGGATAGATCGTGAAGCCGATAGCGGCACATCCAAGGCGAAGGGCATCGTCGACCGAACCAGTGATTGCCTGATTTTTGCCGGCAGTATCCGACATCAGGGAATTTGCAGAGTTCAATTTCAGGATTGTTGGCACCTGACCGGCAAACGTATCTGCCCCAGCTTCCAGTTGACCCAAGGGTGCGGCGTAGGCATTCATCCCAGCGTCTATCGCAAGCTGGTAATGATAGTGCGGGTCATATCCTGCCGGGTTCGGTGCAAATGTCCGAGCTGGGCCGTGTTCGAACCCTTGATCGACGGGCAAAATGATCATTTTGCCAGTGCCCGCCAATTTGCCGTGCATGAGCATGCTGCAGAGCTTTGCTTTGACGCCTGGTGTCTCGCCTTCGTAGTTCCGCAGGATTTGGCGGACGGTGTCGGTCATTTGCATGAGATCGGGCCTTTTATTGAACGATTGGGATTTGTTAGGCGCGTCACGTCTTCGGTTCAAGGCTGGGAGCGCTAACTGGACTTGATTGACGCGCCTAGCCGCCTAAGGCCGAGACGCCGGGCAAGGTCTTGCCCTCCATCCATTCAAGAAATGCACCGCCGGCGGTCGAAATATAGGTGAAATCGTCCGCCGCTCCCGAAGTGTTCAAAGCCGAAACTGTATCCCCCCCACCGGCAACGCTGATCAATGCTCCGCTCTTGCTAAGTTCTGCGGCATGACGCGCGGCGGCATTTGTGGCGGTGTCGAACGGAGGTATCTCGAAGGCCCCCAAAGGGCCGTTCCAGATAAGCGTTTTTGCGGTGTCAAAAGCGGCGGTGATGCTTTCGACGGTTTTGGGCCCCGCATCCAGTATCATCGCGTCGTCTGGGCATGCGTCCGCTGCCACGACCTCGTTTTCGGCCCCTGCTTTGAACTCGCGAGCGATGACCACGTCTTCGGGAACGAGAATTCTGCACTTGGCGTCATCAGCCTTTTGCATGATCTCGAGAACCGTGGGCGCCATTTCGGCCTCGGCGAGAGATTTGCCGATAGGCTTGCCCTGCGCCACAAGGAATGTGTTGGCCATTCCCCCACCGATCACCAGAACGTCAACGCGGCCTACGAGGTTGCCCAACAGATCAAGCTTGGTCGACACTTTTGCGCCGCCAACAACTGCGACAACGGGGCGGACCGGATTGGCCAATGCGCGCTCGAGAGCCTCAAGCTCTGCCTGCATCGCGCGTCCGGCACAGTTGGGCAGAAGTTGTGCGATGCCTTCGGTGGACGCGTGCGCCCTGTGAGCCGCGGAAAACGCATCATTGCAATAGATATCGCCAAGTGCAGCAAGTGATGCTGCGAAGCGCCCGTCATTTGCTTCTTCTTCGGCATGAAATCGCGTGTTTTCAAGAAGTACGACCGTACCCGGCGCCATTTCCGAAACGGCTTTCTTGGCAGGAAGGCCGATGCAATCGTCGGCAAACGTGACAGGCACGCCGAGTATGTCTTCAAGCGCTGCCCTGACGTGTGACAAAGACATCTCGGGAACGACTTTTCCTTTGGGGCGCCCAAAATGTGCCATCAGGACGGGTTTTCCCCCGCCCGCGAGAATGTCGTCGATTGTCGGTTTGATCCGTTCGATTCGGGTGGCATCGGTGACGCGTCCGTCGGACATTGGCACGTTGATGTCGACCCGGGTGAGCACGACCTTTCCGTCCAGATCCATTTGGTTCAGTGCTTTCCACGCCATTGCGTACCCCCAAGTCTTGATGTTTCGCGCATAGATAGATCACGTGGGTGTGACAGTGACAAGACTGCCATGAACGAGCTTCGGGGGTGGACCTTTACCATCGGGCCGGCCTAGGGTCTGCGCCAACACGACCCAGAAAGGATGCCACATGGCCGAGATCAAGGATCCGGAAAACACCATCATCATTGAGTTGAAAGATGGGGAAGTTGCGATTGAATTGCTGACGGACGTTGCGCCGCAGCATGCCGAACGCATGAAGGAATTGGCCCGCACCGGTGCCTATGACAACGTTGCCTTTCACAGAGTGATCGACGGCTTCATGGCCCAGACAGGCGATGTGCAGCACGGCAACATGGAAGGCGATTTCAGCATTCGCCGCGCCGGCACGGGTGGGTCTGAACTGCCAGATCTGCCAGCGGAATTTTCCAAGCTGCCGCATGATCGCGGGACGTTGGGGGCAGCACGTTCGGCGAATCCGAATTCGGCGAACTCGCAGTTCTTTATCAACTTCAAAGATAATCATTTCCTGAACGGGCAATACACCGTCTATGGCCGGGTAATTTCGGGAATGGACCATGTCGATGCAATTGCACGGGGCGAGCCGCCAGCGCAGCCGGACCGGATGATCAGTGTGAAGGTGGCCGCAGATGCGTAAGGCTGCTCTCATCGCAAGCATGGTTCTGGCGGGAACGGGAGTGCATGCGGCCGGACTTGAGATTGAAGTTTCCGGTGAAGCTCAAGGGACTATCACCATCGATCTTCTGGAGGATATCGCCCCCCAGCACGTTGAGCAGATCACGGCACTGGCTGAGGCTGGTGCTTACAATGGCGTGGTTTTCCACCGCGTGATTGATGGCTTCATGGCTCAGACTGGTGATGTTGAATTTGGCAAGATGGGCGACGGGTTCGACATTCGCATGGCGGGTCGCGGCGGATCAGATCGGCCAAACGTACCGGCGGAGTTTTCCGATGTGACGTTTGATCGTGGCGTGGTCGGTATGGCGCGTTCGCAGAACCCGGACAGCGCGAATTCGCAGTTCTTTATCATGTTCGCGCCCGGTCCTTTCCTTGATGGCCAGTATACGGTCGTCGGGACCGTTACCGGTGGCATGGATGTGGTCGACGCGATCAAGCGCGGCGATGGTCCAAACGGCGCCGTTGTTGGCGAACCTGACCACATGGTGTCGGTCACAGTCACGGACTGATTTTGCACGCTTTGCTGTAGCTTTCCCGTCGCCAGTTTTTGGCGGCGGGTTTTTTTGTGGTTGCTAGGCGTTGCGCCAAGGACTTGCCCGGGGTGTGCATCCGATAGGGTTCATCCAGATGCTGGGTCTAATTGACCGCAAGCAGTTAGGGCATTGCCAATTGCCGCATCCGTTGTGTTCAGGGTCAGCGTAGTCACAATGTACTCAACCGACGAAGAGACGTAGTTTGGCGACAAAAAAAGCTATGGCAGCGCTTGATGTGCAATCTGAGACCTTCAAATCCAGAGCGCTTTGACCTTCAGCCGACCCATCAAAATGCATGGGGTGACTTGCTAGGCTGTTTCGTCAGTTTTTCTTGGGGGGTCAAAGGTCCACCTGTAAGATGGCGGTGTCGGGCCTTTGTTCCGGCCGCCCTGTTCGGTTTGTTCCCATGCGTGGGACAGAATTCCAACGGATCGGGACAGGCAAAACAGCCCGCGCGCGAGAGGCGCTGCGAAGCCAAGCTCGGCATAGATCACGGCTGTTGCCCCATCGATATTCATGGGGATCGGACGCCCCTTGCGACGCGCCAACGACGCCTCTACCGCCTCGCCAATTTCGGCGAATTTGCCGTTGCACGCACCTTCTTGAGTCGCTTCGCGCACCAGGTGCATCAAACGGGGCGCGCGGGGATCGACAGGTGTATGAAATCGATGGCCAAACCCCGGAATGATCTTGCCCTGTGCCGCGACCCAAGCGTCCAGCGCGCTGTCGATGTTGCCGTCCCAGTCCGCGATGTGTGTATACATCTCAACGGCTTGTTCTCCGGCGCCGCCATGCACGTCGCCCAGCATGTTGACGGCACTGGCCATTGCATTGTTCAACGGCAAGCCGCATGTAACGGCCATCCGCGCGGCCGCGATCGACGGGGCCTGCGGGCCGTGATCCACTGCCGACACAAGGGCCGCTTCGAACAGTCGGGCTTGAGCCGGGGTGGGGCGGTCGCCGCGCACCATCAGCCAGATCATTTCGGCAAAGCTGACATTGCCAATCAGGTCCTGAATAGGGTGGCCGCGTAATTCGATCCGGCCGGGCTCCATGTCGATGATCGAGGTGCGCCACCAGTCTGAAACGTCGCTCATATAATTCCCTCGTTGCGATACGCCGCGATGTCGTCTGGCGTGAGGCCAAGCTCTGCCCAGACAGTGTCATTGTCGGCCCCCAGCTTGGGGGGCGCAGTGTCTGGGTGTGGGCGCGCACCGTCCATCATAACCGGGCTTCCGGTTAGCGTGATCGCGTCACCATCAAGTTCCACATCAGCGGTGAAATTCCGGCCCATGATCTGGGGGTCGTCCAAGACGTCGGGCACAGACAGCACGGGGCCTGCGGGTACGCCATTTGCATTCAGTGTCTCTGCCCAGTCCGCCGCTGTGCGGGTGAGCAGAACGGTTTCCAAAGTGCTGCGCAGGGTGTGACGATTCCGCTTGCGGTCTTCGCGGGTCTTGTAGTCCGGATGATCCACCAGGTCTTCGCGCCCAAGAAGGCGCGCGAGCGCGTGCCATTGCTCGTCTCGGTTGGCCGCAATGTTCAAAGGGCCATCAGCTGTCGCAAAGGTTC
Organism: Meridianimarinicoccus aquatilis; assembly: GCF_004358675.1. Lineage (GTDB taxonomy): Bacteria > Pseudomonadota > Alphaproteobacteria > Rhodobacterales > Rhodobacteraceae > Meridianimarinicoccus > Meridianimarinicoccus aquatilis. Next base: position 18,490 of record NZ_SMZO01000018.1, on the reverse strand, counting down.
CTGACGGCGCAGAAGTCATATTCTCGTTGCCCTGCGCGCTGGGCGTGACTCCACCAATCAGATAATTCGACACGACCCACCCCATTGATGCGACGACAGCTTCGGTCATGGACACATCAAGAAACGTACCACGGGGCGTTGCGTTGAGAGCTGCTGCAATGGCAAAGGCAGCTGTCATTCCGCCCATCGTGTCAGCCAGCGGGTATCCCACACGGTAGGGCGCGTTGTCCGGGGCGCCGGTAATTGACATGACGCCGGACAAGCCCTGTACGATCTGGTCATAGGCGGGGTCGTCCTTGCGCGGACCACCCTGACCAAAGCCACTGATCGCACAATAGATCAGTTGCGGGTTTTCCTTGCGCAGAACGTCATAGCCCACCCCAAGCCGATCCATGACGCCCGGGCGAAAATTCTCGACCAGCACATCGGCGCGTTGCACCAGCTTCTTGAGTAGGTGTTTTCCCTTGTCAGCCTTCATATCCAGTGTGACAGACCGTTTGCCCGCGTTCTGCGCCAAAAAGCTGATGCCCATTCCCTTTGCATTGCGCGCGGGGTCGGCCCCAAGAACTCGGGCCAGATCGCCGGTGCCGGGGCGCTCCACCTTGATGACGTCGGCGCCCATGAGTGCCAGTTGATAGCACGCATAGGGGCCAGCCAGGACGTTGGTCAGATCAAGAACCCGAACCCCGGATAAGGGTTCAGTCGCCATCGGCAACACCAGCCTGACGGGCCTTCGCACGGCGAGCCCGATAGCTTGGAACAACCACAAGCAGCACGGCAATGACCAAGAGGCCGGCCGTCATCGGCCGATCAAGAACAAAGCCAAACCCATCGTAAAGTTGCATTGAGCGGGCAAAGTTGTCTTCGAGCATCCCGCCAAGGATGAAACCGATCAACAGCGGTGCCAGCGGGTAATCAGCGAACCGAAGAATGGTCGCGCAGATCCCCATGCCGACCAGTAGCAAGAGTTCTGTTGCGTTGTTCTGGCCAATATAGCTGCCCATCAGCGTAAAGAACAAAATGAACGGGATCAGATAGTTGCGCGGGATGGTCAGCACTTTGGCGATATAGGGGATCAGTGGCAGGTTCAGGATCAGCAGCACAAAGTTCCCGATATACATCGAGATGATCACCGCCCAAAAGATCTGTGGCTCATCGATCATAAGGCGTGGGCCGGGTGTCACGTTCAGAGCAATCAGCGCGCCCAAGAGAATCGCGGTTGTGCCTGATCCGGGAATACCCAGTGTGAGCAAAGGCACAAACGACCCGGTACACGCCGCGTTATTGGCCGTTTCCGGTGCGGCGAGGCCCTTGATCGACCCTTTGCCAAACTCGGCCTGTTCGTCCTTGGATGCGATGTTGCGTTCAACCGCATAGCCAAGAAACGACGCTATCGTGGCACCTGCGCCCGGAAGCACCCCGATGAAGAAGCCCTGAACCGACTGGCGGGCGATGACGGGCGCAATCTTGCGCCCCTCTTCGCGCGAAATGCGCAGGTTTTCGATCTTGCCGCCTTCCGAGTTCTGTTCGGCCTTTTTCGAATTCAGAACAAGGAACAGCGCCTCGGGCAAGGCGAACATGGCCATGGCCAGCGTGATGAAGCTTAGACCCGATTGCAGGTCCATCAGACCCATCGTGAAGCGGGGCATGTTGAACAACGCGCCTTCGCCAACGGTGGCCAGAATGAGCCCCACCAGTGTCATCAAGATAGCCTTGGCGACGTTTCCGGTGCCGGCGAAGGCCGCAATGGCAGACAGGCCCACGACCATCAGCGCGAAATATTCGGCCGAGTGGAACAACAGGGCGACCGAAGACAGCATCGGCGCGAAGATCATAAGCAGCAAGGCACCGATGGTGCCGCCGCAGAACGAAGCAATGGCGGCGATTGTCAGCGCCTTGCCTGCTTGCCCTTTTCGGGCCATCGGGTAGCCATCAAAACTACTGGCGACGGTTCCGGCAACGCCGGGCGCATTCAGCAGAATGGAGGATGTCGAGCCGCCGAAGATTGCGCCGTAATAGACGCCCGCAAGCAGGATTAGCGCGGCAGACGGGTCACCCATGCTGATTGCAACGGGGATCATGATCGCGATGATCGACATCGGTCCAAGACCGGGCAGCATGCCGATGAATGTGCCGATCAGGCACCCGGCAACGACCATCATGAGGTTATAAGGCGATGTGGCGGCGCTTAGGCCGAGAAGGAGACCGTCAAGCATGGCTTATGAAACTCCCAGAAAGAAAGGCCAGGGACGCAGGAAGATGCCCAGAACCTGTTCGACCAGATACCAGACAATTCCGGTCGCAAGCATCGCGACGGGGAGCAGAATGTGATATTTGCGTTCACCCAGAATGCTGGCACCAATTGTGATGAACCCGACTGTCGCCAGCAGGAACCCGGCTGGGCGCAGCAGCAGGGCATACGCGACCATAAGGCCCAGCAAAGCCAGCGCGGGGATCAATTGATATTCACCAAGGCGGCGATAGTCGATGTCAGGGGTTTTTTCGCTCGAAGAGGGTTTTTCAAGTCCAAGCAGTATCACGAGTGCCGCGATAATTGCGAGAACGGCCAGGACTTTTGGGAACGTACTGGGCCATATTGGGTTGCGCTGCATAAAAGGAGGCAACAACTGGTCCATCGTGAAAAATGCTGCGTAGCCGTAGGCAAGCGTGACGCATAGGATGACTAGCGCGATCCAGCGATCAAGGGCCATGGTCCCCTCCCTCTATTGAATGGAAATGACAGCCGCCATGAATTGGCGGCTGTCGATCGTGTTTCCGTCGTTCGGCTTACAGGAAGCCGAGTTTCTTCATCAGGTCGCCGATGGCTTGTTCCTGATTTTCGAGGAAGGCTTTGAAATCATCGCCGGAGTTGTGAATGTTGACCCAGCCGTTGCGCGCACGCACGGCTTCCCATTCTTCCGTTTCGTACATTGCGCTGATGGCGGCCTGATACGCTTCGACTTTGTCGGCGGGCATGCCGGGCGCGCCGAAGAAACCGCGCCAGTTGACGAACGAGGTGTCGATACCTTGTTCCTTCATTGTTGCCGCATCCGCATAGGCCGGCACACGCTCATCAGAGGTCACACCGATGATCTTGACTTCACCGGCTTCAGCCAGCGCAACGGCTTCGGAAAATCCGGTGGACAGGGCTTTGATTTCACCAGACAGCAGGGCCGCCATGGCTTTCCCGCCTGCGTCATAGGGGATGTACTTGACGTTCAGCGCATCGCGGCCGGACGCTTCCATCACCATTGCGGCCACGAGGTGGTCCATACCGCCGGGAACGGATCCGCCGCCGATGGCTGTGGCGCTTGGGTCTGCGTCGAACGCAGCCAGCAGATCATCCATGGAATTGACGTCGCTGTCGGCACTAACGACCAGCGCCGCGTAGTCGCCGATTGTGCCGGCAACCAGCGTCAGATCGCGGAAGTTGTGCGGGAAGACGCCGGTCAGCGACCGGATCACGATCGGGGTCGAGTTGACCATCAGCGTGTCATGCAGGCTGTCGGCGTTTTCGATCAGATATCCGATGGCCTTGCCGCCGCCGCCGCCGGACATGTTTTCATACGATGCGGTTCCAACAAGTCCGGCACCTGTCAGGGCTTCGCCTGTGCCACGTGCTGTACCATCCCAGCCGCCGCCGGCGCCGCCGGGGATCAAAAAGTGAATGCTCTCGACAGCCTGATGGCCTTCGGCTTGTGCTGTGCCGGTGAAAGCGAATGCTGCCGCAGCAGCGAGCAGGGCACGACGGCCCAGTTCGAGTTTCATTGTCATAGTCCTCCCATTTGACAATTACGGCTTGCGCCGCTCATGTGGCAGGGGTCTTGAAGCCCCAACCTGACACTAAGCTGACACCGGCGCGAAAAAAAGGACACCCCCCATGCGGTTTCTGCTGATCGAGGACAATTCGGCATTGGCCGCTGCCGTCGTCGACAGGCTGAGCCTTGATGGTCATGTGGTGGATCATGCTGGTGATCTTGAAACCGCCAAGGATTATGCCGCGACGACGGAATACGACCTTATCCTGCTCGATATTATGTTGCCGGATGGGGATGGGCGTAGTTTTCTTGCCCATCATCGCGACAAGAAAACGACCACGCCCGTGATCGTCTTGACCGCCCGGTCTGAGGTGTCGGACCGGATCAGCCTTTTGGACCTTGGGGCCGACGACTATATGGTCAAGCCCATCGATTTTGCCGAACTAGAGGCCCGGTGCCGTGCTGTGCTGCGCCGCCGGGGGGGCGGGGCCCGCAATGCGATTGTGTTGGGGAAGTTGGAATTTAACCCAGCGTCTGGAACCCTCAAGGTGGACGGGACCGAAATTCAACTGCGAACGCGCGAGTTGCGGTTGTTCGAAGTGTTCATCAACGCGCCGGAAATGGTACTGTCCAAACCGGCATTGGTGGACAGATTGTTCTCGTATGACGAGCAGGTCACCGAGAACGCCATCGAAGTCTACGTTGCGCGGCTTCGTAAGCATCTCACCGGTTCGGGGGTTTCCATCACGACGGTCCGCGGGCTTGGCTATAAACTGGTCCACGCGTGACACCGCCGGTCGCGCAAGGCTCTATTCGCCGACGGCTTTTGCTTTTGCTGCTGCTAGTGTCCGCTGCGATGGCGGTTCTTTTGTATTTCGTCGTGCAATCGGTGGCGCAGCAAGTGGCGCAAGACAGTCAGGACAACATCCTTGCTGCGTCAGCCCGGTCGGTGATGGATGGCGCCCGCAGTGTCGAGGGATCAATCAGCGTGGATTTGCCATATTCCGCGCTTTCGATGCTGGATAGCGTAACGGATGAACGGGTCTTTTACGCGGTTTGGCTCGGGCCGGAATTTTTGACCGGGTATCGCGATTTGCCGCGCCCGCCGTTGCGAGACCAGTCCACGATGGCTTTCGCATCCCGGGAGTTTCTGGGCGAACAGGTCCGCATTGTTTCCGTCGGCAGGCCCTTTGCCGTTCATGAGGGCCAGGTTCTTGTCGAAGTGTCTGTGGCTCAAACGCTGTCCGGGCAACGCCAGACGTTGACCGAGATTTCACATATGGCCTTGGCAATCGGTGCGGGGTTCTTTGCGATCAGTGCTATTCTTGCGCTGCTGGTCGCTCGCAGTACCATCAGGCCGCTTGACCTGTTGACGGCATCTGTGGCGCGACGCGGGCCCAAGGATCTGCGGCCGGTTTCCGCGCCGGTACCCCATGAAATGGTTCCGTTGGTCGCATCGCTCAATACTTTGATGCAGCGTCTCGAAGCCTCTTTGGCCAGATCCGAAGATTTTATCGCCGAAGCGGCGCACCGGGTTCGGACCCCATTGGCAATTGTGCGCACAAAGGCGGAAATCATCCAGCGTAGCGTGACGAAGGCCGAAAACCGGGCCGCGCTTCGCGAAATGATCCACGCCATTGATGATAGCTCGCGCACGGCGGGGCAACTTCTGGATCATGCCATGGTGGCCTTTCGCCTTGATAATCTGGCGCAAGAGACGATCGATTTGTCCGCTCTTGTGCAGGACAGCGTCGAACGCCTGCGCCCGATTTCTGAAATCAAGGACATTACCCTTATGGTCACCGCGTCCGATGCCGCCACGATTAAGGGCGACAGCATTCTGCTGCAAAGCGCCTTGCACAACTTGCTGGACAACGCCGTGAAATACAGCCCAGCCGGCTCGCGTGTTGAAGTGGCCCTGCGCTGCGGTGACTTTGGGCCGCGCATTGACGTACGCGATACCGGCGCGGGCTTTGCTGACCTTGATCTGGAACGGCTTACGGGCCGATTTGAACGCGGTACGAATTCCAGCGGCATTGTTGGCTCAGGGCTGGGATTGACCATCGCGAAAGACGTGATCGAAGCCCATGGCGGGCAGTTAAGGATTGGCAACAATCCAAAGGGGGGCGCGTGCGCGAGTTTGCTTTTTCCCTGGTCTTGATGCTGATCGCACATTGCGCCGCAGCTTTCGAGATTGAGGATCACAGATGGTTTGGTGCGGACAATGCAAGCCAGACCGTTACCATTCTATCGACGGCTGACATCCGCTTTTTCGCCCCGATGATCGAGAGCTTTCTGGCGACGAACCCGGCGGTGGCGGTGGATTATACCGTCGCCAGTTCAACCGAAGTCATGCGGGCCATCCACGCGGAGCGGCGCCCCTTCGATCTTGTCATTTCGAGTGCAATGGACCTTCAGACAAAACTTGCAAATGACGGGTTCGTGCAGCGCCATGAGCCGGACGGTGCGCACGTCATGGCGGACTGGGCGGTGTGGAACGACATGGTTTTTGCTTTCACCCAAGAGGCCGCCGCCATCGTCTTGTCAAACAAGGTGTTTGAAGATCTTGCTGTGCCTCGCAGCAGGCAAGAATTGATCGCGTTGCTGCGCGAAAACCCCGATCTGTTTCGCGGCAAGGTTGGTACATATGATATTCGACAGTCGGGGCTTGGATATCTGTTCGCGACGCAAGATACGCGCGCCTCGGACACCTATTGGCGATTGACAGAGGTGATGGGCGGGCTGGATGCCAAGCTCTATTGTTGCTCGTCCGACATGATAGATGCGGTCGAAGATGGCACGCTGGCCGTGGCCTATAACGTGCTGCAAAGCTACGCGATCAATCGGCAAGACACGGGGCGGTTCACCGTCGTTTTGCCGTCCGACTTTTCAACCGTCATGCTCAGAAGTGTGGTGATTCCAAACAACGCACCGACCGTTGAGATGGCCCGCCTGTTTCTGGATCATATGCTGGGTCAGGCGTTTGGTCCGACGGGTAACGCCGCGCTGGGCCAATCCGCCTTGGACCAACGCAATGAGGCGTCTTTGCACCGCATCCGCCTTGGACCGGGCCTATTGGTGTTTTTGGATCAGTTGAAAAAGAGGGCGTTCTTGCAGGAATGGACCAACGCGATTTTGCAGCCATAGAAAACAGGTCCGGCGGTATCTATTTGCTCAGAAGGCCGGGCGCTCCGCCGGAAATCAACAACGCCACTTCGAACATCGCGTGGGTTGGCGACAGCCCGGGGGGAACCGCGATATAGCGCGACCGCCATTCGGGCCGAAATTTCTGCTTGAAGGCCCGCAGACCAGTGAAGTTGTAGAACGCGCCACCGTGGCGATACAACAGCCGCCCAAAGCGGTTCCACAGTCGTTCGATTGATCGTTCTGACAGGCCCGCAAGCGGGGCCATTCCAAGGCTGAATTCGGCCGCACCGGCATCTCGGTAATGCTCGATCAGGGAGACGAACATGAACTCCATGATGCCAGAGGCCTCGTCCGGCAGATACCGCATGAGATCAATGGCGACGTTGCGACCGTCTCCCGGTGCGAGGATATTGGCAAAGGCAAGCACCTGATCGCCGGAACGAATGACCGCAATGGGGGAGCGGTTGAGGTATTCCGTGTCGAACCGACCGACCGAGAACCGCTTTTCGCGCCCCGTCTTGCCTGTCAGCCATGCGTTGGAAATGGTCTCTAACTCGCCTAGCAAATCTGCACTGTGGGGCGGCGACATGATTTCCAGTGTCGTACCTTGTCGGCAGCGCTTGTTATACGCGGCGCGCATGGATTTGAACTTGGCCCCTGCAAGCGAAAAACCGGGCAGATGGACCACGGCTTCTTCGCCGATCTTGTGCAGGGCCAGCCCCATTTCGACCAGCCGGGGGAGGTGCCGCTGACCGGTTTCATAGAACACCGCCCGGCCGCCTGCGCGCTGCGCCTTCTCGACAAAGGACCAGCACAATTCTTCAATCTCGTTCGGGTTGCCGACCGGATCGCCAAGGGCGACCCATGTTCGGCCCTGCACGGCATACATGATGAAGGCGCCACCCTGTTCCGAAAAGACGAACTGTTTGTCGCCCGTCATTGCAAGACAGGCCTGCGGTGCGTCGACATCCGCAAGCAGACGCGCCGCCCGGTCCAAACCGTTCGCCCCCCCGGCGATAGGGCGCGGCTGGCGCGCCGGGCGCAGCGCGATATACACTGCGAAGAACAGCAACAGGGCTGACGCTGCAAGGCCCGCGCGCAAGGATCGCGGCGTGGCTGAATCCGGGCTGAACTCTGTCCAAAGATCGGTGCTATACGGCGTTGTCTGATGGATGAGGAAAAAGAACGAAGACACGCCAAGCAGCACGCTGAATACCACAAAAAGCCAACTCGCCGAGAACACACCAGAGGTCAGTTTTGCCTGACGGTAAAAGGCAGACCGAAACGGCAAAAGAGAAGTGATCCCCAGCGCCAGCAAAAGGGCGCTTTCATAGTTCAGGCCGTGCAACATGGATGCGACAACCCCGCCTGTCATCGTCGCCAGCGTCAACCAAAAGGCGGCTTCGATCCGACGGACCAATCCGTGCGACAAGATCAGCAGAAGCCCGCCGGCCATGGCAGAGACAAGCGTTCCGCCCTCCAACAGGATCGTCGCCGCCAGATCACCGTCTTGCAGCGCCTTGCCCGCCGCAGAGGGGATCATGGACACAAGCATCAGGTACACGCCAAAGGCGAAAACAGCAGCCGCCACAAGGGACGGAACCACGCCATTGAGCGATTCCATGGCTGGACGAAGGGGGCCGGTGACGCGGCCAAGGTACTTTGACGCCCAGCCCCCCGCCATGCGCGCCTCGTTCAGCGAGACGAGCACGAAGCCAAGCCCAAAGGGGATCAGGTAATAGACGAAACGGAACAGCAACAGCGCTGCCGCGGCTTCGCCCACCGGCACACTTGCAGGCAGTGTCCCTATGACCACGGTTTCGAACACTCCGATGCCGCCGGGAACATGGCTTGCCACGCCGATCATGACCGCAATTGAATAGATTGCGACAAAGGCTGCGAAGTCGGGCTTGCCGGCTGGCAACAAGATCCAAAGGGTAAACGCCGCTGCTGCGACATCAATCAGTGTGATAAGAAGCTGCAGGCCAAGGCTCTTCGGTTCAGGCAGGCTTAACTCAAAGCGCCAGACCTTTTGCGAAATTCCGGACCATGACACCCAGAGAATCGCGCCGACAGCCACCAGAACACTCGCCGCTGCGGTGAAACTGATCAGGCTTGGCGAAAGGGGCAAATAGGGAACGGCAATTGCCGGATGAAAGCTGAGGGCCGTCAAACCGATCAGGGTAAGACCGGTGCCAAGGGCCATCGCAATATAGGTGGAAACGGCGGTCACTTCGAACGCGTTCAGACCGAAAGCCGAGTAAATTCGGTATCGGACAGCCCCACCGGATACCACGCTGACACCGATCGTGTTGCCAAAGGCGTACCCAAGAAAGCCGCCAAACGCCACGACGCGCGGGGGTAGCTTGCGGCCGATGAACCGAAGGGCAAGCCAGTCGTACCCAAGAAGAGCAGTGTACCCCACCGCGGTCGCACACAGCGCCAGCAAAAGAACATGTGGCGGGGTGTTGCGGATGTGGTCGAGGATGACGTCTGGATCGACGGGCGCCAAAAGATGGTTCAGCGCGTAAAGCCCCAATCCAAACAGGCCGATGCCGAATGCAATCGGCACGAGGTTGCGAAGCGACTGCGATAGAATTTTAGGCATGTAAGATGCCACTTTGTGCTTGTCTGCCCGCTTTTAGGCACTGGTTGTCTCTTGATTGGATAATTGCACTGAGGTTGTAAACAGGTCGTGCAGATCTGGGCAGATGCGCGTCGCACCTGTGCCTCCGTTGCCAGATAGTTTGGGGGGCCAGGGTCATGCACCGCGACCTGATTTTACCGCTGGGTGATCCAATCGGCGAGCCGGGCCAGCCGCGATGTTGAATGGCCTGTCCCGGCTGCCTCGCGTTTGTCCGCAAGATGATACAGGTGGTACATCCCGTGCACGGCCAGCCAGCGCAGCGGCTCTGGTTCCCAGTTGCGGGGCGTTCGGCCAACCCATGGCATGCCCGTGCGTTCCGTGTGCTGCTCAAGGATCAAATCAGCTAAGGTGCGCCCGGCGTGGTTTGATGTCGACACGCCGATGCCGACATAACCCCCGGCCCAGCCAATTCCGGTCTGCGGATCAAGGCCGACCGTGGCGCACCAATCACGGGGCACGCCCAGCACGCCGCACCATGCGTGCTCCAGTGCGACAGAACGGGTCTGCGGCAACAGCCGGTGCAAGATTGCGGCCAGCGCCTCTATGGTGGCGGTTTGAGTCTCGCCGCGCCGGTCAGTGCGGGACCCGAACCGATAGGGAACGCCGCGGCCCCCCATGGCGATGCGCCCATCTGCCGTGCGCTGAGCATAGCAATATGCGTGAGAGGCGTCGCCAAGCATTTCGTATCTGGTCCAACCGATGCTGTCCCAAAGGGCGGCGGGCAGGGGGGCTGTCACGATCTGCGCGCTGTTCAATGGCAGCCACTTTCGCCTGTGTCCAGGAATGCCCGCTGTGAACCCTTCGGTTGCGCATATAATTCGGTCAGCTCTTACAAAGCCACGATCCGTCGTGACAAGGCCCGGTGCGATGCCTTCAACCGTGGTCTGTTCATAGATACACGCGCCTTTGCGTTCGACGGCAGCAGCAAGCCCGCGAACCAGTTTCGCTGGCTGCACCCGTGCGCCGCCCCGTTCCACCAACGCGCCGTGCGCATTGGCGATCTTGATCCGTGCCTTTGCCTCGTCCGTTCCTATCAGCGCGACGCGTTCTGCAGGTACGTCCCAGCGCAAGGCGGTGTCATGTTCAACCTTCAGGCGGCGCATTTGTGCTGGCGAGCAGGCATAGGTGACACAATCGGTGCGCCGGATGTCGGCGTCGATGCCTTCGGCTTTCGCCACGCGCAAGATCTCGTCCACAGTACCGCGTAGCTGCGTTTCCAACGCGATAAGCCCATCACGATTGGTGCCCTGCACATAGCGTTCTCGTTTCCAGCCAAAACTGCCGGTACACCACCCGCCGTTCCGACCGGATGCACCGAACCCTGCGAACTGCTGTTCAATCAGTGCAACGCGCAGCGACGGGCGCGCCAGCATCAGATAATAGGCGGTCCACAGGCCCGTGAACCCGGCGCCGATGATGCACACATCCACGTCCATATCTTCGGTGAGTGGCGCACGATACGACGGCGTGCCGCCCATCTGGGCATACCAGAACGACACATTTCCGTTCGTTGCGACTTGCATGTGTGGCTCCCGTTCCGGGCAAAATGCGCCCACGCTTTCGGCAATGGTACTGCAACCAAGCGCCGGGAAAAGCCAAAAGCCGCGCGCAGGGCTGTCTTGCGCGCGGCTGATCTTGATGTGCGTTGTTTTAGCTGGCCTTGGCCAGTTCAGGCGTCTGAGTGTCCGGTCCTGGCTCGGCCTGCCAAGCGCCGTCGCCAACATAGCGCCACGCAAGTTTGCCTTCTGCATCCATCGCAAACAGATGCATCCAGCGATTGTCGAACAACGCCCGCACAGCATCATGGCGGGCAAGGACTGCGCTGATCGCCTCGCGCGGGGCTTCGACACAGACCGAAAGCCGCAGGGGGTCGTGAATGTAGTTTTGCCCATCATGCACTGACTGCCATGGAAGGCCCACACGAAGTGTTCCGCCATTGCCTTCGACCACGCCGATCCCGCCGGTCACATTGTGCAGCAGCTTGTTGCCGCCGCCGAACAGGCCGGGCGCGACGGTCGAACCAAAATATTGAAGGCTGATCCAGCTGGCCACCACTGCAGGCGCGGTCAGGATCAACTCAAGCACGCTGAAATCCTTGTCCTGATGCCAATCGTAGTCATGCAGAAAAGCGCGCCCCGCCAGCGACTTGCCCGCCGTCCGCCGGCGCGGCGCCGCGATGAAGCCCTTGCAGCCCGCAAGGCCCCATTCAGGGCGTGTTTCTGCCCAATTCCGGCTGCGTTCGGCGATATCTGCGGCGCTGTTGGCCCGTGGCAACCGCAGCGCCCGTTCGCTGCGCGCAAGGGTGCCGGCGGCATCCAGCCAACCAGCTAAGGCCCGCAGGTCCTGCGCGTGCTCTTCTGATTTGGTGTCTGTGTCAAAGACCGTCACGGCGTCAGTGGTCGTGTCATGAAGCGCGCCAACAAACAGTGTGTCGGCCGGGACTTTGATTCCTTTGGCGGCTAGTCCGCTCCGTGTATCCGGATCATTCAGCAAGCTGGCCAACAGCCGGGCGTTGATGTCACCGGCATGGCCGCCGCACGCCCCGCAATGCAAGGCGCTGGCATGGGGGTTGTTCTTGACCTTTGCCCCATGTCCGGCCAGCAGCACCACCCGCGCGAAGTTTTCTGTCAGCGACATGGCGCGCAGGATCCGCTCCGCCGCGTCAATGCGTGTGGCAAGGTCCGGCATTGGGTCAAGCCGTGGCATTGGGTCTGGTTGCGGGGCGGTCCCGGCCCGCCCAAGCGCATCGCGCAACAGGTTGACACCGTGCACGGGGCCGGTTGCCTCAACAAAGGCAAACGACGACACAGCGGCAATCTTGAACCGGCCCCATGCCCGCTTTGCCCGCGCCTTGAACCGGGCGCTTTGGTCTGCTTCGGATTTGCCGCAACTGGTTGAGGTCAGCCCAGCGTTCAACAAAACGGGGAGCCGGTGTTCCACCACGTCAGACGCAAAGCTCCGATGGGCGACTGTCAGGCCAAAGAATCCCGCAAAGCCGAGAGTCTGAATGCCGGGATGGACGGATTCGAGCGCCCGCCGGAACACTTCTGACCGCACATCGATACAGAACGCAGCCTGAATGTCAGGGCGTTCATTGGCCGAGATTGCCGTGACGCTGGACGCGCAAAGCGTTTCTGCCAGATCCCGCTGCGCTGCGCGTTCAGCCGCCTCTTGCAAGATGCTGTCGATCTGCTGGGCGGCGCTGGGGGCACACGGGGTTTCATGTGCGGCAACGATATCGGCCCAGTCTTCGGCGATTTGGTCTTTGTACAGACAGAACAGCGCTTCTTCCCATAGCAACCGTATGGCGAGAAAGTCGGTGATCGTGCAGTCAGACCCACCAGCCAGTTCCGCTTGCCAAGACTGATAGCGTGCAAGTTGCGACCAACCGCCGAGTGTCAGCAGCAATTGATGCAAGTAGGTTTCCAGTGCGGCTTCAGTAAGACCAAGCTGACCCGTCGCCTGCGCAATGCCGTCTTCGGCCGTTTGCGGGGCATCGGCAGCATGTTGGCCGAACCCGCGGAGCCCCAGAATTTCAGGGGTAAGATCATGGGTCGCCACGGCCCGCCACGCAGCATAGGCATTGCGCCCGCGCGATGCGGCCCAAAGGGCCTGACCCTCGTCACAATAGCCAGAGGCAAAAGCGCCAAACCGGTCCGCGATCACCCCCGGCCAATCAATGCCAGAAACTTTTGCGGCAAGGTCCGCGACGGTTGGTAAAGCGGTTGCCGTGGGCACCTCGCTGCGTGCGGCAGCTTTCAGCGCCTCAACATCGGTGCCGTCTGGAACTGGTGTTGCTGCGGCAAGAGCGCCAGCAAGGTCTTCTTCGGTGATTGTGCCATTGGCAATCCGGCTTGCATACCAGTCGCGCGGCATTGTGACCGCTGTGCCCGCTGTCCGCCCAAGCCGGGCTGACACTTGGGCAAGCGTTTCGCCGGTTTGTCCTAAGAACGGGTTGACTGCGACGGTGGCGGCCAGCGGCCATGCCGGTGGAATGGCCCGCGCTGCGGCGTCGCAGGCGGCGGCCAAAGTTGCGGGGGGCAGCCTTGCAGGGGCGATGTAAGCTGTGTCAGTCATGTCAAATATCCTTGGCAACGATCAGAAGGAAGGCTTGCGGGACCAGCCGCCAAGCATTTTGTCGAACAGTGCATTTGCATAAAGCCCGTTGGACAGATGCACGCGCAGGCCCGACGCTGCGGGGTGGTACGCCCACAATGGGAACATCGCTTGTGCAACCGCGACGACGCCAAAACTGAGCAGTGCCAGAACGATCACAGCCCATTCCAAGGGGCCCGGAGCGGGCACGGTCGGCAGAGACCCTTTGGTCAGGATCTGGGCCCCGGTCTGAAGCGCAAAGTACCCAATACCAGCCGCGAGCGAGTAGGCCGCCGTCCAGCGGGTCAGGGCGCGCGGCGCGGCATCTGCAAGCCCCTGCGCCACAAGATAAGCGACGCCAAAGATCAAGATGGCCCCCAGCGCGATGGCTTGAGGTGATTTTTCGGCGACACCAAAGAACAGACCGACAACCGCATAGGTGGCCAATGCGAACAAGAAGGCGCGCCCGACTGCCGCCGTTCTGGGGATCGCGACAGGACCGGGTCTGCGGGCGGCGGCAACCGTTTCAACCGCGGTGCCGGATGACAGGAAGGCATGCGCCTTGTAAAGCGAGTGCGCCACGATGTGCAGCAGCGCAAGCGGGAACAGGGCCAAGCCGCATTGCAGGAACATGAAGCCCATCTGCGCCACCGTCGACCACGCCAGAGAGGTTTTGATCGCGGGCTGCGTCAGCATCACCAGACCGGCAAAGATGGCCGTAAACCCGCCCACCAGTGCCAGCACCGCCAGCATCGCAGGGGCCAGAACCATGACATCGGCCAGGCGGATCAGAAGAAAGCCGCCGCCATTGATCACGCCCGCATGAAGCAGCGCGGATACAGGGGTCGGGGTTTCCATCAACTCAGTCAGCCAGCCATGGGTTGGAAACTGAGCGGATTTCAGCAATGCGGCCAGTGCCAGAAGCCCCGCAATCCAGAACGCACTTGCCGTCCCGTTCTCGGCCTGCGCCGCAGACAGGATGGAGGCGATGTCACCTGTGCCATAGCGGACCAACAAAAGAATAACAGCACCTGTAAGCGCTGCATCCCCAAGACGTGCTGTCACCCACTTCTTATGCGCGGCCCGCTGTGCTGCTACCCGTTCGGGATAGTGCAAAAGCAGTTTGTGTAGCGTCAGACTTGTTGTGACCCAAGCCGCAACCAGCTGGCCCAGATTTCCCGCAGTCACCAAAAGCATGACGGATGCCAAGGTCAGACAGAGCCATCCGGTAAACGGGCCCTGCCGGTCTTCGCCGTCCATATACGTTCCCGCGAAGCGCAGCACGATCCAGCCGAGGAACGTGACCAATAACAGCATTATGACTGAAATCGCATCCAGCCGCGCAGACAGGCCGACACCGGCGATCCCCAGCAGTGCGCTTGTCGCCGGTCCCGTCCAGATCAGCGCGATCGCCGCCAGAACAGCAAACCCAAGCGCGCCCAAGGCGGTCATCTCGATTTGCGTCAGCACTTTGGCTGGGCGCATTTTGGGGCCGCGAAATGCAAGGATCGCTGCAAAAAGCATCAGTATGGGCGGCAGATAGGGCAGGGCTGCGAATGACACGGGCCGGTTCCTTCCTAAAGGTCAGGGGATTTGCCCGTACTTAGCAGTCTGGCCAAGAGTTAAAAAATTCATTGTTTATGATTTTTCGTTCGTTTATTTATATGGAATGGCGGATTTGAATTATCATCATTTGCGGTACTTCTGGGCCGTTGCGCATGATGGAAATCTCACACGCACGGCGGAACGGCTTAACCTTTCGCAATCGGCTGTCTCGGTTCAAATCCGGCGGCTCGAAGAGCAGTTGGGGCATTCTCTTTTTGAACGTCGCGGGCGTCAGCTCTTTCTGACTGAAGCAGGGCGGATTACACTGGACCATGCGGATACGATCTTTGCCGCGGGTCGGGAACTGGTCGGGACGCTGCGTGAACAGGGGGGTACGCGGCAGATCATTCGCATCGGCGCGCTGGCCACATTGTCGCGAAACTTTCACATACAATTTTTGCGCCCAATTCTTGGACGCCCCGATGTAGAAGTGTTTTTGCGGTCCGGAAATACCGCTGATCTGCTCAGTGACCTGCAAGCACAGAACCTTGATACGGTTTTGATCAACCGTCCGCCATCGCGCGATGCGGTCACGCCGTTCGTATCGCACCGATTGGCTGAGCAAGCGGTCAGCCTTGTGGGTACGCCCCGGTTGTTGGGCGCGGAGCGGTCGCTGGCGCGTCTGTTGGCGACTCAACCGGTGATCCTGCCGACGCCGGAAACAGGGGTGCGGATCGGGTTTGATGCGCTGATTGATCGCCTTGGCCTGCGCCCGCAGATCGCCGCCGAGGTAGACGATATGGCGATGATGCGCCTTCTGGCGCGAGACGGGGTCGGTCTTGCCGTCTTGCCGCCGATTGTCGTGCAGGACGAATTGACAACGGGGCGTTTGATCGAAGCGGCCCGTTTGCCTGACATAAGCGAGACTTTTCACGCGGTAACCATCAAGCGGCGTTTCCCGAACCCTCTTCTGGCAGAGTTGTTGGAACAGTCCGATAGGTTCGCATGATTGGCGCAGCGTGCGGTGACTGCCTGCATGCCAGCCCTCATATCCGGCGATGGCTCCCGGCCGCGCGTAAAGCGGCTTTCCCCTGCTTTAGCGTTCCGCTAATGTTCCCATCATTGACAAGGCAGACTGACCCGGTTGGCTGCCAGCTTCAGACATTTTCAAAATGCGGACATTCACCATGCCCTTTCGCTTCATTCATTCTGCTGATTTGCATCTGGGGCGGCGCTTTGGGGCGATGGAAGAAGACGTGCGCGCGCGGTTGGTCGAGGCGCGGCATGGCGTCATCGGGCGACTCGCGTCTGCTGCGCGGGATCATGGCGCAAGCGATATTCTAATCGCGGGGGATCTGTTCGACACCGAAACCGTCACCCCGCGTGTGCGTCAGCAAGCGTTGGCCGCCATGGAGGCCGCGCAGGACATGACGTGGTGGGTGATCCCGGGAAATCATGACAGTCTTGCGGCTGAACCGCTTTGGGACAGCCTGCGAGTTGAGGCTCCTTGCAACCTGCGCCTTTTGGTCGAAGCCGTTCCGGTTTCCATCGCGCCCGGTGTGACCTTGTTGCCTGCGCCTGTTACTCACCGCAGCACGGGTGTGGATGCCACGGCGTGGTTTGCGCAGGCCGAAACCGGGGATGGCGATATCAGGTTGGGTCTTGCCCATGGCGGGGTGCAGACGTTCGGGTCAGAAGACGATCGAAGTGAAGTCATCCCCCCGGACCGGGCCAACACCGCGTGTCTGGATTATCTGGCGCTGGGCGATTGGCACGGCGTGCGGTCCATTACGCCGCGCTGCTGGTATTCAGGCACTCCGGAGCGCGACAGTTTTAAGCATGCAGGGCCGGGCGTATGCCTTGCCGTGACGTTGCCCGGGCCCGGTCTTGCACCAGACGTGATCCAGCACCCCGTTGGCCTGTTCGACTGGCAGCAGCTTGACCTGACCCTGACCCCGGAAATGGATGCGCTTGCCGCGCTGAAGCTGGCTTTGCCCGGCGATACGGCGGCAGACCGGCGGGATATTCTGATCCGGCTGCGTCTTGCCGGGCGGGTTCGCTTGCCTGCGCGCGCAGCCCTGATGGCGGATTTGGCTGCCGTGCGCCATCAATTCTGGTCCTTTGAGGTCGACGAGAGCGCCCTTTCGGTGGATGCACAGCCCGAAGATCTGGATGCCGTGGCCGAAAGCGGTGCGTTGCGCCTTGCCGCAGAGGCGCTTCAGGCCGAAAGCGGAAACACCGCGCTGGCTGAAATCGACCGCCGTGTCGCGGCATCGGCTCTGGCCCGATTGCATACGCTGTTGCAGGGGGATCGGCCATGAAACTGCGCAGTCTCACCCTGACCAATGTGCGCCGCTTTGCGGACCCGATGGAGGTGCGAGGGTTTGGCGACGGGCTGAACCTGCTCGCTGCGCCGAACGAGGCGGGCAAATCCACCATCTTCGAAGCTCTGAACGCGGTGTTCTTTTTGCGCTATGGCTCTTGGAACAAGGACGCGCGGGGGCTTCAACCTTATGCAGGCGGTGATCCGTCCGTTTCTGTTGAAATTGAAGCACCGGCGGGTGTGTTCACTATCCACAAGACCTGGAGCAGTGCACCTGGTCGCAAGCAGGCGCGTGTGACCCAAAATGGCCGCTTGGTTGCACAGGCTGATGCGGCCGAGGCATGGATTGCTGATCTGATCGAAGCGCCCGGCGATGGTGGACCTGCGGGGTTGCTTTGGGTCCGGCAGGGCGAAATCGTCTCTGAAAAGCCAGAGGATGGCGCCGAAGCCCGGCGCGGGGTCTTGTCTTCGGTTGCAGGTGAGGTCGAGGCCATGACAGGGGGGCGCCGCATGGATGCCGCGCGCGCCCGTGTCGAAGAAGAGCTTGCTATGTATGTGACAAGCCGTGGGCCAAGGCGTGGCGGGCCACTTGAACAGGCGGAAACGGCGCTGAATGCTCTGCAATCGCGCGAGGCTGACCTTCAGGGCAAGGCACAGGCGCTGCGCTCTGCGCTGGATCGCCGCCGGGAATTGCGACACGAGTTGAAAGGGCTGGAAGATCCGCAGGCGCACCGCGATCACCTTGCCATGCGCCAAGCGGCAGAGGCCGCACTGGAGGCCGCGAACCGTTACAGCGAACGCCTTGGCACGGCGCGGGCGAAGGCCGAGAATGCCGCGATCCGCCACCAAGCAACGGGCGGCAACATCGACACGCTGAAAGCTGCGCTGGACGAACACCGTGACGCGGCGACGCAATTGGGACACGCGGAACAGAAGGTTTCTGACGGCAAGGCCCTGATGGACGCGGCGACAAGC
>NZ_SMZO01000017.1 GCF_004358675.1 Meridianimarinicoccus aquatilis | reverse complement strand
CGATCAGAAGGGGCCACACTGGCCCCTTTTTCGCGCGGCCATCGTTCCGGGCGCGAGAGGCATCTTCGGGCGCTGACCCATATATATCTCTGGCAGCTGTGCGGAGCTTTGCTTCCGTGAGCCGCGTCTGAATGACTTTTGCCTTCGCCGACGCGGAAACTGATAGGGAGGGCGGAGAGCGGACGGTCGCTGCACAAAGGATGGAGGTCAGCAATGCGAACAAAGCGCTAATTCGCTGCAGTTACTCGAACGACCGCTTAACGGTGAATCTAAATTCGTTCGGCAAAGCGCCTGATGCGTTGCACCAGGCGCCTCTTGTTCCTGTCACATCGCGTTACTTGATGGCGAGGATGTCGAAGTTGTGGACGTTAGCGACCACACCGTCGTCCCACCCGCCAGCGACCAACTCCGCTGCCCGTTCGTTCAGCAGCCCGGCGACTTGACCGGCAAAGTGTGCTTCACGGCCAGCATTGTTGGTGAAGATGTCGAAGATTGCGAAGGATGTTTCGTCAATCTGCAGCGCCGCCCAGAACAATGTGCCGGGTTCGGTTTCTCCGACGATGGGACCAGCTGCGGTCAGCAAGGCTGCCAATTCCGGCCCTTTGCCGGGTGCTGCTTCGAGCGTGATGTACGTGGCTGTCGTGGCCGAGTAGAGATCAACCGGTTCCTTCACCGACAAAACATCGGAATTTTTGATATTCGCGACAACACCATCGTCCCAGCCTCCGGCGACCAGCGCGTCGGCATTTTGGTTCAAAGCCGCGGCCACAGCGCCGGAGAAATGCGCATTGCGCGCTTCTTCATCCACGAAGATATCAAAGATCGCGAGCGTATCGTCGTCTTGTAAGGCAAACCAAAGCACGGTGCCTGGTTCGGTGTCCGCGACAATCGGGGCGGCTCCGGCCAGAAATTCGGCGAATGCTTCGGTCTGGCCTTCAGCGGCGGGCATGGCGATGTAGCTGGCAGTGTGATTTTCCATTGGGGTTTCCTGTGCGGCTGCAGATGTCGTGATCAAGGCCAAAGCGGCGAGTGTCTTGAGTATTTGGGCTTTCATGGTCGCCTCCTGATTGAGAGGTTGTTGTGTTTGGTTTCGATGCACCCTTTTCTCATGCCGAATGCCTCAGGCACCAATCCCGAACTTCTATTCTTTGATAGACATGTGCTATGGTGAACCTCATGGCGGCAAGTGACGGAGACTGTGGCAGTGGAGATGAACCAGATCAGGTATTTTTTGGCTGTCTGCCAGCATCGCAACTTCACTCATGCCGCTAGCGCCTCAAATGTTTCCCAACCGTCCTTGACGACCGCGATCAAGAAACTTGAACACGAGCTCGGGGGTGATCTGTTTGTCAGGGACCGCGCGGGATGCAGGTTGACGGCACTCGGAAAACTCATGCAGCCAAGGCTACAGAAAGCGCATGACGAAACGCAGGCAGCTAAGGCAGAAGCCGTCCGCCACACGCGACTAGAGCGGGTTCCTATTTCTGTCGGTGTTGGCGAAACGATTGGTCACAACCGGATTTCAGCCGCCGTGGAACGCTTCCGTACACGATTGCCGCAAGCCGAAATAGAGTTGATCGTGGCGTCTGCCTCCAAGCTTCTGGCCGGATTGCGAGAGGGTGAATTTGACGTCGTTGTCACAGCGGCGACGGTCAGTGAAGACCTCTATCGAATAGACCAGCTCTATGACGAGTCCTACAAGGTTGTGGTGTCCAAGTCGCACCCGTTGTCTGGACGAAACGCTATTTCTCTTTCGACACTCGCTGAAACTGACATGCTCGATCGACCCAATTGCGAAATGCGCGATGCGTTGCATCGGGCATGTGCAGACCAAGGTCACGAACTCTACGCGGCCTATCGGTCAAATCGCGTGGATTGGTTAGTCGAACTCGCGCGGCGGGGATTAGGCGCGGTAATTTTGCCAACCACGGCAATTCCAGCAGACAGTGGCCTCGTTTCGATACTCATCGACGGCCCTGAAATTTCGCGAACTGTTTCTGCTCTTCGTTATCGGCACCAAACGACGAGACCAGAGACAAATGATCTGATCCGTGAGATTGCGCGTGTGTAGGCGTAGTATCATTGATGGCCGACATTCGCGCATAGTGCAGTAACTGGTACTTTGGGCTCCAAGTGGACCTTCGTTGCAATGAAGTCGAACGGCAGCTCTGGGCCGTTCGCGTCGGACCCAGCCATGCTGCAAGCGTGAAGCAATCTGCCATCGGCGCTGTCAATACGGGATTAGATCTGACGTTCGTAGCCGATGTCCAGTCCGAACCTAGCCCTTCGCTTTCGGCAAAGGCATGCTGCGCCCCCAAGTCGATCCACCGACGTGATACCGACAAAATACCGACGTGATACCGACCCGGAAATTCATGGCCCCCAGACGCAAAAAAAAAGGGCACCCGAAGGTGCCCTTTTCCGCGTCTGAAAAACGTTGATCAGCAGCTGTAGTACATTTTGAATTCGACAGGGTGCGGAGTGTGCTCGTAGTTGTACACTTCTTCCCACTTGAGGGCCATGTAGCCTTCGATCTGGTCTTTTGTGAACACGTCGCCTGCCAGCAGGAAATCGTGGTCAGCTTCAAGACATTCCAGAGCTTCGCGCAAGCTGGCGCAAACTGTTGGAATTTCTGCCAATTCTTCGGGTGGCAGGTCGTACAGATCTTTGTCGTTGGCTTCGCCCGGGTGGATCTTGTTCTTGATCCCGTCGATACCGGCCATCAGCAGGGCGGCGAAGCACAGGTAGGGGTTCGCCGATGGGTCGGGGAAACGTGCTTCGACGCGCTTTGCCTTGGGGCTTTCCGAGAACGGGATGCGAACGCAACCGGACCGGTTGGAAGCCGAATAGGCCCGCAGAACCGGGGCTTCGAAGCCGGGGATCAGGCGCTTGTAGCTGTTGGTCGATGGGTTGGTGAACGCGTTCAGCGTTTTGGCGTGCTTCAGGATGCCGCCGATGAAGTACAGGGCTTCGTCGCTGAGGTCCGCGTACTTGTCACCTGCGAAGAGCGGCTTGCCGTCTTTCCAGATGGACATGTTCACGTGCATGCCAGTGCCGTTGTCGCCAGAGATCGGCTTGGGCATGAAAGTGACCGACTTGCCATAGGCATGGGCCACGTTCTTGACGATGTATTTGTACTTCTGGATTTCGTCGGCCTGCTTGGTGAGCGAACCGAAGACAAGACCCAACTCGTGCTGGCACGATGCCACTTCGTGGTGGTGCTTGTCGACCTTCATGCCGATACGCTTCATGGTCGAGAGCATTTCGGCGCGGATGTCCTGGGCGTCATCAACCGGGTTTACCGGGAAATAACCGCCTTTGACGCCAGGGCGGTGGCCCATGTTGCCCATTTCGTATTCGGTGTCGCTGTTCCAGGACGCATCTTGCGCGTCAACCTGGTACGATACCTTGTTGATGCCAACCTGGAAGCGGACGTCGTCAAACAGGAAGAATTCAGCTTCCGGACCCATGAACGCCTGGGTGCCAACACCGGACGAAATCAGGTAGGCTTCTGCGTTCTCTGCTGTGCCGCGCGGGTCACGGCTGTACCGCTCGCCTGTGTCTGGCTCTACCACTGTGCAGTGCAGGCAGAGCGTCTTTTCCGCGTAGAACGGATCAATATACGCGCTGTCCGTGTCTGGCATCAGCTTCATGTCGGAATTGTTGATGGCTTTCCAGCCGGCGATGGACGAACCGTCGAACATCATGCCTTCATCAAGGAAATCCTCGTCTACGAGGTCCGCAAGGACCGTGACGTGCTGCAACGCGCCGCGTGGGTCGGTGAAGCGGATGTCAACGTATTCGACACCCTCTTCCTTGATCGTGTTCAGAACTGCTTCCTTGCTCATTTCGTATCAGGTCCTCTTACTGATGGAAGTGCTGCGCCTTTGGTCGACTATGGCGACAGCGCGGTTTAAAGGGCTGCTTCGCCGTCTTCTCCGGTGCGGATCCGGATCGCTTGATCAACGGTGGATACAAAGATCTTCCCGTCCCCAATTTTGTCAGTTTTAGCTGCGTTTAGAATTGCTTCGATCGCGCCGTCTGCTTGATCATCGGGCAAAACGACCTCAATTTTGACTTTCGGAAGAAAGTCGACAACGTATTCTGCGCCTCGATACAGCTCGGTGTGACCCTTTTGGCGACCAAAGCCTTTTACTTCGACGACCGACAGTCCTTGGACCCCGATGTCTTGCAAAGCTTCTTTGACCTCATCGAGCTTGAACGGTTTGATGATGGCCTCAATCTTCTTCATTCTAATTCCCCCGCACTGGCGTTGGATGTGGTGAGAACACTTCCACCCGCCCGCTACAATTGGCTAAGCTTTGCGTGTTTCGCAGACTCGGACGATTCCCATGGCAAAGGTTAAAAAATGAGCAAAGCGCATTGTAAATGGGCGAAATGAAAAGAAGTGGGAATATGAGCCGCGATGCTGTGCTGACTGCCGCAGAAATGCGCAAACTGGAAACTGACGCCATCATGTCGGGGCGTGTTTCCGGTGCTGAACTGATGGCATGTGCCGGAGAACGGGCCGTCGCCGAAACACTGTCGCTGTGGCCGGATCTTCAAGACACGATCTCACGCGCTGTCATATTGTGCGGTCCCGGTAACAATGGCGGCGATGGGTACGTTATGGCGGGCATTCTCGCGGGGCGTGGCTGGCAAGTTGATGTTTTCGCGCTAGGCGCGCCGACACGTCTGCCGCCGGATGCCCGCGCCAACCGTGATTTGTGGGCGGCGGAATGTCCTGTTCACCCTCTTGCGGACGCTGCTGATGCCATGGCGTCGGCTGATTTGATCGTGGACGCATTGTTTGGGATCGGTTTGGCCCGCCCGCTGGATGCTGACGTGGTGCGTGTTCTAAGGGCGGTCCCGACGAGCACGCATCGGATGTCAGTAGATGTGCCCAGCGGATATGACACTGATACCGGGACTATTCTGGGCGATATTGCTTTTCCGGCTGACCTGACGGTTACGTTCCATTCACGCAAGCCAGTGCATTCTGTCCTCGAATCGTCCGGCTGTGTGGTGCGTGTTGTGGATATCGGGTTGTGAGCGGCGTCACCGGGCTGTCCCCGGCATTGGCATCGCGCCTGGCGAAGAACGTTGATCAGCACAAGTATGATCACGGTCATGCCTTGGTCGTGGCAGGCGGACCGGGGCAGGGCGGCGCGGCACGCCTTGCGGCGCGGGCTGCACTCAGGGTCGGGGCGGGACTTGTCACCGTTGGGTGTCCGGTTGAGGCCATGACCGAAAACGCCGCCCAACTGACATCTGTTATGGTCCGTCAACTGAAAGGGTCCGCCGGTCTGGAAGATGCCCTTGGCGACGCGCGGATCAATGCGCTGTGTATCGGGCCCGGATTGGGGCGCGGCACAGAATCGCGCAACATGGTGCGGGTTGCCTTGTCTACGCGGCGTCCAATCGTGCTGGATGCTGACGGCTTGACGAGTTTCGCAGATGCTCCGCGCGCATTATTCGGCCTGCTGCACGGCGCGGCGGTTTTGACGCCGCATGAAGGCGAATTTGCGAAACTCTTTCCAGAGCAGGCAAGGTTGTTGAAGGATGCGTCGCGCGGTCAAATACTGGACCCGCGCCGCGAGGCTGTCATGGCTGCTGCCGCGCGCTGTGGTGCGACCGTACTGCTCAAAGGGCCCGTCACGCTTGTGGCCGACCCATCGGGCCACATGGTCGAGTTGCATCTTACCGGCGCTGACGCGGTGCCGTGGTTGGCTACTGCCGGGGCAGGGGATGTTTTGGCAGGCCTTATAACCGGGCTTTTGGCGCGTGGGTTTTCCCCGGTTCAAGCTGCTGAAGCCGGGGCTTGGCTGCACGCGGCCGCGGCGCGTCTGATCGGCGCCGGGCTGATCGCAGAAGATCTGCCAGATGCCTTGCCGGCCGTATTCGAGGAGCTTGAACTCTGAGCGATGAAACACAGCAGGGCGGCGGTGCGATTTTACCCCTCGCATCCCCCGTGACCGTTTGCTAGAAGGCCCGAAATTCGCTCGTTGGCTCTAGGTCGGCAGGCGTTGGCTTTTGCGGGTGTGGCGGAATTGGTAGACGCACCAGATTTAGGTTCTGGCGCCGCAAGGCGTGGGGGTTCAAGTCCCTTCACCCGCACCATGATACGGATATAAGGACGAAGATACATGCAGGTCACCGAGACCCTGAAGGACGGCCTCAAGCGCGGGTACGAGATTACTCTCACGGCTGCCGAGCTTGATGCCAAGGTTATGGAGAAGCTGACCGAAGCCCAACCCGGCATTGAGATGAAGGGCTTCCGCAAAGGCAAAGTGCCTATGGCATTGCTCAAAAAGCAATTTGGCGAGCGGGTCATGGGCGAAGCGATGCAGGAAAGCATCGACGGCGCGATGTCCGACCACTTCAAGGAAACCGGCGACCGCCCGGCGCTTCAGCCTGACGTCAAGATGACGAACGAAAACTGGAAGCAAGGCGACGATGTTGTTGTGTCGCTGAACTACGAAGCTCTGCCCGAGATCCCCGACGCGGATCTGTCCGGGCTCAAGCTTGAGAAGCTTGTCGTGAAAGCTGACGAAGCTTCTGTCGACGAAGCGCTGGCGAATCTGGCAGCCACAGCACAAGACTTCGACGACAAAGCCGAAGGCGAAGCTGCCGCAGATGGCGATCAAGTCGTCATGGATTTCGTTGGCAAGATTGACGGCGAAGCATTCGAAGGCGGCGCGGCAGAAGATTACCCGCTGGTTCTGGGGTCAAATTCGTTCATTCCGGGTTTTGAAGAACAGTTGGTCGGCGCCAAAGCAGGGTCCGAGGTCGAAGCGACTGTATCTTTCCCAGCTGATTATCAGGCCGAACATCTTGCCGGCAAAGAAGCCGTGTTCACGTGCACCATCAAAGCCGTAAAGGCCCCGAAGGCAGCCGAAATCAATGACGAGCTGGCCAAGAAATTCGGCGCAGAAGATTTGGCCGGTCTCAAGACGCAGATTTCCGAGCGTCTTGAAGCCGAATATGGCGGTGCATCGCGCGCCATCATGAAACGTGATTTGCTCGACAAGCTGGACGACCTGATCAGCTTCGAGTTGCCGCCAACCTTGGTTGACGCGGAAGCGAAACAGATCGCGCACCAGTTGTGGCATGACGAGCACAAGGACGTGGAAGGTCACGACCACCCGGAAATCGAAGCGACAGAAGAGCACGTAAAACTGGGCGAGCGCCGTGTGCGTCTTGGTCTGTTCCTTGCTGATCTGGGCCAGAAGAACAACATCGAAGTGACAGACGCTGAGATGACCCAAGCGGTTATGGCGCAAGCGCGTCAATATCCGGGTCAGGAACGTCAATTCTTCGAGTTCATCCAGCAAAATCAGCAGATGCAGCAACAGCTTCGTGCGCCGATTTTCGAAGACAAGGTTGTCGACTACGTATTCGAACTGTCCACCGTGACTGACAAAGAAGTCACAAAAGACGAGCTTCAAAAAGCCGTCGAAGCGTTGGACGAGGAATAATCATCGAGCCGCATTTTTCGCGGACATCAGTGATTTGAATTTAGGCCGCTCCGGTGTGGGGCGGCCTTTTTTGTTGAGTCAACGTTGCCAGCCTGCTCATTCGTATAGTGCGCTTAACGAAAGTATACGCCGATGAAGTCATTTTTGTTATTAGTATAGCGGCCCGTCGGGGCGCTTTTTACAGCGCCAAAAGTGCTATACTTGTTTCTAATTCGTTTGTTAGGAACTCCAGTGTTGACCGCCGTTCGCCTTCTCACGGTACTTGCAATGTGGCTTGCCTTTACGGTCAGACCCGTGGCGGCTGATGAGTTGTGCATTGCTGGCGGAAATGCGGCATCTGAACAATCGATATCGATATTTCAGGACCCGATCGAGATCGCATCCGACGTCCCACGAATGGTCGAAATTGATCTCGACAAAAATGGGACGGTGGATGTCAAACTTGAGTTGATCAGCGGCGCGTCTTCGACTCCGGTGAGCGGGCTTGAAGTTACAACATTGCTAAGGATCGCAGCCGAGTCCGGTGTTGGTATCGGCATTGGGGGACCTATCAAAGCTGGGGACACGTTCCGTAGATCAGACATGTTTTACCGTGCTGAAACGCTTGCACGGTCTCAGCGAAACTTGAAAACAAGCCTGTTTTACGGCGAATGGGCACGCAGTCCTGAAGTTGTTAGTGGTATTCTGCCTTTGCGGCTCATTCGGTGCGCCGAAGTCTATCTGGGCTATCTGAACCTGAGCGTGGATGGATATGGCAACGTTACGGTTCACGGCTATGCCGTTACAAATGAGCCTGCTTTGGAATTGACAGTGATTGACTTATCCGGGGCTGCTGCTGATCCCGCTAGCGCGGCGGATGATGTAACGACCCCTGAAAGGGAACACACACGTCAACACGAAGAGCGTAACCAGCTCGCATCCTTAGAAAAGCAGTTGTGACCTTTGGGTGACGAGCGCGCCTCGTCTGTGATCGGCCCAATCAGGCTTTTGGGGAATATCAAACTATCGGCTACGGTGGATTATAATGACACAGTCTGACGATGATCCACTTGCGCTTGCAACCCGTTCGGGATTGCCGGATGCCCTTCGGGTTCTGGTGAAAGAACTTCCGCGCGCGGGATGGGAAAGTGATCCGGGTTTTAAGGGCATTGCAAGCTTCTGGATGGAACGCCATCTGTTGTTCCGTCAGATCATGGATACTCTGGCCGAAGAAACAGAGTTACGGCTGGATGCAAAGATATCTGCTGAAAAGCTCGGCGCGCGGGTGTCGCGTTTCGGCGGTATGCTGATTGAAACGCTGCACGAGCATCATTCGATTGAGGACAGCATTTATTTCCCAAAGATGCGATTGTTGGAACCGCGTTTGTTGCGCGGCTTTGATATGCTCGACAAGGATCATCACGCCCTTGATGACTGGCTCGACCGGTTTTCGGTCGCAGCCAGGGTCGTTGTTGAGGACCCGACGCGCGACAGCACATGGGCATTCCACGCCGAAATCGAACGCCTCGCCCCTTTGCTGGAACGGCATTTGACCGACGAGGAAGATTTGATCGTTCCGGTCGTGCTGAAAACCGGTTTGAAATAGGGTGACCGCGCCGCTTCAGGTCTGTGTGCGTGCTGTTAGGCCAAGGTCATCGGCCGTCAGGTGAAACGCCTTGCCAAACCCACCATTCAGCGCGGCTGTGTCAACCACAAGGCGTGCAAAACTGAAATCCGTGAAATCGATATACAGTCGCGACTTTGGATGCTGTTGTAAGTAGTGCTCGCGCAGATTTGCCCAGCCTGGACCGCCATGCGCAATAAACTCTGCCCTGCAGGCAAGCGTGATGCGTGGATGGGTCAGTGGGTCCCCTCGTGTGCCTGGCTCCCCGACAAGTAGCGAGCAGGCAGGCGACTGTTTAAGGGCGACCGTGTGCGCAGATAAATCAGATATCAATGTCAGTGGCTGACCATCTGGCGCCGTTGCAACAGCGATACGCGAGACTTGCGGCGCGCCAGTGGCTGGGTCACTCACACCAACCGCCCCATAGCGTGCTTCGCGAAGCAGTTTGCATGCCAATTCGCGTGCGTCATCGGTGGTCGGATTGATCGGTGATGTGTCTGCCATGGCGGCAATCGTAAACAGGTTGAGAGCCTGTTCAAGCATCCTTTTGGCAGTTTGCCGTGGCCTCGGACCGTATCACAAAGGTTGAAGAGTGATTGTTTTCGCGCTATAAATTCGTGTAAAGGTTGTTTCCTATTTTGGTACTTTCTTATTCTAAAAGCCATTCAACATTTCATATGAGCGGGTCGCGGTTCTGTCGCGGCACCACAGATTATAGGTCCATGCATTGCAAGAGAGTTTAGAAAACTATCCGCAGTCGCCATCTTTGGAACCCGTCACACATAGATTGCGTGTCGTTTATAAAGGGGTGACCGTGGCCGACACTATCGAGGGCTGGCTGGTGTGCGAAAAAGAGTGCGCACCCACCTATTACATCCCAATCGCGGATTGGTTGCCTGGGACGCTGGTTCCTGCAAAAACCGGGAACATGACAAGCCAGTGGATGGGGCGTGCACGCTATTATCATGTGGTTGTTGGGCACGCCCATGCTGCCCGCGCTGCGTGGGCCTTTCCAGAGGCAGACGGAGAGTTCGCACCCATTCGAAACGCCGTTTCCGTTTATGCCAACTTGATGGAGGCTTGCTTTGTAGGACGCGAGAAAGTGCTTCGGCAGAGCAACGGCTACGATGCTGGTTGGATCACCCCCAACTTGACCGGAATCACTCAAACGCCAGCCATGACTGAGAGTGGATGACTTACCACTCTATCCAGATTGCCGCTTTTGTCCCCACGGCGTCGGTCCCATTTAGCCCCCAGATCGCGCTGGTTTCCAAGGATACGCCGTCCCACAAATGGATGGCAACGCCCGGAACCAATTTGGCGAATGGCGCTGCGTTCGGGTACTCGCCGGTTTGCAGTTGTAGAAAATAGGTATACCGCCCTTCCGGGCTCAGCCCGGCCATGGCGTCGAGTTTGACAGCGTGCCCGCCGGTTTTGCGGCGTAATTCTATTGATGCGTCAAGCGACAGCCATCCTGGGCCGAGCGGTCCATCAAAGCCCATACCCCATGCGGCGGCTGGGCGCACAATCAGTTCCTGCACCATTTTTTCCAGACCGTAGTACAAGCCGCTTTGTTCATAGCTACGGGCACCGATACCAAGTTGTACCGCGAATTGATGCCGTGCGCCCGGCGCAGCCAAGGCATAGCGCATGAAAGCTACGCCTGACCATGTCGGCCGTTGTGGCCAATCCGTTGCGTCTTCTTCGCCGGTGGTGCGGGGTAGGCTGATAAATTGGGACATGAGCTGTCTGCCGGCCCACGCGCCATTGTCCGCGTCGTCTTGCCCGGCGTCGACTCCAAGGGTCAGGCGCGGGGCGACACCAAACTCTGCGTACAGCGATCTGTAGCCGGTGAAATCAGGGCTTGGGTCATTCTGCAGCCCCTGCGTACTAAGGGCGCTCCGCGTCGTGGCAACTTCGAACCCAAGGGAAACGAACCCGCTTCCCGGGTCGCGAGACCACGCACCGGCGGACGCCTGCGACATGCACAGACACAGTACAATTGCCTGCAACCAGACCCGCATGAATGCCCCTTTCGGGGATATGCTGTCTTTGAACGGTTAACGCACCGTTAAAGCCTCGGTTGCGATCACGCGTGCAGGCTTCGTGCTTGACGTTTCTGTGATCGCGGGCGCAGGTTTGGGAAGGAGGACACAATATGCAAATCACCGAAACCTCTCCGCATCAGACCGTCATCACCACGTTTGAGGTCACGCCCGGTACCTGTCAGGATCTAATCGATGACTTGCGAGATGCCTATGACAGCTTCATTTCCAAGCAGCCCGGCTTTGTTGCGGCAGCTTTGCATGTGAACGATGCGCAGACTCGTATTGCCAACTATAGCCAATGGGAACGGCGCGAGGATTTTCAAGCGATGCTGCGCAGCGATGAAATGCGGATCCGAAACCGCCGGATCAACACCCTGTGCCGCAGCTTCGAGCCTGTGATGTACGATGTTGCGCACACGCTCGGCTAGGTCTTTCGCGAATTCCGAACAGCGGGTTGTTCTGCGAACAGCTCGCTGCGCATATTGAGCATGCGATCTTCATCCTGTGACAGACACAAGGGGCGCGTGACGGGATGCGCCCCTTGTTTGTGTGGTCTGCCCCGCCTCAGAAACTCATGACGCGAGCGTCAGGTGCGATGATCGCCGTTGCCATAGCGCCGGGTTGGGCCACGCCGATACCATCAAGCAACACAGAGGCGTCTGCCCCTTTGCCAGGCAGATAGATCGCGCAGACTTCCACCTTGGCCCCTGGTTCCGCCATAATGGCTTGCATCAGCTTTTGCGGGCTCATGTCTTTTGGTGGCTGGCCCTCGGTGGCCGAAGCAGGGGCGTCCTTCAGGGCCAAATCCCCTGCGGGGCCACACAGAAGCATGTGAGGCGTGGCGCCCTGTTTTGCAGCCTGAAAGGACAAAACCATTGCCATCAGTTGGGTTTGTGGCTCTGGTGCAGTGAGAATGGTCACCAGCTTTGCCGGGTCTTCAGCCCGTGCAGAGGTCACACCAAGGGCGCTCGCAGCCAGCACCGCCGCGGTCAAGAAACGTTTCATTCTATTTCCTTTTTCTGGGTTGAGGTTATCCGGGTCGGCAGATTTGCCCACGGCGGATGGCAAGGCTGGTGCGCAGCACAAGCCCCATGATGATGGCAGTCAGTAAAGCTACGACGCCGATGCCTGACACTGTGTGCGCGGCAGAATCCGCAAGCGCACCATAGGTCAGTGTGGCAATGCTCAGTGCGGCAACCGGAAAGCTGAGAGCCCACCAAGAGATCGCAAAGGGCAGTCGGGCGAGGCTGGGAACTTGGGTCAGCACCAAGGCTGCGAAGGTCAACGTGATCCCGAAAAGCACGCGGGCCATAGGATCCAACACGCCGCCATTCAAGTTAAGCCAACTTGTGAATGCAACGGCCGGCGGGGCGATGAGAATGGCAAGCGTCGGGTAAAGCCGCCCCGGCAATGGATCGTGAAAGATCAATCTGTTCATCACAAGCGTCAGCAGAACGATCCAGAACAGCAGACCTGCCGAAAAGAACAACCATGAAGTTTCAACAAAGCCCAGTTGCACCCCTGCCAGCGGAACAACCACATTGCCCACGGCCGGAATGAACCAGGCAGGTGAGATGTGCATCGGCTGAAAGCTGCGTTTCCCAATCCACCCGGATAGAACCGCAAGGGTCAGTACGCCTTGGGCTGCGGTGCCCGCCACCCATAGCCAAAGCGCAACTGGTGGCAGGACCGAGACGAGCGCTGTTGCAAGAAGCAGCATAGAGATCGAGATGGCCGGAAAGAACGCCAACGTGACCGGGTGGTGCCACTCCGCCTTTACCGCGGCGGAATGACGCCAAACCTTGACCCCGAACAGGCTGGCGATCAGCACGAAGACAAGTGTCGCAAGCACCACTGCTCCAAGGCTGGCCAGATGCCCTGTATTGAGCACCGTTTCCGCCTTGTGAAGGGCCAACGCAAACCCCGCGAGCCCCATCGCCGAGGCGAAGAAAGTCACTGGAAAATGTGCAAGCCTGGTGTCGTCTGTCGGTGTCTGCACCTGGGTAAGCATATCGGTCATTGTCTTGTCCTTTTGCCGGCCCCTGATCTCAGGGGCGGCGCGTCAGGTGTTTCCCTGACTTTCTGTGTCTTCGGCATCCCTGACGAGATGCGCGTCTTCCTTCATTTCCAGCCAGATCGCGTTCAGAACGGCGAACATAGCGGCCAGCGGCAGGCCAAGCAGCCAAGCAAAATACCACATCGTGTTGTCCTTCCTCAGTAGAGGCTATGAGAGTTGCCGTTTACGTCGTCTTCGGTGACCTTGCCCCAGAGCACTTTATAAACCCAAGCGGTGTAGAGCAGGATCAGGGGCATGAAGATCGCGGTCGCGACCAACATCACAAAGAGGGTCAAGTGCGATGAAGAGGCGTCCCAAACGGTGAGTGAGCTTGTCGGATCGACGGTTGACGGCAGGATGAATGGGAACATCGTCAAGCCAACAGAGGCGATGATCCCGGCAATTGCCATCTTGGACCAAAGCAGCGTCGACACCTCGCGTCCTGCTTGCAGGCCGCGCACGGCAAGGCCGATCCCGGCGAAGCCCATCACGGGTGCAAAGATGATCCAGGGCCTTTCCAGATATGCGCTCAGCCATGTGCCGCCGCGCGCGACTTCGCTGTAGAGTGGGTTGGAAGGCCCATCGCGTACAACATCGCCAGTCAGGGAAAAACCATCAATCCCGAACGCCATCCAAAGGCCGGCCAGGGCATACCCGCCCGCCGCGACCATGCCAGCGCGGACACCTATGGTGCGTGCCCGCTCCGCGACCGGGCCTTCTGCTTTCAGGCTGAGCCATGCCGCGCCGTGCATCACCAGCATCGAGAGGGACACGACACCGGCAAGCAGGGCAAAGGGACGAAGAAGCCCAAGGAATTTGCCGTAATACGTGCCGTCATACATCGGCATCAAATCAGGCGTCAGATGAAAGGGGACGCCAAGCAGCACGTTGCCCACGGCCACCCCGAACAACAACGCCGGTGCTGCGCCGCCAACGAACAAGGCCCAGTCCCAAGTTGAACGCCAGCGTGGATCGTCGCGCTTGGACCGGTATTTGAAGGCCACCGGGCGCAGGATCAACGCGGACAGCACTGCAAACATTGCAAGATAGAACCCGGAAAAGGAGACGGCGTAAAGCGGCGGCCAAGCGGCAAAGATCGCACCGCCCCCAAGGATGAACCAGACTTGGTTGCCTTCCCAGACCGGGCCGACCGTGTTGATCGCCACCCGGCGTTCCACGTCGGTCTTTGCCACGAAGGGCAACAGCGCACCAACGCCCATGTCGAACCCGTCGGTCAGGGCAAAGCCGATCAGCAAGACGCCCAAAAGCGCCCACCAGATTACGCGTAAGATTTCATAGTCTATCAAAGTGTGCAGGATCATAACTGTTACTCCGCAGGGGTTGCGGTAGGTGCAAAGGGGCCCTTGCCGTCATGGGTGCGCAAACGGTGTTCGTGTCGAGCCGCCCAGATTTCTGTTTCTTCCACGTCCTGAAACGGTCCTTTGCGGATATATTTCAGCATCAAACCCATCTCGACGATGAAGAGGATCGTGTAGAAAACCATGAACCCGGCCAGCGTGATCAGAAGGTCGCCCACGCTGAGGTGGCTGGCCGAAAGTGCCGTTGGCAGAACGCCATCCACCGTCCAGGGTTGGCGTCCGAATTCGGACACGAACCAGCCCAGTTCGGCCGCGATCCAGGGGGCAGGAATAACCGCAACCGCCCCGTAAAGTGCCCAACGGGGGAACTGCATGCCCCGGAAGCTGGCGCGATAGAAGAAGTAGGCCATGATGGCGATGAACGAAAAACCAAGGCCGACCATCAAACGGAACGACCAGAACAAGGGGGCGACGCCGGGGATGGTGTCGTTCGCGGCCAACGCGATTTGCTCTTCGGTCGCGTCACGTGGATCATCGACATAGCGCTTTAGCAGGAAGGCAAAACCAAGGTCGCCCGAGTTCTGTTCAAATGCGGCGCGAACCTCTGGCTGCGTTGCCTCCCGGTTTTCGCGAATGGTCATCAGAGCATCGTAGGCGATCAGCCCTGTACGGATCTTGTCTTCGGCCTCTGCGACCAGATCGTTGATGCCAGGAATTTCGGTGGTCAAAGACCGTGTCCCGATCAAGCCCATGACCCAAGGCAGTTCAACCGCGTAATGCGTCTCGCGGGCCTCTTGGTCGGGAAAGCCGATGGCGGTGAACGGTGCGGGGGCCGGGTGGGTTTCCCACATGGCCTCGATCGCGGCGAGTTTCATCTTTTGTGTGTGGCTGGCCGAGTAGCCACTTTCATCGCCAAGAACGACTACGGACAGCGCAGAAGCGAGGCCAAAGGCGGAGGCGACGGCAATCGACCGGCGCGCCAAATCAACATGGCGGTTCTTAAGCAGATACCAAGCCGACACACCCAGCACGAAGACGGATGCGGTGACATAGCCGGCGGAAACAGTGTGAACGAACTTTGCCTGCCCAACTTCGTTGAAGATGACCTCAAAGAAGCTGGTCATTTCCATGCGCATGGTGTCGGGGTTGAACTCTGCCCCAACCGGATTTTGCATCCAGCCATTGGCGATCAAGATCCACAGGGCCGAAAAGTTGGACCCAAGTGCCACAAGCCAAGCCACTGCAAGGTGCGCGTGTTTCGAAAGCCTGTCCCAC
Organism: Meridianimarinicoccus aquatilis; assembly: GCF_004358675.1. GTDB lineage: Bacteria > Pseudomonadota > Alphaproteobacteria > Rhodobacterales > Rhodobacteraceae > Meridianimarinicoccus > Meridianimarinicoccus aquatilis. The sequence goes on along the minus strand of NZ_SMZO01000017.1, from coordinate 59,256 downwards.
CCGAAGAAGAACAGACCGACAAATGTGGCTTCGAGGAAGAAGGCCATTAGCCCTTCGATCGCCAGCGGCGCGCCGAAAATGTCGCCCACATAGTGCGAATAATAGGCCCAGTTCATGCCGAACTGGAATTCCATCGTGATGCCGGTGGCAACGCCGAGAACAAAGTTGATCCCGAAGAGTGTGCCCCAGAATTTTGTCATTTGCCGCCATATCGGGCGGTTGGTCATGACATATACCGTTTCCATGATCGCCACGAGGATCGACAGACCCAGCGTCAGCGGCACGAAAAGGAAGTGGTACATGGCCGTCATCGCAAATTGCAGGCGTGACAGCTCGACAATATCGAGCTCCATGATTGATATCTCCTATCGAAACTGCCGGGGGAGCGCCCCCGCAAAAAAACGTGACACGTGAAGCTAACTTAAAGACTTAGCTTTATGTATGTCCTAGCATCTGTCCTGGAGAAGGGAATTGATCTAGGTCAAATATATTCTGTTTTCGTTATGTGTCTTTTCACGGAAATGGTTCGTGTCGCAAATTCCGTTTCGGCCGGACGGTGGGCAGCCATCAGTATTGCGCATTCCGGCAAGGCCTTCTTCAGACCGGCCAATACGTCACGCGCAAGGGCATCATCCAGCCCTTCGGTCGGCTCGTCCAGCAACAGCACTTTGGGGGCGCGGAGGACGGCACGGGCGAGGGCGAGGCGGCGTGCCTCACCACCAGAAAGGCCGGACCCCGCTTCGCCAAGCACACCGTCCAACCCGCCGACCCGTGCTATGACGTCTGTCATGCACACTGTTTGTAGGGCTGCCCAAGCAGCCCCGTCGGTCAACGTATCCACTGACAGCGCAAGGTTCTCACGGACGGTTCCGCCGATCAAAGACGTGCGTTGTGGAACGAGGGTTAGACAGTCTCGCAGTTGCGTTTCGGGCCAGTCGGACAGCGGGATCCCAGCCAATATAACTTGCCCTGACAAGGGATTGGTCAGTCCTGCCAGCGCATCCAGCAATGTGCTCTTGCCGTGACCACTTGGGCCAGCCAGGGCAACTACATCACCAGGATGGAGGGTAAGGGACAGGGGGGCGCTTACGGCAACCTGCCTGCCGGGGCGCGCAACGGTCAGGTCGGTCACGGTGAGGCCACGTGACGTATCGGGCGTGATTGGTGACAACGCGGTCGGATGTCCGGTGGTGCCGTCCCGCAGCAACCGGCGCGCCGCGCTGTGCATGCGCCCCAGATCGGCCAGTCCGCGCCTGAGCGGCAATACTGTTTCTGCCAGCGCCAAGGCAACAAAGACACCGATCGCCGCAGTGGCCGCATCAATAGTGCCTGCCCGAACTGCCAGTTGACCCAAGGCAAGCGCCGCCGCTGTGCAGAGTGTTACCACCAGCGACAGCCTTAGGGCGGTGCGTTCGTCGATCCGGCTCAGGTGTCGCTCGGCACTTGTGGCCTGTGCCTCGGCGGCGTCGATTTCTATCCGGGTTTTGGGAAGCAAGCCTTGCACAATCACGTCGCGCCGCCCACGAAGCAGCCCAATCACGTCATGGCGGAGCGTTTGCCGTGCTGTTTCAGCTTCGACCGACGGGGCCACTGCTGACTTTGCAGCGCGCCACAACACCAGCCCACTGCCCACCAAATACCCGACGGAAAGCGATAGCGCGATCTGCGCACCTGCCAGCCACCAGATCAGTGCAAGTGCCCCCAGATGCGTCAACAGACCCGCGATCACCGGCAACACGAGGCGAAGCAAAAGACCGTCCAGCGCATCAACATCGGCGATGATGCGGTTCAACCCTGCGCCGCTGCGAAGTTGGCGCAACGATGCGATGGGGCGCTGTTCAAGCTGTTCAAGCACGGCAAGCCGCAGGCTTGCGAGCGCGCGCAGTGTCGTGTCATGGGTCAGCAGCCGTTCGGCATAGCGTGCCCCGGCCCGGCCGAGTGCAAGGAACCGCACACCGGCACTTGGGCGAAAGACGTCAAAGGCAATGCCAACCCCGGCAATTCCGGCTGCGCCGGCGGCCGTGATGAACCAGCCTGACAGGCCCAGAAGCGCCGTGCCCATCACAAGAACGGCAAGCGCTGCGGCGGCCCCGCGCCACATTGCCCAAGGGCCTGCGCGCCACATCAGGCGCGTTATGTGCCATAGCGGTCTCATGAATCTGGCCCTGACAGGGAAACCACCCGATCCATCGCAGCGATCAAATTGGGATCGTGGCTGGCCACAATCACGGTCGCGCCGGCCGATTGCGCACGGCGCAGCGCCGCAATGATGCGGGCCGCCGTGTCAGTGTCGAGATCAGCGGTGGGTTCATCGGCTATTATGATGTCAGCGCCAGAGAATAGAGCGCGCGCCAAGAGGAGCCTGCGTGCTTCGCCGCCCGAGACACCAGCGCCGGTTTCACCGAGGCGTGTGTCAAGACCGTCGGGTAGGGCCGCGACCACATCGGTGGCGTCAGCGCGCGATAAAGCGTCGGCCAGATTTGCGCCGGTTCCATGCGGGTCCAAGATGTCGTGCAATGCTGCGTCTGGCATATGCAGCCGCTGGGGCACCATCGCTATCCGTGCCCGCCACGCATCTGCATGGGCATCATCCAACGGGACACCCTGTACGGAAATGTGCCCCGAGCTTAGCGGCAAAAGGCCCGCCAATGCGTCAAGGGCGGTCGACTTCCCCGCGCCACTGGGCCCGGTCAATGCAAGGCTCTGGCCGGGGCCGAGGTCGATGTCGGGCAATGCAATGTGCCGCGCGCCGCGTAAAACTTGCGCTTCGCGAACTCGGATCATGACGGGGCCGTCCAATGGCGTCACCCGTCCACCCGCACCAAGGATTGCGGCAGTTTCATCCCCGGCGGCGTTTTCAAGATCATCACGGACAGCGTCGGCGGCGGCCTTGTCGTGCCATGCGGCGGCAAGATCGCGCAGCGGTTGAAAGAACTCTGGCACCAAGAGCAGAATGAATATCCCTGTTGCAGGGGTCATTGTGCCCCGCCATGTTCCAAAGTTGATTTCGCCCAGCAGCGTAAAGCCGACATACACGGCCACCATCGCCATCCCGATCGCCGCGAATAGTTCGAGTACGGTGGAGGACAGGAATGCGATCCGCAGCACCGCCATTGTTCGCTCGCGAAGGCTATCGACGTGTACTGCGAAAGCCCGGCGCGACCTGTCGAACCCACCCAACAGCCGGATGTCGGGCAGGGCGGCGATATGATCGACCAGCACGCGGTTGACGGCTCCGATCTCGACCATCTGCTTGGCGGATGCGTCGCGCGCAGCCATGCCAACAAGGGCCATGAAGACAGGGATCAATGGGCCTGTGACCAGTAAAATTGCGGCCGCTGCCCAGGATTGTGACAGAACGACCAGCAGCAGAACAATGGGAACAACCTTCACGCGGGCAAAGGCGATCCGGTAGCGCGAAATGTCTGGTGCGAGCAGCGGGATCTTGTCGGTCACCATTGCCGCGACTTCTGCAGAGGATAAGGTGGAATTTGGTCTAGGGGCTTCGCGGTCCAAAAGGCGGCGACGTGTCAGGCTGACGACTTGTTGGCCCAGATCAAATGCGATCCGTCCGGCACGAGCTGACAAAATCGCCCGCAGTGACCCTGCTGACACAAAAAGCGTGACCCACAGAACTGGCTGCGCGACGCCGCCATCCAGCCACCCTGCGATCAGAATGGCGATCGATGCGGCTTGGGCGAGCCACAGGAGATCTGCCGCAATCGCAAGTGCCTTTGCCCGGGCAAGGGCGCGGCGCTGCTCAGGCACCAGATCGATTTTGGCAGCCATCCCTTGGCTCCTGAAGTTTTCATCCGCTTTGCTGATGTATTCTAGTTTATGAAGGTGATCCTTGTGTCAAATTGACCGCCATGGATACAGGTTTAGAGGTTCAGCTTACCGCGCTTTTTCCGATGACAAACCGCGCGACTATGAAACTTGTCTGGTCGGGCCACATGCCTGCGCGCGCTCAAGGCCAAAGTTCCCGGCAATAGAAAGGGGCGCACGAGTTAGGTGCGCCCCTCATATCCACTGTAAAGCCGCGTGCAACTTATTCAGCTGCGTCCTGATAGCTGTCAAGCGGCGGGCAGGTGCAGACGAGGTGGCGATCCCCATAGACGTTATCCACCCGGCCAACCGGCGGCCAATACTTGTCGACCCGGAACGCACCAACCGGGAAGCACCCCGACTCGCGGCTATAGGGCCGATCCCATTCCGCAATCAGATCGGACGTCGTGTGCGGCGCGTTCTTGAGCGGGTTGTTATCTTTGTCCATCTCGCCTGCGGCAATGGCATCGATTTCGTCCCGGATCGCAAGCATGGCATCGCAAAAGCGGTCCAGCTCTGCCTTGGTTTCGCTTTCTGTCGGCTCCACCATCAAGGTGCCGCTGACCGGCCAGCTCATTGTCGGGGCGTGGAACCCATGATCAATGAGCCGTTTTGCGATGTCGTCCACGGTGACGCCGTGTTGGGCAAAGGGTCGAGTGTCGAGGATGCATTCATGGGCCACGCGCCCATTGTCGCCCTTGAAGAGAATTGGAAAGGCCCCGTCCAGCCGCTTTGCGATGTAGTTGGCGTTCAGGATCGCCACCTTGGTGGCCTGCGTCAGCCCATCCCCGCCCATCATCAGACAATATGCCCAACTGATCGGAAGGATCGAAGGCGACCCGAAGGGCGCGCCGCTGACCGGCCCGGCTTCGCCGCCGGTAAACGGATGGCCGGGCAAATGGGGGGCAAGATGCGCGCGCACACCGATTGGGCCCATGCCCGGTCCGCCGCCGCCGTGTGGAATGCAGAACGTCTTGTGCAGGTTCAGGTGGCTGACATCGGCCCCAATCTTGCCGGGTTGGCTTAGGCCAACCATGGCATTCAGGTTGGCCCCGTCCAGATAGACCTGCCCGCCAAAGCTGTGCGTGATCTCGCAAACTTCGCGCACCGTGCGTTCAAACACTCCGTGCGTTGAGGGATAGGTGATCATGCAGGCCGCCAGACGGTCGCCGGCAGCTTCGGCTTTCTTGCGGAAGTCGGCCACGTCAATGTCACCGCGTTCGGTGCAACCGACGACCACCACTTGCATGCCTGCCATCTGTGCCGACGCGGGGTTGGTGCCATGCGCGTTGACTGGGATCAGGCAGATCGTCCGCTCATGATCGCCATTGGATCGGTGATAGGAGGCGATAGTCAACAGGCCGGCATATTCGCCCTGTGCGCCGGAATTGGGCTGCATCGACATGGCGTCATAGCCTGTGATCTTGCACAATGTATCGGACAGATCCGAAATCATCTGATGGTAGCCTTGGACCTGATCGTCTGGCGCAAAGGGATGGATGCGCGCAAATTCGGGCCAACTGACTGGCATCATTTCTGCTGCCGAGTTCAGTTTCATCGTGCACGAGCCAAGCGGGATCATTGCCCGGTCCAAGGCGAGATCCCGGTCAGACAAGCGGCGCATGTAACGCATCATTTCTGTCTCGGCCCGGTTCATGTGGAACACCGGGTGGGTCATATAGTCGGTGGTCCGCAACAGGGCGTCGGGTATGGAATAATGCGCCGTAAAGTCGTCATCGCTGCGGGTGATGCCAAAGGCACGCCACACGGCTTCGATCGTTTCTGTGCGGGTGCATTCGTCCAGCGCGATACCGATCCGGTTGTCGCCGACCGGGCGCAGGTTAAGCCCTTCGGCCACAGCGGATTTCAGAAGAACGCCCTGCATCGGCCCGACATTGACTGTGATCGTGTCGAAAAAGGCGTCTTGCTCGACCGAAAACCCAGCATCAGTCAGGCCGCGCGCAAGGCGCACGGTTTTGCGGTGCACACGTTCGGCAATGGCGCGCAGTCCTTTGGGGCCGTGAAAAACCCCGTAAAACGATGACATGACCGCCAGCAAGGCTTGTGCCGTACACACGTTCGACGTGGCCTTTTCGCGGCGGATATGTTGCTCGCGTGTTTGCAGCGATAGCCTGTAGGCCGGGGTGCCATGGCTATCGACCGAGACGCCGACGATGCGGCCGGGAAGGGACCGCTTATAGGCATCCTTGCACGCCAGATAGGCAGCATGCGGTCCGCCAAATCCCAGTGGCACGCCAAAGCGCTGCATGGATCCGACAGCAATATCCGCCCCCATCGCGCCCGGCTCTTTGAGCAGTGTCAGGGCCAGAGGATCAGCAATGACAATACCCAAGGCCTTGTGTTCGTGCAGGGCAGCGATTGGCGCGGTGAAGTCTTGCAGCGCGCCGTAAGTGCCGGGATACTGGAAAATCGCCCCAAAGACGGCGGCCGGGTCCAGATCCTCAGGTGCGCCGACGATGACGCTCAGGCCAAGCGGTTCGGCACGGGTGCGGATCAACGCAATATTCTGCGGGTGACAGTTTTCGTCCACGAAGAAGGCCGTGGCTTTGGACTTCGCGCCGCGCTGCGCCATCGTCATCGCTTCGGCACAGGCGGTTGCTTCGTCCAGCAGCGATGCGTTTGCAACATCCAGCCCGGTCAGATCGCAAACCATGGTTTGGAAGTTCAGCAACGCTTCAAGCCGCCCTTGGCTGATTTCAGGCTGATATGGCGTGTACGACGTGTACCACGCCGGGTTTTCGAAAACATTGCGCTGGATCGCCGGCGGCGTGATCGTGTCGTGATACCCCATCCCGATCAGCGATGTCAGAACCTTGTTGCGACCTGCAACCTTGCGCATGTGCAAAAGCAATTCGCTTTCCGACATGGCTCGGCCAAGTTCCAGCGGCTCGTCCTGTCGAATGTCGTCGGGAACGGTTTCATCTATCAATATGTCGAGGGTCCCCGCACCGACGACGTCCAGCATCTGGGCCATTTCCTCAGGTGAGGGGCCGATGTGGCGCCTGTTGGCGAAATCGTAGGGAAGGTAGTCGGTGGGGGTGAAGGGCATGCAGTTTGCTCCTTAGCCGATATACTTGTTGTATGCGGTTTCATCCATCATGTCGTCCATTTGAGACGGATCTGACGGTTTGATCTTGAAGAACCAAGCCTCGCCCTGGGCGTCGTCGTTGACCATCGCAGGATTCTCGACCAGCACTTCGTTGACCTCGACAATCTCGCCATCGATGGGGGCTAAAATGTCGGATGCGGCTTTGACCGATTCAATGACAACAATCTCGTCGTCTTTGCTGACAGTCGTTCCCACATCGGGCAATTCCACAAACACCAAGTCGCCAAGCTGTGTGGCGGCGTGTTCCGTGATGCCTACGACCATGACGTCGTCTTCGGCGCGCAGCCATTCATGTTCTTCAGTGTATTTCATGCCATTTCTCCGGTGTCTGGCGGTGGTCAGCGTTTGAATTGGGCGGGACGGAACGGCAGTGCGGCGACGGTTGCGGGCAGTCGTTTGCCGCGAACCTCGCCATACAGCACCGTGCCTTTTTGTGCGTGTTCCGATGCGACATAGGCCATCGACATGGGGGCTTCGATCCACGGACCATAGGCTCCGGACGTCACCGTCCCGATGGCAGTCTGCGATGTCTCGTCGGCGAAGATTTCTGTACCTGCACGCATGGGCGCGCGGCCATCTGGCAAAAGGCCCACTCGCTTGCGCGACGCGCCCTCGGACATCTGGCGCAGGATGGTGTCATGGCCGGGAAAGCCGCCCTCGCGTGCGCCGCCCAGACGGCGCGCCTTTTGAATGGCCCAAGTCAGACCCGCCTCGACGGGGGTGGTGGTGGTGTCCAGATCAGACCCGTACAGGCACAAACCGGCTTCAAGCCTCAGGCTGTCACGGGCCCCAAGGCCAATCGGGGCGACATTGACATCTGCAAGCAAGGCGCGCGCCAAGTCCTCGGCACGGTTGGCCTTGACCGAAATTTCAAACCCGTCCTCGCCGGTATAGCCAGAGCGCGAAATCCATAGTGGGCCGAAATCGCTTGGCACGGTGATCACGTCCATGAAATTCATGTTGGGCGCATCGTGCACAATCGGCAACAAGGCGGCTTCGGCGGCGGGACCCTGAAGCGCGATCAAGGCGCGGTCGGTGACAGGAACCACTTCGCACGTGTCTGAAAGCTTGTCTGTCATCCGGGCAATATCGGCGTCTTTGCAAGCGGCATTGACGACGACGAACAAATGATCGCCACGGTTGGCGACCATCAGATCGTCCTCGATCCCGCCAGCATCATTCGTGAACAGGGCATAGCGTTGCCGCCCTTCGGAAAGCCCGAGAATATCAACGGGAACGAGCGTTTCCATCGCAAGCGCGGCATCTTTGATGGCGCCTGTGCGCGGTACGATCAGGACTTGCCCCATATGGCTGACATCGAACAAGCCTGCTTGCCCACGGCAATGCTGGTGTTCCCGCAATACGCCCATCGGGTACTGCACCGGCATGTCGTAACCGGCAAACTCGGTCATCTTCGCACCAAGCTCCGCATGCAATGCATGCAACGGGGTCCGCTTCAGGTCGGGCATATCGCCTCCGTCGTTGGCCGGATGGCACCGGCATCAAAAGGGGTGGCCAGACCACCCGTTGATGCCCCCTCTGTCCGTGCGCCTGAGATCATTATCCCTTCGGCGGGTGCATGCGCACCACTCTCCAGAGTGTTATCTTCCGCGGCGGTCCGTTTGCCTGAGAGTTTACCGGGGCGGTTGCTCCTTCGGCACCGGGTTTTCACCGGATTCTCCCGTCGCTCCCAAAGTGCTAGCGCAGGCTTGGGGGCCGGGCAAGCGCCTTGCGCATGCGAAGCGGAAAATCTGCATGTATTTTGCAAAGAAGCTGGATGGTGACCGGGCTCGTTTCCGTTTTGGCGAGAAAATGGGTCTGTTCAGCACTGGTGGGCAGACGCCCGTCCCAATGGGCTGGACATAGGTGGCACAAAGCCGTTTCAGCCAGTTAAACTACCGAACGTCGTTCTCTTTCGCCAAGTGCGGCTGGATTACTGGGCCAGCCTATTATATTGCCCGACACAAAGTGCGCGACGTGGGTTTTGCCCGCAACGCAAGAAGCAAGGAAATTTCATGACCAAGGCGACTGATCTACAGCGGAACGCCGCGCAGCGCATTCTGGTTCTCGACGGTGCGATGGGCACTATGATCCAGACCCACAAACCCGGCGAAGAGGTCTATCGGGGGGCGCGGTTCGCGGATCACCCGCAAGATGTGGGCGGGAACAACGAGCTTTTGACGCTGACCCAGCCCGGCATGATTCGGGACATACACGTTGCCTTTCTCAAAGCTGGCGCTGACATTCTGTGCACCAACACTTTTGGGGCCAATGCGATCAGCCAAGCCGATTACGGCATGGCGAACTTATCCTATGAGATGAACGTTGAGTCGGTGAAATTGGCGCGCGCGGCAATCAAAGAGGCGGCGTTGGATCGTCCTGCTTGGGTCGCCGGTGCAATCGGGCCGACCAACCAGACCGCTTCGATCAGTCCGGACGTCAACAACCCCGGTTATCGCGGCGTGACTTTCGATCAGTTGGCAGAGGCGTATGGCGAAGCGGCTCGCGGTCTGATCGACGGCGGGGCGGACCTTATCCTGATCGAAACGATTTTTGACACGCTCAATGCCAAAGCTGCGGTCTATGCCGTCGAATCGCTTCGGGATGCTGGTGTTGACGTGCCGCCGGTCATGATCTCGGGCACGATAACGGATTTGTCCGGCCGAACCCTCACAGGGCAAACGCCCGAGGCCTTTTGGGCCTCCATGTCCCATGCGCGGCCGTTTTCGGTTGGTCTGAACTGCGCGTTGGGCGCTGCGGAAATGCGCCAGCATATCCGGACACTGTCTGGTGTGGCAGATACTCTGATCAGCGCTTACCCGAACGCGGGTCTGCCCAACGATATGGGCGGCTATGACGAAACCCCGCGCGAGACATCCGATCACATAGCTGAATGGGCTGATGCGGGTCTTGTGAACATTGTCGGCGGGTGCTGCGGCACAACGCCGGCTCACATAGCGGCGATCGCCAAAGCTGTCGCCGGAAAGACCCCGCGCGTCGTTCCGCCCAAGGTGCGGCACATGCGTTTGTCCGGACTGGAGATGTTTGATGTGCCCGGTCCTGATGCCGGGTCCGATCTGGAGGGCGCGGCATGAGTGGTATCACGCGCTTCATAAACGTTGGCGAACGCACCAATGTCACGGGATCGGCGAAATTCAAGAAGCTGATCATGGCGGATGACTATGCCGCCGCACTGGACGTTGCCCGCGATCAAGTCGAGAATGGCGCACAGATTATCGATGTGAACATGGACGAGGGGTTGCTCGACAGCACCTATGCCATGACAACTTTCCTCAATCTGATTGCATCCGAGCCTGATATCAGCCGCGTGCCGATCATGATCGACAGTTCCAAGTTCGAGGTGATCGAGGCGGGCCTGAAATGTGTTCAGGGGCGCAGCGTCGTCAATTCCATCTCGCTCAAGGAAGGCGAGGAACCGTTTCTGAAACAGGCCCGCACGATCCGCCGCTATGGTGCGGCCGTGGTGGTCATGGCCTTTGACGAAGGCGGGCAGGCGGAAACAGCGCAGCACAAGTTCGACATTTGCAAACGGTCCTATGACCTGCTGACCGAGCAGGCCGGGTTTGACCCTTGGGACATCATCTTCGATCCGAACATCTTTGCTGTCGCGACGGGCATCGAGGAACACAACGATTATGCCAACGCGTTCTTTGATGCGACCCGCATGATCAAGGAAGCGATGCCCGATTGCCATGTGTCTGGTGGCCTGTCGAACGTGTCGTTCAGCTTTCGTGGCAACAATGCAGTGCGTGAAGCGATGCACTCGGCCTTCTTGTATCACGCCATTCCGCTCGGCCTCGACATGGCGATCGTCAACGCGGGTCAGATCACCGTTTATGACGATATCCCGGACGAGTTGCGCGAGCGCGTCGAAGATGTGCTGTTCAACCGTCGCCCGGATTCCACCGACCGCCTTCTTGAAATTGCGGACAAGTACAAGGGCACTGGCGAGGCGACCAAAAAAGAAGACCCGAAATGGCGTGAAGGCACTGTTGAAGCGCGTCTTTCGCACGCTCTGGTACACGGGATCACTGATTTTGTCGTCGCTGACACCGAAGAATGCCGCCTGAACGCGGACAAGCCGCTCGACGTTATCGAAGGGCCGTTGATGGACGGTATGAATGTCGTCGGCGACCTGTTCGGGGCGGGCAAAATGTTCCTGCCGCAGGTTGTGAAGTCGGCGCGCGTCATGAAAAGCGCGGTGGCCCATCTCTTGCCCTTTATGGAAGAAGAAAAGCGCCTTTCCGGGGACACGTCTGCCAAAGGCAAGGTGCTCATGGCCACGGTCAAGGGCGATGTGCACGACATCGGCAAGAACATCGTTGGCGTCGTCTTGCAGTGCAACAACTATGACGTGGTTGATCTCGGTGTTATGGTTCCGACGGACGATATCCTGAAACGGGCACGCGAAGAAAAGGCCGACATCATCGGGCTGTCAGGTCTGATTACACCGTCGCTGGACCGCATGGTTGATGTGGCTTCCGAGATGGCGCGACAGGGGTTTGACATTCCGTTGCTGATCGGCGGCGCAACAACGTCGAAAAAGCACACGGCGCTGCGTATCGCGACGGAATATGAGCATGGTGTTGTGCATGTTGATGACGCGTCCAAAGCCGTTGGAGTGGTCTCGACGCTGCTCTCAAAGAGCCGTGCGCCAGAGTACCTGCAAAGCGTGCTGAGTGATCAGCAAAAGCTGCGCGACGGGCGGGCTGCGTCAGACGAACGCAAGACTGCGCCAATCGCCGAGGCGCGTGCCAATGCATTTGACGGTGACTGGGCCAATTACCAACCACCCGTGCCGCAGACCCCGGGTCTGACGGTGATTGAGGACATGCCCGTAGCCGACCTCGTGCCCTTCATCGACTGGTCGCCCTTCTTTTGGACATGGGAAATGCGCGCCACCTATCCGGGCATTCTGGATCATCCCCAGATGGGCGAAGCGGCGCGTGAATTGCACGGCAACGCGCTTGCAATGCTGGACCGCATCGTGACCGAGCAGTGGTTCAGCCCGCGCGGCGTTGTCGCGCTTTGGCCCGCCAATAGTGACGGGGACGACATCATCGTCTGGTCTGACGAAGACCGCAAAACCGAAGCGGCGCGGTTCTGTATGTTGCGCCAGCAGGGGGCAAAGTCCAAGGACCGTGCCTCCATGTGCCTGTCCGATTTTGTGGCACCGCAAGGCACGCCCGACTGGGTGGGCGGCTTTGCAGTGAATGCCGGCCCCGAGGTTCACGAGATTGCAGAGAAGTTCAAAGCCGAGGGGAATGATTATGACTCAATCCTCGTACAGGCTTTGGGTGATCGTCTCGCCGAAGCCTTTGCTGAGGCGCTGCATGCCCGTGTTCGCCGCGCCCTTTGGGGGTATGCGCCGGATGAAGCCCTGAGCAACGAGGATTTCATCAGCGAAAAGTATCGTGGCATCCGGCCCGCACCCGGCTATCCGGCCAGCCCGGACCATACGGAAAAGCGCACGCTCTTTGACTTGCTGGATGCCCCGCGACACGCAGGACTGGAACTGACGGAAAGCTGCGCTATGTGGCCAGCGTCGGCTGTGTCGGGGCTGTATTTTGCACATCCCGGCGCTGCGTATTTTGGAATTGGCCGCATAGGCGCGGATCAGGTTTCCGACTACGCAGCGCGCAAGGGTATGGACCTCGCAGAGATGGAGCGTTGGCTCGCACCCAATCTCGGGTACGCACCCGGTAAGAACACCCCGTCGGCGCAAGCAGCCGAGTGATCGGGCCCGGAACGAAACAGTAGGTCTAGGAGACCCGAAAATGACGACCAAGAGCTGGCTTTTCACCAGCGAATCCGTATCCGAAGGCCATCCAGACAAGGTATGCGACCGGATTTCGGACGCTATTCTAGACGCTTTTCTGGCCGAAGATCCTCATTCGCGTGTGGCGTGCGAAACTCTTGCCACGACAGATCACGTTACCATCGCTGGTGAAGTGCGCGGCCCCAATTCGGTGCGTCAGCAGGTTGAAGAAATCGCTCGCGCTGCGATCCGCGATATTGGGTATGATCAAAAGGGGTTTTCGTGGCGGACCTGTGCTGTCAATAACCTGCTGCACGAACAGTCCGCAGACATCGCCCAAGGCGTCGATGAGGGCGATAAGGGCGAAGAAGGTGCCGGCGATCAGGGCATCATGTTCGGCTATGCGTGTAGTGAAACGCCTGAACTGATGCCGATGCCGATCCTCGTTGCGCATCGTGTTCTGCGGTTGATGGCAGAAGACCGAAAATCCGGCGTGCAGACAGGATTTGGGCCAGACGCAAAAAGCCAAGTCACCCTGCGCTACGAGGGCGGCAAGCCTGTTGCCGTTGATACGGTCGTCGTCTCGACCCAGCATGCCGAAGAGTTGACCACCGCTGAAGTGCGCGCGCTTGTGGAACCCTATGTCGCAAAGGCAATGCCCGAGGGTTGGGGTGTCTCTTCCGACATGAAGTTGATCGTAAACCCGACAGGGCGCTTTGTGATCGGCGGGCCGGATGGCGATGCGGGCCTGACGGGCCGCAAGATCATCGTCGACACCTATGGTGGGGCGGCCCCCCATGGCGGCGGGGCCTTTTCGGGCAAGGATCCGACCAAGGTGGACCGGTCTGCTGCGTATATCTCGCGCTATCTTGCCAAGAACGTCGTGGCGTCTGGTGTGGCAGAGAAATGCCAGATCCAGCTTGCCTATGCCATCGGCGTTCCTGAGCCGGTTGCGCTGTACGTCGATACGCTTGGCACGGGTCAAGCGGATGAAGACCAGATCGCGGCGACCTTGCGTGAGTTGGTCAAAATGACTCCACGCGGCATTCGTACGCATCTGGATCTGCTCAAACCGATTTATGCCCGTACAGCTGCCTATGGCCATTTTGGGCGCGAACCCGATGCCGATGGCGGTTTTTCGTGGGAACGCACTGACCTCGCAGCAGAAATCGCAAGCCGTTTCGGCGCGTCCGCTGCCGCAACGTGATAAAGAATTTAGGGATACGCACATGACCAGCCAAGACGGCAGCACAGGCGACTTCATCGTCAAAGACATCGCGCTTGCGGATTACGGGCGCAAAGAACTTGATATCGCGGAAACCGAAATGCCGGGCTTGATGGCTTTGCGCGAAGAGTTTGGCGCGGAAAAGCCGCTGGCTGGTGCCCGCATCGTCGGATCATTGCACATGACCATTCAGACCGCTGTTCTGATCGAAACGCTTGTCGCGCTTGGGGCGGACGTGCGTTGGGCGTCATGCAACATCTTCTCGACCCAGGATCACGCTGCGGCGGCCATTGCAGCAGGCGGCACACCCGTTTTTGCGATCAAGGGTCAGACACTGACAGAACATTGGGACTATCTTGATCGGTCGTTCATGTTCCCCGAAGGCGCGAACATGATCCTGGACGATGGCGGTGATGCGACGCTGTACGTTCTTTTGGGCGCACGGGTTGAAGCCGGCGAAACGGACTTGATCGAAGTGCCCACCTCGGAAGAGGAAGAGGCAGTGTTTGCCCAGATCAAAAAGCGCATGGCACAAAGCCCCGGTTGGTTCACCAAAACACGCGAAGCGATCAAGGGCGTGTCCGAGGAAACCACCACCGGTGTCCACCGGCTTTATGAGCTGCAGAAAAAGGGCCAGCTTCCTTTCCCTGCAATCAACGTGAATGACAGTGTGACCAAGTCGAAATTTGACAACAAATACGGCTGTAAGGAATCGCTGGTTGATGGCATCCGCCGCGCCACCGACACAATGATGGCGGGCAAAGTTGCCGTTGTCATGGGGTACGGAGATGTTGGCAAAGGCTCTGCTGCATCTCTTCGCGGGGCTGGTGCGCGTGTGAAAGTGACCGAGGTCGATCCGATTTGTGCTTTGCAAGCGGCGATGGACGGCTTTGAAGTGACGCTTCTTGAAGACGTTGTATCGTCGGCCGACATCTTCATCACAACAACTGGCAACAAGGACGTCATTCGCATCGAGCATATGCGCGAGATGAAGGATATGGCGATCGTGGGCAATATCGGCCATTTCGACAACGAAATTCAGGTTGCCAGCCTCAAGAACCACAAATGGACCAACATTAAAGACCAGGTGGACATGATCGAAATGCCAAGCGGCAATCGGATCATCCTTTTGTCCGAAGGGCGACTGCTGAACCTTGGCAATGCCACGGGTCACCCCTCTTTTGTGATGTCGGCGTCGTTCACCAATCAGGTTCTTGCGCAGATCGAGCTTTGGTTGCGCGGCGATCAGTACGGCAACGAGGTGTATGTACTGCCCAAGCATCTGGACGAAAAGGTTGCGCGGCTTCATCTGGATCGGATCGGCGTCAAGCTCAGCACCCTGTCGCCAGAGCAAGCGGCCTATATCGGCGTCACGCCCGAAGGCCCGTTCAAGCCTGAACATTACCGTTATTGAGGAAGGGCGGGGCAGCCACGGCGCTGCCCCGGCATTGCACCATGAGCAAAAAAACTCCGCAAATCGCCGGGATCGGCAACCCGTTGGTCGACGTCCTCGCATCGGTCGAGTTGGGCGCACCGGCAAAACACGGCCTGACGGTCGGCGAGATGCATCTTGTTGATGCCGCGACGGCCTCGGCGCTCTATGCCGATATCGGCCCGGGTGTGCAGCAATCTGGTGGATCGGTCGCCAACACCATCGCGCATGTCGGCGATCTTGGCCTGAAGGGGACCTTTCTGGGCAAAGTTGCAGCTGATGATCTGGGCAGGGTTTTCCGGGCTGATATGGCAACCCTTGGCATCGATGTGCCGGTGCCGGATCAGACAGATGGCACCGCGACGGGTCATTGCGTCGTGATGGTCACCCCCGATGGGGAACGGACCATGTCAACCTATTTGGGCGCCTGCGAATGTCTTGCACCCGAAGATATGCCACAATCCCTTCCTGCCGAGACCGCAATCTTGCTTGTCGAAGGGTACCATTTCGACACCCCTCACGGCGCAGCGAATGTTGCGCGGGCGGTGGAACTTGCACGCGGCGTCGGGGCAAGGATCGCGCTGACCCCTTCGGATGCGGCCTGCGTCGATCGCCAGCGCGCCGCAATGCTGGCGTTGATTGCAGGGGATTGCGACATCCTGATCGGCAACGAGTTGGAACTGGCGGCTTTGTCCGCTGCCGAAGATCCGATGTCGGCGTTGCATTGGGCGCTTGAGCATGTTGCGACAGTTGCGCTGACCCGGTCTGAAAATGGCGCCTTGATCGCTGATGGTGGCGTGGTCAGTGAAGTCGCGGCGCAACCCGTGGCCAAAGTTGTAGATACCACCGGTGCAGGGGATGCGTTTGCCGCTGGGTTCCTGTCGGCGCTCGCGCTTGGCAAAGCCGCGCCTGATGCGGGTCGCAGCGGGGCGGACCTCGCCGCGCGGGTGATCGGCCATTTCGGAGCGCGGCAGGGCACTGCTGCAGCCTGAAACCAAGCTGAACCAACGAGCGAAAAACAGCGGGCGGGAGGTTACTTCCGCCCGATTTTCGTTTCTCGTCCTCTGCGCAATCGCTCGATATTTTCGGCATGGCGATAGAATATCAGCAATGCCAAAACCCCAAGCGCAAGGGACATATCTTCGTGCCCAAGAAAGATTGCGATAACAGGTGAAAGCGCTGCCGCGACAAGGGCGGATAGGGACGAATAGCGCGTCAAAGCGGCTGAAACGAGCCAGCATCCGCAGGCCGCAAGCCCAACTGGCAAAGATAACGCCAGAAGTGTCCCGAGAAATGTCGCGACACCCTTGCCACCGCGAAACCCCAGATACACGGGAAAGCAATGGCCAAGAAATGCGGCAACCCCGGCGATTTGCGCGGCGTCTGGGCCGAAAGCTGCTTTTGCGGTAAGCACAGCGATGGCCCCTTTGCCGGCGTCCAGAACCAGCGTCAGAAACGCGGCAAGCTTGTTGCCGGTGCGCAGCACGTTGGTCGCGCCGATATTGCCAGATCCGATCTTGCGCAAATCGCCCAGTCCGAACAGCCGCGCCATGACCAACCCAAACGGCACAGCGCCCAGCAGATACGCGGCAACAGCGGTTAGGGCGAGCAGCATTGCGGGGGTGGTCAGTGATGGGATCATTCGAAGACCCTCAAACCGGCGACCCATGTGCCGCGCACTCGGCCTTGCATGCGGGCACCGTCGAACGGGGTGTTCTTGGACTTGGAGTGCAGCTTGAAACGATCCAGCACAAAGGGTGCATGGGGATCGAAGAGAACCAGATCGGCGGGCGCGCCGAGGGTCAAGGTGCCGGCGTCCAGCCCCAGACGCTTGGCGGGGTTCATCGCCATGGCGCGGAATAGGGCGGGCAGGGTCAAATCGCCCGAGTGAAACAATCGCAGCGCAGCAGGGAGCAGGGTTTCCAAACCGACCGCGCCAGCCGCTGCTTCTTCAAAGGGCAGGCGCTTGCTTTCTTCGTCCTGCGGGGTGTGCATGGAACACAGGATGTCGATCAGACCCTCGCGTAGGGCGGACACCATCTCAAGGCGATCTTCCTCGTGACGCAGAGGCGGCTTGACCTTGAAGAAGGTCCGGTAGTCGCCGATGTCGAGTGTGTTCAGTGTCAGGTGGTGGATTGAAATGCCAGCGGTGACGTCCAGCCCGGCGTCTTTGGCGCGGCGCAGGGCGGGCAGGGCGACAGAGGTGGTGATCTGATCGGCATGATAGCGCGCGCCGGTCATTTCCACCAAAGCCAGATCCCGCTCCAGCCCCAACCGTTCTGCCATCGGCGGAACACCGGGAAGTCCGCGCAAAGTGGCGAATTTGCCGCTTGTGATGCAGCCCCCGCCACTGAGGCCGGGATCTTGCACATGGCCGATCACCAACGCGCCAAGGCTGCGCGCATAGGTGAAGCATCGGGCCAAAACACGCGGGTCGGTCAAAACGTGGTCACCATCGGTGAAGGCCACAGCGCCGGCATCCTTGAGAAACCCGATTTCTGACATCTCGCGCCCGGCCCGACTGCGCGTCAGGGTTGCCATGGCAGCAATGTGCACCGGGGTCGTTTCCGTCCCCCGCCGCATGACGAACTCCAGCGTTTCGGGGCTGTCGATCGGGGTCAGCGTATCAGGCCGGATCACCATGGTTGTGACGCCGCCCGCGGCGGCGGCCTTTCCGGCGGTCTTGAAACTTTCCTTGTGGCGTTCGCCCGGTTCGCCCACTTTTACGCCCAGATCGACAATACCGGGCGCAAGGCAGGCACCGGTGCAATCGATCACCGTAGAACCGGCTGGTGCCTTTGGCGGCGCGCCCGTACCGGTGGCAGCAATGCGGCCCTCTTGCGCCAGCAACCACCCTTCGGTGGTGCTGTCGGTGACCGGATCAACAAGTTTGGCATTGGCGAAAAGGGTGGTCATGTTGCCTCGCGCTGGACCTGCCGCATCAGGTCATGGATGGGTCTCGGGTCGGTCAGGTGGGTAAATCCAACGCGGCGCTGCTCGGTGCCGTCTGGTGTCTTGACGATGTCGGTCGCAAACCAAAGGTTGCGGCCCTCTAGGTCGATCCGCGTTTGGTGGGTGATCGGATAAGCATCAAAGCTACGCTTGCGCAAAATCGCTGTGGCGATAAAGGCCCGCTCATCGGTGAGCGTGTACCATGTGCAGCGCCGCGTATAGGCGTGCCAAAGCCGTTCACCGCCAGCGCGTTGCAGCCCCAATGCCAAAAAAGGCAGCCCAAATAGCGGGAACACAAGCCCGAAGAAACTTCCACCCGGCAGTTGCCCCAGAGCCATGACCATCCAGAAGATTGCAAAACCAGCGAATGCACCGCCAAACAGCCCGTCGGACAGTTTCCAGCCGGTCCAGTCGGGCGCGGTATCGGGTTGCCCCTGCCAAAGAACCTTTTCACCCGGGTTCAGAATGCCCTGCCAGCCATCGGCCATCAGCGCCCCCCGATCATCGCAAGCGCGGCTATGAGCAGCCCGGCGACGACCAAAGCCGACAAAAGCACTTTGGGGCCAAGGGTGCGGCGCTGCCGTGTTGGCGTCGTGGTGCCTTGTGCGGTCACAGGGGCAGGGCTTGCAGCGCACGGCGTGTCACGGCGGGGGCCAGGATCGCGGATTGTGTCAAATTCGGCCAGCGGCAGCAGCCATTCGGTTGGGGCCAGTGTTGCTTCGGCTCCGTTGAACGCGGGGGACTGCACGATCAAAACATGCCCTGTCGCGCCTTCCAGCGCGATGCGTGCTGCGGCGATCTGGTCATCCGGCACGTCGTGGCCCGACCGCAGATAGGTGGCAAACCCGATGTCTTTCAAATCCGCGACGGGCACCAGCGTCAGCCAATGGGCATCCAGGTCGCGGGTGCCCAAAGCCGATCCGACCATTGTGCCGATGTGCGGGTCTTCGGCCAGAAAGGCTGCGCGCAGCGCCGCCGCCTCGGGCGCGTCGGGGCTCAGCGCATAAAGCCGCAGTCGACCCCCTTCGCCCCGTTCGACGATGCGTGAGACGGTCACGCGGCGCCCTCCTGCCGTGCGGCAGCGAGGTTGCGGGCCAACAGATCCATCGCCGCCATGCGCACGGCCACACCCATTTCGACCTGTTCCTGAATGACCGATCTGTTGATGTCGTCCGCAAGAATGCCGTCGATTTCGACCCCGCGATTCATCGGGCCAGGGTGCATTACAATCGCGTCGTCTTTGGCGAAGGCCAGCTTTTCGGGATCAAGCCCATACCGGTGATAGTATTCGCGTTCCGAGGGAATGAACCCGCCATCCATGCGTTCTTTCTGAAGCCGCAGCATCATCACAACGTCACAGCCGGTCAGCCCTTCGCGCATGTCATCATAAACCTCGACACCGAGGTCGCGCACTTCACTGGGCATCAGGGTCGGCGGGCCAATCAGCCGCACGCGGTTTTCCATTTTGCCCAGCAACAGGATGTTCGACCGTGCGACCCGGCTATGGGCGATATCGCCGCAAATCGCGATGTTCAGCCGGTGCAGGCGCCCTTTGGCGCGCCGGATCGTCAGCGCGTCAAGCAAGGCTTGCGTGGGGTGTTCGTGGCGCCCGTCGCCTGCGTTCAGAACAGCGCAGTTCACCTTTTGCGCAAGCAGGTCAACGGCGCCCGAATGCGGGTGGCGCACGACCAGCAAATCAGGGTGCATTGCGTTCAGCGTCAAGGCCGTGTCGATCAGTGTTTCGCCCTTTTTGATGGAACTGGCCTGCATCGCCATATTCATCACATCTGCCCCAAGCCGCTTGCCCGCCAACTCGAAACTGGCCTGTGTGCGTGTCGAGGCCTCAAAGAACATGTTGAT
This sequence comes from Meridianimarinicoccus aquatilis, assembly GCF_004358675.1. Classification (GTDB taxonomy): domain Bacteria; phylum Pseudomonadota; class Alphaproteobacteria; order Rhodobacterales; family Rhodobacteraceae; genus Meridianimarinicoccus; species Meridianimarinicoccus aquatilis. Next base: position 39,053 of record NZ_SMZO01000017.1, on the reverse strand, counting down.
CTGGGTCAGACCCTTCAGCGCGTCAGACTGTTTTACGGCTTGCCGGTTAAGATCGACATAGGTGTCCGCGAGGTCCAGCAGGGTTGCGATCTCGACTGGATGAAGCGGTTCAATGCCCAGCAGATGCCGTGCCCGATATGTCATGCCGCCCCCAATGCTATGTTTACCGGTTGTATAGGGCTGTGGCCGGGACCGGGCAAGAGGCGCGCAAGATCAAGCTGGCTTTGCGAGCGATTGTTATTGGTCTGCGCGCAGCTTAGATTACGGCGTATGACCGGGATCAGCGATGCACATGCGCTCAAAGCGCTTTTGGACTGGCAGTCCGAACTGGGGGCGGATCTGCCAATCGGGGACCTGCCAGTAAATCGCTATGCGGAACCCGCTGTTGCGCCGCGTGTTGCCGCCGCTGCCGCTGCTGCGCCGTCGGCGCCCGTTGCAACCTCGAAAGAGCCTGATCCAGTGGCGATAGCAGATGCACTGGCGCAAGGGGCGGGTGATCTTGAGGGCCTGCGGGCCGCCATGGGAAGCTATGACCATTGCGAGTTGAAATTGGGTGCGCGCAATCTGGTGTTTGCCGATGGTGTTCCGGGTGCAAAGGTGATGATCATCGGCGAGGCACCGGGCCGCGAAGAAGACATGCAAGGCAAACCCTTCGTCGGGCAAGCCGGGCATCTGCTTGACTTAATGCTGTCTGCAATAGGCCTGTCGCGAAGCGCTTCAGACAAAGACAGTGCCGTTTATATCAGCAACCTGATCCCTTGGCGCCCGCCGCAGAACCGGGCACCGACCCCGCAGGAAAGTGCCATGATGGCCCCGTTCACGCGCAGGCATATCACGCTGGCTGCGCCAGAGATCATCGTGTTGATGGGGAACACGGCGTGCGAAGGATTGCTTGGGCGCAAAGGGATTACCCGGTTGCGTGGTCAGTGGCTTGAGCTTGGGGATCGCCCATGCCTTCCGATGCTGCATCCCGCATATCTGTTGCGAAATCCGGCGGCCAAACGCGAAGCCTGGGCCGATCTTCTAAGCTTGCGCGCGAAACTCGGGCCTCAAAGCAAGGACTCCCTCTTATGAGCCGTATCGACGAGACCAAACCCTTCATGCCCATCCGCATCGCGGTGCTGACCGTGTCAGACAGCCGAACGCAGGACGATGACAAGTCGGGGACAGTGCTGGTAGACCGGATTGCGAAAGCGGGCCATACGGTTGCGGCTCGCCTCATTTTACGTGACGAGCGTGCCGAAATTGCTGCGCAGCTACGAACATGGTGTGATGATCCTGCCATTGATGTGGTGATTTCGACCGGCGGGACCGGCCTGACCGGGCGCGATGTCACTGTTGAGGCGCACCGGGATGTCTATGAAAAGGAAATCGACGCGTTCGGCACGGTGTTCACGATGGTGTCCTTTGCCAAGATCGGGACCTCTGCTGTTCAGAGCCGCGCCACTGGCGGTGTCGCAAACGGGACCTATTTGTTTGCTCTGCCCGGCAGTCCGGGCGCCTGTAAAGATGCGTGGGACGAAATTTTGTCACTGCAACTCGACTATAGACACCGGCCATGCAACTTCGTCGAAATTCTGCCGCGACTTGATGAACATCAGCGACGCAAGTGATGGCTGCGGCCACTAAGGGCAAAATACGGGGCCAGTGTGTGAGCCCTGAACGATTGGAAGATTCGCAGACGAGAGGATCGTCATGGGCTTTGTGCGTAGCGCACTGATCGGGATTATGCTGGGGGCGTTGACGCTTGGAGCCCTTGGCTGGGCGGGGGTCTCGATCTGGTCAGCAATCAGTGCGATGTCCGAAGATGACACACCCGAACGGAACCGACGCGAAGTCGTTACGGCCGTCAATGCGGTCACAGTCAGTTCGGGGTCCGAAATCCCCGTGATCGAAGCGTTTGGAACCTTGCGCAGCACACGCACGTTGGAACTGCGCGCGGCCAGTGCTGGTCAGATCGTGAATGTGATGGACCCCTTTCGGGATGGTGTGCGCGTCGCAGGCGGTGAGATGGTAGCACGCATTGACCCTGCCGAAGCCGAAGCCGCGCTTGCGACAGCACAAGCGGACCTGACCGAGGCAGAGGCAGATCTGCGCGATGCTGCGCTCGGACTGGAGCTTGCAAAGGACGATCTGACAGTCACACAAGAACAAGCTGACCTCAGGGCGCAGGCTTTGGCCCGGCAGAATGATCTGGGCGCGCGCGGCGTCGGAAGTGCGGCAGCGGTCGAAACTGCGGCTCTGGCTGCGGCGCAGGCCCGTCAGGCAGTGGTGTCAAGACGACAGGCGCTTGCGCAGGCAGAGGCACGCTTGGATCAGGCGGGGACGGCGCGGGAAAGAGCAAGGATCGCTTTGGGTGAAGCCGCGCGGCTGCTGCAGGACACGTCGGTCATCGCGCCCTTTGACGGGGTTTTGTCCGATGTCGCCGTGGTGCGTGGCGGGCTGGTGGCGCGAAATGATCTTCTGGCCCGGCTGGTGGACCCTGCTGCGTTGGAAGTCGCATTTCGCCTGTCGACCGCGCAGTTTGCACGGCTGACCGAACGCGGAAGCGTGCCGCAAGACGCAGTGGCGAGTGTCAGTCTGGATCTTGGCGGATCCGAGCTTGTTTCAACGACAGATCGGCTGCGCGAAAGCCCGGTGGTTGGCGAAGGCGAAAGTGGCCGCGCATTGTTCGCAAGACTACGCGACGTGACAGGGTTCAGGCCCGGCGACATCGTGACGGTTCGCCTTGCTGAACCCCCTTTGCCCGGCGTTGCACGACTGCCAAGCAGCGCAGTCGGAGCGCAGGGTGAGGTGCTGGTCATCGGACCAGAGGACCGGCTTGAAGAAGCGCGAGTCCAGATCGTGCGCAGGCAAGGCAACAGCGTTCTGGTTCGCGCGCCGGCACTGGAAGAGGCGCAGATCGTGGCAGACCGCAATCCGTCGCTGGGGGCAGGGCTTAAGGTTCGGATCATTGATCGCGCGCCACAGTCGAATGCCCGGACCGGTGCAGATGCCGTGCGCGGGCAGATGATAGATCTCAATCCCGAACGGCGGGCCGCGCTGATGGCTTTGGTCCGTGCCGACGCTAATCTGCCTGAACAGGAGCGGGACCGCATGCTTTCCATACTGGCCAATACCGCTGTTCCTGCTGGCATTATTGACCAGATCGAACAGCGCCGGGGCGGATAGAGTGGGGCGCGGCGGTCTTATAGGGTACTTCGTACGTCATGGTACGGCCGCCAACCTGCTGTTGGCGGTGATGGTTGTGCTCGGTCTTGCCGCAGCTGTTCAGATGCGGGCGCAGTTCTTTCCGGACATCGTTCTTGACGATGTCAGGGTGACCGTGCGTTGGGATGGGGCCGGCCCCGAAGATGTGGACCGCGCGGTCGTGGCACCGCTACTGCCCGCGTTGCAGGCAGTTGATGGGGTTGAAGAAACCGATTCTGTGGCCCGTGACGGCACCGCGACCATTTCTTTGGAATTTGAACCCGGCTGGGATATGGCACGCGCACTTGATGCGGTGCAAACAGCTGTGGACAGTGTTTCTGACCTGCCAGAGGATGCAGACCGCCCCGAAGTGACCCGGCGGGAATGGCGTGATCGGGTAACGGATGTGGTGCTCACCGGCCCGGTCGGGGTGGACCAGTTGGCCCGTTTCACAGACGCGTTTGTGTTGCGCTTGTTCGAAATCGGGGTGACCCGGACAACGATCAGCGGCATTGCCGACCCTGAAATCCGCATCACAGTGCCGACCGCAAATCTGATCCGATATGACATGACCTTGTCGCAAATCGCATCAGCGGTCACTGCCCAGGCGGGAACCGCCCCGTCGGGAAGTGTCGCAGGCGCTGATGCGAGGTTGCGCAGCGGCACAGCTCGGCGCGAAGCTGGCGACATCGCCGCGATTGTTCTGCGCAGCGCGGCCGATGGATCAAGCCTTACCGTTGGTGACGTTGCTCAAGTGGAAATAGGCGGAACCGATCGGGTCAGCGCCTATTTTGTTGGTAAACAACCTGCGATTTCCCTACGGGTCGACAGGTCTGCGCGGGGCGATGCCATTGCGCTGCAAAGGCAGGTCGAAGAGCTTGCCGCAGACTTCACGCAGACTTTGCCGGACGGCGTTACTGTTGATCTTGTGCGCACCCGCGCGGATGCAATTTCGGACCGGTTGAATATCCTGCTGGATAATGGCCTGACCGGTCTGGCGTTGGTGGTCGGGCTACTTTTCCTGTTCCTGAATGCACGTGCGGCGTTGTGGGTCGCGGCAGGGATTCCGGTGGCCATGTGTGCCGCCATCGCCGTTATGTATGCCGCCGGATTGTCGCTGAACATGATTTCGCTGTTTGGGCTGATCCTGACCTTGGGGATCGTGGTCGATGACGCAATTGTCGTGGCAGAGCATGCGGACTTCCGGTCTCGTACGCTGGGCGAGTCTCCGACCCGCGCGGCTGAAACTGCGGCCCGCCGCATGGCCCTGCCGGTCTTTTCTGCCGCCCTGACGACGATCATTGCGTTTTGGGGGCTGACGGCGATTGGCGGGCGCTTTGGGGCCATGGTCTTTGATATCCCCGTCACCGTCGTCGCCGTACTGGCGGCGTCCCTTGTCGAATGTTTTCTGATCTTGCCGGCTCACATGCGCCACGCGCTCGCGGCATCGCGGCACGATGCGTGGTATGATTGGCCGTCCCGGCAGGTAAATCGCGGCTTTGGTTGGGTGCGGGAACGGGTCTTTCGCCCATTGATGCGCTTGGTGATTGCGGCCCGGTATCCGATCTTGGCGGGTCTTGTCGCCCTTTTGACCAGTCAGGCACTGTTGCTGATGTCGGGAGAGGTGCCATGGCGCTTTTTCAATGCGCCGGAGCGCGGCTCCATCACCGGTAATTTCGTGATGACGTCTGATGCAACGCGCGCGGATACGATGGCGCAAATGCGCGAATTGCAGCGGGCAGCAGACGTGGTCGCAGCAGATCTGCAAGCGCAACATGGCCGTAATCCACTGGACTATGTTCTGGCCAAGGTGGGTGGAACGACAGGGCGTGGTCTGGCTTCGGCTGACGAGAAAGACCCGGATTTGCAGGGATCGATTTCCATTGAATTGATTGGTGCCGACCTGCGCCCATACTCTTCATTCGAAGTGCTGCGATTGTTTCAGGACGAGGTTGAGCGCTTGCCGCGCACCGAAGAGTTGAGCTTCCGAAGCTGGCGGGCGGGCCCGGGCGGCGATGCGTTGGATGTTCAACTTTTCGGAACCGATACGGGGCAGCTCAAGGCGGCGGCTGAAACTTTGAAACGGGAGCTTTCAACCTATCCCGAAGTTTCGGCGTTGCAGGACACGATGCCATGGGACAAGCGCGAGATCACCCTGGACCTGACCCCGCGTGCGCAGGTTCTTGGCTTTTCCATTGATACGCTGGGCAGAGTGCTGCGGGATCGGCTGACCGGCATCGAGGCATTGAGCTTTCCAGACGGGCCACGCACCGGAACAATCCGCGTAGAGGTTCCTGAGGGCGAGGCCACGGCGGACTTTCTTGAACGTGTGCGACTGCGGGCACCGTCAGGCCAATATCTGCCGCTTGCAGATCTCGTAACTTGGCGGGCTGAGCCGGGTTTTGCCAGCATCCGGCGCGAAAACGGATTGCGCACTGTATCAGTCAACGGTGATCTGTCCGAAGATGATCCCACGCGCGCTGCGCAAATCATGGAAACGCTGGAAACAGAGATTTTGCCCCGGATCGAGGAAGAATCCGGTGTTGGCTGGCGGTTGGCTGGTTTGGCCGAACAAGAGAGTGATTTCTTGTCCGACGCGAGTATTGGGTTCACGCTGTGTCTGCTGGGAATATTCATGACCCTTGCCTGGGTCTTTGCCAGTTGGACCCGTCCTTTGGTGATTATGGCCGTTATTCCGTTTGGCCTGATCGGCACGATCTGGGGGCACTATATCTGGGATGTTCCGCTGTCGATGTTCAGTGTTGTTGGGCTGATTGGCATGACGGGGATCATCATCAATGACAGCATTGTGTTGATCACCACCATCGACAGCTATGCCCGCACGCGCGGATTGCGGCCTGCAATCGTTGATGCGGTGTGTGATCGGCTGCGCCCGGTGCTTTTGACGACCCTTACTACGGTTCTGGGACTTGCCCCGCTTCTTTATGAAACGTCGCGCGACGCGCAATTTCTGAAGCCCACGGTCATAACGCTGGTCTACGGGCTTGGCTTTGGGATGGTCTTGGTTCTGATCATGGTGCCAGCGCTACTGGCAAGTGGTCAGGATGTGTCGCGCTGCCTCAGGGCTGCACGGCGGGCTTTGTTCGGACGGGCGCGCGGCGCTACTGTTGCCAGCCTATCTCTCTCGGTGCTTTTGGCGCTGTGGGGCGGCGCGACGCTTGGGGCACAGGCAACCCTTGGTCGTATGCTTGTGTCGGTGGGACGTCCCGAGGTTGGCATGGGCGGTGCCTTTGTCATCTTCGCGATCGGGGTGATTCTGATGACTCTCGCAGCACTTTTGGTCGTGTCGATGCTGCCTTTGATGCGGCGACGGGGTCAGTCAGCCTGACAACCAAACATTTCAACCGCGCCTTTGTCCCCAAGAACAGTGAAGCGCATCTGTGAACGATTCAGGGCAAATGGCTTTGCCTCGGGCGGTACAAGGTCGGCGACGGCGGTAATCGTATCGCCCTTACGGCTCACCTTGCTGGGCGAGGTCCAGACATCGCTGCGCGAAGGTTCGAGAAAGACACGCTCGGTGCCGCCTTGGGCAGGCACAGGCAGATATGCGGTGATTTGCAATCCGTCGCGGATAGGCTCCACAGCGCAGCGCGCGGTCTGGCTCTGCACCGTTTTGGGAATGCGCGCAATGGCTTCGGAAATGAGTGGCTCATGCGCCCCAGCCCCCGGTGCGATGTCAGACGAAAACAGGATCTCAACCGGCAAGCAGATATCTCTGCACACCCCGATAGAAGCACGCACTGATACGTTCATTTTCGTCGAGGCATCGGTTGGCTTGATTTCTAACGGTAAGACAACTTCGTCCGCGTATCCGATTGTTTCCAGCCCATAGCTTTCGAAAACTCCCGGTCGCGGCCATCCTATACGCACGGAGTGTACATTCGTCGACTGCGCGAAAGTGAGCGTCGGCGGAATGCCAGACTCGCCGGGCACGCGCCAATAGGTTTTCCAACCGGGGGCGAGGGTGATGCGAAGCCCAGCCATGTGACTGCCAGTTTCAGTACGCCAGCCAGGAACCAGATCAAGCTCGACCACATCCTGCACAGATTGAGCAGGCGCAGTCACGGCTGAACACAGAAGGAAACCAAGGACGGCAGAGGAGGCAATTCGCTTTTTCATGGCACGGTGTTTGCAGAAAAGCGCTTCAACACCAAGTCACATTCAGGCGATGCGGCGTCATTGTTTTCGACTTGCCCTTGCGCGGAGCGCAGGAACAGGGTGAAGTTCTAGAAATATTTATAGGTTATCATGGATCTGACAGGCAAAATTCTTTTGGCAATGCCCGGCATGGGCGATCCGCGTTTTGAGAAAAGCGTGATCTTTATGTGTTCACATTCCGATGAAGGTGGCATGGGCTTGATCGTCAACAAACCCGCCGTTGAGGTTGGCTTTCGCAAGCTACTTTCTCAGCTGTCGATCGAAGCACTCAGCGACGTCCCGGTGCCAGAGGTTTTTCTCGGCGGCCCGGTGGAACATGCTCGAGGGTTTGTTCTGCATTCCGACGAGTATGGCGCGCCCGAAACAACGCTTCGCGTTGAGGGTGGTTTCGCCATGACGGCGACACTGGATGTGCTTGAAGACATCGCGCGCGGGCAAGGGCCCAACGCATGTCTTTTGGCTCTGGGGTACTCAGGTTGGGGTCCGGGTCAGTTGGAAGCAGAATTGGCGCAGAACGCGTGGCTTGTGGCCGATGCCAGTGCGCAGTTGATTTTCAACGTGGACAGTGATGACAAATGGGCGGCGGTTTTGGCGGCCATGGGTATCGACCCTGTCACCTTGTCCGGTGCAGCTGGCCGGGCTTAGCCTTCGCGCGGGGCGGCGGCGCGTCTGAGGCGGTCATTGATCGCAGCGCCAAGGCCGGTGTTTGGAATGGGCGAGACGGCAATGGCCGCAGCGCCCGACGCATCAAGGTCGTGCAACGCGGAAAACAGGCGCGCGGTCGCCTCGGTCAAATCGCCGCGTGGGGACAGGTTTATCGTGGCGTCCGGCGCATGGCCAAATCCAAGCAAGACTTCATTGGCCAACGGCGCTTTTGCATTCAGCCTGACCGGGGCGCGCGGCGCGTAGTGTGACGTGAGTTGACCTGGCGCCATGGGCCGCGTGTCGTTGGCGGTTGTTTCGATGATGATTGGCGCTCCCAAAACGTCTTCCATCGCTTCTGCTGCCAAGCCGCCGGGACGCAAGAGCCGGGGGGTGCCCGTCAGATCAAGGATCGTGGATTCCACGCCCACGGCGCAGGGCCCACCATCCAGAACTGCTTCGATCCGTCCGTCGAGCCCTGCCAGAACATGGGCCGCAGTGGTGGGGCTGATCCTGCCTGACGGGTTGGCAGAGGGCGCGGCAAGCGGCACGCCACATGCGCGCAGCAGGTCTTGGGCGACCTTGGACGCGGGCACCCTCAGGGCAATACTGTTCAGACCAGCGGTGACCAGCGGCGAAATACCGGCACCCGGTTTCAGCGGAAGTACCAACGTCAAAGGGCCGGGCCAAAATGCGGCTGCAAGCGTCATGGCCTGCGGGCCAAGGTGCGCAATGGCGCTTACGGCAGCAGCATCAGCCACATGGACGATCAGCGGATTGAAGGCCGGGCGATCCTTGGCGGCGTAAATACTCGCGACGGCGGCATCGCTCCGGGCGTTTGCACCCAGACCATATACCGTCTCAGTCGGGAAGGCGACGCGCCCCCCCGTTTCAAGGATCTGCGCTGCACGTGCCAGGCCGGAAGGGTCAGGAACGAGCCGGTCGGTCTGTATGCGCATTGCGGGTGTCCTGTGACGCGGCGTTTCGGTTGTCAGGCGGCGGGGCTGTTATAGGGTTCCGGGACACGCTGCCCGAGGAGTCCCTATGCCCTACACTGCCCCCGTTTCAGAGTTCAAGTTCCTGCTCGCGCATGTGGTGGATTTCGCTCAAGTCACCGCCACGCAGCAGTTCGAAGGTGCAGCGGCCGATGTGACAGATGCCATCCTCACCGAAATCGGGCGGCTGTGCGACGAGGTTATTGCGCCGCTCAACCGAGCGGGTGATCTTCATCCGGCCCGAATTGAAAACGGCGTCGTGCGAACTTCGCCCGGATTTTCCGAGGGCTATCGCGCGATTGCTGAAGGGGGCTGGATCGGCCTGTCGGCGGCTGAAACTTATGGCGGCATGGGGCTGCCTTTGACACTGAACACGGCGCTGAATGACATGATGTCCGGTGCGTGCCTGTCTTTGCAACTTTGTCCGCTTCTGTCACAGGGCCAGATCGAGGCGCTTTCGCATCACGCCAGCGATGACATCAAGGCATTGTATCTGCCCAAACTGATTTCCGGTGAATGGACCGGAACGATGAACCTGACAGAGCCGCAAGCCGGGTCCGATGTGGGAGCTGTCCAAAGCAAGGCGCAAGACAATGGCGATGGGACTTTTGCGATCACCGGGCAGAAGATCTATATCACTTGGGGCGATCACGATGTTGCTGAAAATGTCTGTCATCTTGTTCTGGCGCGCTTGCCAGAGGCCCCGGCCGGCACAAAAGGGCTGAGCTTGTTTTTGGTACCAAAGCGCCTGCCGGATACAGACGGAAAGCCCGGCGTGCTCAATGGCGTGTCGGTTGTGTCGTTGGAACACAAGCTGGGACTACACGGCTCCCCCACCTGCGTGATGCAGTATGATGGTGCGACTGGCTGGCTGATTGGGCCGCCGCAGGGCGGAATGGCTGCAATGTTCACCATGATGAACAATGCGCGCCTTGGTGTAGGTGTTCAGGGTGTCGGCATCGCCGAGGCCGCGATGCAGCATGCGCTGGCATACGCGGCAGAGCGCAAGCAAGGACGCACCCCAACTGGTGAGACGTCGATCCTTGGCCACGCCGATGTGCGTCGGATGCTGACAGCAATGCAGGCCGATTTATTCGCGGCACGGTCGATTTCTTTGGCGTGCGCGGTGGCTATCGACATGCAGACAGCGACCGAGGCATCCCATTGGGAAGCGCGCGCGGCCTTCCTGACGCCGATTGCCAAGGCATTCGGGACGGATGTGGGGATCGCGGCGGCCAATGACGGCGTGCAGGTGTTTGGCGGCATGGGTGTGATTGAAGAAACCGGCGCCGCGCAATTCAGCCGCGACGTGCGCGTCACCGCAATTTACGAAGGGACCAACGGGATTCAAGCGATGGATCTTGTCTCGCGCAAGCTGTCAGATGGCGGCGAGGCAGCCTTTGGTCTGATCAAAGAAATCGAAGATACCACCCGCGCCGCGCGCGATGTGTTTCCCCATGAAGCCGAGGCGCTTTGGAATGCGGCGCAAACTCTGCGCGAGGCGACGGAATGGATGCTGTCACAGGAAGATCTGAATGATCGCTTTGCCGGTGCAGTTCCCTTTCTTCGCGGCTTTGCGCGTGTGCTGGGGGGGCTGTTCCATCTCAGGTCGGCTTTGGCTGCACCAAAGACGGCGCGATCGGCGCTGATGCGGGTGTATATCTGGCGGCTATTGCCCGAAATTTCCGGGCTCTTGGCGCAAGCTCAAATCGGGGGCGCCGATCTGTACGATCTTGATTTTGGTCTGCAATCTGCCTGAGGGCAAAGTGCGTTACAGCTTTTCAGGGCGGGGTTGACTTGCCGCAACGCAGCAGGTTTGAGCAAGCTATGAAACCTACCAAGGCAGACCCGCGTATCCGCACCCCGTTTCCCGAAGCCCCGGCGCCGGGAACGGCCATTGAGGTGGCCGATGGCATTTTGTGGATGCGGGTGCCGCTGCCCATGGCACTGGACCATGTGAATATTTACGCCCTTGCCGGTGACGATGGCTGGACGCTGATCGACACCGGGCTTGGCACAAAGCGCGGCAAAGCCGAGATGCAATCGCTTCTCGATGGTCCACTGGGGGGCGCGCCCGTGCGACGGGTACTGGTCACGCATCATCACCCGGACCATGTGGGGTTGGCAGGCTGGTTTCAGACCGAACACGGGGCAGACCTGATCACCACGCGCACGGCGTGGCTTTTTGCGCGGATGTTGCAACTGGATGAACAGCCGCGCCCTACGGCCGAAACAATGGCCTTTTGGCGCAGCGCGGGTATGGCGGCAGATGTCTATGCCAAGCGTGCACAGGAACGCCCGTTCAACTTTGCAGATGTCGTTGCGCCCATGCCGGTTGGCTTCCGGTGCATCCGCGATGGCGACGTGATCGCGCTGGGGCATCGCAAGTGGCGGGTGCGCACGGGCTATGGGCATGCCCCAGAACAGGCCACGCTGTGGTGTGAGGACGCGCCGTTCGTTCTGGGGGCGGACCAGCTTTTACCCTCCATCTCGCCAAATATCGGGGTCTACGCGACAGAGCCTGACGCGGACCCGTTGGCGGGCTGGCTTGATAGCTGCGCAGCCTTTGCCGCCATCGCCCGCGAAGATCATCTGGTTCTGCCGGGGCATAAACTGCCGTTTACCGGGCTGCCGCACCGCCTGCACCAACTGGCCGAAAACCACCATGGCGCACTGGCGCGACTTCAGGCGCATCTTGCCGAGCCGCACACGGCGGCTGAGTGTTTTTTGCCGATATTCAAACGCGATATTTCCGGCGATGCTTACGGGTTGGCTTTGGTTGAGGCGGTTGCTCACCTGAACCATTTGCTGGCACGGGGCGAGGTGACGCGCTGGCGCCGGGCTGATGGCGCATGGCTGTGGCAGTCAAAATGACGCTCATTATCGGCAGGTGCGGGGCGTGACAGGGCCGTTCAATTCGATTACCCACAATCCAAAGACACACGAGGGAGACCATCATGGCGAAGCACGAGCACGGCAAGATGAACATCGAAACGCAGGAAAAGACCTTTCAGGGCTTCATCAAGGCTTCGGTCTATGTGGCTACATTTTCGATCCTGTTGCTGATTTTTATCGGTCTGGTGAACGGCTGATACAGGCATTGAGGCAGAGTGCCATGTGGGGCGTGCAGCGCGGGCTGTGCGCCCTGCTTCTTGTTGCCGGGTTGGCGGGTTGTGCGGATAAGACACCGCAGGCCACGGACGTGGATATGGCGCGGTACAGCTATGTCAGCAACGACCCGCCTTCTCTTACACTTGTCACCAGCATATCGAACCGGTCCAATGCCGGGGCCCATTCGGCGTTGATCATCAACGGCCCGGAACGTGTGGTGTTCAATCCCGCGGGGTCGTGGCGGCATCCGCTTGCCCCTGAGCAAGGTGATTTCCACCGAAATTTCTCACCGGCTATGGAAAAGTGGTTCTTTGACTACCACGCGCGGGAAACTTTCCGCATCCGCGCGCAGACCATCGAAGTGCCAATGGCTGTCGCAGCACAGGCGCTGGCAGAAGCGCGTGCCTATGGGTCTGTGCCGCCAGCCCAATGTACCCGGTCGATCACCACAATTCTGGCGAATTTGCCAGGGTTCGAAGAGTTTGCGACAAGCTGGTTTCCGTTAAAGGCTTCGGCGGAATTTGCAGAGCTGCCCGGCGTGACGACCGTTCTTTACACAGATGACAGCCCTGACGACTGGTCTGATCTTAACCTTGAGTTCAACGACTGAGATCAGCCCAGCACCCACAGAAGGGCGTAAAGCGTCACTAGGCCGGCAACCACGGCGGCGATGACATTGCGTGTCCAAAGCCCGACCGCCAAGGTCACCGAGGCCGCAGCAATGCGGGCTGGCTCTGGCGAGCCGCCCGTTGCTTGTGGCCACAGGATCAATGGGGCCACAAGGCCCGGCATGACCGCCACAGGGGTGTATCGTAGCAGCCGAAGCAGCCATGTGGGCAAGGGCCTGTCCCCGACCAACCCCAGAAACGAGAACCGGATCAGGTAGGTTCCAACGCCCAGCCCGGCGATGATAAGCCATACCTGTGCATTGCTTGCGATCATGACCGTTTCTCCAGCGCCAGTTCTGTTGCTGCACCCGCAATCATTGCCACAAGGGCGGCCAACAACAGGCCGGTGCCATAGGGCATTGCGGACAGTGCAAGTGCCAGAACGGCTGATACGAATGCGGCGACCACATGCGGAACTGTGCGTAGGGCGGGCGCGATGAGGGCAAGAAAGGTGATGGGGATTGCGAAATCAAGGGCGAAACTATCGGGAATGGACGTGCCGACCAACGCCCCAAGCAAGGTAGAGCCATACCAGAACGGTGCCACGATCAAGAAGCTGCCCATGAAGAACGCGAAACGCTCGGGTAAGGTCATCGCCTTGTTCTGCTCAAATTCGATCATGCTGATCGCATAGGACTGATCGACCAGCCCATACGCGACCAAGGCCCTTTGCCACATCGGCGCCTGACCCAAATGGGGCGTCAGAGACGCCGAATACATCGCCATACGCAGGTTGACCGCCAGCGAGGTGGCCAGAACGATAAACACCGGGGCGTTGTCGACCATCAGTTGCACGGCTGTGAATTGCGCCGCGCCGGCGATTACCAGCACGGTGAACGCCATGACCTCTGCAAGGTTGAGACCTGCCTCGGTTCCGATCACACCGAACAACAACCCGAAAGGCGCGATGACAAGAATGAACGGGGCGCCGCCCTTCAGGCCGCGTGCAAACTGGTGTCTTGGCGTGGATGCGGTGATTTTGGGTGTGGAGGTTGGCAAGGCTTCGTCCTATCGTGACTGCCGATGTGCTATTCGATGGTGCGAGGAGGTGCAATTGCCCACACGATCCGAAACCTGCGGGTATGTGATTGCGCCTGACCCAACGCGGACAGGCCTGACACGGGCGGTGCGCGGTGTCGACCACACGGGTGCTGAGCAGACGATTTCGGTCGTCGAAGAGCGCCCGCTGACGATCTATTTGAATAGCCGCGAAATTGTCACGGCCATGACCATTGGCGATTATCCCGAATATCTGGCGCTGGGGTTTCTGCGCAATCAGGGAATGTTGTCGGACGGTGATGTTGTGACGGGCATCGATTTTGACGAAGAGCTTGAAGTCGTTGTTGTGCGAACCGCCGTCGAGACGGATCACGAAGACAAGTTGGCTCGCAAGACCCGAACATCGGGCTGCGCCGTTGGCACCGTGTTCGGGGATATGATGGCCGGTCTTGAAGGGCTGACATTGCCGCCTGCAACCCTGCGCACATCGGACCTTTATGCGCTGTCGCACAAGATCAACCGCACGCCAAGCCTGTACCTTGAAGCCGGGGCAATCCACGGAACCGTCCTGTGCCAAGGTGCGGAGCCGCTTGTGTACATGGAAGATGTTGGCCGCCATAACGCAGTGGATAAGGTGGCGGGCTGGATGTTCGATGAAGGCGTTCGTGCGGCGGACAAGACACTTTATACCACCGGGCGGCTGACCAGCGAAATGGTCATCAAAACGGCGCTGATGGGGATTCCGGTGTTGGCCTCGCGGTCGGGCTTCACGGCATGGGGTGTCGAGATTGCGCAAAAAGTCGGGCTGACCCTGATTGGCCGGCTGCGCGGTCAACGCTTTGTATGCCTTGCAGGCGAGGATCGTTTGGTCCGGGACGCCGATGTGTCCTTCGTCGAAGAAGAGCCTCGCAAGTCGCGCCGCAAGGGGGCAGCATGACGGTTTCGGCAGGTATAATTCTTGCTGGCGGGCAGGCACGGCGCATGGGCGGGGGCGACAAGGGGCGATTGATCCTTGGGGGGCAATCCATGCTCGATCGCGTGATCGACCGGCTTGGCCCGCAAGTGGGACGCATGGCCCTGAGCGCGAATGGCGATGCCGCGCGCTTTGCCGAATTTGGGTTGCCGGTGTTGCCCGACACGGTGGCTGGCTTTCCGGGGCCACTGGCCGGGGTGCTTGCCGGGATGGATTGGGCTGCCGACTTGGGGGCCAGTCACGTGATTACCGCCGCAGCTGACACACCGTTCTTTCCGACCGATCTGGGCAGCCGCTTGCGGGAAGGGGCCCGGCGCGCAGGCACGCCGATTGCGCTCGCTGCGACCATCGAAGAAGGGCGGCTCGTGCGGCATCCCACATTCGGCTACTGGCCGGTGGCGCTTCGTTTCGATCTGCGTCAAGCTCTTGAGGATGGGTTGCGCAAGGTTGTATTGTGGACTGACCGGCACGGAGCCACTTCAACGGTCTTTCCGGGCGACCCATTTTTCAACATCAATACGCCCGAGGATTACATGCAGGCCGAACGGATCATCCGGACCACCGCAGAATGAGAATTTATGGTGTTACGGGCTGGAAGAACGCTGGCAAGACGGGCCTGATGGAACGGCTGGTGACAGAGATCACCGGGCGCGGCATCACTGTGTCAACGTTAAAGCACGCTCATCACAGTTTCGATGTGGACCAGCCCGGCAAAGACAGCCACCGACACCGGACCGCAGGCGCAACCGAAGTGCTTTTGGCCTCGCGGGGCCGCTGGGCCTTGATGCATGAATTGCGAGATCGCGACGAGCCGCCGTTAGAGGTTTTACTTGAAAAGCTCGCCCCAGTGGATCTGATCCTGATCGAGGGGTACAAGCGCGACCGTCACCCAAAGGTGGAAGCCTGGCGCGCAGATGCTAAACATGCCCTGATCGCGCCGGATGACCCGACAATCCGCGCCGTTGCGTCTGACACGGTTTTGCCTGATCTCACCGTGCCACGTTTCGATCTTGATGACACGGCTGCGATTGCGGACTTCATTCTTGGTGAGGTTGGGCTGATGCGCCCCGCCGCACAGGGCGAGGCGGAGTGACCGGCTTTGACCGTGTTTTTGTCGTGGATTGGTCCGCGCGGTCTGCCCCATCGCCTGCGCACCCTGCGGCTGACGCCATCTGGATCGCCGAAGCCGCGACAGACGGCTCATGCGCCAGCACGTATCATCGCACGAGGTCAGCCGCGATTGCGGCGCTGACCGAACGGCTTGACGCCTGTCTTGCCGCCAAAGAGCGCGCGTTGGTCGGCTTTGACTTTCCATTCGGATATCCGCAAGGCTTTGCCGCCACTGTCGCCGGGCGCCCCAGCGCATTGGCCCTGTGGGACACGTTAGCCGGGTTGATTTCGGACGGGCCGGACAACGCGAACAATCGGTTCGAAGTGGCGTCTGACCTTAATGCACTTTTCCCCGGTGTCGGTCCGTTTTGGGGGCGGCCTGCGACCTTGGATCTTCCGGGGGTTCCTGAGCGGGGAACATCGCGCACGTTTGATGGATTGCCGGAACGGCGAGGTGTCGAGATGCAGGTGCGCCGGGCGCAGCCGTGCTGGAAGCTCTTTACCACCGGATCGGTGGGGTCACAGGCGCTTGTCGGGCTTCCGTATCTTGCGAAGCTTCGGCACCATTTCGGAAACACTCTTTCCGCTTGGCCGTTCGAGCATACACGCGCCCCCATTGTTCTAGCCGAGATTTATCCGTCCCTGTTGGATCACGCTGTTGAGCTTGCGGCGCAAGCCGATCGTGATGCCATCAAGGATGATCTGCAGGTGCGCGTTTTGGCTAGTGCCCTGATGGCGGCACAGCAGGCCGGAACGCTTCAGGGAATGTTTGATGCGGTGCCAGAAGGCGCGGCCCAAAGCGAAGAGGGCTGGATACTGGGCGTTGGTGCAGAGGCAGCGTTACAAGCCGCCGCCGCCCCGAATCTGGTGCCCCCGCGCCTGGCAGATGATTGTTTTGCACTGCCCCAAGGAGTGACATGGACGCCGGTTGACGAGGCGCTTGCGCTTTTGAAGGCCAGACTACGCCCTGTGGTGCAGTCAGGCCAATGCCCGGTGAACGACGCACTTGGGCGGGTGCTTGCGCAAGATGCGACCGCTGTTCGGTCCAATCCGCCGGGTGCAAATTCTGCGGTGGATGGCTATGGCTTTGCGGCGGTGTCCACCGGGACTGGCAGGCAGGTTCTGCCACTGGTTGCGGGACGCGCCGCAGCGGGTGCGCCATACCCGCATACAGTGCCGCCCGGGTTTGCAGTGCGTATTCTGACCGGGGCTTTGGTGCCAGATGGTGTTGATACTGTTGTGCTTCAGGAGGATGTCGCCGTAGCCGATGGCCAGATCGCGTTTGATGGCCCGATCAAACCCGGTGCAAACACGCGGCGTGCAGGAGAGGACGTCAAGGAAGGGGCTGTGGCGCTTCCCCTCGGGCGCGTCTTGACGCCCGCAGATCTGGCGCTTCTATCGGCGCTGGGACTGTCGCATATTCCCGTGTTTGACCGATTGCGGGTGGGCGTCTTGTCCACGGGGGATGAACTTGTTCCTGCTGGGCAGACGGCTGGGCCTGATCGCACCTATGATGCCAATCGCCCGATGTTGTTGGCGCTTGCCGGTCGCTGGGGGCACGCTGCGGTGGATCTGGGCCATGTGGGTGATGATCGGGCCGCGCTGCGCAAGGTGCTGGATGCAGCAGCGTCGCAAGTCGATGTGATCCTGACGTCGGGTGGCGCATCGGCTGGGGATGAAGACCACGTTTCGGCCCTGTTGAGCGAGGCTGGTGCCCTGCAAAGCTGGCGCATCGCGGTCAAGCCGGGGCGCCCCTTGGCTCTTGGCCTCTGGGACGGTGTTCCAGTGGTGGGGTTGCCCGGCAATCCGGTCGCCGCGTTCGTGTGTGCCCTTGTCTTTGCCCGTCCGGCGATGGCGCGTCTGTCAGGGGCAGGTTGGACCACACCGCAGGGATACACCGTTCCGGCCGCGTTTTCGAAACGCAAGAAGCCGGGGCGGCGAGAGTATCTGCGCGCGCGTTTGTCTGCCGATGGCGCGGCAGAGGTGTTCGCTTCCGAAGGGTCAGGCCGGATTTCGGGACTGAGTTGGGCCGAAGGTCTGGTCGAACTTGAGGACGGCGCACGCGACATCGCACCCGGCGATCCGGTCAGATACTTCCCGTTCGGCAGCTTTGGTTTGTGACAAAGCAGGCTATGCGTCTGCGAAAGCGGCACGGATGCCCTGTATTTCCAAAGATAACAGCACAACGGCTTGCAAAGGCTTGCCCGCGCGCTTTGGGGCGGCAAGAACAGGGGCAGGATTGAACGGAAAGGGGTGAGCGCGTGCAGTCGGACCGGCAGAATTGGGTGACCGAACAAATCCAGTCGATCCGTGAAACGAGCCTCGCGGCGTTGCGGACACTTCGGCGCCGCGGTCCGGACAATATCCAGTTCTGGTTCATTGCCCTTCTGATCGGCACGGCCGCAGGCGGGGCCGCCATGTTTTTCCGCAAGGCGATCGAGGCCCTTCAGACCGCGTTTTATGGCACCTCTGACGTTCAATTGGCGACCGTTGCCGGTACGCTTCCGTGGTGGTGGATTCTCAGCCTGCCCATTGTTGGCGGGCTTGTGGTGGGCATTGTGTTGCACCGGTTCACGCCCGATGGCCGGGTCCGGTCCGTCGCCGATGTGATTGAAGGTGCCGCCATGCATGACGGGCGTGTGGAAACCCGCGCTGGTCTGGCCTCTGCCTTTGCGTCACTGGTGACGCTCTCAACAGGCGGATCAAGCGGCCGAGAGGGGCCAGTTGTCCACATTGCCGGTTTGATTTCGTCATGGGTCAGCGCCCGGTTGCACGCGGACGGAATTACTGGGCGTGAGCTTTTGGGGTGTGCGGTGGCCGGTGCCGTATCGGCGTCGTTCAACGCGCCCATTGCCGGGGCCCTCTTCGCGCTTGAGGTTGTTTTGCGCCACTATGCCGTGCATGCGTTTGCGCCGATTGCAATCGCGGCGGTGGCGGGCACGGTCATCAACCGGATCGAATATGGCGGGGTGACGGAATTTGTTCTGCCCGAAGCGGGGTCACTGGCCTTTTTGGTTGAGCTGCCGGCTTTCGTGCTTTTGGGGCTGCTAAGTGGACTTGTGGCGGCGGCGCTGATGCGGCTCGTGTTCTGGTCTGACACTGTGGCGAGTGTCGTTGCGAACAAGGTCCGGATGCCCGGCTGGCTGCGCCCCGCAGTGGCAGGTGCGATGCTTGGCGCAATCGCGATCTGGTTTCCTCACATCATCGGTGTTGGATATGAGACAACGGCGGCGGCGCTCACTGGGCGCATGATCGTCTTTCATGAAGTTGTCATTTTTGCGGTCGTGAAGTGCGTCGCGGTTGCAATCACTTTTGCAGGCCGGATGGGAGGGGGAATTTTCTCGCCCTCGTTGATGATGGGGGCGCTGACTGGCCTTGCCTTTGGCATGGTGGCGACAGCCATTTTTCCGCAAGTGTCGGGGTCGGAAACGATCTATGCTTTGGCTGGGATGGGTGCGGTTGCTGCCGCCGTTCTCGGCGCGCCAATTTCAACAACCATGATTGTGTTCGAGTTGACGGGAGACTGGCAGACAGGGATCGCCGTCATGACAGCGGTTTCTCTGTCGACGGCGCTTGCCAGTCATATGGTGCACCGGTCTTTTTTCTTGACGCAACTGGAACGACGGGGTGTTCATCTTGCCAAGGGCCCTCAGCAGTATTTGCTGGCGATGCACCGGGTCGGGACCGTCATGGCAGACCCGACGCATCCGGACTATCCGGGCGACGAAGCGGCGCTTGCCGTGCACGAAGCTGGGCTATCGCTGCCCCGGTCCGCCACACTGGGCGAGGCCATGCCGCTCTTTGAGCGCGCTCCGGCCCATTTCGTCGCGGTTCTGGATTGGTCAGAGGAAACTGGCGAGATCGAAGTTGTTGGCGTCCTGTTCGAGTTGGACGCCTTGCGCGCCTATAACCGGGCTTTGGCAGCTACAGCCGCAGAAGAACACGCATAAAAAGGAGTGCCCCCTGAGACGGGCCGCGCCGCACACGAGGGGGGGCGCCAATTATTGTTGTTCGACGTTCACTGGCCCACCGGCGAAAGCAAGGTATCCGGCGATTTGCGCGACGTCCGCATTCGGCGCTTCATAGGACCATGCGACGTTTTCCAATACGGTAGACTTGGTTTCGATGGAATAATACGAAGCCGTGCCTTTATGCGGGCAAGATGTTGTTTTTTCGGTCTTATCGAAAAACGCCATGGCGATGTCCTCCCGCGGGACATAGATGACGGGGGTCATGTTTCCTTCGGACAGTTCCAGCGCGTTGTTGGTTTCGCCGTAGACTGCCCCATTGGCAAAAACGACCCATTTGCCGGGTGCCTTGCGGATTGTGATTAACTCACTCATCGTCAACTTCCTTGTCGTTTCGTATCTTATACAATTCTGTATCACGGCGGCTTAGTCTGGCTGAGATCAGTTCAGTGGGCGCGTTGCCCGATCCAGCCATTCGCGCGCTGCGGGCGATACCAATGGTTCCAGCCTGCTGCGACATTCAGCGTGATATGTGTCAAGCCAGCCCCTTTCCTGCACGGTTAACGCGGGAATGTCGATGGCTCGTTGGTCGATAGGCACATAAGTCAGTGTGCGAAAGGCCAGCATTTCGCGTTTCGGATCAGCACCTGCCAGATCTGGCGCGGGTTCTACCACGATCAGGTTTTCAATTCGCACGCCAAAAGCATCTTCGCGGTAATAGCCGGGTTCGTTGGACAGGATCATGCCTTTGCGCAGCTCTTCTGATCCGGCGCGGGACAGGCGTTGCGGGCCTTCGTGCACGGACAAATAGCTGCCAACGCCGTGGCCTGTGCCATGATCATAGTCCTGCCCTGCGAGCCAAAGTGGGAACCGCGCCAAAGCGTCAAGATCACGCCCCGCAACACCGCGCGGAAACCGGGCGCGGCTTATGGCGATCACGCCTTGCAGCACGCGTGTAAAAGCGGCGCGCGCGTCTTGGCCAATATCGCCGATTGGGATGGTTCTGGTGATGTCGGTTGTGCCGTCTTCGTACTGGCCGCCGCTATCCACAAGCAACAGATCGCCGGGCGCAACGCTGCGGTTGGTGTCTGTCGTGACGCGGTAATGCACGATGGCCCCGTGCGGCCCGGTCCCGGCAATAGTGTCAAAGCTGATGTCACGCAGCTGCCCCGTGGCTGCGCGAAAGCCTTCCAGCGCGGTGACGACATCAATTTCCGTCAGGGGTGTGTCTGGAAGTTTGGCTGCGCGGTCGTCGAGCCAGCACAGGAATTCAACCATCGCGGCGCCATCGCGCAAATGCGCGGCCTCAGCCCCATCCAGTTCGGCTTGCGTTTTGCACGCTTTTGGCAAGAGGCACGGGTCGCGGCCTGAAACCGGGGTCGCGGCCCCCGCTTCCAGCGCGAGCTGAACCGCAAGCGGCGCGCTATCCGGGTCCAACCGTACTGTGCCGCCTAAGCTATGAAGTGCAGCGGGAAAGGCATCTCCGGGGTGTACCGTGACCTCTGGTCCAAGGTGGTTGTCCAGTCCGGTGAGTTTTTCAGGATCTGTAAAAAGGTCTACACGGGCATTTGCGTGCAAAATCGCAAAAGCCTGGACCACTGGGATACGCGGAATGTCGTCGCCGCGGATGTTCAACAGCCATGCAATGCTGTCGGGCTGTGTGAGGATCGCCGCGTCGTGCCTTGTGGCTTTCAGTTTGCTCGCCAACTCTGATCGTTTTTCCGCAGCGGTTTGTCCGGCCAGCGCGTTGGGATGGATGCGGGCCGGGGCAACAGGCGGGGCAGGGCGGTCTGACCAGATCGTATCAAGCAAGTTATCCCGCTCGACCAACGTAACGCCGGTTCCAGCCAAATTCTTGCGCAACTGCTTGATTTCGCGAACTGTGTGCAGCCAGGGGTCAAATGCGATGGTTGCACCACGGCTTGCATGCTCTGTCAGCCATTCGTGTAGCCGCACATCAGGCCAAGGCACGATGTCGAATGCGCTGACATCAGCTTGAGCTCTCGCCTGAACGCGGTATCGGCCGTCGACGAACAAACTTGCGATCTCGGGAAGCACGGCGCAAAACCCGGCGGAGCCTGTGAAGCCCGTCAACCACGCGAGGCGCGCGTCACACTCTGCGACGTATTCCCCTTGGTGCGCGTCGGCACGGGGCACCAGCATCCCTGTCAGCCGGTTCTCGGCAAGGGCGGCGCGCAGCGCGGCCAATCTTGGTGGGCCGGCTTCTGGTCGGGTCGGAGCGTTGAAAGTCTGAAACATGCACACTGCCAAAAGTTGCAGTCGGGGACAAACCCCGACCACGACAGTTAGACGTTATGCCCCCCGATTCACAAGGCCTTGCGCCTGCGGCGACGCAATAGCGCAAGCCCCGAAATAGCCGACGCCAGAATTGGCAGGGACGCCGGCAATGGAACAGAACTGACTGCTGATGCGCTGTAGAAGGCAACTTGGCGCGCCCGGTCCGGATAGACGCCGCCATCTGAACGGGATGCGACAGCCGACCATTCGCCGGTGCCCCAAAAAGCGCCGTCACCGTCGAGGTCAAGCAAGCGCATGACCCAGTCGCCTTCCGAATTGGAATCGTTCGAGGTGATCAACAATTCGCCTGTGAGATCGTTCAGGGCCATGCCAAACCCAGCGAGGAAATCGTACGTTCCCGTTAGCAGCGATGTGTTCCACAATTCCATTGTTTCCGACGGATCGTCGATGGTTCCAGACCCGTCAAGGTCGGTCAGCCCAAACACCGACGCGATGCCTTCATCCGCCAACCATTGCCACGTGTAAACGGTGCCGTTCCCAGCCGCGACAGCAAGGTCGAAATTTGCAAGCGTTCCCGCGCCCTCGGTCGCGAAAGCGGTCACTTCGCCGCTGTCGATCATGCCATTGCCGTCCGCGTCCCGCGCGGCATAGATCGTGTCGGGCGTTGTTCCTGATGTATCGGCGATATAGGCTGTGTCGCCATCAAAATCGATCTGGAACGGCGACGAAGAGGCGTTCAGCCCGCTCAACGATAGCCACTGGGTGACTTCACCTGCGTCATTGGCGTAGCCGTCGCCATTCAGGTCAACGGTGCGATAAACCCAGTCGCCGCTTGGGTTGCCGGTGGTGTCGGCTTCGACGACGTAAATCGCGCCATCCGGGCCTTGGGCAATGCCATTTGGCGTGTTGAGCGAAAAGCCAGAAACAGATTCGCTGGCAGAGAACCACACTTGCGACTCGCCATCGCCATTGGCGCTGCCATCGCCATCAATATCCTGAGTGCGATACACAGTGTCAGTTGAGCCGTCACCAAGATAGACAACGCCGTCGGCCGCTTGAGTTAGCGAAAAGACGTTTCCCGTCGGTGTGGCGAGACCAGAGGCGTTGCTGGCGTCAAAATACACTGTGGCTTCGCCGGCGTCATTTGTGTCACCGTCACCGTTGATATCCTGCAATAGAACGACCTGATCGGCGCTTTGATCGGCAAGAAGAAACGGGCTGACGGGGGTCGCCATGACAGCAGTAGCGCAAAGGGGCAGGATTGCTCCGGAAGCAATTATGAGTCGCACTTGGCTCTCTCCATTCTGCGGGGCCGACAAACCTTTGTCGCCCCATTTGGTGTTGGGGGGACTCGGCCTTGCGTGCATGTGCTGGGAGAGTTGAGGTCAGTTATAAATTCTGACAATTCTTGTCAAGATATGCGATTATCCTGTGCGGCGCAGGCTCCCGCCGGATTTCATGCCCACGACGCGCGCCCGTGCACGTGGGTCGCTGTCAAAAAGACCCGCCAGTTGTTCGGTCATCGCCCCCGCAAGCTGCTCAACATCAGTGATCGTCACCGCGCGGTCGTAGTAGCGCGTTACGTCATGGCCGATGCCAATTGCGATGAGTTCCACGGCGCGGCGTTTCTCGACCATGGCGATAACGTCACGCAGGTGCTTTTCCAGATAGTTGGCCGGATTTACTGACAACGTGCTGTCATCCACTGGTGCGCCGTCCGAAATCACCATCAGGATCTTGCGCGCTTCAGGGCGGCCAACCGTCCGGCGATGCGCCCATTCAAGGGCCTCACCGTCGATGTTCTCTTTCAGCAACCCTTCTTTCATCATCAACCCAAGATTGGGGCGCGTGCGCCGCCATGGTGCATCGGCGGATTTGTAAATGATGTGCCGCAGATCGTTCAGGCGGCCGGGTTGTTGCGGACGTCCAGCGTTCAGCCATGCCTCGCGCGATTGACCGCCTTTCCAGGCGCGTGTGGTGAAGCCCAGAATCTCGACCTTGACGTCACAGCGTTCCAGCGTGCGGGCCAGAACATCGGCGCAAATCGCTGCGATGGAAATGGGCCGCCCCCGCATGGACCCGGAATTGTCGAGCAAAAGAGTGACCACCGTGTCGCGGAATTCCATGTCTTTCTCAACTTTGAAAGACAGGGGCGTCGTGGGGTTGGCGACAACGCGGGCGAGACGGCCAGCATCCAGAATGCCCTCTTCGCGGTCAAATTCCCAGCTGCGGCTCTGCTTGGCCTGAAGCCGCCGCTGCAACTTGTTGGCCAGCCTTGAAACAGCGCCTTTGAGCGGCTCAAGCTGTTGGTCAAGATAGGCCCGCAAGCGTTCAAGCTCAACGGGCTCCGCCAAATCTTCGGCGCGGATTTCCTCATCATACTCGGTCGCATACACCGTGTAATTTGCATCCGCCTCGGATACTTTCGGGGCTGAGGGCGGCTCTAGCGGGGCATCACCATCCGGCATGTCCGTCTCGTCCGCGTTTTCTGCGTCGGCCATGTCATCCATGCTGACCTGCGCATCGGCGGCATCTTGCGTTTCGTCCTGCGACTGCTCCGGACTGGCTTCTTCGTTCTGGTCGGGGTCGTCTTCGTCAGGTGGTGTCGTGTCGGGCGATTGTTCGTCTTCAGAACTGGAAGCTTCGTCCTGACTATCTTCTTCGTTGTCTGGATCGTCGCCAAGTTGGTCGCCATAGCCAAGATCTTCGATGATCTGGCGGGCGAGTTTTGCAAATGTGGTCTGGTCGCGCAGGCTGTCGTCAAGGTTTTGCAACGTCTCGCCTGCGTCGTGCTCAATATGCTCGCGCCAGAGTTTCATAACGTTGTCGGCGGCATCGGGAAGGTCGCGCCCGGTTGCGAGATGGCGCACAAGATACCCTGCCGCGACGGCCAATGGCGCGCCAGAAGCCTCGTCTATCTGGGCATATCCGCGACGGTCTGCTTCGACGGCGATCTTCGCATCTATGTTCCCGGCCGTGCCGGGCATGGCGCGTGCGCCGACAGCTTCGCAGCGGGCGGTCTCCAGCGCATCATAAATGTCGCGGGCCATTTGCCCTTGGGGGACATATCGGGCGTGGGTCGCTTCGTTGTGAAACCGGCGACGCAAGGCATAGGCGTCAGCCGTCCCGCGTGCCAACAGCACTTCAGATGCGGTCATACGTCGACTAACCTGCGGCAGGCGGACAGAGTCGTTGGTCATCCCTGGTGGATCAACGGAATAGCTGATCGACATGTCAGGATCGTTCGCCAAAACGCGGGTCGCTTCGGCAAGGGCCTTTTTAAACGGTTCCGACGGGTTGTCTGACTGTGCCATGAGCGTCTTTCACTGAACTTCGGCGTGCAGGTGCGTCGCCATCGGGTAGCACCCGCGTTGACACGCACACTGCACGGCACCGGTTATGTAGCCTTCGCACGGATTTGGCCAGTACCGACACGGCGAGTTTATCGGGCTTTCCAAATTTGCGGACGGGGCCAATCCTGCCGACCGCGACTGTTCAGACGGAAAAGCGACGCTTGTTTTGTGCGCACATGATGAAGAGTGTGCTAGGCTTTGAGGATCACAGCCTGAAAGGAGTGTGCAAATGGCTTATGTAGATGGGTTCGCGGCGTCAGTGCCTGATGACAACAAGGCAGCTTTCATTGCACATGCCAAATCGGCTGCCGGTGTGTTTCTGGACCATGGGGCGCTGTCCGTGCGCGATTGCTGGGGGGACGATGTTCCCGAGGGTGAGGTCACGTCGTTCCCTATGGCAGTCAAATGCGCCGAGGGGGAAACTGTTGTGCTGTCTTGGGTAATTTGGCCGGACAAAGCCACGCGGGATGCGGGTTGGGCGGCGGCCATGGCCGACCCTCGGTTCGATCCCGCCGACACGCCGATGCCATTTGATGGCAAGCGGATGATCATCGGCGGGTTTGAAACTGTGTTCGAAGCTTAACCCAGCGACGTGCTGACGGCGCTTTCGGGCAATTCTTCTGCAAAACAGCGCTGATAGAACTCGGCAACAGTCTGCCGTTCCAGTTCGTCGCACTTGTTCAGGAAGGACAGCCGGAACGCATACCCAACATCTTTGAAGATCAGGGCGTTCTGCGCCCAGGCGATCACTGTGCGCGGGCTCATGACCGTGCTCAACTCGCCATTCATGAACGCGGTCCGCGTCAGATCGGCAACCGTCACCATCTGGCTGATGGTTTGGCGGCCTTCCTGCGTATTGTAGTGCGGACATTTTGACAGCACGATCGCAGCCTCGGCATCATGGCTGAGATAGTTCAGTGTCGCGACCAAAGACCAACGGTCCATCTGGCCTTGGTTGATCTGTTGGGTGCCGTGGTAAAGGCCGGTCGTGTCGCCAAGGCCCACAGTGTTGGCTGTGGCGAAGATGCGGAAATTCGGGTTCGGGCTGAGAACCTTGTTCTGGTCCAAGAGGGTCAGCTTGCCATCGGCTTCCAGCACGCGCTGGATCACGAACATCACGTCGGCGCGGCCAGCATCATATTCATCGAACACGATGGCCGTCGGTGTGCGCAAAGCCCAGGGCAGGATGCCTTCCTGAAATTCGGTATACTGCTTGCCGTCTTTGAGTTTGATCGCGTCCTTACCGATCAAGTCGATCCGGCTGATATGGCTATCCAGATTGACCCGAACCAGTGGCCAGTTCAGCCGGGCGGCGACCTGTTCGATATGGGTCGATTTGCCGGTGCCGTGGTAGCCTTGGATCATCACCCGGCGATTGAAGGCAAATCCGGCAAGAATGGCCAGCGTGGTGTCCCGATCAAACTTGTAGGTCGGGTCAAGGTCCGGCACGCGGTCAGAGCGTTCGGCAAACCCCTTTACCACCATATCGGTGTCGATGCCGAACACGTCGCGCACAGAGATGTCTTCGGTGGGTTTGGTGTTCACGTCCATGCTGCCGTCTGCCATGTTGCTGCCCTTTTTAATCGCCTCGGTGGTGCAACATATTGCGCGAGGGTGCAAGGGGAAGGGCCAGCACAACAGTCATCCGCGGCGCGCGGCGATGGCGGTTCCAGCTGCCCAGCCCGAGGACCAAGCCCATTGAAAGTTATACCCACCCAGCCAGCCGGTCACATCAACCACCTCGCCAATGAAATGCAGGCCCGGTACAGTCTTGGCCTGCATTGTTTTGGAATCAAGGCTGGCCGTGTCGACCCCGCCTGCGGTGACCTCAGCCTTGCGGTACCCTTCGGTCCCCGTTGGGCGCAGCCGCCAATCAGTCATTTGGCCATTCAACACGGCAAGGTCCGCGTCGGATTGATCGGCCAGTCGCCCGGTGACCTTGCTTGAGGTCGTGACATATTCAGCCAATCGTTTCGGGATCGCTTCGCCCAAAACTGTGGCGATGTCTCGTCGGCCTGCACGGGCGCGCTCGGTGCGGAGAATCGCAACCAGGTCTGTGCCGGGGCGCAGGGTGACGGCAATATCATCGCCTTCGCGCCAATAACTTGAGGCTTGAAGAACTGCGGGCCCGGATAAGCCGCGATGGGTGAACAACAATGCTTCGTCGAAAGACGTGCCATTCGCGGTCAATCGTGCGTCCACCGCAACACCTGCAAGTTGGGCGAAACTATCGCCAAAGGTGAGAGGTACCAAAGCAGGACGGGTTGCAACCATTTTCAATCCGAACTGCTTTGCGATGGAGTAGCCGAGCCCAGAGGCACCGATTTTGGGGATCGACTTGCCGCCCGTCGCGACAACCAGGGCGGGTGTTCGCACCTGCACAGTGCGCCCTTCGCGCGTCAGGTCAATGGTGAAATGACCGTCCGCATGGGTGATGTCGCCCACCGTAGTCGATAGCCACAGGTCGGCCCCGGCACTGTCCATTTCCGCTTTGAGCATATCGATGATCTGGCGTGCGCTGTCGTCACAGAAAAGCTGCCCCAATGTTTTCTCGTGCCAAGCAATGCCATGCTTTGCAACGAGATCCAGAAAATCCCATTGCGTATAACGGCTGAGGGCAGACTTTGCGAAATGGGGATTGTCCGATAAGAAATTCTCGGGGCCCGTGTGCATATTGGTGAAATTGCAGCGGCCTCCGCCAGAGATGCGGATCTTCTCACCTGGCACGGGCATATGATCGACCAAGAGCGCGCCTTCGCCGGCCTGCGCCGCGCACATCATTCCTGCGGCACCCGCGCCAAGGACGACGGCAGGACGAACTGTCGCCTTTGTTTGGGAAACTGCGTGCATTGACCTAAGCTATCAGGGGCGCGGGACGCTGCGATACCCAAGTACCGCACCGTCGGCGGTGCGAAAAAGCACGCGCAAGGTTAAAGCTCTGCCCGGACGGTCGGGGTTTGTTGCCGCAAAGGTCAGGACCACTTGGTCGGTTGAGCCGCGCGCCCAAAGCGCTTCGTCCTTGCGTGGATCAAAACGGACTGCTGCAAGCCCCAGTTCTGTCTGCGCGGCTGTCAGTGCCGGTTGACCACTGACAGTGTTATTGCGGAATGTTGGCCAACTGCCGCTTTGCCCGGTCACAATGCGAACCGTGTCACCACCACCGCGCGGCGTGCAGACCTGAACGCTGTTGCCCGCCGGGTCGCGGGCGCCCGAACGGCAAGTTCCCGCAACCAGGGGGGTGTAGCCGCCACCGCAGCCCTCAAGCAGCACAACAGCTGCCAAAAGCCCCACGCGCAACTTTGTGCCCGTCTTATGACCACCCGAACGGGCAAAACGGCTCATCGGCTGTGTGCTCAATCCTTGAAGCTGCGGCTTTCCTTGATCTGCTCCCAAGCCCAGACGACTTCTTGCAACCGCTCTTCGTCAGAGCGGTCACCACCATTCATGTCGGGGTGCAAGATCTTGATCAGGGCTTTGTATTGCTTGCGAATTTCAACCTTGGTCCAGTGATCCTTTGCTTCGAGAATCTCAATCGCCCGGCGTTCGGTCGGAGGCAGACGCCGGGTACCTGTAATTGATTTACCAGGGTTCTGCGTCGCATTCTCGCCCAGCACCTGATGCGGGTCATCAACGCCAAGTCGCTGCCAGGCGCGTTGTTCTTCGCTGGGACGACCGAAGGGCTTGGTCTCGCGCCCCCAAACGCGATCTTGTTCGATCTGCGCATCCATTTCGGCCTCGGTGGTGCCGTTGAAGAAATTCCACTTCAGGTTGTACTCACGCACATGGTCTTTGCAGAACCACAAATAGTCATCAAGGCTGTCTGGCGAACGCGGCGCACGATACTGCCCGGCCAATTCACAACCCGGATGCTCGCAAACGCGAGTCGAGGTCTCGAAAGCCCCTGACATACCTCGCTTTCCACGTGTCCGTTTCTTCTTTGCAGAAGATACAGACATATCAAAACCGAATGGGTCATTCTTCGACATGGGTAAAAACCTTTCCGACTCGCACGGGCGGCATTTCAACTGCGGGCGATGGAGTCTAACCTTTCTGAGACAGAGAGAAAGAGGGGCAGCTCGAAAAATGGCTATTGCACACGAGATAACCACCCGACTCGAATCAGAGTTTCAGCCCGAAAGGCTAAAAGTGACCGACGATAGCGAATCGCACCGCGGTCACGGCGGATGGAAAGAAGGCGGCGAGACCCATTTTCGGGTGGAGATCGCCGCAGAAGCGCTGCGGCCACTCAGTAGGATGGAACGGCACCGTGCGATTCATAAAGCGATTGGGCGCGATTTAATCGTGCGCATCCACGCTTTGGAAATCCACATCGACGCCTGAGCGCGGATCACTCGGCCCAATCTTCGCGATTTTCCAAGAGTTTGAGAGCTTCGCCGGTGGTCTCTGCGTCATCAATTCCCTTGGCTCGGCGGAAAATCAAAAGGGTGCGAAACCCGCTGCGTGTCCCGGTAAGACCGGTTCGTTCGCGCAGGGGAAGCGTTTCCGCGCGCTGAAATTCCCAACCATCCTTGGCCTCTTTGTTGAAAACCTCAGACAGAGTTTCGGCAAAGGGGTCAGCCCCCTTTTTCCGCAATTTCGCGGCCCGGTCGGGGGCAGGAATGACCCGGTATTCGTAGCTTGTCATCTGGGACCCCATTTCGATCAACTTGGACAATGGCTTACGACGGGAGCAGTGCTTTGGCAAAGGGCCGGGTGCATTGGTGCGAGCAAGGATCGCGTCAGCGTCACTCAGGTGCAACAGGCATGCGCGTAGTACGGAGTTAACCCTTTTGTCGGATGCTGACCGGAAATGGCCTAAATCCGCTAAGATGCATTAGGGCGGAGGGCAGTAGATTGCGTGCGAGGTACGGTCACGATGCGTACTATTTGTAGTGTTCTGGGTATGATTGTGCTGCTCTCCGCCTGCGGTAACCCGGACGTGTCGAGTTATGGATCGGTCGGTGAAACTGCCGAAAGCCTTGAAAGACGACGTGCCTTTAACAACGCAATCGTAGGACACACATTGCGCGGCGAGGGCGTGGATGTCACCGTGGCCGAGGGGGGGGCGTTGGTCGGCACGCATTTGGGCGTTCCGTTTGTCGGGTCTTGGGAATATCGGCGCGGATTGTTCTGTACATCCATGCGAAGCGAAGATGTTCGGCGCGCAATGGATCGACGTTGCTATCGGGCTGCATCGGATGGGCGAACAGTCACGCTCGTGCAAACATCGGAAAGTTGATGTCTTTTATTCGCTGTGCCCGGTCGCTCACCGAGTGTGAAGTTGCCGCACAGTACCCCACTTCCGCAGGATACTTCTATTCGGCTGGATGTGACGTGCGTTTGCGTTCGTCGATATGGGCGGCTTCACGTCTAAGCAAGTAGACGCCGCAGACAGCGACGGACAGCGCCACAAGCGGGACGGCGATTTCGAAGGCGGTCATGTGTTGTCCTCCGTTCTGAGCATACGCAATACATAGTGTGAAATGCCGTGCAGGAAAAGCCCCGCAAGCCCCCAGATGAATGTCAGACTGGAGGCTTCAGCGAAATTCAGTGTCAGCGGCCGCAAAACCGCGAAACCAATCAGCCCCAGCCCAATAGCATTTAAGAAGCCTGAGAACAATTTGACCCGTTCATTGTGGATCGCAACAGCACGACGCAGGCTTCCCATCGGATCACAGACCCAGTTTGGCCGCCACCAGTTCGTTGACGGCCTTCGGGTTCGCCTTGCCGCCTGTTGCCTTCATGACCTGACCAACAAACCAGCCTGCCAGTTTCGGGTTCGCTTTGGCTTTTTCAACTTGCGCAGGGTTTTCAGCGATGACCTTGTCCACCGCTGCTTCGATCGCGCCCGTGTCGGTGACCTGTTTCATGCCGCGGTCTTCGACGATCTTGGCCGGATCGCCGCCTTCGGTATAGACGATTTCAAACAAATCCTTCGCGATCTTGCCTGAAATATCGCCCTTGGTGATCAATTCGATGATGCCGCCAAGTTGGGCCGGACTGACCGGGCTATCTGTAATCGCGCGATCATCGTCTTTTTTCAGACGTCCGAATAATTCGTTGATGACCCAGTTTGCCGCCATCTTGCCGTCGCGCCCTTCCGCGACAGCTTCGAAATAGGCGGCTGATTCGACTTCAGCGGTCAGGACCGATGCATCATATTCACTCAGCCCGAAGGCCGTCACGAAGCGGGCGCGCTTTTCATCCGGCAATTCCGGCAGCGAGGCGGCGATGTCATCGACCCACGCTTGTTCGATCTCAAGCGGCAGAAGGTCAGGGCAGGGGAAGTAGCGATAATCATGTGCTTCCTCTTTCGACCGCATTGACCGCGTCTCGCCCTTGTCGGGATCATACAGGCGCGTTTCTTGCACGATGCTACCGCCGTCCTCCAGAATGGCGATCTGGCGGCGGGCTTCATAGTCGATAGCGGCCTGAATGAACCGCATGGAGTTCATGTTCTTGATCTCGCAGCGCGTTCCGAGGTGGCCGAAATCCTGCGTTTCCTGATACCGCTCATATGCGCCGGGACGGCACACCGACACGTTAACGTCTGCCCGCAGGTTGCCGTTTTGCATGTTGCCATCGCATGTGCCGAGGTAGCGCAGGATCTGGCGCAGCTTCCCAACATAGGCGGCGGCTTCTTCCGGCCCGCGAATGTCGGGGCGCGACACGATTTCCATCAAAGCCACGCCTGTGCGGTTGAGGTCCACAAATGACATGGTCGGGTCCATATCGTGGATCGATTTGCCTGCGTCTTGTTCCAGATGGATACGCTCGATCCGGACCAGCCGCGCGACGCCGGGGCCCATATCAACCAGCACTTCGCCTTCGCCAACGATTGGGTGATATAACTGGCTGATCTGATACCCTTGCGGCAGATCGGGGTAGAAATAGTTCTTGCGGTCGAAGGCCGAGGTCAGGTTGATCTCTGCCTTCAAGCCCAGACCGGTCTTGACCGCCAAGGCAACGCAACCTTCGTTGATAACGGGAAGCATGCCGGGCATGCCTGCATCCACGAAGGCCACGTTGGAATTGGGCTCAGCACCAAATTGCGTGGACGCTCCAGAAAACAGCTTTGCTTTGGAAGACACCTGCGCGTGCACTTCCAACCCGATCACCAGTTCCCAATCATGCTTCGCCCCGGCGATGACCTTGGGCTTTGGCGTTTCATAAGTCAGATCGAGCATGGCACGGCGTCCTTCATCGGTGTCAGCCTGCCTTTTAGTGCTCTGCCGGGTCAGGCTCAAGCATGCATTCTGCGTTGCACGAAGCTTCGGACACGCCAGATCACCTTGTTGCGAACTGGGGATGCCCGATTGCGTCGCAGCGGGTAGCGTCTTTTCGATCACCAAGGGAGTTTCACATGATCCGAGCACGTCTTTTGGCCACAGCGGCCGCACTTCTCATCGCTGGTCCGGTTCTGGCCGGGCCGCAATATGTTGATGACACTGGCTTTGCTGTGTCCGGCTATGATGTCGTATCTTATTTTGATCTTGAACAAGCCCCGATTGGGGATGCTCAACCAGAGCCGATGCTTGGTCGCGCGGATATCACGGCAGAGCATAACGGCGCGACGTTCGCCTTTTCCACAGCCGAAAATCGCGAAGCGTTTTTAGCCAATCCAGATCGGTACGCCCCACAATACGACGGCCACTGCGCCTTTGGTGTGGCGGGCGATGCAAAGGTTCCCGCCAACCCGACGCTGTGGCGTATCGTGGATGATCGCCTGTATCTGAACATCACCAAAGGTGTGGCTAAGAAATGGGAACGCGACATTCCCGGATACGAGCAAAGCGCCAGGTCGAACTGGCCGGACCTGGAAAGCAAGGCCGCCTCGGATGACAGCGTGCCGCGGTTCCGGGCGACCGGCCCCATTGCGAACTAGGCCGCCGGAATGCGCGGCTTGACCTTCGGCCTTGGCGTGTTTGCATCAATCGCGGCTTTGCCTGCCACTGCGTGCACGGAAAAGGATATGGCGGCTTGTGAAACGTCTCAGGGCACGTACTACGTTCGAGTGCCGGGTGGTGTGGAAACGCCGCCAGCCGTTATGTTTCTGCACGGTTACGGCGCCAACGCGATGGCGATGATCAACAACGCCCGCGTGACCGATGCATTGTTGGCACAGGGCTTTGCCGTCATTGCCCCGAACGGACGGGGCCGCGATGGTGCCGAAGGCGGTGGGTGGTCATTCATGCCAAATCGCCCGTCGCGGCGCAACGAAGCCGCGTTCTTGACCGAAGTGCGCGGCGATGCTGTTGCGCGTTTCGCGCTGGACCCTGACCGCATCTATCTCGGCGGCTATTCCATCGGGGGATCAATGGCGAGTTATATTGCCTGCGCCGATCCTGATGCCTTCACGGCGTACCTGCCTGTTGCAGGGAGTTTTTGGCGACCCCAGCCAGAAAACTGCGCCGGGCCTGTGCGATTGTTGCACACGCATGGCTGGACAGACGGCACCGTGCCGCTTGAAGGGCGGCCGCTTAGAAACGGACAGATCTTTCAAGGGGATGTCTTTCACGCCATGTCCACATGGCGCGAGGCGAACGGTTGCGCCGGCTTGCGGGCGACGGCGTTCGATACGAAAGGCCCGTTCTGGAACCGGGCTTGGACAGAGTGCAGCGAAGAAAGTGCGTTAGAGCTCGCGCTCCATCCCGGTGGACATCTCGTGCCAGAGGGGTGGGCCGAAATGGCCGTCGACTGGTTGAATGCGCTGCCGTTGAAATAAACTCAACAGAACAACGAAAAAGGGCCGCGGCAGATGCTGCGGCCCTTTCCAATTCATACGCAAAAAGCGATCAGCGTTCGTCAACATCCGGCTGGGGCGTGTCGTCGCCGCTTTCGTCGTCATCAACAGCTGCGCCGCCAATATCGTCGAACAGTTCCGCGATCTCGAAATCAGCTGCCGCTTCTTCTTCGGCTGCCAGTTCCTGGATCGACTTGCCCGATGCCTGCAGTTCTGCCTCTTCGGGCGAGCGCGCGACGTTGAGCGAGATCGTGACTTCGACTTCCGGGTGCAGTTTCACGACAACGTCGTGCAAACCCAGATCCTTGATTGGGCGGGTCAGGAAGACCTGCTTGCGATCAAGGGTGAAACCAGCGTCGGTTGCGGCTTCTGCTGCGTCGCGCGTGCTGACCGAACCGTAGAGCGCGCCCGAGTCGGAAGCCGACCGGATCACGATGAACGATTCGCCGTCCAGCTTTGCGCCAAGCGCTTCTGCTTCCTTGCGGGTTTCAAGGTTGTGCGCTTCCAGTTGTGCCTTTTGCTCTTCGAACCGGGCCAGGTTGGTCGGGTTCACACGAAGGGCTTTGCCTTGGGGCAGCAGGAAGTTGCGGGCGTAGCCTTCCTTTACGGAGACGACTTCGCCCATCTGACCAAGCTTGGCCACGCGTTCGAGAAGAATGATATCCATCTGATGCGTTCCTTACTTCACAGCATAGGGCAGCAGGGCGAGGAAACGCGCGCGCTTGATCGCACGGGACAGTTCACGCTGCTTTTTGGACGACACGGCGGTGATCCGCGACGGAACGATCTTGCCACGCTCAGAGATGTAGCGTTGCAGCAGACGTGTGTCCTTGTAGTCGATTGCGGGTGCGTTGTCGCCGGAGAACGGGCAGACCTTGCGGCGGCGGAAAAATGGTTTTGTAGCCATGTTTTAGGTTCCTTTCCCTATCTCGATCAACGACGACGGTCGCCGCGGTCACCGCGGTCGCCACGGTCACTGCGTTCGTCACGCTTTTGCATCTGTACCGACGGACCTTCGGCGTGTTCGTCGACCCGGATGGTCAGAACGCGCATTACGTCGTCATGCAGGCGCATCAGGCGTTCCATTTCCTGAACGGCCGAAGCAGGCGCGTCGGTTTTCAGAAAGGCATAGTGGCCCTTGCGGTTCTTGTTGATCTTGTAGGCCATCGTCTTGACGCCCCAGTACTCGTTCTCAACGACTTTTCCGCCGTTGTCCGCGAGGACTGTGGTGAAGTGTTCGACAAGGCCCTCGGCCTGCGTGTTCGACAGGTCCTGGCGGGAAATGAAGACATGCTCGTAAAGCGGCATATCGGCTCCTTTTCAGAGGGCGCATTTCAAAGGTCGGGCTAAAGCTTCCGCGCCCGTCCACGAGAGACTGCGCCAAGTTGCAAATTGCGGAAGATGCGGCCTTATACAGAGCTTCGCGGCTGATGCAAGCCGCGTTGGTTGTTGCCCTAGTTTGGCGGGCTTCCAAAATGTTCGGTGATGAACGGTCAATGTGAGTTTTCGCGGAGTTGTTTTCGCGTCAAATCAACCGACATGTAGTTTCGAGCGCGGACTGCACCGCGTGCTGTTTGAAACGCAAGGAACGGACTCATGAAATCCACGCTTATCGCCGCTGCACTTGGTCTTGGTCTGATGTCGGCCCCTGCTCTGGCAGAGCCGGTGGAATACACGCTCGACAGCAGCCACAGCCAAATCTTGTTCAGCTACAACCACCTTGGCTTTTCGACCACCTATGGCATGTTTTCGGGATTTGCCGGGACGATCCAGTTCGACGAAGCCGACCCAGCCAATTCGTCGGTAAAAGTGTCGATGCCCGTAACCAGCATGTTCACAGGCTGGGAAGCGCGCGATAGTCACTTTATGTCCGGTGACTTCTTCGATGCGTCCGGTGACGAAGAGCAAGTGACCTTTGTGTCCACTGGGATCGAGGTGACCGGCGACGCAACTGCGCTAATCACGGGCGATCTGACGCTGAACGGCGTAACCAAAGAAGTCGTTCTGGATACAGTCCTGAACAAAGCGGATACGCATCCAATGGCAAGCAAGCCTTGGCTTGGGTTCAACGCGACGACCACCTTGTTGCGCAGCGATTACGGCGTCGAAGCGTTTGCACCTTTCGTGTCTGATGAGGTCGAAGTCGTGATCTCGATTGAAGCAGAGTTGGCAGGCGAAGCATCCTGATTTTCCAATCAATTTCATGCATCGGGCCGTCCAATAGGGCGGCCCGTTTCGCTTTACAGCATCGGAAACACCGAACCAACCAGCAGAACGGCCATGGTCACGTTGAAAACGCGAAGCCGCCCCGGGATCGCAAGCCAGCCCCTTAACCGCAGGCCCATCAAGACCCAGACCATGATTGACGGAAGGTTCACCATGCCAAACACCACCGCAACAATGCCAACAGCGGCAAGTGTTCTGTCAGGCGCGTATGCGGTAACCGCTGTCAACGCCATGGCCCAAGCCTTGGGATTGACCCACTGAAATCCAGCCGCCTGCAAAAAGGTCATTGGCGAGGCCGCGCGCCCCGCTTCTGCTAACCCTGCGGTACGCACCAGTTTCCAAGCCATCCACAAGATGTATGCAAGGCATCCCACCCGCAAGGCCGTTTCAAGCGCCGGGATCGCATCAAAGGCGCGGGTTACCCCAGCACCGACCAACGCGACCATCGCGGTGAACCCAAGAGCGACACCTAGCAGATGCGGCAGGGTGCGGCGCAGGCCGAAATTCACACCCGATGCCATCAGCATAAGGTTGTTCGGCCCCGGAGTGATCGAACTGACCAGCGCAAAGCTGCAAAGTGCGGCGAAAATCTCAAGTGTCATCATCTTACCGTGGTTTCGACGTCACGGCTTCACAAGTCTGCGCTTGTGACGCCGTCTTTGCCATGATTGACACAAGTAGGGCGCAATGTGCCGTCAAATATGCGGCAACCAGAAGAGAATAGTGAAGTAATGACGAAAAGAGACGAAATCAACGACAGAATATTGCGAGAACTGTCTGCAGATGGCCGGATCAGCAACACCGAACTCGCGATGCGTGTTGGGTTATCCGCCTCTGCCTGTCTTCGGCGCGTTCAGGAACTTGAGCGCGAAGGGGTGATTTCCGGGTATCGCGCTGTGCTGAACCCGGTCGCAATGGGACGTGGATTTCTGGCCTATATCGGGGTGGGATTATCAGACCATTCCAAGGCATCGCAGGCGGCGTTCGAACGCGCGATGTCAGCCGCACCCGAAGTGGTCGAATGCCACAACATCACGGGTGTGATTGAATACATACTCCGTGTCGAGGTCGCTGACCTTGCCGCTTACAAAGCGTTTCATACGGATGTTTTGGGTGTTGTGCCCAACGTCAGCGCCATCACGACATGGGTTGTGATGGGCTCCCCAAAGGATGGAAGACCATAGCACCAAACGTTGATCTATCAGTTAACCTATTTTGGGGAAACGACGTGAAACGGCACACGTGACGGTGTATCCCGTGCCATCGCAAGCCAATTGTATGGCGACGTTATTTATCAGGATTTGGTTCAATGAAGATCACAACCCTCTTGGCGACTGCTGCTTTTGCAACTGTGACGCTTGGCGGCGCTGCGTCGGCCGCGACGCTGTACGCAACTGACATTGTGTGGACAAACAACGGCACCGTTGGGTCGTCGAATGATCGCGACAATCCACTGAATGCACTTGGTGCGCCGGATGGCAAGTTCATGGCGCTTGGGTTGGGCGGCTTTGCCGACTTTACCTTTGGTGAAACGTTCACCGGCCCGGGTGCAAGCTACGAAGTGACCTTTGGCAAACGCGAAGGCTATCTTGAGACGGCGGAAGTTTTCGTTGGGGCGAATGGATCGTTCACAAGCATTGGTGCGATCGACAATGCATCGTCCGCTGGCTTTGTGTTCAGCTTCTCTGGCGTGTTCGATACGTTGCGCCTGCTCGATACCACACCGGGAAGCAGCCCCAGCACCGACGGCTATGACGTCGATGCAGTGTCGGTAACATCATATTCAGGCCCGAACCCCTCTCCGGCACCTGTCCCGCTTCCTGCGCCTGCATTGATGCTTGGGGCCGGTTTGCTTGGTCTTGGCGCCGTGCGGAAGATGGGCAAAAAAGCCTAGGGTCAGGACCCATTGATCTTCGCTTTGCAGCGTGATTCACGGCTCGAAAACGAGCGGTGAACATGTCTGATCTTTTCTGGCTTACGGACGCGCAGATGGCGCGTCTTGAACCCTTCTTTCCGAAGTCCCACGGCAAGCCCCGCGTTGATGACCGACGTGTGTTGAGTGGGATCATTTTCATCAATCGCAATGGGTTGCGATGGCGGGACGCCCCGTCGGCCTATGGCCCACACAAGACGCTGTACAACCGTTGGAAGCGGTGGAGTGACAAGGGTATCTTCGCCCGAATGATGGCAGGTCTGGCTGCCGAACACGGCGAAAAGAAGACCGTCATGATCGACGCGACGTATCTCAAAGCCCACCGAACAGCGACCAGCATGGGCGTGAAAAAGGGGGGCGTGGACGCCTGATCGGTCGAACCAAAGGCGGCATGAACACGAAGCTGCACGCCGTCTGCGACAGCCAGGGCCGACCGCTCCACCTCTTCGTCACGGCAGGACAGGTCAGCGATTACATCGGTGCCCGCGCCCTGGTCGGCAGTTTGCCAAAGGTGGGGTGGCTGCTGGGAGACCGAGGATATGATGCCGATTGGTTCAGAGAAGCGTTAAAAAACAGAGGGATACGCGCCTGCATCCCGGGACGGAAGCAGCGGAAGAAACCGGTAAAGTACGACAAGCGCCGCTACAAGAGGCGCAACCGGATCGAGATCATGTTCGGCAGGTTGAAGGATTGGCGGCGTGTCGC
>NZ_SMZO01000016.1 GCF_004358675.1 Meridianimarinicoccus aquatilis | reverse complement strand
GATGTAGACGAACCGGCG
Organism: Meridianimarinicoccus aquatilis; assembly: GCF_004358675.1. Classification (GTDB taxonomy): domain Bacteria; phylum Pseudomonadota; class Alphaproteobacteria; order Rhodobacterales; family Rhodobacteraceae; genus Meridianimarinicoccus; species Meridianimarinicoccus aquatilis. The sequence goes on along the minus strand of NZ_SMZO01000016.1, from coordinate 77,677 downwards.
CGTGCTGAGATCGCGGCGTTGCCAGCGGTCGTAGTCGTCCCACCAGTCAGCTTTAAGCCGAGAAATTGTCGTTGATGACAGCCCCGCTGCATTGGGGCCCAAAAGTGCGGCAAGTGCTTCGTGAAAGTCGCCAGTGGAAATGCCTTTGAGATAAAGCCAGGGCAGCAGTTCTTCGATGGATTTGGCTTTGCGCAAATAGGGCGGCAGGATTGTCGAGGTGAACCGGACTTTCTCAGCGGTGTCGCCCCGGTCTCGCACGCGCGGCACCTTGACCGGCACAGTACCGATCCCAGTCATCACCTGGCGTTCCGGCAAATGCCCGTGGCGGACAAGCCGAGCGCGACCATCCTCGATCCGGTCGCCGGAATAGGCCTCCAACAACACCGAAAGCTCTGCTTCAACTGCTTGCTGGATCAGGCTGCGCGCACCTGAACGCAGAAGGTCAGTCAACGGGTCAGCTGAAAATCCATGTGGATCGGGCAAGGTCGTGATGATAGTCTTCGTCATGTGGCATATCCTTTTCTCTGCAGAGAATTGCGGCGCGTGAACAACGCCATGATATGCCGCCCCTCAGGGGCCATCACCAACTTTCAGCTATATCTCGTTGAAATCAGCGACATGACTCAGGCAGAATTCGACGCTTGGCGCGCCTTGGCACAAGAGACGTCCTATAAGGCGTTTGTGGAAGACACGCCCGGCGGCCAAGAGTTGCTGGACATGGCCCTCGCGGTCGAGTGATCCGGAACTGAGCGAACGGGTGCGGGGGCCGTGCCCCCGTAGCCACACCAAATTCACACCAACGAAAATGAGGCCGCGCCATGGCGACCCACAGTTCGGCGCACACAGCGGTGACCGGAAACAATTTGTTTTTGCGCGTTGTCGCGGCAATATCGACAGTCGCAGGTTGGTGCGCTGCGGCAATGATTATTGCTGCGGTCGGGATTACCTGCCAGATGATCTTCATCCGGTTCGTCCTCAACGGGTCGACCACATGGCAGACAGAAGCCGTGATCTATCTGATGATCGCCGCAACCCTGATCGGCTTGTCGTATGTCCAACGACTGCGTGGACACGTAAACGTTGACCTCATCCCCCTGATCCTGCCGATGCCCGCCCGCCGCGTTTTGGCCATGGTGACCTTGCTGCTGTCTATCGCGATCATCGGTGTGATGCTGTTTTATGGCTATGAATTCTGGCACTTTGCTTGGGAACGCGGTTGGCGGTCAGACACCGTGTGGGGCCCGAAGCTTTGGGTGCCGTATCTGGCATTGCCATTGGGTCTTGGCTTGCTGTTGTTGCAATTGATCGCCGACCTTGTCGCGCTTGTCTTACGCATAGACACCCCATTCGGTCTGGAGGCTGATTGATGGATCCCCTCACGCTTGGCGGGTTCGTCGCCCTTGCCACCATTCTTGTGCTGTTTTCCGGCGTATCTGTCGCCATCGGTTTGCTTATCGTATCAGCCGGTTTCCTGATCATCTTCGACGGCATGCGGTCGTTGGAGCTGATGCCCGAAATCCTGTTCGGCAAGCTGGACAATTTCGCGCTGCTTTCCATTCCGATGTTCATCATCATGGGTTCGTCCATCGCATCCACCCGCGCGGGCGCTGACTTGTACGAAGCGCTTGAGCGTTGGTTGACGCGGGTTCCCGGCGGCTTGGTGATTTCCAACCTCGGCGCCTGTGCGCTGTTCTCGGCCATGTCCGGATCAAGCCCGGCCACCTGCGCCGCCATCGGCAAGATGGGCATCCCAGAGATGCGCAAGCGCGGCTACCCAGACGGGATCGCGGCAGGGTCCATCGCCGCAGGCGGCACGCTTGGCATTTTGATCCCGCCCTCGGTCACCATGATCGTCTACGGGATCGCGACCGAAACTTCGATTGGGCGGCTGTTCCTCGCAGGGGTCATCCCTGGCCTCCTTCTCGTGGCCCTGTTCATGGGTTGGTCTTTGTATGCAACGTGGAAATCCGGCAACACGGCCGTGTTGTCAGCGCGCGATTACAGCTGGCGTGAGAGGCTGGAAATTCTGCCTCGCGTCATCCCTTTCATCCTCATCATCATTGGCGTTCTCTACGCCATGTATGGCGGCATCGCGACGCCCTCTGAAACAGCCGCTGTTGGCGCCCTTTTGTGCATCGTGATCGCTATGGTGATCTATCGTCTTTGGTCGCCAAAAGCGCTTTGGGTCGTGCTTCGCGACAGCACCCGCGAAAGCGTCATGATCTTGTTCATCATCGCGGCCGCCGGCGTGTTTTCCTATATGCTGTCATCGCTGTTCATCACGCAAAGTATCGCGGAATGGATCGGCACTCTGGATGCAAACCGCTGGGTGATTATGTTCGCCATCAACATCTTCCTGTTGGTTGCCGGCTTCTTCCTCCCACCCGTTGCGGTGATCCTGATGGCCGCGCCGATTCTGCTGCCGATCATCACGACTGCAGGGTTCGACCCAATCTGGTTTGCCGTAATTTTGACGATCAATATGGAAATCGGGCTGATTTCGCCGCCAGTAGGGCTTAATCTTTATGTCATCAACGGCATCGCACCGGATATTTCACTGCGCACCATCCTGACCGGCTCATTGCCCTTCGTGGCCTGCATGATCCTTGCTATCATCCTGCTGTGTGTGTTTCCGGGGCTGGCCACGTGGCTGCCAGACACTGTGATGGGGCCTGCATTTTGAATATGTTTGCTGATATTTTGTCATCGGTTTTTGAACGCCGCCAGTGGATTTGGGACAGGCCTTCGAAGCCAAAGACCCCATTGGATCAACTTGCCAAAGACCTGTTGGGCAACCGCGGTGAAGCGGCGGGAATGGCGCTGGCGCATAAGTTGCTTCAAACTTATTTGGCGAGCGACGCCGTGGCCCACCGCGCCTTTTTCGACTTCGTCGCCCATGATCTGGACATAGACGCAGCAGCCGTTCGCACAGCACTTGAGGCGTATGAGGCAGCACCGGGCAAGGATACATATCGCGCCTATGCCAGTGCAACGGAACCGCCTCGTCAGGAACTCATCCGGCGATTGAACCAAGTGCCAGGCGGCACTGCACGGCTGGTTGGAATGCGCAGCGATCTTTTGGCCCTGTTGCGTGACGCACCGGAACTGGCCCCCCTTGATCAAGATTTCCAGCATCTGTTCGCGTCGTGGTTCAACCGGGGCTTTCTGGTCCTGCGACCGATCAACTGGGAAACATCAGCGCACCTTCTGGAAAAAATCATTGCCTACGAGGCCGTCCATGCCATCGACAGTTGGGAGGCATTGCGCGCGCGGCTGAAGCCGGCTGACCGACGCTGTTTTGCTTTCTTTCATCCGGCGATGCCCGATGAGCCGCTGATCTTTGTCGAGGTCGCACTGACCCAAGGCATTCCCGGCAGCGTGGATAATCTTCTGTCAGATGACCGGGTCGAGACCCAAGCCGCCGACGCGGATACGGCTGTGTTCTATTCCATATCGAACTGCCAGACTGGGCTGGCGGGTATTTCGTTCGGGCACCTGCTTATCAAACAGGTGGTCGAAGATCTGTCCCGCGCCCTGCCCGGCCTGAAGACCTTTGTCACTTTGTCACCGATCCCCGGCCTTGCCGCGTGGGCCAAGGAAGCAGGCGCGCCACTTGATCCAAAACAGCCAGAGGTTTTGCGGCAAATCGCGGCCCGTTATTTGCTTGAGGCGAAGCGCGGCGATGAACCGCGCGATCCTGTGGCCCGGTTTCATCTGGGCAATGGCGCGATCTTGCACGCCGTGCATGCAAACGCGGATCAGTCGGAAAAAGGCCTCGCTCAATCGGGCGGCGCGATGGTCAACTACCTTTACGATCTGAAAAAATTGGCCGAGAACCACGACCGGTACGCCAAGAAAGCCACTGTCGCCGCAAGCAGCGAGGTGCGCGCCCTTGTCCGCGCCTCAAAGAAGACCGACGCATAGGAAGACCCAAATGGCAAACCCCCTGTTCGATACCTTGTTCGGCCAGCACGCAGGTCGGCAGGACCCGTTCTTGCACCTCGCCGATGGCACTTTGATCAGCTATGATGCGTTTTTGCGGCGCACGGCACAGTTTGCCAACCTGATCACCGGCGCGGGGTTGGCCCCCGGTGACCGTCTCGCCGCGCAAGTCGCAAAATCACCCGATGCTCTGGCTGTTTATGCCGCCTGCGCCCAGGCCGGCGTCGTATTCTTACCGCTGAACACCGCCTACACCCCCGGCGAAGCAAGCTATTTCGTGGAAAACAGCGGCGCACGGATGTTTGTGTGTGAGCCCCACAAGGCAGGGGCACTGACGCCAATCGCCCACGCGGCAGGCGCGCAGCTGGAAACACTGGACACGGTCGGCAACGGCAGCCTTGGTGAAAGCGCGCGCCATCAACCCGACAGCTTCGCAACGGTGGACCGCGCCCCAAGCGATCTGGCTGCTTTCCTTTACACGTCGGGCACAACAGGACGATCAAAGGGCGCAATGCTGACACAGGAAAACCTGCTGTCGAATGCCCAGACGTTGGCCGACTTGTGGCGCTTCACGGGCAAGGACGTGCTGCTCCATGCATTGCCCATCTTTCACACCCACGGGCTGTTCGTTGCCACAAATATCGTGGCGCTGGTCGGGGGGGCGATGCTGTTCGTTCCAAAGTTCGATACGGATGTGATGATTGAGCTGATGCCGCGTGCCACAACGATGATGGGCGTGCCCACGTTCTATACCCGCCTGCTGGACGACACGCGTTTCACTGGCGAATTGACAGCACACATGCGGCTGTTTGTGTCTGGCTCGGCCCCGCTTCTGGCCGAAACGCATGAACGTTTCGAAGATCGCACCGGCCACCGTATTCTCGAACGCTACGGTATGACAGAAACGAACATGAACACGTCCAATCCCTATGACGGAGACCGCCGCGCCGGGACTGTCGGCTTTGCCCTTCCCGGTGTTGAAGTGAAGGTGACAAACCCGGACAATGGCGCCACCCTGCCACAGGGCGAAATCGGGCAGATCGAAGTGCGCGGACCAAACGTGTTCAAGGGCTATTGGCAGATGCCGGAAAAAACTGCGGCCGAATTGCGCGAGGACGGGTTCTTTATCACCGGGGATCTGGGCCAGTTCGACCCTGACGGTTATTTGCAAATCGTCGGGCGTAACAAAGACCTGATCATTTCGGGCGGATACAATATCTACCCAAAGGAAATCGAACTGCTTTTGGACGATCAACCCGGCGTTTTGGAAAGCGCCGTGGTTGGCGTGGCGCACCCCGATTTCGGCGAAGGCGTGGTCGCCGTACTGGTGCCGGAACCCGGCCAGACGCTTGACCTGGAGGCGATCAAGGCCGCGTGTGGCACAGAATTGGCCCGGTATAAACAACCAAAAGTCTTTGCTCTGCGCGACGACCTGCCTCGGAACACAATGGGCAAGGTCCAGAAGAACATTCTACGCGAAGAACACGCAGACGCGTTCGCCTAACCCCGTAGTGCAGTGTCTCAGGCGGCTGCAACGAGGGCGCCGAAAAGTGCCCTTTGCCGCCGCGCATAGATCAGGTGTTCCGGGTGCCACTGCACCCCAATCATGAAGGGGCCATCTTCGCGTTCAACGGCCTGCACCATGCCGCCCCCGTCTTGGGCGGCCACGCGCAGCCCCGCGCCAAGCCGGTCCACTGCCTGGCTGTGCAATGCATTGACGCGCATCAGCTCCAGCCCGGCGATCTGCGCGAACTGCGTACCGGGCTGCACGGAAACCGTTTTGCGGGGCAGGATTGTTTTGTACTTCACCGACGTCGCATAGACGCCATAGGCGTCCTGATGCAGCGTCCCGCCAAGGGCGACATTGATCATTTGCGCACCGCGGCACACGCCGAGAACGGGCATGCCGCGTTGGCAGGCCCCGGTGACCAGCTCTTGTTCCATCGCATCCCGTGCGGGATCAAGCCGCGCACTGCTCACAAGCTCCCCGCCATAGATGTCTGGCGAGATGTCATCGCCGCCGCCGATCACCAGCCCATCTACATCATCAAGATGATAAGGCCGCGCCGCTGTCCAGCGCACCGCCCGCCCGCCTGCAAGCCAGATGTTTAGGGCAAACATCGGAAAAATGCGCCACGACGACGCCTTTGACGTGGTCACTGCAATTCTTGGCCGTCTTTTGCTCATGGCAGGATCAACCATTCGCTCGCCAAAAGGGGCCAGTCCCGCGCGCGACCCCGTTCCATGTGCTTTATATAATCCGCCCCCATGGCCGCCAGTTTACTGCGGTCAGCGGCCAATCGTTCGACAACAACCCAGCGGTTCCACTCCAGACACAGGCTCCAGTCCAGCATCCCGATATTCGCGTCAGGCAGCCGATAGTGAAAAGTCGGGCGTGGCTTGATCCGCGGATCATCCAACTTGGCGCGCACCCGAGGCTCATCCAGATGACCGAACAGCGGAAGCAAATCGAGCTCGCGATTTCTGGTGGGATTGGCCGCCAAATAGTCGTCAATCAGTGCGCCCTCGTCCGGCCAATAGCCAGGGTCCAGCACCTTGGCGACATAGGGTTTCGGAAAGGGATCAGCAAACGCGACGGCCCGGCGGGTAAAATCAATACCCATGATCCCGCGCAGCCAGCCGGACAACAAAAGATATGCCTTGAGAGTGGCTGTCAGGTTTTCCGTATCCCGGCTTGGAATTTCGGGATTCAACTGTGCCCCGAACGCATAAAACGGGCTGGCCCGTGTCCCCACCGCACCAGCCGCAGTCAACTGCTGTACCAACGCATCGATGTGGGGCAGGTCCGAAAAGGAAATTGGCGGGCACACAATTTCGCAGGGCGTTACCACCGAACTGATATCCCCGAACAGCTTGCGCATCTCGGTCTGAAATCCCGACACGCCCCCCTCTTCGCCGTAGGGGCGGTGCGCATACTGCGTGTCCAGCTCACAGGTGAAATTGCCAAACTCAGTACCTTCGATGTGATACCGGTGCGCGTCTTCTTCGACGACCTGACCGCCAAACGCCTGTTGCACCAAAACCGCCCCGCCTGCGGCCGTAACAGCGGCGAACTCGATCTCTACACCCACTCGGCGGGTCGCACCGTCTTGGGTATATGGCTGCGGCGGAGCTGCGGCGTGGGTCAGAAATTTCATGGTGTACCTTTGTTTCCCTGATCAACCTTAGTCCGGGAAGACACGGCAGCAACCCTGTAAAGCGCACAAAAAAAGGCCGCACCGGGGGGAGAGTGCGGCCTGGTGCCGGGCGGGGTCATGCCTCGCCCGGTACGTCTGACAAAGAGACTTAGAAGAAGCCCAGCTTGTTGGGGCTGTAGCTGACAAGCATGTTCTTGGTCTGCTGGTAGTGATCAAGCATCATCTTGTGGTTTTCGCGACCGATACCAGACTGCTTGTAGCCACCAAATGCCGCGTGTGCGGGATACAGGTGATAGCAGTTGGTCCAAACCCGGCCAGCCTGAATGCCACGACCGAAGCGGTAGCATGTATTGGCATCGCGCGACCACACGCCGGCACCAAGGCCGTAGAGCGTGTCATTGGCGATTTCCATCGCTTCGGCTTGATCCTTGAAGGTTGTCACAGACACGACCGGGCCAAAAATTTCTTCTTGGAAGACCCGCATCTTGTTGTGACCCTTGATGACGGTCGGCTTGATGTAGTAGCCGCCCGACATATCGCCGTCAAAGGTGTTGGCTTCGCCGCCGGTCAGGATCTCGGCGCCTTCCTGGCGACCGATGTCAAAATAGGACAGGATCTTGTCACGCTGTTCGCTGGACGCTTGCGCACCCATCATGGTTTCCATCTTGCGCGGGTCACCGCAAACGATGGCATTCACACGCTCAAGAGCACGCTCCATGAATTCATCATAGATGTCTTCCTGGATCAGGGCGCGCGATGGGCAGGTGCAAACTTCACCTTGGTTCAGCGCGAACATGGTGAAGCCTTCAAGACACTTGTCAAAATAAGCGTCGTCTTCGCGCATCACGTCCGAGAAGAAGATGTTTGGCGATTTGCCGCCCAGTTCCAGTGTCACAGGGATGATCGATTCAGAAGCATACTGCGCGATCAAACGGCCCGTGGTGGTTTCACCGGTAAAGGCAATCTTGGCGATCCGGCTGGAGCTTGCCAGCGGCTTACCCGCCTCAAGGCCAAAGCCGTTCACGATGTTCAGCACGCCATCGGGCAGAATGCCGGCAATCATTTCGGCCCACATCATGATGGTTGCAGGCGTCTGTTCCGCCGGCTTGATCACAACGCAGTTGCCTGCGGCCAGTGCTGGTGCGAGCTTCCACACGGCCATGAGCATCGGGAAGTTCCAGGGAATGATCTGGCCAACAACGCCCAGAGGCTCGTGGAAGTGGTACGCGACGGTGTCGTCGTCCAACTCGCCCATTGTGCCTTCTTGTGCGCGGACAACCGACGCGAAATAGCGGAAGTGATCGATCCCAAGCGCCATATCGGCAAGGGTTGTTTCGCGGATCGGTTTACCGTTGTCCCAGGTTTCGGCCATCGCGAGGGTGTCGATGTTGTCTTCCATCACCTGAGCGATTTTCATCAACATGTTGGACCGGTCTGTGACGCTGGTCTTGCCCCAAGCTTCACGCGCCTTGTGTGCTGCGTCCAGTGCGTCTTCGATGTCGGACGCGTCAGAGCGCGCGATTTCGCCGATCGGGCCGCCCGTGATGGGGCTCACGTTCTCGAAATAACGACCGGCATTCGGGGCTTTGAACTTGCCGCCGATGAAGTTGTCATAGCGGGTTTTCAATGGGCAGCCTGCGGTTGCTGCGTCGGAAACGTCCAGTTGGTCTTTAGGCATGGTGTCCTCCTCGGAATGGTGAAGTCCTCGCGCTTCGAGGGCTAGACTGTCCCCAGTTGGCGCGCACGCACACCCGGACCTTAGTCGGAGACGCGTAAATTCGTGCCCGCGGCCCATGAAACCCCAACAAACCATGGCAAACCAAGACGCCCCATAGAGCCCGAGAAAGCCCGGACGAGCTTCCGCGCCAAGCCAAATGGCCCTAAAGCCGTACTACCGTTCAGGTGGCAGCAAGGTCAGGCCATAGTTTGCATATATGGCTTCAATACGGCCATCCTGAAGGGCGTAATTGATAGCGTCATCAATCATGTAGCCCATTGGCTTGTAGGAAAAATGCAAGCCTGTGCCCAAGGTCCAACTGCTGCGCGCAAGTCCGGCCAGCGGCGGGCGATGGATGCCGACACCATCGCGGCGACCATATTCCAACTGGCCCAGTGGCCCCATTGCCGCCATCACGTCGCCCTGCGCCAATGCCTCCATCGCCTCTGCCATGGTCGGATAGCGTTTGATATTGGCCGCCAACTGTCCGCCTGCAAAACCGCTGAGGTAAAAATCGGAAATCGAGTCGTTTTCAACGGCCACCGTATCGAACCGGAAATATGCTGGAACTGGTTTTTCCTCAGGATACTCCGCTTCCGAATAGGCGATCGCAATCGCCTCGCCCGCGTATTGGCCGGTAAAGGTCACCTGTTCAACGCGGCATTTGAAGGCGCTGTCATAGGGCACGCGCATCATGACGTTACTCACCGCTCCGCCGATCAACGCGCCCTTCCAGATGTTGAACCGCAGGTCCGCTTCGAGGTTCTCGCCTGCCGCAACTTCGCGAAACCGCGCCTCCACGCCGAAATCGGCTGCGATGAGTCGCGCGATATCAACGTCAACGCCCTGCACTTTTCCACCCTCACTCCATGAATAAGGCGGATAGTCGGCATAGACGGCAAAGGTCATGTAACCGCGGTCAAGGATCTGGTCGATATCCTGCCCCACGATATCGCGGCCCACGTTTTGCGGTCGCGCCTGGGGGACATAATCGGCGCAAGGGTCTGCCGCCCATACCGGCCCTGCGCCGTTGATCGCTCCTGCAACGGCCAATCCACAAAGCAAACTGCGCAACACAGAGCGGCAATCGGGAAAGCGAAGGGCAGTGGGCATGATAAGCTCCAGCAAAAACAGGGTTCAGATCAGACATAAGTGGTAGCGCCCACCCGGACCCCGCAACATGCGACTTTGGTTGCAATTGCATCAGCCAACACACCCGCCATGGCAGACCTTGGTCGGATGGTGCGCGCGCGCATGCGCGGTCATTCTCACCTCAGGAGGAGCCCCATGTTCAAAACCTGTCTCGTCACCCTTGGCCTGACGGCCGCCTTTGCCGCGCAGGTCGTTCATGCGACCGAAATTGCGGTCACATATTTGCGGGCAGAACAGATCGCGCCGCCGGTTCTGTCGAACCTTCACCCGGACCCCGACGATTTGGGCATCGCAGGCGCACAGGTCGGTTTGCAAGACAACGCGACGACCGGGGCCTTCCTTGGCCAGACCTATACGTTGACGGTCACGTCGGTTGAACCGGGCGGTGACGTCTTGGGCGCGGCGCGGGCGGCGCTTGCCGCCTCTCCTTTCTTGGTGCTGGACGCGCCTGCTGACACGATCAGCGCCATCGCGGCGTTGCCCGATGCCGCCGACGCGATCTTGTTCAACGCCAAGGCGCCGGACCCGGTGCTGCGCGGAACCGAATGCCATGCCAATTTGCTGCACACGATCGCCAGCACGTCGATGCGCACAGACGCGCTGATGCAAGTGTTGGTAAACAAGCGCTGGACCGATATCGCGGCCATTGCCGGAACCCACGAAACCGATCTCGCTTACTTCAATGCACTTGACCGCTCGGCCAGGAAGTTCGGGCTGAAACTTGGCGAGCCCAAGACGTGGGCATTTGACGCCGATATGCGCCGCGCCGCGTCGGTCGAGGTGCCTCTTTTTACGCAGGATCTGGGCGATTACGACGTTTTGTTGGTAGCGGACGAGATCGGGGATTTCGGCGAGTACATCTTGTACAACACGTGGCGTCCACGCCCCGTCGCGGGCAGTGTCGGGCTGAGCCCGCGCACATGGTCCCCGGCACTGGAGCAATGGGGCGCCGTGCAGTTGCAGGGCCGGTTCCGTGATGTCGCGGGCCGCGATATGTTGTCCGAAGATTACGCCGCTTGGATCGCTGTGCGCAGCATCGGCGAAGCAGTGACCCGGACAGGCAGCGGCGAAGCGGCTGTTTTGCGAGACTACATGCTCTCCGATAAATTCCGTCTGGATGGCTTCAAGGGGCGCCCCCTAAGCTATCGCAACTGGAACGGTCAGCTACGCCAGCCAATGCCTGTTGTGCACCCCCGCGCCTTGGTCGCCATCACACCGCTTGACGGCTTCCTGCACCGCGTCAACGAGTTGGACACACTCGGCATGGATGAACCGGAAAGCGACTGCACAGCGTTCGCCGAATGACACCGTACGCGATTGAACGCTTATTCGAGCCTGACATAACTGTAACCCATTCCATGGTGCGCACGGCACCGTCCCGAAAGGTAGCATTGTGAAAACTTCTTTGACCGCATTGGCCATAATTCTGACCGCTGTTCCCTCTATGGCGGCGGAAATCTGGGTGACAAACGAAAAAGACGACACGATCAGCGTCATTGATGTCGACAGTCTTGAGGTGACACGCACAATACCAACCGGGGAACGGCCACGCGGCATCATCTTCAGCCACGACTATTCGGTCGTGTATATCTGCGCCTCTGACAGCGACGCGGTGCAGGTGATGGACCCGGAGACCGGCAAGATCTTGCATGATCTTCCTTCTGGCGAAGACCCGGAACAGTTTGTCCTGCATCCCGACAATCGCCATCTTTATATCGCCAACGAGGATGACGCGATCACCACTGTCGTGGATACGCAGACACGCAAGGTTGTCGCCCAGATCAGTGTTGGCGTTGAACCCGAAGGCATGGCCGTCAGCCCCGATGGAAAGGTCGCCATAACCACGTCCGAGACGACCAACATGGCCCATTGGATCGACACCAGCACTCAAAAGCTGTTTGCGAACACGCTGGTGGACAGTCGACCGCGCCACGCCGAATTCGTAAAGGACGGCGCCGAGATGTGGGTCAGCTCGGAAATCGGGGGGACCATCACCGTCTTCGACGCAAGCACCCAGGCTGAAAAGGGAAAGATCGAATTCGAAGTTCAGGGCGTTCACCCCGATCGCGTCCAGCCGGTCGGATTTGAATTCACCAATGGCGATACCCACGCCTTTGTCGCGCTTGGACCGTCCAACCACGTGGCCGTGGTCAATGCCGACACCTATGAGGTTGAAGACTATATTCTAGTCGGGCGCAGGGTCTGGCACATGGCATTTTCCCCTGACAAATCGCTTTTGTTCACGACCAATGGGGTGTCCGGCGACGTAACGGTCATAGATGTCGCTGCGCGCGAAGCGATCAAATCCATCAAAGTGGGGCGTTTTCCATGGGGCGCCGCGCTTCGCCCGTGATATGATCACAGCGCACACAGACAGGAGACTGCCTATGACCCGCCTGCTCATCGCGTTCATGAGTGCCGCGCTGTCTTTTAGCCCGGCTATCGCACAAGACGCTGACCCGCATGGGACGCTGAACCCGGACGAGATGACGTGGCAATCCACCCTCGAGCGCGCCAAACGCGGCGAGACGGATATGGTACTGTGTGCGACCGGCTATGCCATGACGAAATCCGGCGACCACGAAACGGCGCGCACGTTGTTCCGCAACTGCGCAGAGGCTGGGTACACTGGCGCGATGACATGGATGAGCCAGCTTGACGCAAATGGGCTCGGTGCCGAGTACAACCCGGATGCAGCCGCCGAATGGGACAAACGCGCAGCCGAGCTGGGTGATCCTGTCGGCAAATTCAACTATGGGCTGGATCTGATCCGCGGCCACGGTGTGACCCGCGATGTCGATGCAGGGCGCCGCTTTGTGGATGAAGCTGCCGAAGACGGGCTAGAGATTGCCCGCCGCCTTCAAGGGGCTGACTATGATCTGGACGAGGTGACCCCCGATGCCGACAATTGGCGCTATGCACCGCTGTTCTAGGTTTTGATCATCTACGACCAAAGCACAATCCACTGCGTGGTCGTAGTCTTGACCTGAGTCAAAAGGGCGTTTCGACAGCAGGACTAGGGTCACCCTGTCAAAGCACAGGAGAACCGCCATGACACGTTTTCTCACCCCTGCCCTGATCGCCATTGTCGGCGCAACCACAATACCGGCACTGGCCAACGAAACCTTCGAGGCCGTCAAGATCGAAGCAGGCGAAGCGCTCTTTGAAGCAGAATGCCGCCGCTGCCACTCCACGACCCCCAGCGATGCAAGCTACGGCCCACCACTGGAGAACATCCTCGGCCGCGCTGCAGGCAGTTATCCCGATTATGACTATTCCATTGCCCTAGAGGCATCTGGCATCGTCTGGACCCCGGCCGCGCTGCGGGCTTGGATGGAAGACAATGACGGGTTCATGCCCGGAACCAAAATGCGCCATGTGGGGATCGAAGATCGCACAGTGCAGGATTTCATCCTGGCTTACTTGGTCAGCATCACAACCCGCGACGGATCGGCGATCTCTGAATAGAGCTTTTCAAGGGGCAGCAACTGCACCAGACCGGTGTCATTTGTAACCCCTGCCCTGCCGCCACGGACGCGACGGGGCCAACCGCTTCCCGGAACGGAATGACAGGCCGGCAACCACGACTCAAAATGAGGACGGCGTCAATACGCAGAAGGTCGTACGACCTAAGCCGCGTTGCGGCACGGGTGGGCCGGTTCCTATGGTCACAGCACGAACAGGACGTGTCGCTATGCACGTCGGAAACAGTGTTCTGGGAGGAACATATGAACCGCTTCATCACCGCCGTCGTGGCGACGCTACTGGTCACTGGACCGAGCTTCGCCGAAGTCACAGAACAAGACCTGGCCAACGACCAGGCAGACACCAGCCAAATCCTCACCAATGGTATGGGGCGCCACCTGCAGCGCTTCAGCCCGCTGGACACCCTGAACAAGGAAAACGTCGAGAACCTTGTTCCAGCATGGGCTTTCAGCCTTGGCGGTGAAAAGCAGCGTGGTCAGGAGACACAGCCGCTGATTTATGACGGGGTCATGTATATCACCGGCTCGTACAGCCGCGTATATGCCATTGACGTAAAAACCGGCAAGGAACTCTGGCAATATGACGCCCGCTTGCCCGAAGGCATCCTGCCCTGCTGCGATGTCATTAACCGTGGCGGCGCAATCTACGGCGATAAGTTCTTCTTCGGCACGCTTGACGCACGTATTGTTGCGCTGGACCTGAAGACCGGCGATGTCGTGTGGCGGGACAAGATCGCTGATTATAAAGCGGGCTACAGCTACACAGCGGCACCTTTGATCGTGAACGGCCTTGTCATCACCGGCAACTCTGGCGGCGAATTCGGGATCGTTGGCGAAGTACAGGCGCGTGATGCCGACACCGGCGACCTTGTTTGGACGCGCCCAATGATCGAAGGTCACATGGGCACGCTGAACGGCGAAGAAAGCACCATGACCGGCGAGCTGAACGCAACGTGGCCCGGCGACATGTGGAAAACCGGCGGCGGGGCGACCTGGCTTGGCGGCTCTTACGACATCGACACCGATACGCTCGTGTTCGGTGCTGGCAACCCCGCGCCTTGGAACAGCCACCTGCGCGGCGCCGGCAAGCCCGTCGAAGGCAATAAAGGCGACAACCTTTATGCGGCGTCCCGCGTGGCGCTTGATCCAGCGACCGGCGAGATCAAATGGCACTACCAGACCACACCGCGAGAAGGGTGGGATTTTGATGGCGTGAACGAAGTCGTCGCGTTCGTCGATGCCGAAGGCAACAAGAAGTTCGCCACCGCAGACCGGAACGGGTTCTTCTACGTCCTGAACCGCGAAGACGGCGCGTTTATCGATGCGTGGCCCTTTGTGAAAGACATCACATGGGCCGAAGGCATTGGTGATGACGGGCGTCCGATCTTTATCGAAGAAGGTCGTCCTGGTGATCCTGCCGCTGCGACCGAAGGCAACAAAGGCGAAACCGTGTTCTCGGCGCCATCCTTCCTTGGCGGTAAGAACTGGCAGCCAATGGCCTTCAGCCAAAAAACCGGCTTGTTCTATGTCCCGTCCAACGAATGGGGCATGGATATCTGGAACGAGCCGATCACTTACAAGAAGGGCGCGGCATATCTCGGTTCTGGCTTCACCATTAAGCCGATGTACGAAGATCACATTGGATCGCTCAAGGCGATTGATCCGATGACCGGCGAATGGAAGTGGGAATACAAGAACGACGCACCCCTCTGGGGCGGCGTGATGACCACGGCCGGCGGCTTGGTGTTCTTTGGCACCCCAGAAGGCGAATTCATCGCACTGGATGACGAGACCGGTGAAAAGCTCTGGTCCTTCCAGACCGGGTCGGGAATCGTTGGCCAGCCCGTCACCTGGGAGATGGATGGCGAGCAATATGTCTCTGTGATGTCCGGTTGGGGCGGCGCGGTTCCACTTTGGGGCGGTGAAGTGGCAGCGAAGGTGAACTACCTTAACCAAGGGGGTCTGCTGTGGACCTTCCGCCTGCCCAAGGCATTGGCATCGGCTGAATAAACACGGCTGACATCCGAAACGAAGGGCGCATCCGGCACATCCGGGTGCGCTTTTCTGCATTGCGGCGTGTCCACTTATGCCCTCCATAAGTGTCATTATTTTTTTACACTTTTGGTGTTTTTTTCGGTGTTGCCCTTATTTTGCTTGGTTTGACTTGCTCACCGCGCCTTTTGGCATACCATTGTGCACGTATTGACGAAAAACGGGGGCAAACACCCATATCGGTCGTCATTTCGCAACTTAGGGGGGAGGTGTCACTATGTCCTCGGAGGGGGCTGAAAGCGCGTTTGATGATCAAGGGTTCGAAAGGATCAGCCAAGGCTTTGCCTCGCTCAAAGTCTGTCTGCCTGAAAGCGCTCTGAACGAATTGGCACGTGAAGTGATCGCCAGATTGGCATCGCAACAATCCAAAGCGCGTAAAGCATCGGATAACTTTTCCGATGAAGCCATCAACAACCTGTCGCACGCCTTGATTGGCAGCGACTCTGCGGCATCAGTTTCCATTGTGACGGACTTGCGTGAAAGTGGCGCAACAATTGATGAAGTATACCTAAATGCGCTTGCACCCGCTGCGCGTCGGCTTGGCGATTGGTGGACAGAAGACAGAGCAAGCTTTGCTCAAGTGACCATCGGAGTTGCGCGGATTTACGGAATCATGCACGCGCTACGTGCAGAGTTTCCGATAAATCTTGATCCTGATCGGCGGATTGCGGCCTTTGCCACCACACCTGGCGAAGACCATACCCTTGGCGTCAGCATGGCAGCAGATCTTTGCCGCAAAGAGGGCTGGGAGATCTATTTGAAACTCGGCCTCGACCATGATGCGTTGGTTGCGGAACTGGCAACAGGTGACTTCCCGATTATCGGTTTGTCTGCAGGGCAAAAGGAATCGCTGCCCGCGCTCATCCGGTTGATCGTGGCCTTGCGCATCAGCAACCCCCGCGCCCAAATCCTCGTCGCGGGGCGTTTTGTGTCAGACATTGCCGACACGATCGTTTTGACGGGCGCTGACGCCGCCGCCACAGACATGCCCGGCGCGGTGGCCGCAATGGAACGGCTTTGGGGCGACGTTCTGACAGAAGGGGGTCAGCGGGCACAGAACTGAGATCGGCCAAACTGACCCGACCTTGGTCGCATTGGGGGCGGGTCTCTTCTTGGACTACGGTCTGGCCATGTCTCGCTTTTTCGTTCTTTTCGCTCTTGCGCTTTGCGCGTTTACCCTGCCCGCCAAGGCGGAACTCGCAACGCGCGATCAAATGGCATCAATGATCGTGCCACCGTTTTCTTTGGGGGAGGCGCTGAACGACAAAGGTGTCTATCAACTTTTGAATTCAGGCGGTGCCGAGGCCGGCTTTGTATTCGAAACCGAACAAATGGCCGCACTGCCAGGTTTTTCCGGCGCGGCGATCAATATGCTGGTGACTCTCGACCCCGACGGGCGTTTTCTGGACGTAAAGTTGCTCAGCCACAATGAGCCGATCTTTGTGTCAGGTCTGGGTGAGGCGCCATTTCACAAGTTCTTTGAACAATACCGCGGTATGTCAATCTCGGATTCTCTGGTTGTTGGCACACCCTATGGGCGCGGCGGCGCGGGCAGCGATCTGGTGTATCTGGACGGCGTCACAAAAGCGACGGCTAGCGTGCGCATTGCCCACGAAAGCCTGATGGCGGCCGCGTTGCAGGTCGCCCGAGAGAAAATGAGCGGCATCGCAAGTGGCCCGCCGGTCAAGCCCAATGCAGACATCACAGACGTTTTGGACTGGGATACGCTGGTCGCAGACGGGCTGGTCGGTCACTTATATATGACCAACGCCGAGGTGGACGCCCTGTTCGCGGGCTCGGTCTGGTCTGACGACGATCCAGAGGCAACAGCAGAACCCGACGCGCCGTTCATTGACTTGTGGCTCGTCGATATCGGCGCACCGGCCATCGCGCGCGCCGTGCTGGATGCAGACGGGTTCGATGAGTTGCAGCGCTTCAGCGAAATTTCGGGCGATGACGAACCACTGCTGGTTATTGAAACCGCCCGCCACGGATTGGTTTCTGAGGACTTTGTGCGCAACACCGCTCCTGACCGCTTGAGTGCAGAACAAGGCGGTTTTCCGGTCGCCCTGCGCGATGCCGATCTGTTCGTGTCACTGTCCCGCGACCTGCCCCGCGAGTTGCGCAATGGCACTGCAATGATTTTGCGCACTGACCGGCGGCTTGGCTTTGATCCCACCCAGCCCTGGGAACTGCATGCACAGATCGTGCGCGAACACGGTATGTTCCAGCCCGAAATCGGCATCCGAAATGTCGTACTGACACACAGCACAGACGCCCGTTTTTATACCCGCCCAGAAGCAATCAAACCCCTTCCGGCGTGGCGCGAGGCGCTTTTGAACCGGCAATCTGACCTTATTCCGCTTGGCATATTGTTAATCGCGCTGCTCGCCGTTCAGGGCGCCGCACTGAAACCACTGGCCCGCCTGCGCAATTTTGTACCGCTCCGCCTTGTGATCCTAGGGGTCGTGACGGTGTTCATTGGCTGGTGGGGGCAAGGGCAACTGTCCATCGTGACTGTGCTAGGCGTCATCCGCACCGTTTGGGAGGGCGGAAACTTCGGCTTCCTGCTATACGATCCGTTCTCGCTTGCCGTCTGGGCTGCGGCGATCATCGGCTTTGTGGCCTGGGGTCGGGGCCTGTTTTGCGGCTGGCTTTGCCCGTTTGGTGCGCTTCAAGAATTCGCCCACTACATCGGTCGCGCCCTGCGCCTGCCCCAGATCGAACCGTCCGCGCTGTGGGATGCGCGCCTTAAATACGTCAAGTACGTACTGCTGGCCGGTATGATCGGCACTGTGTTCTGGGCCCCGAATTCGGTCGACAAAGTAGCCGAGATTGAGCCTTTCAAGACTGCTATTACGACGTTCTTCCTGCGTGAATGGTACTATGTGGCCTATGCCGCCGCATGGCTTTTGCTGGGCACGGTGCTGTTCAAAGGGTTCTGCCGTTATGTGTGCCCGCTTGGGGCATTCATGGCCATTGGCGGGTTGCTGCGCAGACGCGACTGGATAGAACGCCGCGCAGAATGCGGATCACCCTGCCAACTTTGCAAGGTGAAGTGCAACTACGGCGCAATCAAGAAGACCGGTGAAATCGACTACTCGGAGTGTTTTCAATGCCTCGATTGCGTAACAATTTTCGAGGATCCGAAGACCTGCGTGCCGCGTGTTCTGGAAGCCCGGCGCGCATCGCGGACGCCCCCGGCGCAGGTGGCTGCGGAATGACCCAGACACGCCGCCGCTTCCTTGCCATTGCTGCCAGCTTTGCCGCCGTTCCGGTCGCCGCGCGAGCCTCTACGGCGGCATGGACAGGGATTGCCCTGGGGGCCGAAGCCTCAATCACGCTGGACGGGCCTGCGTCACGGACCAAGCCTGCGCTGGATGACGCAATCGCTGCCCTGCGCCAAACCGAGCAGATGTTCAGCCTTTTTGATCCGGCCTCTGATCTGGTGCGCTTGAACCAGACCGGGGTATTGTCGCGCCCGCCTGACGAGATGCTGAACATTCTGGCCCTCGCCGATCAAGTGCACCGCGCCAGCGGTGGTCGCTTTGACCCGACTGTTCAGCCGCTGTGGCAAGCGCTGGCACAGGTCCGCGACCCATCGCACGCCGCCACGCTGATTGGATGGGACCGTGTTGAACGAACCCGCGCCGCAATCCGCCTTGGCGACGAACAAGCCCTGACTTTGAACGGTATCGCGCAAGGGTTCGCCACTGATCGGGTTCAGGCCGTCCTGCGCCGTCATGGGTTCGGGCACACGCTGGTCAATATTGGCGAATTTGCCGCTGACGGGGGGCCTTGGCGGCTTGGCATCGCGGATCCAGAGCAAGGGATCGTTCTGACCCGCAGCCTGACCAATGGGGCGATGGCCACTTCAAGCCCAGGCGCACTGCGTCTTGGAGCGCACGGTCATATTCTGGACCCAAAAGGGCATGCGGCGCATTGGTCGACAGTAACGGTTCAGGCCCAGAGCGCGGCATTGGCCGATGCCGCATCAACCGCTTTGTGCCTTGCCTCGCGCAGTGACATTCCGCAGATCAAAGCCCGCCTGCCCGGCTTGCGCCAGATCACGGCGATCGATGCGGAAGGCAATATCGCGACGTTCTGATGCTTAGCGAGCGATCCGGCGGGCCAGCGTTTCAGCCAATTGCCCCAGCGCTGCGGACTGCGCATTGGCCAAGTCCTGTGGGCTGTCGCCTGCCAGCGGCACCTGAATGTCAAAACGCCCGGCCCGGTCATTCAAACCCGATGCAACCGGCGCAATTGCGTAGCTTCCCGAGAACAGCAATCGTCCCTGCCCCGCTGCATTGACACCGCCCAAAAGGCGCGTCACCCGAACCGTCGCTGTGGCGGCTGGTGGTTCTGAGAACGGCCACGGCTCTGACGCGACACGCGCACCGGTGATCCGGGCAAGCGCATCCGCCAAATGCAACGTGAGCCCCCGTTCCGGGGTATCCGCCCACATGGTTGCAGGAACGGTATCAATACCCCCTTCAAGGCCCGCACGGACCACGTCGTCAGATGCGGCATAGCGCGGCAACGAGATTTCTCGCACTTCCAGCGAAGAGACCAAGGGCCTGACCGACAGGTCGGATGCCACGGGCGGCACCGCCACTTGCGTGACCGGCGCAGAACACGCGACCAGCGAAAGGGCCAGAAAAGTTGCAAGCGCCGCGCGCACAGGGAAATAGGGCATCATCGTCCGATCAGAAGCGAATTGGGTTTACGTTCGATGGTCCGGGCCAACGACGTCACGGCGCGAGCACTGTCGCGCAAGTCGCGCAAGGCGGCAAGCGTTTGCGCATTGAATTCAGACCGCCCACCATAGGTTGCCAGAAGCAGCTCGGATTGGGCGACCAGGCCCTCAAGTCTCCGCGACAAGTCCGGTAGATTGGCCGCTGCCGCCGCGATTGCGTCCGCAGCATCCGATGCCGAGGCAAGCGCTGCATTGGCGTTTTCGACCACGCCGCCTTGGCGCAATTCCTCAAGCGTTGCACCAAGCTCGTCCAGTGCCGATGCCAGCGCGGCGGGAATCTGCGCCGTGTCCTCGCTCCCGACAAGCTGCTCTGCCGTGACGACCAGATCGTTTGCCGACTTGACCAACTCCCCAAGCGGAAGCGTTTCTGCCTCGCGGGCAACTGCGTCGATGCGCGCCAAAAGGTCGGGCAGACCCGCAGCCGCCGTATCGACCGATTGCGCGATGCTGTCGGCCCGCTTCAGGGCAGCAGTGAGCGAGTCAACCGCCCCGCTTTGCAGGACTTCGTTCGTCACATCGCGCACTTGATCAACGGCCGCCCCCAGCCCATCAAGCGTGGTGCCGATTTGCGCCGGCAAGCTTTTCGTCGCCGGATCCGTAACCACATCTTGCAACCCGGCCAAAAGGGCATCAGCTCGCGCGGCAAGTGCGCCCAGAGGCACCTCGTTCGCTGTGTTCACAAGGAGGGTCAACTCGTCCACCAGGTCAGGAAACGCCGCGGCCGACGTTTGAATATCCGTTGTGATTTCGGTTGTACGCTGAAGTGCGGTCAAAAGGTTTGGCAACGCATCGCTGGAATTAACCCGCGTCGTGATTTCGCTTAGGTTTTCGACACCCGTTTGCACCTCGGCCAATGCACTGGCCAGCAATTCGGGCAATTGCTGCGTCGCATCACTTTGCACAATGCCCGTCGCCGCCGCGACGAGGTTCTGCGCTTCGCCAAGCAGTTGTTCCAGCGGAAGGGATGCAGCTTCAGCAGCCAACGCACCAAAGCGATTGGTCAGGTCGGGCAACCCTTCGATGGTTGTCTGCAACGACGCCGCAATCGCGTCGCTTCGCTCCAGGGCGGACAGAACATTCTCAATCGCCTCGCCCTGCTGAACCCGCGTCAGGATTGCATTCAGGCTTTCAAGGCTCTCTGACGCACTGTCCGCCGCGCCCTGAACCGAAGGAGAGCCGACCACGCCGCGGATGTCCTCAACCAGTCCAAGAATAGCTTCGGGCGCCGCGCGCGCCCCTTCGGAAGCAATGACCTGATTCACGTTGTTCAACAGTTCGCCGATACTATCCACGATGCTTTCAACAGGCAGACCATTGAGGCGGGCAATCGCATTGCGTGCCGTGTTCGCAGGGTTGGAAATATCCGGCGGCGCGGTTGGCAGCATGACCCTGTCCAAAGCATCGGTCGTGACCTGAGCCTGGGCCGGGTCGTCAAGTTTGACAATCAGAACCTTGAGCGACGCACCCAACAGGCCCTCGCTCACCAATTGCAGGCGGTATCCTTCGGCGACGAGACGCTCCATCAACGCGCGCGTCTGACCCGCGACATCCTCGCCATCAAGGCCGAGCCGGGCTGGCAAAATGTTCAGATCAGCCCGCAGCAGCAAGCCTTCGGCCGCGCCATCCGGTGCGATCTGGCCGCCCGTTCCGGCGACCGTACCGACCCGCAATCCGCGATACTCAACAGTTGAGCCAACGGTAAGGCCTTCGATGGAGTCAGAAAACAACGCCGAAAACGGCACGCGCGGGCCTTCTTCAAGCGTTGCATTGCTTGATCCGGCCGCATCGCGGCTGGCGTAAACGGGGAAGACGTGCCCTTCCACAATTGGCTGCCCATCCGCATTGATTGTATCAAAGGCAATACCGCCCTGAATAAGCGCGCTCAGATTGGCAACATCAACCTTCAACCCGGTCGGCCCGAAGCTGACCGAAACACCCGATGCCCCCCAAAACTGAGATCCGGTTGTTACAAGCCGATCATAGGGCGCGCGCACAAAGGCCCGGGCGGTCACTGCGCCGCCGTCATCTGCCAAAATGGGCCGCTCGATCAGGCCGACATTCACACCCTTGTAGATGATTGGCGCACCAGCCGAGATGGAGCCGCCGCGCGGCGCGCTCAAGACAAACTCCACCCCTTTTTCGGTTCCTTTGATCAGCGGGCGATAGTCCAGACCAACAAACTCTGATTTATCGGACCCCGGTATATTGTCCC
The DNA here is from genome assembly GCF_004358675.1 of Meridianimarinicoccus aquatilis. Classification (GTDB taxonomy): domain Bacteria; phylum Pseudomonadota; class Alphaproteobacteria; order Rhodobacterales; family Rhodobacteraceae; genus Meridianimarinicoccus; species Meridianimarinicoccus aquatilis. The sequence continues at coordinate 55,203 of NZ_SMZO01000016.1, read as the reverse complement.
ATGTGCCCTCAAGATACACGCCGCCCAACAACGTACCAAGCCCACTGATCCCTTGTGACGAAATCTCAGGCTGCACGATCCAGAACCGGGCGTCAGCATCGATAAATCGTGCAATGTCCTTATCGACCCGGATTGATACAGACACATTGCGCAGATCATCGGCGAAACGGATGCTTTCAACCTTGCCAACTGTCACGTCGCGGAATTTCAATTGGGTCTCGTTGGCGACGACGCCATCGGCATTCTGAAACGTTACCTCAATCAAGGGCCCGCGATCTGAAAGCGATTGCCACGCCATTGCCAATGCGACCATCAAAGCCACGAGTGGCACAATCCAGATCAAAGAGGTGCCTGAAATGCCGCCTCGCCGTGTCACAAGGTCCGGCTCGCTTGCCTTCGGGCTCGAAGTGTTCGTGTCTTGATCAGTCAAACGTCAGCGTCCTGTGGGTTTGGGTCTGTGGCGTCCCAGATCATTCTGGGGTCGAGGCTAAGCGCCGACAACATGGTAAAGATGACCGAAGCGCCGAAGCAGATCGCGGCAAGTCCCGGATATATTCCCGCCACACTGCCAAGATGCACCAAAGCGGCCAAGATCGCGACAACGAAAACGTCAATCATTGACCAGCGCCCGATGAATTCGACAAGTTCATACATTCGGTGCAGGCTATGAGCCCGTCCGCGCCGAGCACGCCGGGTGGCAATCATGACCCAGGCAATCGCAATGAATTTTCCCACCGGGATCATCACAGAAGCCACCAAGACGACAATACCTACCAGCGCATCACCATGGCCGATCAGGTCAATCGCACCGCCCACAATCGTGCTGGAATAGGTCATGATGAACGTATCGGTGATCATCATTGGATAGAGGTTGGCGGGAATGTAAACGATCAGCCCGGCAAGCCACCACGCCCAGACGCGCTGCCGACTGTTGGCATACCGGCTTTCCAGGTGCGATCCACAGCGGGTGCAGCGGTTTTGACCCGGCGGCGCGAGGCGTCCACAATGCAGACAGCCGACCAACCCGGCCGAGCGCGCGGTTTGGCCCTGCTCTATGACGGTATGACTCACCTTGCCTGCTCCAGTGCGCGCCACATGCTACGCTCGCAGAGCACCATATCTTTTGCTGCAACAAGGATCACAAGCCCAACAAAGGCCCAGAATGCCGGACCAAACCCGACTGTTGCAAGACTCGCCACTTTGACCAATGCAACAGCCACCCCGATTATGAAAATCTCGGCCATCGCCCAAGGGCGCAATCGCATCGACAACCGGAAGACGAACGCAGCATACGGGCGGGCCTTGTTCCCAACGGCAAGCGGACCCAGCGCATAAATCAGCCCGGCCAACCGGGCCACCGGCAGAACGATAATCAAGGCGGCCACAATGACCGAAAGCGGCGCCATCCGGCCAGATGCCAACGCAAAGGACATCGCAGCATCCAGCACCGACGCGCTACTGCTCAGTCCGCTCGCCGCAATGTTCAGAAACGGAAAGCTGATCGCAACGATCATCAGCACCAACGCAGCCGCTGCAAGTGCAACGATGGTCACTGCCGCGTCGCGCCGGGGGGCCAGTAAAACCGTCTGGCACCGCACACAGCGCGCGCGCATCCCATCCGGAACGTCGCCGATCACATGCAGCCAATCGCACTGCGGACAGGCCGTCATTTCGGTCAGGTCTGTTTGTGGCACCGCGTGGCCGACTGCATCACTCATCCGCTAATAATGGTCTCTCCACACAGCCGGGGCAAGGCGTCGCGTTATGTCATTGCAGGCACTTGGCCAATCCACTGGCCAAATCTCGCAGAACAACACCGTACAATGACGGGCCGGGATCCAACAGCGCACCCAATGGATCGGCAACCACCACGCGGGCTTCCGTTCCTTCGAAAACCGGATTTATCAGTGCCGGATTGAACTGAGGCTCGGAAAACACGCACGTAATGTCGCCCTCTTGTACTGCGGCGCGAATTTCAGCGATCCGTGCAGGACTGGGGTCGCTGGCATCGCTAAGCCGGATCGCTCCTGCGGCTGGCATGTCGAACTTCTGCCCGAAGTATTGGTAACCGTCGTGAAACACAACGTAGCGGCCACCATGGACCGGGTCCAAAAGGGTGTCAATTTCGGCACTTAGCTGTTCGAGATTGGCTTGCCCAGCTTTTGCATTGGCAACATAGAGCGCGGCGTTTTCCGGGTCGAGAATAGACAGCTCTGCCGCGATTACGCCAAGCCACGCACTGGCATTATCCGGGTCGAGCCACATATGCGGATCATAGCCGCTGTGATCATGGTCGTGTTCGTCTTCATCTTCGTGATGCTCGTCGTGATCGTGGTCGTCATGCTCTGCATGGTCTTCGTGATCATCATGGCCTTCGTCATGTTGGTCAGAAGACGCGTCAAAAACCACCGAATCTCTGAAGTCCAAAAGGTGCGTTTCGGGAACTTCAGCCAGTTCAATCACCGTTGCGTTGCCAGCCAGTTTCGGCAGGGCAAGCCCAAGCCACGGCGTCAGATTTTGCCCAACCCATACGACCAGATCAGCAGACTGCAAAACGCGCGCTTCGGATGGGCGCAAGGCATATCCGTGGGGTGATGACCCGCCACTGATCAACAATTCTGGCGCGCCAACCCCCTCCATGACCTGCGCCACGAGGGAATGCACTGGCGGGATATCCACGGCAACGCGCGGCGCTGCCGTTGCCGACAGAGCGGACAGCATGAATGTTGAACCTACCAAAGCGGCAAACACAGAGTTGGACATTACTGAACTCGTTTGTTATGATATAACACTTTCTGCGTTCTATACCCGGTTGCGCCCCATTGCAAACCGTTCCATCTCTGTAAGAGACAAAAAAGGACCACCCATGTCGCATTCCGGCTTTGCCCCACATGATCATAGCCACTGCATTGCCGATACGATGGCAGCTGCGGAAGCTCATTGTGCGCGTGAAAAGTTGCAATTTACCAAAGTACGGCGGCGTGTGCTTGAAATTTTGTTGAGCGAGCACAAGGCACTTGGAGCGTATCAGATCCTTGAAAAGCTCGGCGCCGAAGGGCTTGGCTCGCAGCCGCCCGTCGCGTATCGCGCGCTGGATTTTCTGGGACGCATTGGATTTGTGCACAAGATTGAAAAGCTGAACGCCTATGTTGCCTGTAGCCAACCGGGCGATGCACATGCCCCGGCCTTCATGATTTGCCGCCTGTGCGACTCCGTCGCCGAGGCCGCAGAGTCCCCAAACGATGGCAGCCTTGCACATGCCGCGCAAACTGCCGGCTTCACCATTGAAAAGACGGTCGTGGAAGCTGAAGGCGTCTGCCCCGACTGCCGCACGCGCGGCTAAGACCGCCCAAAGTTACAGGTTTCAAGCAAGATCACACGGCGGCTCACATTCCCGTAACGTCGATTGCGCGCTAGGCAGGCACACGGCATAAAGTTGCCGAAAGGGACACCCATGCTTGATGCCGCCGCCCGCAAACTGATCGACCCGCCGTTGAACCGGCTAGGCAAAGCTTTGGCGGGCCTTGGCATTCGTGCCGATCAGGTGACGCTTGCAGGGCTGGCCCTTGGGCTTTTGGCGGCAGGAATGATCTGGGTCGGCCTGTTCACGCTCGCGTTGGCCCCGCTTCTTATCTCACGCATGGCGGACGGGCTGGACGGAGCCGTCGCCCGCGCCACCGAAAAAACCGACTTTGGCGGCTATCTTGATATCGCGGCGGATTTCCTGTTCTACGGGGCGGTTCCCTTGGCCTTCGTGCTGAACGACCCCGCTGGAAACGGCGCTGCCGGGGCCTTTTTGCTGGCAGCGTTCTATTTCAATGGGACCAGCTTTCTCGGCTACGCCATTCTCGCCGAAAAGCACGCCATGCAAACCGACGCGCAAGGAATCAAATCGCTCTACTTTTCGAACGGGCTGCTGGAAGGAACCGAAACCATCGTGTTCTTTGTGGCTTTGTGCCTGTTTCCCACTTACTTCGCCCCCATGGCCTGGGCATTTGGCGCGCTGTGCTATGCGACTGCGACGCTGCGCATATTTGCGGCACGCCGTGTCTTTACCCATCGAAAGGACCTCTGATGAAGCTTCTTACGTCTCTTATCGCGCTCGGCTTTGCAGCGCAGCCCGCATTGGCCGATCCGGACCCGGCGGACTGGTCGGCCGTACTGAATGAGGCGCGGGGGCAAACAGTCTTCTGGAACGCATGGGGCGGGTCCACGGCGACCAATGACTTCATCGCGTGGGCCGGTCGCCGCGTCGCTGAAGACTATGGCGTCACTGTTGAACATGTAAAACTGACCGACACCGCCGATGCCGTCACCCGCGTGCTCAGCGAAAAGCAAGCCGGCCGCAACGAAGGCGGCGCGATCGATATGATCTGGATCAACGGCCCGAACTTCGCTGCGATGAAAGACGCAGACCTGTTATTCGGCCCCTTTGCGGAAGCGCTGCCAAACTGGCAGTTCGTGGATGTAGAGGGCAAGACGGTCCAAAACGATTTCACAGTACCAACTGACGGGTTTGAAGCCCCGTGGGCAATGGCGCAGGTGGTGTTCATGCATGACACCGATGATCTGGAAACACCCCTTGGCAGCATGGCGGCGATCCGGGACTGGGCAACCGCCAATCCAGGGCGTTTCACATATCCACAGCCACCTGATTTTCTGGGCGTGACCTTCCTTAAACAGGTTCTTATCGACATCACCGAAGACGCGGAAATCCTTCAAAGGCCGGCAACAGACGCCAATTACGACGCGGTCACAGACCCGCTTTGGGCCTATCTTGATACGCTGACCCCAGCGCTTTGGCGCAGCGGGCGAACCTATCCGGCGAACGGGCCAGCCCAGTTGCAACTGATCGCGGACAACGAAATTGATCTGGCGATTTCCTTCAGCCCCGGCGAAGCATCAACGGCGATCGAATCAGGTCAGTTGCCGCCCTCTGTTCGGACCTTCGTGTTGGACAAGGGGACATTGGGCAACGCGTCGTTCGTGGCGATCCCTTACAATTCCAGCTCAAAAGCAGGCGCCATGGTGCTGGCAGATTTCCTGATGTCACCCGAAGCGCAGTTGCGCGCGCAAGATCCAGCGATCCTTGGCTATGGCACGGTTCTATCCATGGCCAGCTTGCCCGAGGCAGACAGGGCCGCGTTCGATGCGCTGGAACTTGGCATTGCGACGCTCAGCCCGGCAGAGCTTGGTCAGGTTTTGGCTGAACCCGACCCAAGTTGGATGACCCGCATCGCCGAGGACTGGACCCGCCGCTACGGCACAGGCCAGTAACCGAAGCTCGCGGACACACTGACATGACCAAAGGCCTGCCCCTGCGCGCTTTGCCCGCGCTAACGCTGCTTGCCATGCTCGGCCCGGTTGCAGCAGGCCTTTGGGGAACGGTCTTGCCCGCCTTCGGGCATTTTCCGGTCGCTGGCCAATCCGGACCATCGCTTGACCCAATCCGGCACTTGCTGGACTGGCCCGGCCTTGGCAAGGCGATCTGGCTATCTGTATTCACCGGGGTGACTGCGACAGTCGTCTCTCTTGGTCTTGTTGTTCTGATCACCGCCGGGTGGTGGGGGACGCGCACCTTTCGCGCGCTTGAACGCATTTTATCGCCGCTGCTTTCCGTGCCACATGCTGCTGCAGCGTTCGGTCTTGCGTTTCTGATCGCCCCCTCCGGCTGGTTCGCGCGGATCGCCTCGCCTGTGCTTACAGGGTGGGATCGCCCTCCGGATTGGCTGATCGTGAATGACCCATGGGGCCTGTCGCTGGTGGCCGGTCTGGTCGCCAAAGAAGTGCCTTTCCTGCTGTTGATGACCCTTGCGGCTTTGGGCCAAAGCGACGGCACTCGCGGGCTGCGCGTGGCGCAAGCACTGGGATACGGGCGTCTCACGGGTTGGGTAAAATGCGTCTTTCCAAGGGTCTATGCACAGATCCGTTTGCCGGTCTTTGTCGTGCTGGCCTTCGGAATGTCGGTCGTGGATGTCGCCGTCATTCTGGGGCCGTCGACACCGCCGCCCTTGTCAGTGCAGATCCTGCGCTGGATGAACGACCCGGATCTGTCCCAACGCCTCACCGCGGCTGCGGGGGCCTTGCTGCAATTGGCGCTTGTACTTGGCACACTGGGCGTTTGGATCTTGGCTGAACGCGCCATCGGTGCGGCCGGACGGCGATGGACAGCAAGGGGTGGCCGGGGTCGGTTCGAAACCGGATTGCGCTGGATTGGCTTTGTTACAGGCGGCGCGTCTGCCATCGCGGTGCTGGCCGGATTGTCCGGGTTGGTGGTGTGGTCCTTTGCTGGGTTCTGGGCGTTTCCGGATGCGCTTCCCGGCGGGTTTGGCCTGCGCAACTGGAACCGCCATTGGCCGGGCATCACGGATGCGTTCACCGACACGGCTGTGGTTGCCTTGGTCTCTGCTGGCCTAGCGCTCGCGCTGGTCATCGGATGCCTTGAGGCAGAAACCCGCAGCGGGCGAACCTTGACCCGGCGCGGTCTGTGGCTGCTTTATCTGCCACTTTTGGTGCCCCAAACTGCGTTCTTGCCCGGGCTTCAGACGTTGCTGTTGTCGCTTGGCGCTGATCGGGGGCTTGGCCCGGTGATTGCGGCCCATCTTGTGTTTGTTCTGCCCTATGTCTTTCTGTCGCTGGGCGATCCGTGGCGTGCGTGGGACCAACGCAATGCCCGCGTCGCGGCTTCCCTCGGCGCGACGCCTGCGGCTGTTCTGTGGCGAGTCCGGCTGCCCATGCTGCTCCGCCCTATCCTGACGGCGGTCGCCGTCGGCGTTGCCGTTTCGGTTGGCCAGTATCTGCCGACGCTTTTGATTGGCGGGGGGCGCGTGGCCACGCTGACCACCGAAGCCGTCGCGCTCGCCTCTGGCGGCGACAGACGCGCAATCGGCGTGTATGCCGTGGCACAAACCGCCGCAGCGCTTCTGCCCTTTGCGGCGGCGCTCGCTATTCCTGCGCTTATGTGGCGCAACCGAAGAGGACTACATGGATAAGGGGATGACCCTGCGCAATCTGCGCATCACACGCGACGGTCAACCGCTTGTCGGGCTAGACCGGGCCATTGCAGCGGGCGAAGTGCTGACCGTGATGGGCCCGTCTGGCGTGGGCAAGTCCACCCTTTTGGCGGCAATCACAGGCACACTTGGCCCCGCTTTCAAGTGCAGCGGCGAAATCTGGCTGGACGGTCACGAGATAAGCAATGCCGCGCCCCATGAACGACGCGTCGGCATTCTGTTTCAGGACGATCTGCTGTTTCCGCATCTGAGTGTGGCCGAGAACCTTGCTTTTGGCCTGCGCCCCGGCGGATCACGGACGCAACGCCGGGCACAGATCGACGCCGCGCTAAGCGAGATCGACCTTGACGGGTTCGCAGACAGGGACCCCGCCACATTGTCAGGCGGCCAAAAGGCACGTGTTGCGCTGATGCGCATGCTTTTGTCGGAACCGTGTGCCTTGCTGTTGGACGAAGCGTTCAGCGGGCTGGACGCCGCGTTGCGCGAACAGATGCGGACACTGGTGTTTGAGCGCGCCAAAGCGCGGAGTCTGCCAGTGCTTATGGTCACACACGACACAGAAGACGCCGCCGCAGCGGGCGGCGACGTGATCAGGCTGGGATAAAGCAGATCAGATCGAGCAGGCAGCGACCGGATGCTCGGGCGCGTCGACGCCCAAGGCATCAAGCTCTGCGGGTGTGAAGACGCGGCTGCGCGACAAAAACCGTTTCTCTCGACCATTATCGAGCGAGAACATGCCGCCACGACCGGGCACAACATCAAGGATCAGTTGGGTGTGTTTCCAGACTTCGAATTGGGGGCCGCTGATCCAGACCTGTGCGCCGTCCAGCTCGCCCAAACAGACATCGCTTTGGCCAATCTTGAAGTCCCCAACTGGGTAGCACATGGGCGATGACCCATCGCAGCAACCGCCGGACTGATGAAACAGAATATCCCCATGATCCGCGCGGATCTCGTTGATCAATGCGTATGCTTCGGGCGAAGCGGTGACGCGATCAGGCACAGCAGATGTCGTATCAGTCATAAAAAAAGGTCCTCCCAGACGGATGCAGCGGCCCCTTAAGGACCGCCCCATCGTTCAATATGGCATATTTCTTGAGCCCTGCCAGTACCCGAAGGTCGTAGACGGGCCCAAGCCTTGGATTACCAAGAGTTATATCCCAGATACTTCCCCGACATCTTCACTTCGACCCGGTCGCCCTTGGGGTTTTCGATACGCTCTACTGACATATCGAAATCGATGGCTGACATGATACCATCGCCGAACTTCTCTTGGATCAGCGCCTTGAGCGTCGGGCCGTAGACGCCGACGATCTCGTAAAAGCGATAGATGCAGGGATCAGTTGGAACCGTCTGGGCGAACACTTTGGTCGGGCTTTCGTTCAGCACCTCAGCAGCGCCCGTCGGCAGGTTCAAAAGGCTGGTCAACGCTTCGGCTTTGTCCATTGGCATCGCATTCATGCCCATCGCGGCCGAATGGGTCCAGACCGGGGACATTCCGATCGACTCTGCAATACCTTCCCACGTCATGCCCGCCGATTTCTTCGCAGCGATGATATGGGCAGTCACGTCTTCTTTGGTCAGCATGTCAGGCATTTGGACATTATCTTTCATGGTTGCTTCCTTCGTTCTTTCAATCGTTCACTGCACGCAGAACCGGCGCCTCTTCGGCTGCCTCCGTGCTGGTTGTCTTGTCGATCCGCACAGTCCGTGGTGCTTTCGCGCCCTCGCCAGACTGCTTACCCGCCAGTTCCCGTGACCGTGTGCCGAGAAAATGAACAAGGTGGTTGCGGATCGCGTAGTAGTTGGGGTGTTCGATAATCTGGGTCCGGGTCCGCGGGCGCGGAATGGTGATTTCAACCGACTCCGCCACGCGGGCGAACGGCCCATTGGTCATCAACAAAATTCGATCCGCCAACAGGATCGCTTCGTCGATATCGTGCGTGATCATGAACACGGTTTGCTCAGTGCCGCCCCAGATTTTCAGAAGCTCGTCCTGGATTGTGCCACGTGTCAGCGCGTCCAACGCCCCGAACGGCTCATCCAGCAGCAGCAGCTTGGGGTGGTTGGCAAAAGCGCGTGCAATAGACACCCGCTGCCGCATCCCGCCCGAAAGCTGGCTTGGCTTGCGGTGGATCACATCCCCATGCAAACCGACCATTTCAAGGTATTTGGTGGCATGCTTGGTCACTTGCGCCTTGGACCAGTTCGGGAACCGCGCCTGCACCGCAAACGTCACGTTCTTCAACGTGCTCAACCAAGGCAGCAGGGAATAATTCTGAAAAACGACTCCCCGATCAAGGCTTGGCCCCGACACGGCATATCCATCCATTTTCACAACGCCGCGCGTGGGTTCCGCCAGCCCTGCAAGGATGTTCATGATGGTTGACTTGCCGCAACCCGAGTGGCCGAGGATGCAAACGAATTCACCCTTTTCCACACCAAAGCTCGCATCTTCGAAGACGGTCAGATTGCCGCCCTTGCCGTCTGGAAAGGTCTGGGTCAGGTTTTCGATGCTCAGGAAAGGTTTGCTCATGAAATGCTCCTATTCCACATAAGCGACGGCGCGTTGAAGCACACCGAATGCTGCGTCGAGGGCCATACCCACCACCCCGATCATCAGGATCGAGAAGATCACAGAAGTCAGGTCAAGGTTGTTCCATTCGTTCCAGACGTAATACCCGATGCCGGTCCCACCAACGAGCATCTCGGCCGCCACGATCACCAGCCACGCGATACCAATAGATATCCGCATCCCGGTGACGATCGTTGGCGCAGCGGCAGGCAGGATGACAGTGAATGCTGTCCGCAAGGGGCCAAGTTCATGGGTGCGCGCAACATTGACCCAGTCGGCACGAACGCCCGCCACGCCAAAGGCTGTATTGATGAGCATGGGCCAAATCGAGCATATGAAGATGACGAAGATCGCCGAAGCTTCGCTGTCTTGGATGATGAACAGGGCAAGCGGCATCCACGCGAGCGGCGAAATCGGGCGCAGCACCTGAATAAACGGGTTGAGCGCCTTGTAGGCCACCGGCGACATCCCGATCAGGAAGCCCAGCGGAATGGCAACCAAAGCCGCCAGGGAATAGCCGGTCAGCACCCGATAGATCGAATAGCCGATTTGAATGCCGATGCCTTTGTCATTTGGCCCGGCGTCATAGAACGGGTTCGACAACTGCTCCCACGCCTTGACCAGAACCTGACTGGGCGGCGGTACGCCCGCCTTGGGCCGGCCACCCCCGGTCAATCGTTCGTATTCGGTCAACTCACCTGCCGCTTGCTGGGCGGGAATCGACATCTCCCAGACAAACAAGCTGACCACAAGGATCACGAGCGACCAGATCGCCGCTCGTTGGTTGAGGCTGAAGCTGCCCATGGTCAGCCTTTTCCGATTGGGAAGCTGGCCACGTATTCTTCGGGCTTCGCCGGATCAAAGGTCTTGCCCATGATCGTATGCGATTTGTAGGTCACATCAGGCGCGGTGTACCCCAGATCTTCCATGACCTTCTTGGCGTCTGCCGCAAGATAGACTTGCTCGGCCACAGCCTTGTAGTCAACATGGTCTTCGATATAGCCCCAGCGCTTCATCTGGGTCAGGATCCATACACCCATGGAATGCCATGGGAACGGGTCAAAATCGATCCGGTCGGGGACCTGTTTCACTTCACCCAGACCGTCAGCATATGTGCCCGTCAGAACCTGCTCGATTACAGGCACTGGCTGGTTGAGGTAGTTTGTTGGCGCGATCGCTGCCGAAATCTCTTTTCGGTTGTCCGGGTTTGAGGCGAACTGGGTTGCATCAATGATCGACTTGAGAAGCGCCCCGTACGTGTTGGGCAACTCAGTCGCGAACGATAGCGGCGCAGCAAAGGCGCAGCACGGGTGCCCTTCCCAGATCTCTTTGGTCAGAATGTGGATGAACCCGATCCCTTCCCAGACAGCCCGTTGGTTGAACGGATCAGGTGAAAGATACCCATCAAGGTTCCCGGCGCGCAGGTTGGCCACCATTTCGGGCGGCGGCACAACGCGGATCTGGATATCAACATCCGGGTCCAACCCAAACTCTGCCACATAGTAGCGCAGCAAGAAGTTGTGCATGGAATATTCGAACGGAACGCCGAATGTGAAGCCTTTCCACTGCTTCGGATCACGCTTGTCCAAGTGCTCGTTGCTCAGAACGATGGCCTGGCCATTGATGTTCTCGACTGCTGGCATGATGTAGGGTTCGGCAACCGACCCAGCGCCAAGCGTCATTGCCAAGGGCATCGGGGTCAGCATGTGGCTGGCGTCATATTCGCCGGAAAGCGATTTGTCGCGCGCCACGGCCCAACCCGCCGTTTTGATGACCTGCGCGTTCAGCCCGTAGCGTTCGTAGAAGCCCATGGGCTGCGCCATGATGATCGGCGTGGCACAGGTAATGGGAACGAAGCCGATGGATAGGTCCGTTTTCTCGGGCGGTCCGAGATCGTCAAGGATTGCAGCCTTCACCTTGTCCATTGGAAAGACGGACGCCAGCGCCGCAGCGACCGTGCCGCCCCCCAGCATCCCCATGAACGATCGGCGGCCGATGTCGCTTTGCCCAAAGACGGACCGGACAACGGCACTTTCAATGGCCCGGTCCAGCATGTCTTCGCTGCTCATCTGCGTGTGAGCAGTCGCGTCGGTCTGCTTGCACGAGTGGCATCCGCAATCTGCACCGTGCCGCAGGTCACTCTTCGCCGAGAACGGATTTCCCAAACTCTTGATTGTCATCGCTTAACCCCAACTGCTGATCTTTATCTCAGTCTTGAACAGCAGCCGCGTTGCATGAAGCGAAAAACTACGTTTGGGCGTAAGCTTATAAGTGCATGTTTATACTTCATTAAGCCTCTTTATTCCGCCAACAGAATTTACGAAATTTCATAACTTACGATTTTTCGTATTGCTTTTGCTGCAGCGGCATGGCGCCCTACCCTCATGAACACACATCGCCCTGAAAACGATTCCCGTGCGCTGTTATCGCTCACTCCGACGCTCATCCTTGATCCGGCCAGCGACACGATCCTTGCCGCGAATGAACAGGCCATTGCCCTCCTTCAACTCGATGCGGCGCAGGGTGGGCTTTTTTCTCGGCACTTGCCTGATGGCCCGGCGCAGATGGTCGTTTTTGCCGACGAGGTCGCTCATCGCGGGTCGGCTTGGTCACGAAAGGTCGCGCTCTGTGCCAGTGATGGCAGCCCGTTGACGCTGGAGCTGCGCGGCAAACTCTTGCCCCGTCGCGACACGCCGCATCTGCTGCTGACATTTATAGATCTCAAGGAACTGGAGCTGCGCGCCCGCATCGCCGAAGCGGCCGAAATTCAGCGTGCCGGCCTGTTCGAATGGCACCGGGCGCAGGCGTTCTTTTCCGAACTGGAGCGGCAAAATCAGTTGATCCTCAATGCGGCCGGCGAAGGCATCTATGGCGTGAATGCAGATGGCAAAACCACATTCGTCAACCGCGCCGCTCAGGAAATGCTGGGCTGGACCGCCGAAGACCTGCTTGGCCACGATATTCATTCCCAGATCCATCATCACCATTTGAACGGCGACCACTACCCGTCGCACGACTGCCCGATTTATCAATCGTTCCGCTTTGAACAGGTCAATCGGATCGAAGACGAGGTCTTCTGGCGCAAAGACGGGCGGCCCATTCGGGTCGAATATGTATCCACCCCCATCTATGATCAAAAGGTGCTGGCCGGCGCGGTTGTCATCTTTCGCGACATCACCGAGCGCAAGAAAAACGAGCGGCTTCTGCGCGAGGCCATGGACGAGGTCGCGGCCCTGCGCGACAGGCTGGAACAGGAAAACGCCTATCTGCAGGAAGCGATCATTTCGGAACGGGCACATCACGACATTATCGGCACATCCCCTGCCACGCTACAGGTGCTGGCCAAGATCGAAATGGTGTCACGCACTGCTGCCAATGTTCTGATCACTGGCGAGGCAGGCACCGGCAAGGCGTTGGTCGCATCCGCCATTCATAAGGACAGCGACCGGCGACGGCGGCCGTTGATTCACTTCAAATGTGGATCCGTCTCGCCCGACACCTTGGACAGCGAACTCTTCGGGCACATGCGCGGGGCTTTTCCCGGTGCTTTGCGCGATGCCCCGGGCAAACTGGAACTGGCCCATGGCGGGACACTTCATCTGGATGATGTGACCGAGTTGACCATGGAAAGTCAGGGGCAGTTACTGAGCGCGTTGCAGTCGGGTGAAGTGCGCCGCCTTGGCGACACCCGTGCCCGGCAGATCGACCTGAGGGTTATTGCCTCTAGCAGCCGGAACCTTGAACGCGAAGTGGCTGCCGGGCGGTTCCGCGAAGATCTGTATTTCTACCTAAATGTCTTTCCGATCCACTTCACGCCATTGCGCGAACGAACGGATGACATCCCGCTTCTGGCTGCGCATTTGCTGCGACTCGCCTGCAAACGGCTCAACCGCCGCACACCGATCATCACGGAAGGAACGATGCGCACTCTGACACGATATCCCTGGCCCGGAAATGTGCGCGAATTGGCCAACGTGATTGAACGCGGCGCGATTGTCTCCACCGAAGGCAAGCTGATTGTCGAATTGCGTACCGGGCCAAACCCAGAGCCGCGTGGAACCGGCAGCGTGCTGACCGAAGCAGAGATCGAACAGATGAAAGTGCTGAACCTGATCACTTGCCTGCGCGAAACCGGCGGGCGAGTAGCGGGACCGAACGGCGCGGCGGCGCTTTTGGGCATTCGGCCCACCACGCTCTATTCGCGGATCAAGACCTATGGATTGTCACCGAGCGACTGGCGCTGAGCCAGCCGCCCGGACCGGCCGCTTACTGAGCTGCGGACAGACCAACAGTCAGGATTTCAGCAGCCTGCTTATGGGCAGTCGGATCCTCCTGCAGCACAAGTGCCGCGCGCAGGGCAATACTGTCGGCGATCGGCGCACCGGACAGGGTTTCGATCTGCGACGCGATATCCATCAGCCGATCGACCATCGCAGCCTCGTCATCGCCTTCGGCATCCAGCAGATCGTCGCGCATGGCTTTCAACTCGTCTGAAACCTCTGCCACAGCCAAGTCATCTGGGCGGGTCTCGATGTAGGTGCGGATCGCCCAACCAGCTTTTTGGCCCAGCACTTCGTCAAAGGCGGGCATCTTGGTTATGCCCCCTTGTGTGTAGCCGACGCGAAAACGCTCGACATACCATTCATCGTCATATTCCGAGGCTTCAAGATAGCGCAGATCCGGGGCCAAGCCGCCCGAGATGACTTCCAATCCGTGGCAGCGCGCACAATTCTGGATGTAACCTGACGCTCCGATATCCACGGCTTTCCGCCAGATATCTTCGCCAACGGCTTCGGCCCGGTAAGGATTTTCGGTCAGCCATTCTTCGCCAACGTCAGGCAAGGCGGCCGTGTCCACCGGCTGAGGGGCGACATCGCCGTGGGCATGAGCAACCCCAGCGGACAACGCAGCCGCAAACGCGGCAGCGGACAAGGCGGGCAGTAAGTGAGCGATCAGGCGCGGCTGGGAAGTCATCTCGGTCTCCTCCGGATTTGATTTGCCGTAGCATCGCCCACAAAGGGCACTCTCGCCATTCGACCATCGTGGGGGTGCTGCATCGCAGCGCCTAAGCTAAGGCGTAAGACCGGTCCGCCAGAACTGTTGGCCTGAAATATACGTTGAAACAATTACTTCCCGCGTGCCGCAGCGCCGAATTATGGCAAACTCTTGCACCATCCCCGCCCGCTGTCGGCCATCGCGCGACCACAGGGCGACCTTGGTCGCACAGGCCCCCGCGCGACAGGTTCAGTCGATTGCGCGCCCTGTCGCTTGGCGCTCTGCCTCGGCGTCCGGCAATGCGCCCAGCAAAAACCGTTCCAGTTTGCCTGCATCAATGGGTTTGGAAATCAATTGCAGCCCAGATTCGGCGCAGCGCAAGCGCAACTCAGGTGAGCGATTGGCCGACAGAATACACGTGGGCATTCCGCCATGACGATCGAACAACGCCAAAGCCAGCGCAACACCATCCATACCGCCGCCAAGTTGAAAATCGACCAGCACCGCATCGGGGGAAATCTCGATCTCGTCCAATAGGCCGATCGCCTCTTCCGCGTTGGCTGCGTCAAGAACACTGACATCCCACTTGCCCAAAAGAACCGTGATCGCGCGCCGCAACTCGTTGTCATCTTCAACCAACAGCACAATCATGCCTCGGTTTTTCAACCGCCACCCGGCGGATACTTTGGGCAACAGCGTTTGCGCCGCGCCGGTCGCATCATCCGCTATCGGCAGGTTTACGAAAAAGCCGCTTCCCTTGCCTTCCTCACTCCACAGCCCCAGCGGATGACCCAGCCTTGCACAGGCGCGTTCCACGATGGCCAGACCAAGGCCAAGGCCTTCATTCGCACTGACAGACGTATCAAGCCGCTTGAATTCTTGAAATATAAGCTCCTGATCTTCTTCGGCAATTCCGATGCCAGTGTCCCAAACTTCCAGGCGCACAGCGTCGCGCATCCGGCGCACACCAACCAGAACCTTGCCCGTCTTGGTATATCTCAGGGCGTTGCCCATCAGGTTTTGCAGGATGCGCCGCAAATAAGACGGGTCGGTCCGAACGGCCAAGTCGCTGGGCACCACGCGCAGGTCGAGCCCCTTTTCAGCGGCCAGAGGGCTGAACTGATCACGAAGCGGCAACAGCACCTCGTTCAAAGCAACGACGCGGAAATCGAACTGAGCTGACCCGCTGTCCAACTTTGAGATATCCAGCAACGCATCGATGATCAGCTCAACACTTTCAAGCGCGCGCCCAGCCTTTGCCAACAGTGGGTTGGCATCACCATCAGATGCCGATGCGAGATAGAGCTTTGCCGCCGACAACGGTTGCAAAAGGTCATGACTGGCCGCAGCGACGAAACGGGACTTTGACGCATTCGCCCGCTCTGCCGCGTCAAGCGCGTCTTCCAGTTCTAGCGTCCGTTCCACAACCCGCGCTTCGAGCGTCTCATTGGCAATGGACAGGGCGCGCGTTGCTTCGCGCTCTGCTGTGACATCGGTGAGCGAGATAACGAACCCACCATCGGGCATCTGCCGTGTGAACGCATGCAATGTCTGGCGGCTGGGTCCCACCAGTTCAAACGACAGGGGCGTCTCGCGGATCACATCGCCGCGCCAACGTTCCAAAGCGTCAAGGAACCCTTCGTGCGAAATTGAGAACCGTTCACGGAAATCGGCGGCAAGCCGATCAAACCGCACTCCGATATGCATGTACACCGGCGACAAACCCAGCAGTTCAACAAATCGCTTGTTCCATCCCACCAAACGACCACCACGGTCAAAAATCGCGACACCCTGCGCCAGATGTTCCAGTGTGGCGCGGATCATGCGCGCCTGTTCGTCCAGCAGTTTGTCGCGTTCCTCGCGCCCGATCCGGATCACATCGGTGATGTCAGTCTGAAGCATCACAGTCCCACCACCCGGTGTGCGGTGTTCGCTGACCTGCAGCCAGTGGTCATCCTTTAGCTCAACGTTGAACATGACATGCGTGTCTGCGTGTCGCTGCATTCGCCGCGATACCCATCCCGAGCGCGTCATACCGTGCGGAAGCTCTAGAAACTGCGACTGACTGACCAGCAAAACATACTCGTTGAAGTGCAAGCCGGGCTTCAAGTTTGGCTGCACATCGCGAATTTGCTGCCCGAAGCGGCTGTTGCACATAACCATGACATCGTCGGAATTGAACATCGCGAAGCCTTCGCGCACCGCTTCAATCGCGCTTGAAAGATCAGAGCGCGCGGCGTCGGCTTCCCGGCTTGCCTCTGCCAGTTGAGCGTTGGACTGATTAAGAAGGCTCAGCGCGTGTTCAAGCTCGGCCGTGCGCTGTTTTACTTGGTCTTCCAGTATGACCGCGCGTTCAAACTGGGCGTATGCTTCGCCTACATCGTCCATTTCTTGTTCCACCCTGCGCATCAGCGCATCGGTGATCACAAGCAATCTTGCATGCTGTTCTTCAAGCGGTTCGTTCGGATCGACCAAATGCCAGGACACGGGGTCAGTCCTGCCTATTGACCGGGGCAAACGCCGATATCGGCGCATAAATCGCGACGCCGGTCATGGTCTGGTTCACGTGTTTTGCGCCAACCTGCTCGCCATAGGTGTTGAACCCCATGACCCGGTTCTTGACCAAGGTGCCTGACATATCCCGCGCCGCCTGTTTTTGAGTCGCTTCGATCCTGCGCAATAAGCAGTCGCAAGCAAGGATCATGTCAACCTCACCATCCCCGGAAATATCCTCCATCGCGGCGTCAAGATGCGCAGCGATATCGCCAACCTTGGCGAGGGTCAGAACAATCCCTTCGTCAATGGCGGAAAAGAAAACAAGGGCACCATCCTCTGTCACGCGCTGGATTGCTCGCACATGGTGCTGCCCCCCCACCCGAACGACCAACGGATGCGCGGCAAAGGTGAACTGGCTAAGGAAGTCTGGGTTCTTGCCGAGAATACGGGCGTATTCGCGCGCCGCTGGTCGGGCGTTGATTTCTTGTACCATGCGGTGCGACGGGTTCGCCTTTGTGACCACCATGCGTTCCGTCCCCGGATCCAGATGGTTCAGACTGAAAACGCGCACGGGGCAATCTGTACGTACAAAACTGACGATTGCCGCATTGCGATAGCAGCTGCCGTCAATGGAAATCCGGGTGTTTTCGAACCGAACCCCATCGCCGGCGGACCCACCAAAGACCGGAAGCGTGGACAGCCCTGACGCCAGACAAGACATCAATTGATCCTCGCACCGCGACAGCCCATCCACCATCACAAACGCAAACGCGTGGGGAAAGTGAGGCGTGCGCGCATCCAGCGCCATGCGAGTTCTGATCACCTCGCCAATCACATCATGGGACCGAAGCTTGTCCAGATCCGTTATGAGTAACGTCGACACCATGAAATGCTGCGCCGGGAAACCAATGGCGACAATTTCCCCATCGGTATATCCCTCGACGCCGATCTCACCAGCGGTCGTGCATGCGATAACGCTAGCCGGAGCAAAGGCTTCGTCGGCTTCGCTGATGATCCGGTCAAAGTCAGCTTCAGGGTCTATGAACAGCATTACCTGCCCAAGATCACCGCCAAGCGTTTTTGCCAAGTACGAAACAGCGCCCTGGTGATTTGACCTAACAGACGCACGACGGACGATTTCAGTAGTCGCACATTCTACGTCCGGCGTCGGCCTTTTTGGGCTGACAACCATTTGCTTCCTCCGCTCACGCCTCCCCCGGCGTGCCCCTTAAGCGTCGGGCAGAAGATGCGCGTATTTTGCTTGTTGCGCAATCAGCACCGCCTGGGTCCGACTTTGAACGCCCAGTTTCCGCATGATCGCAGTTACATGAGCTTTCACAGTTGTTTCAGCGATCGAAAGGTCAAAAGCAATCTGCTTGTTCAACTTCCCATCGCAGATCAACCTGAGGATGCGTGATTGTTGATTTGTTAGCGATGACAGGCGCGAAACGGCGTCATCAGGCTCCCCGCCAGACATTCCCGGCTCAATATAGCCTTCGGGTGTGTAGGTTTTACCAAGCTCAATTGCGCGGAACGCTTGCTGAAATACATCGCGCTGACTGTGCTTTGGCACGAACCCAGAGGCCCCGGCCTGAAGTGTCGCGCTGATCATTCGGTTGTCCGACATGGACGACACAACCACAATGGGAAGCCGTGGCGCCCGCGCGCGAAGCCGAAGCAACCCATCAAGGCCATTCACATCGGGCAAATTCAAATCGAGCAGCACAATGTCCGGCGTGACACGGTTTGCGAGATGATCCAACGCTTGCGACAAAGTCTCGGCTGTTTCCACGGTATCGACGCCCGCCACCATCTTAAGAACGATCGACAAAGCATCGCAAAACAAAGGATGATCGTCGATGATCATGGCTGTTCGCACTTTGGAAACAGGCGATATACAAGCTTGGTTTTCCATGGGCACCTCTACTTTGCGTTGAAATTAAGCTTAGCATGTTCGCTTGACCCAGCAAAATGCGGCCTTGGTCGTAGCATGCTCTGCTTCATCCTTTGGTTTGATCTTGCAATCCTGCACGCCGATTAAAAGCCGCGTTTCGGGATAAAGCACACAGAGGCGTACGGGCGCCGTACTTTCGGAGCCCGTCGATCTTGTCACCTGCCTCGCCCAATGATTTGTCTGGGATCAAAGCCCACTGTGCCCCGCCCCCGGCGAAGGTGTGTTTGTTTCGCTCCGCCGCACAGATAACGCGTATCGCGTAGCCGTCGTGCTCTTTTTCCCGATAACCATTGATTGGATTCGAAGGTTGTGGGAACTCAAGCCGCCGAAAAGGTCATTAACAAATGCGCCTTTTCGACAATTTCAGTGCTCTTGTTCGCTTTAAACTACAAGGTTCGACCATGACCCATAAAGCATGTGATTTTAAAATGGTAAGAAATGTCCCCGGAACGAAGGCTTTGCACGTGGCCGAATCTTTTCAGGCACGAATTGATCCATGAATTCATATATTTGTCATCTTGGTCAGCTTGAATGACGTGATCCCGTGCAAGTACCAAGCATTCTTTAGATGCGTGCTGGACTGAACTCACATGCGCTGGTAAGTTTGTGATCTTTGTAAGGTTTGGCATTACTGTGTTGGCAAAGATTCGAAATTTCAGGGCGACCACCTTGCACTGGCTGCTGGGTCTGCCGCGCGCGAAAAAACGCGCGATACAAATTGCCGCAGATGTCATCATTTTGTGCGGTTGTTTTTTAGTTTCCATGTTTTTGAGACTCGATAGCTTGTCGTTGGCTTTGAGTGTCGAACCATGGCTCGCTTTCATTGTGACACTACCGATTACGCTAGCACTATTCATTCGGCTTGGGCTTTACCGCGCAGTTGTCAGATATATTAGCGCGCGTGCATTTCGCGTGATCGCCATCGGAGTATTTTGCCCGGTGCTAATTATGCTCGTGGCAGCGCAGATGCTTGGACTTTGGCTTCCGCGGTCCGTCCCTTTTATCTATGCAATGGTAGCGTTTTTGGCGGTTGGTGCTGTTCGTTTTTCAATGCGAACGATCTACCGCGTTGTTGATAGCAGCACACGTACCAAAGTTCTGATTTATGGTGCCGGGGAGTCGGGTAGACAGCTTTTCCATTCTCTGCACCACAGCAGCCAATACCAACCGGTCGGGTTTATAGACGACAATCCGCTTTTGCGCAGAGCCGTGATTGGCGGGCTATCGGTTTATGGCAAGAACGACATTATCGATTTGGTCTCTGCACTCGGCGCCGAAACGGTGCTGCTTGCCATGCCAAGAATCACGCGGGCGCAGCGGGCCGAATTGATGGAGTTCCTCGAACCGCTTCCGGTGACCGTCCAGACCATCCCAAGTATGCTTGATCTCATTTCTGGGACGGCAGATGTAGATGATATCAGGGCAGTATCCATTGAAGATATCCTCGGGCGCGACCCGGTTCCGCCCCACCGCGAATTGATGAATGCAAACATCAAGGGTCGCACCGTCTTCGTTTCCGGCGCAGGCGGGTCCATCGGCAGTGAACTGTGCCGTCAGATCATCGACAACGGCCCTGCCCGCCTGCTGCTTTTTGAACATAGCGAATTTGCGCTGTATCTGATCGAACAAGAATTGCGAAAAAAGGCAGAAACTTCTGGCGTGGATTTGATCCCGGTTGTCGGGTCCGTCCGGGACGGCGAGCGCCTGAAATGGCTGCTCGGGAAATTTGCAGTCGACACGGTGTATCACGCCGCGGCCTACAAACATGTTCCGATGGTCGAACAGAACATGATCGAAGGCGTACGCAACAACATCTTCGGGACCAAGGCGCTTGCGGATGCGTCTGTCCACGCCGGGGTGAAGTCGTTTATCCTTATTTCCACGGACAAAGCCGTCAGGCCCACAAACTTGATGGGCGCGTCCAAGCGGATGGCCGAACTCATCTGTCAGGCACATGCGCGGACGGGCGCAGGAACACTGTTTTCGATGGTCCGTTTCGGGAACGTTCTTGGGTCTTCCGGTTCTGTCATCCCTTTGTTTTCAAAGCAGATTGAAACTGGCGGCCCGGTAACCGTAACACACCCCGAAATCACGCGGTATTTCATGACCATTCCTGAAGCGGCACAACTGGTCATACAAACCGGCGGCTTGGCCAAAGGGGGAGACGTGTTTTTGCTCGATATGGGCGCACCCGTCCGTATTGCTGACCTTGCAGCCAGGATGATCAGACTATCCGGGAAGACCCCCGTTACGGGGCGCGACGCAAAACAAGGCGAGATCGCCATTGAATTTACAGAATTGCGGCCGGGAGAGAAGCTGTATGAAGAGTTGTTCATTGGCGCGACGGCACAAGCAACAAAGCATCCGAGAATACTGACCTTGCGCGAAGACAGTCTTTCCCCGGAAGACCTTTCTTTGCATATCGAAGTGATGGCGGCTGCCTGTGAGATGAATGACCTTGAGGCATTACGCCGAGCGATGAGAGATGCCCCGACACTCTATGATCCAAACAGCGAAGTTGTCGACAGAACAGGAAGCATTTTGGCCCAGCGTTCCCATGTGGCATAAGCTTTAGAATCAATGCTATCGTAATAAGAAGTTTGATCCGGTTGAAGGCAGACCGGGAAGTGAGAGCAGCACGTCGCAATTGCATGCGATGCCATTCGGGAAAACGACTTGAACCAGACTAGACCTATCGAGCCTCTGCCAAGCCGCCTATCGCGCTCTACAGAAGACGGCCAGCAATCACCAAAGGCACCACAGGATATAGAAGAAGAACTCGACCTGTTTGCCCTGTTGCAGACGGTCTGGAACGGCAAGTGGATCATTACGCTGCTGACGCTTGTTTCGATTTGCTTGGGGTTCGCCTACCTGAAAGGCATGGCCGTCCCGCTTTACACGGCAAGTGCGACTGTTGTTTTGGACAACCGCGAAGAGCAGGTCGTTGACCTTAAAAATGTCATGTCGGGTCTGTCCGGTGACCAGGCAACCGTAAACACCGAAGTGGAAGTCATCCGTTCCAGAGGGCTTGCGGAACAGCTGGTCGATGAACTTGGTCTGCTGAATGATCCAGAGTTCAACGGCACATTACGGGAACCGAGCCGTTTCTCGATTGGTTCACTTATCGGGCTTTTGACCGGCGGGTCGGACGAAGCAGAAGAACAAAGCGCGCAACGAATTCGCGATGACGTCGTTGATCGTGTTCTCGCAGCCTTGTCTGTGTCGAATTTGCGCCAAAGCTATGTTTTCACGATAACGATGGTGACCCAATCTCCCGAGAAATCGGCATTGATGGCGAACACTTTGGCCGAGGTTTATATCCGGGACCAACTCGCCGTGAAATTTGCCGCCACCGATGCTGCGGTTGAATGGCTGTCAAATCGCGTCAGTGAATTGCGGATGGAGCTTGAGCAAGCAGAACAGGCCGTCAAGAATTTCAATGCGTCAACCGATCTGATCAGCCCGGAAGCCTTAGAAGCACTGAACCGCCAGGTCAAAGATCTGCGGACCCGGATCGACGAGGCGCAGAATTTGCGGGGCAACGCCGAGGGTAAGTTGATTAGCCTCACCACGGCGCGGGACAGTGGCGACATGACGCTGATGGCGCAGATTGCAGAAGACCCTGCCTTGAACCGCATCGTGGCGACCGATCTTCCCAATGTAGACGACCTATTCATGGCCCGGTTCGATCAAATCGAACGCCGCGTTGAACAGGACCGTGATCGCGCCGCCGTTCAATTGGCCGCTTTGCAAGCCTCCTATCAGAGTCTGAACAGCCGTATTGAGGCACAATCTGACGATCTAGTGCAGCTTCAGCAACTTCGCCGCGAAGCCGAGGCGACCGGAACGATATACGCCTACTTCCTTAACAGGCTTAAGGAAACCGAAGTTCAACGCGGTATCCAGCAGGCAGATAGTCGGGTTCTGTCATCATCGGTGGTGCCGGTTTCAGCGTCCTCTCCGCGCACAAAAATGGTGCTCGGCATTTATGCTATCTTCGGTTTACTTGCAGGGACGGCATTGGTGCTTGGGCGTGAAGCAATCCAGAATACGTATCGGAGCGCAGAAGAACTGGGAGATCGTACCGGCGCACGGGTGTTAGGAACCGTTCCACGAATTCCGGTTCGCAAGCGGGCGCAACTGTTGCGGTATATCATAGACAAGCCCACCTCGAGCGCAGCCGAAGCGATACGCAACTTGCGCACCTCGTTGATGCTGTCCAATATCGACGCACCGCCGCAAGTGATTTTGTCGACGTCGTCAATCCCAAGCGAGGGCAAGACGACCTTGTCAATTCTCTTGGCGCAGAATCTTGCCGCGCTTGGGAAAAAGGTTCTGTTGATAGAAGGCGACATGCGCCGCCGAGTATTTTCAACCTACTTTGACATTCCTGCCGAAGTCGGGCTGGTCGGTGTTCTCACTGGGGAAGTGCCGTTGGAGCAGGCAGTTTCTCATGAACCGACACTCGGGATCGACATCTTACCAAGTGAAAATCCGAACGCCAACGCAGCGGATCTCTACTCGTCGGATCGCTTTGCCGAAATGCTGGTTGAGATGCGGGCCAAGTACGACATCATCGTATTGGATACGCCACCCGTTCTCGTGGTGCCCGACTCTCGGGTTGCAGCACGCCACGTCGACGCAGTTGTATTCTCTGTGCGATGGGATTCGACCCATAAACATCAGGTTCGGGCCGGGCTTGAAATGTTTGCATCCGTGGGCATCAAGGTCACTGGGGTAGTCCTCTCGCAGGTGGACCCGAAAGGGCTCAAACGATATGGCTACGGTCAGTATGGCGGTTACGGCGGAAATTATGGCGGCTACTATCAAAACTAAATGTCCGGCCGGTGGCCAAACGAAAGACTGATATGCCGTTGAACTTTTTCAAGCGTCGCGCTGCACGATCATCAGAGGGTCAAAGTCGTACAAGGTTTGAAGCCCCGCTTGATCCTGACTATTCCGTCTATGCCGTCGGTGATATCCACGGCCGGATTGATCTGCTGCGGCGTTTGCTGAGCCGCATCGAGGAAGATCGCGCCACGGACCCTGGCCGCCCGATCATTTTTCTTGGCGACTACGTAGATCGCGGCGAAGAGAGCAAAGCAGTTCTAGAGGCGCTGTTCCAAGTGGCGCAAGACAATCCCGAAACGATAACATGTCTTCTCGGGAACCATGAACAAATGATGTTCGACTTTCTCGATACGCCGGAGCAGTCCGCCGGTCGTTGGTTGCGAAATGGCGGGCTGCAAACACTCGCCAGCTTTGGTGTGGGTGGTATTACCGAACAACCCAGCCCAGATGAAGCAACGCGCGCGGCAAACCGATTGAGAGAAGCGTTCAGCGAAGGTTTGGAAGAATGGCTAAGGAGCCGGCCACTCCATGTGCAAAATGGGAACGTTCATTTTGTACATGCAGCCGTGGATCCATCCATGCCGATGGCGGCGCAAGAACAAAAGCACCTGATCTGGGGTCACCCTCAGTTTTCCAAAGCGGCCCGTTCGGATGGGCAGTGGGTTGTTCACGGTCATACGATTGTTGATGCGCCCGTTGTCGAAGCTGGCCGCATTTCCATAGATACCGGCGCCTGGTTCTCGGGGCGACTGACGGCTGCCCGGATCGAACCGGGCAACGTGGATTTCATTTCGTGCTAGATCTGGTGACGCTTCAACATGACGATTAGCATCGTGCGCACAGCTATTTTCCCGTGTCTGCTGGTTGCGCAACAGGTCTCGGCACAAACTGACCCTCAGCTCAGTTATTCAATGTATGGAACCATCGGCCTGATCGATATGCCAACGGCGCAAAGCGCGCCGGATGCTGAGTTGGCCACGACCCTCAGCGGCTACAAAGGCGATTTTCGAACGGCTCTTACGTTCCAAATCTCGGACAGGTTTTTCGGCACATTCCGGTACGCGGGATTTGATGAGAACGTCTATACAGCCACCCCCGGCGACTCATCCAAACTGATTTTCGACAGAAGCTTCGATATCGGGTTTCGGTTTCTGGATGAAACGTCTGTGCGCCCTGCGATGTCAATCGGTCTGCGTGATCTTGCGGGCACCGGTCTGCTTAGCAGTGAATATATTGTCGCCACAAAGCAGCTTACGCGCAACATGGATGTAACTGCGGGCATCGGTTGGGGCAGGCTTGGCAGCTATAACAGCATCGGAAGCACTGGAACACGGACGAATGAAACCGTTGACGAAGGCGGCGTTCCCAGCGTGGATCAGTGGTTCAGAGGTGACTATGCGTTCTTTGGCGGGTTTGGTGTCAATCTTAGTCCAAACCTCCGCTTCGAAGCTGAGTATTCTTCAGATAATTATTCTGATGCCCAAAGCGCCGGAGAGCTTGATCGCAAGACGCCATGGAACTTCGGTTTAGACTATCGTTTGGGGCCTTCCACCCAAATGTCCCTTTATGCTCTGCATGGCAGCGAGGTCGGCGCTCAGCTGACCTTTTTGATCAATCCCAAGGTTGCTACGGTAACCGGCGGACGGGAAGAGGCACCGATCCCCATTTTTGGCCGCGCGCCAGAAGCAGTCACAAACACAGACTGGGCCATCTATCCCCAACCCGGCGTCGAAACCGCGTTGAGCCAAGCGCTTGCGCGAGATGGGCTAACACTGCGAGGGTTGGAGCTTTCCGCTCAGCGGGCCACGCTCAGGTTTTCGAATCCGCGGTTTAATGCGTCGCCTCAAGCGTTTGGGCGCGCGGCGCGTAGTATGGCCAATACTCTGCCGGCCTCGGTCGAGGTATTTGACCTTATTCCTGTTCAGAACGGCCTCGCGCTTTCGAAAATCACGGTCCGCCGATCTGATTTGGAAGCGTTCGAATTCCGCGAAGCTGAAGCGATGCAAAAGCGCGTTGCTGTCACCGATGCTGCCTCCGCTCCCCGCCCTATCGTTGACGGAGCATATCCGTCATTTGGCTGGGGTATCGAGCCATATGTAGAGACAGGCTTTTTCGACCCTGACAGACCTATTCGGATCGATGTTGGTGTGCGCGCACGGGCCATCGTTCGCCCGACCTATAATACCAAGATTTCCGGCGCTGTGGTGAAGCGTGCCTTTGGCAATCTTGCAAAAACACCGATCGATAATTCTGGCGACTTGTATCCCGTGCGCACAAACTATCCGAGATACCTGACCGACGGTGATCCGGGGATGGAGAATTTGTACTTTGCCAGCTTTGGCAGGCCAACGACAAATGTGTTCAGCCGGGTGAGCCTTGGGTATTTGGAAAGCATGTATGCCGGGGTTTCGGGCGAGGTACTTTGGAAACCCGTCGACAGCAGGCTTGGGCTAGGTGTTGAGCTGAACTATGTTCAACAGCGTGATTTTGACCGCCAATTCGGGTTGCAAGATTACGACGTGGCAACCGGCCATGTGTCGGCATATTACGAATTTGACAACGGTTATTACGGCCAGATTGACGCCGGACGATATCTTGCGGGAGATGTGGGCGCAACATTCACGGTCGACCGGACATTTTCAAACGGGTGGCGAGTGGGAGCGTTCGCGACGTTCACTGATGCGTCTGCCGAAGACTTTGGTGAAGGAAGCTTTGACAAAGGCATACGCGTTGTCATTCCAACAAGCTGGATTCTTGGCACTGCGCGCCAGTCCGAACTGACACTTGATTTGCAGCCGATCCAGCGAAACGGCGGTGCGCGCCTAATCGTTCCAGATCGTCTTTACCCGGCGCTGCAATCGTATCACAAAGCGGAAATTGATCGCGGATTTGGCAGGTTTTGGCGATGAGGATGTTCTGGCTCGCTCCTGTACTGCTCGCGTGTTGCGGCAACGTCGACGGAATGAAAGAACGGCGCGCAACGTTAGACTTCGTGCGCGAAGCGTTCACTCCTTCGAAAGTGGAAGGCTCACTCATTGAAGCAGAGCGCGCCAATATTCCCGTCGCTCTGGCGAATACAACCAGACCCTTGGTTATGGTTGAACAGCCGGGCCTAGATTTGGCGGACTTCTTCGTGCTTGCGGCAAGAAGTGGGGATATTGCGACTTACGGGTCTTCGAGCCAGGCCAGCATCAGCTTTGATGGTCCGGTTATGGTTGCAACACGCGGTTTTGGGGCTGATCTGATGTCTGGAGATGCAGGCTCTTTGCCTGACCTGCTGGCTGCACGTCAATCTGGACAATACAAGCGTGTCGTCCGCTATCTTGACGGTGAAAACCAGACGATCAGCTACCCAGTCCAATGTAACCTGGAAGCGGGAGACAAAGGCACTTTCGTGGAATATTGCGGGTCGCCCTACCAAGAATTTCGAAATGTTTTCGAATTATCCAAGCAAGGCAAAGTAGTGACATCGATACAATGGCACGGTCCAGACAATAGTTATCTAACTATCCGGCGCTTACGCTGAGAAATTTCGCCACCGCCCGAAGCGGTGACGGAGTTTCTGATTCTGATTAGTTAGTCGTCGTTGTCGATGTAGGCTGAGAGTCGCTGCCTTGGCTTGATTCGACCGCAGCAATTCCAATTGCCATCGTTGCAAGCGGAGCGCCGACTGCGACGCCTACGCCAACGCCACCCCCGACTCCGGCGCCGGCGCCGGACAGCCCACCACCTGACGTTGCAGGGTCTATTACAGCTGCGCCGCTTGGGTCTGATGCGG
This sequence comes from Meridianimarinicoccus aquatilis, assembly GCF_004358675.1. Taxonomy (GTDB): domain Bacteria; phylum Pseudomonadota; class Alphaproteobacteria; order Rhodobacterales; family Rhodobacteraceae; genus Meridianimarinicoccus; species Meridianimarinicoccus aquatilis. Next base: position 27,541 of record NZ_SMZO01000016.1, on the reverse strand, counting down.
CTTGAGCGAAGCCCATGCCCGCCGACACCATGAGTGTGACTACAGCTACTGAAATGATCTTTTTCATGATTTGACTCCCGCCAGTTGGGATTATTTGATTTACCGCTTCGATCATGGCATATTTTCCGGGTCCGTCCAAGTGGTCTTCTTAGGCAGACCTATTCATGCTGAATTAAATCCACCAAATGCAACGACCGCAAACCTACGCTAGGGCGTCTTCGCGACATACCGGATTAGGCGAATTCGAAATGCGTACTTTGGAGAAGTTCTATCGTCACTCCGACAAGGTGGATTGATCCTTGGGCAGAGTGAATGACGGCATGACCCTCCGAATCTGTTACAAGATGATGTGCCACTAGGGTGGAAAAGTCTTCGATGTTGACAAGGCCGGAGAGGTCAATCTTCTCGCCGGGTTCGTTCACATCAAAATCAATCACCGTATCAGTCCCAAAACTACCGTAAAAGACGAACGTGTCGGCTCCGCCAAGGCCGCGCAGGATATCGTTGCCTGCCCCGCCGACGATGGTGTTGGCACCTGCATTGCCGGTTCCGGAAAAGTCGCCGGCACCGACGAAGATCAGGTTTTCGAAATGTTTGAGCAGAGTATAACTGTAAAGCGTGGTCTCGACGGTATCGACCCCTTCCAAATCCAACTCGATAACCGTGTCGCCGACCGACGAGATCCGATAGGTATCGTCCCCCAGCCCGCCAATCAGAGTATTCGGGTCCCCTGACCCGCCGATCAAAGTGTCATCGCCGTCGTAGCCAATGAGTAGATCGGCTGCGATGTTGCCCGTCAAAACGTTTTCCAGCGCATTGCCGAGTCCGACGAAGCTACCGACAGACACCTTGACGAGGTTTTCAAGGTTGGCACCCAGCCTATAAACATCGCCATGCGCCTCAACGGTATCGGTACCATTCTCTGCAAATTCTGTGATAGTGTCGAGCCGGTGATGGATGACATAGGTATCGTCGCCTGTACCACCTTGAAGGGTCTTGGCGTCCGTCGCATGGGCGATCAGCCGGTCATCACCACCAAGTCCGATCAGCGCGTCGCTTCCACCCAATCCATCAAGCACGTTGTTTCCGTTGCTGCCGATCAGTGTATCGCCGTGCTGCGACCCTGTGAGGTTCTCGATGCTGATCAACTGATCGCTGCCCTCGGTCCCTCGGCTTACCAGTCCTGAACCGTTCAATTGCGCGAACACGCCGACCGCCGCCGTCTCATAGTTTGCCGTGTCCTGGCCCGCGCCCCCATCCAGCCTGTTGTTGCCCCTGCCGCCGATCAGCACGTCATCACCGCCCAGCCCGATCAGGATGTCGTTTCCGTTCAGTCCCGACAGCGTATCGGCAAGCCCGCCGCCCTGAATATAGTTGGCTAGCGCGTTCCCGGTGCCAGAGAACGTCGCTCCCCCAAGATAGAACAGGTTCACTACATGTGCGGGCAGCAACATTGCGGAATGCCAGACAACGACTGCGTCGGTGCCCTCATCCGCCAGTTCAATGATCGTGTCTCCGGGCGCGCGAACGTAGTAGGTGTCGTTCCCGCGCTGGCCATACAGTTCGTTCGCCGCTCCCGCGCCGCCGTCGATCCGGTCGTCTCCGTCCAGTCCGGTGATCACGTCCCGATCTGTGCCGCCAATCAGGTGATCGCTATATCCGGACCCGACAAGCGTGCCGGACCCGGCCGTCTCGACCCCGCCTTTGCCGTTGATCGTGATCGTCAGTGTGGCGGTGTCTGTGGTGCCGCCCATGTCCTGAACCGTGTAGAAGAACACGTCTGTCGCGCTTTGGCCCTGTGTCAGGTGTCCGGCATCCGCAACATACAAGTACGATCCGTCGCGACCGAGGGTCAGTGTACCGTGGGCCCCAGCAATCGGCGTACCAAAAACCGCTATGGCCCCCTGCACATGGGTTATGGCACCCGGCGTGAACAGGTCGTTGGCCAACAGCCCGGCGGTTGCCTCTACCGACACTTCGCTTCGTTCCGCAAGTGCTGCGACATCGTCGACGGCATCCGTGCCCGGTGCGATAGACAGCGTGACAGTTTTCGGCGCGCTCGTGTCCTGCTGATCCGTCACCATGTAGGCGAAGGACGCGGTGCCCGAAAATCCAGCGGTGGGCGCGAACGCGAACACGCCAGTTTCGGCATTCAGCGTCACGCTGCCGCCCAAGACTGATCCCAAATCCAGCACAAAGCCAATGTCGTCTCCGTCTGGATCATACCCCGCGTGCACCCGCCCGGCGATGGTTTGCCCCGCGATGCCGGTAAATGTTTCGGCCGCATCAGAGGCTTGGGGCGCATCGTTCACAGGGGTGGGCCCGCCGGGCGACCACACAGCAATGGCGGCGTCTAGCTCCGCGATGCGCGCCGCCGACAGGTCGGGCTTGACCTGTTCCATGTTGAACCGCAACAGATCGTCGAATTGCGCGATCGGCGGCCCCCCGCCCAGACGCAAGCCCGTCCCCAGCCAGAAATATGCGTCATCGGGCTGATAGTCGGCGCCAGAAGCATCAAGATACCGCCTGCCCAGCGTGTACATCGCATCCGGGTTCCCGGCCTTGGCCGCTTCGATGTAGTGGTTGACTGCGGAGATGGCATTGACCGGCGCGCCGAAGCCAAGGTCATCCAACGTCCCAAGGCCGAGGCTTTCCAGAAGACTGCGCGCCATGGCATAGTCGCGTGCCACGCCGTCCCCCGCCGTGTAGAGGCTGGCCAGTTGCAGGGTCGCATCCGGAACGGTGCCATGCGCAAGCCGCAGCATAACCGCTGCATAAGACGTGTCGCGGTTAACAAACTGCCCGGCGGCAAGCCAAGTGCCGTAGTGATATGCAGCGTTCACATCTCCGGCTTCGGCCAGCAGCATTGTCCAGTACACGAAGCCGTCGATGTCTCCGGGTATCAGGTGCTCCTGCGCCATCTGTTCGAAATCCGGAAGCACGGGAGGCGACCCGTCTGGTGTGCTCGTCAGCGATACAGTCTTGGGGGCGGTTTCGATTTGCCCGTCGGTGAAAACGTAGCTGAACCGCCCCGTGCCCAAGAACCCGGCATCGGGCGTGAACACGTAGGCGCCGCTGGCCGGGTCCAGTTCGACTATTCCGTTCTGAGCCGACCCTTCGACCAGTTGGAAAGACAGGCGCTCCGAACGGTCCGGATCGGATCCAAGCCTCAGCCGATGGGAGAACGGCGCGCCGCCCTTGATAGTGACATCCTCGTTGCCCGCATAGATCATTGGAGCGTCGTTGATCGGCGCGATCTTGACCAGCACTGACTGTATGTCGCTCGTCGTAACGCCATCGGTGACCCGGTAGCTAAACGTCGCCTTCGCGGAGGCCCGCTCCGGCCCCCAGAAATCCTGCTCCGGCACGAAGCTGAAACTCCCAGTGGCCGCATCGATCGTAGCGCTGCCATGCGTCGCGGACCCACCAACCAGTTGGAAAATCGCATTGGCCGGATCGATCCCGGCGGGAACGGTAAGCTGCCCTGTCGCGCTCACGTCCTCGTCGGTCTGCGCCACTTGCATGTATTCGGCCCGGTTGATCGGAACAGCCTCCGTGCCGGTCCTAATTGTGATATCCGCAATGTCGATGAACCCGGACGGCGCCTGATCCGGCGTATCGCCGATCAGCACCAGGTGCAGGGTCGTATCGAGATTGGACAGTGTATCGTTCAGATCGTATGGAACATAGCGGTCAGCCCAATCCCCCTGAGCCGACGCGTAACTCCCGGCATATGTCCACGCGTCCGGCTGAGCTGTTATGTCGACTGTGACCGTTGTCCATTCTTCGCCAACTTGATCGACGAAATCCCCGCCCGTGTGGGCCCAGTTCGTCGACTGGAGACCGACGTAGTAATTCTCCACAAGATCTTCTTGCGGCAGATATCTAATAATCCAAAAGGCGAGCCGGGCGCCATTCGCCTCGAAATCGCTGGTCCTGATGGTCACGTCGATCTGCGACTCGTTCAGGTCAAGTCGTCCCGGCGCCCCGTAATCGGAGAGCGAAAGATGCGAGACCAGCCAGATTGGACCTATACCATCGATGTGATTAGGGTCGAGATCGCCCGGAGCGTTCAGCCGGGTGTATTCCGGGATAGCGGCGCCAGGTTCGCGTTGAACCGATGGCGCCATCCAAGTTTTCCATGCATCGGGCCCGTGCGCAAAGGTGAATTCATATTCGTACATTGTGACCGTCTCGACATGTTGCGCGAAATTTCTAGATGGAAGGGAAAAAACATTTGTCTGAAGTTTAGGTCGAACCGGCCCGTCAAGCAGCGACTGTGTATTGGAAAAAGCGATCGATCATCCAAACCCTTACCCCAATACTGTCGCACGACATACTCCTTATTATGCTGCTGAAAAAAGTAACTCATACAGCCACTTTTTTAGAGCTGATAGATGCCCTCTGGGCGGAATTTTCATCAGCTCGACTAGGGAGCGCAAAATTGCCCCGTTTCGCAAGTGTCCTGTTCCACGCACCCGCGCCGAACGTGCTGTGGGTGAGCGATTTAACCTATGACGCGATATGGCAGGGGTTTGTCCACGTGGCCTTCGTCATCGACGTCTTCGCCCGTCGTATCGATGGATGGCGCGTCAATCGCTCGGCGACCGCAGACTTCGTTCTTGATGCTTTGGAACAGGCCATCCACCAACGCAGGCCAGCGCAGAACCAACTTGTCCACTACTCGGATCGCGGGTCACAATATCTGTCAATTAAGCACACTGAACGACTGGCCGAAGCGAAAATCACCCCGCCCGCAGAGGCCGAAGCAAACTTCTACGCGGCTATGGAAAGATCAGAAATGGCCGCACACCTAAGGCAAATCAGCCCCCGGCAAACCCGGCGCGGTTTAAGTCTGAAAATCGGCGAACACCTCAATTGTCAGCCCGCAATGATGTCCCATTCTATACGCCCAATTTCAATGCTACGACGCGGGGATATACAAGGTGAGCGCCGTGAAGGTTGCTTTCCGCGTTTCGACAGATGCGATTGATGAGAAAGTTAAGAGAAGTTGCGGTCATGGGAATGACTTAAACTTGCTTGAGGAGTTACATATTGACCAAACGCGCGCTTATCACTGGGATCACGGGGCAAGACGGGTCATATTTGGCTGAACTTCTGTTGGAAAAAGGCTACGAGGTATACGGGATCAAGCGCCGCGCGTCGTCTCTGAATACCCAGAGGATCGACCATATCTATCAAGATCCACATGTCGATCACCAACGACTTAAAATGTACTATGGCGATTTGACCGATAGTTCGAACCTGACCCGGATCATATCAGAAATCGAACCGGACGAGGTTTATAACCTTGGTGCACAATCGCATGTCGCAGTCAGCTTCGAGGCGCCCGAATACACTGCCGACGTTGATGCAATAGGCACGCTGCGTTTGCTAGAAGCGATTCGCTTTCTGGGGCTGGAACGTAAGACCCGCTTCTATCAGGCGTCGACGTCAGAACTCTACGGGTTGGTGCAGGAAATCCCGCAGAACGAAAACACGCCGTTTCATCCGCGCAGCCCCTACGCGGTGGCCAAGCTTTATGCCTATTGGATGTGCGTGAACTACCGCGAAGCCTATGGGATGTATGCCTGTAACGGCATTCTCTTCAACCATGAGAGCCCGCGGCGTGGCGAAACCTTCGTGACTCGCAAGATAACGCGCGGCCTGTCAAACATCGCGATGGGGCTCGAGCCCTGCCTCTACATGGGCAATATCGATGCACTGCGGGACTGGGGCCATGCCCGCGATTATGTGCGAATGCAGTGGATGATGTTGCAGCAGGATGAACCAGAAGATTTCGTGATCGCCACCGGCGTGCAGCATTCGGTACGCCAGTTCATCCTTTGGGCAGCCGAAGATCTGGGCATTGCCCTGCGCTTTGAAGGTAAGGGCGTCGATGAAATCGGAATTGTTGACGAAGTTTCTGGCAATCGGGCGCCAGCGGTCAGTCCGGGCGACGTGATCCTGCGCATCGACGCGCGTTATTTCCGTCCCGCCGAGGTAGAAACCCTGCTGGGCGACCCGTCTAAGGCGAAGCAAAAGTTGGGCTGGGTGCCCGAAATCACAGCGCGCGAGATGTGCGCTGAAATGTGCGCCGAAGACCACAAGACCGCACGCCGCCATGCGCTGAACAAGGAACATGGCCTTGAACTGCCTGTTTCGCTGGAGGGATGATCTGTCAGCAAGTCAACACGCCGAGCCTTGAACTTCTGTAAAGCAGCAGCCAGCGTGTCACCTTGCAAAATTCAGAACCTGCCGGTATCCGAACAATGCTCCTAATTTAGAGATTTTTTCATGGTTGAGCTGTCGCAGGCCCCGTTCGTTAGGTTGCAGAAGGCCCCTTTGACGTTTGGTGACGAACGCGGGCGTATTGAAGTCCTTTACGAAGCGGGCGATGTCGTCCTCAAGCGGTCGCGATCTGTCAAGGGTGTGTTTCGTGGACTACACCGTCAGACGGCCCCGTCGTTGCAGAACAAGATCATCCGCATAATTTCGGGCCGCATTTATGATTTTGTGACCGACCCCGACGAACCGGATGGCGTAATCTGGTATCGCGAAATTACACCCGAAACTGGATGGGTTCACATCGCCTCGAACCTCGCGCACGGGTTCTATGCGCTTGAGGAAGTGGAGTTCGAATACTTTTGCGACGGGCGCTATGACGAAGCCAATGAAGAAAGCTATTTCGTTGCCGACATCCTTCGCGACTCTTTGTCTTTGAAGGACATGCTTCTATCGGCCAAAGATAGGTCCGGCACCCCGCTCCATCGGCCTGTGCGCCATTTCGAGGATACCTGATCAATGGCCAAGCTTACCTTGCTGACCGCTTGCTACAACAGTGCTGAAACTGTCGGGGATACTCTGAAATCCGTGAATGCGCAGAACTATGCGAACATTGAGCACATCATTATCGACGGCGCATCGCGCGACAACACCGTCGATATCTGTGAAACTCTCGGAACACGGGTTACAAAGATCGTCAGCGAACGCGACAAGGGCATTTACGATGCTTACAACAAGGGCCTGACCCACGCCACGGGCGACATTGTCGGCTTTATCAATTCCGATGATTACTACGCCACTGGCGACGTCTGCTCAGAGGTGATGGCAGCGTTCGAAGACCCGTCCGTTGACGCAGTGCATGCTGACTTGGTCTATGTGAACGCGACCCAGACCGACATCGTCGAACGGCACTGGCAATCCAAACCGATCACGCGCAAGGCACTGAGCAGCGGCTTCATTCCCGCACATCCGACAGTATTCTTGCGACGCGAGGTCTATGACCGGGTGGGCAATTTCGACCTAACCTATCGTCTGGCTGCCGATTATGAGTTCCTTTTGCGAACGTTCTACACACATGAAGTTTCGTCCTGCTACATTCCCCAGATATGGGTGCGTATGCGATCGGGCGGCGCGACGGGCGGAAACGTCAAATCGATCTTGCGACAGAACAACGAGATCCGGGCAGCACAGCAAAAGCACGGCGTCAGCTGTTCAACCGCGCGGTTCTACACAGTCAAAATCGCTGACCGGCTGATGCAACGGGTACGGGCGCAAAAAGCCAAGGCCCCCGATCTTTTGGCGGCGAGATAGCGATGATCGCTGGGAAACGAGTTCTGACTTTGGTGCCCGCGCGATCAGGGTCCAAAGGGTTACCGAACAAAAACATCCGTCCGCTTCTTGGCAAGCCTCTGCTTGCCTGGCCGATTGAGGCTGCGCTTGCGTCACGCCATGTCGATCGCGTGGTTCTATCGACGGACTCGGAAGAGTATGCGGAAATCGGGCGCGCACATGGTGCCGACGTTCCGTTTCTGCGGCCAGCCAAGCTTGCATCGGACACCGCGCCAAGCATTGACGCTATCGAACATGCAATTGTCACCCTTGCCGAAACAGGGGATGAGTATGACATCCTCGTGCTGCTTGAACCGACCTCCCCAATGACAGAAGGGGCCGACATCGACGCCGCGCTTCAGGCACTGGTCGCACAGCCGGGAATGACCGCCGCAGTTGGCGTGTCAGCAATGGAAACCCAGCACCCCGCCTTTGCCGTGCGCCGCGATCCCGCGACTGGCCGGATTGGGCCGCTAATGGGCGATGATTTCGGGGCCCTGCCCCGCCGTCAGGATCTGGAACCGGTCTATGCGCTTGATGGCAGTTTTTACCTGTCAACAATCGAAGCTATCCGCGCCAAGCGCGGCTTTTGCCACGACGCGACGATTGGAATACCGACCGCCCGTTACAAAGCGCTGGAAGTGGACGATTTGGTCGATTTCCTTTGTATCGAAGCCATCATGAAATTCCGCGCTAAAAATGCCGTCTCCGAAGGAGAGAACCGATGAAAAGATGCACCCGCTGCCTGAACGTTGAAACCGTCGACACCCTGACATTCGACGCCGAGGGCGTTTGCAGCGTCTGCCGCCAGTCCGAATACAAGGAAGAGGCGATCGACTGGGATGACCGCCAAATCCAGTTGGACGCCTTGATCGACGAATACGCGGGAAAAGGTCCTTATGACTGCATCGTTCCGTTCTCTGGCGGCAAAGACAGCGTGTTCCAGCTTTGGTACATTGTCCGCAAGCTGAAGCTGAAGCCATTGGTCGTGCGTTTCAACCACTGGGGCTATCGCCCCAAGGTCGAAGAAAACAACACCATGGTATTCAAGAAATTGGGCGTCGATGTCATCGAGTTCCAGCCAAATTTCCACGTCGTCCGCGAATTGATGCTGGAAAGCCTTAAGCGGCGCGGCGATTTTTGCTGGCACTGCCACACCGGCATCTATGCTGGCGTGATGCATATGGCCGTGCGCTTCGAAGTGCCCCTTTTATTCTGGGGCGAAAGCACTGCTGAATACCATAGCTGGTACACATTCGAAGAAATGGAAGAGGTTGACGAAAAGCGTTTCAACCGCCTGATGAACCAAGGCATCACCGCCGACGATATGTTTGAATTCCTGCAAGGACGCGTTGAAATGCGCGACCTGTGGATGTTCAACTATCCCAAACGCAAAGATCTGATGCGGCTCAAGGTGCGCTCGATTTGTCTGGGCAACTACATCAAATGGGATACGCGTGCGAATGTCGAGTTGATCGGCAAGGAACTTGGCTGGCATGGCCACGAAGTCGAAGGCGTGCCGCCAGAGTATCACTATGAAAAGGTAGAATGCACCTTCCAAGGGATGCGCGATTTTTCGAAATTCGTAAAACGCGGCTATGGCCGGACCAACCACCTCATGTCGATCGACATACGCCATCAACGCAAAACCCGCGAGGAAGCGTTGCGGATCGAAGAACAGTATGACGGCAAGCGCCCGGCGTCGATGGACTGGTTTCTTGAAATTCTGGGGATCAGCGAAGGCGACTATTACGACTACCTGCGCGCCCACCAAGTGCACCCTTGGGTCTTTGACAAGGACAAGGTCGAAGACGGACCCGTGCCCTATGATTTCGACAAATGGGACCGCACTGACATGAGCGACATTCCCTTGGGCCCCGAGGGCAAAAATACGCCAATTTTGAAACGCGAAACCGAGCCGCGCGAATGATCGCGGTTGTCGATTACGGTTTCGGCAACGTCCGGTCGTTGTGGAATGCTCTGGATTTTCTTGGGGCCGAGGCTGAAATCACGCGCGACCCAGAAGATTTCGACACCGCGGACAGGATTGTCTTGCCCGGAGTCGGTGCCTTCGGCGATGCGATTGCAGCGATCCGCGAGCTGGGTTTGGAAAAACCACTCACACGGCACGCGCTGGAAACCCGCAAGCCGATGTTCGGTATCTGTTTAGGAATGCAACTGTTTGCGAACCACAGCGCAGAGCATGGCGGGCATGACGGACTGGGGTGGATCGATGCACATGTCGACCGCATCTGCCCCAAGGACCGAGACGTGAAGGTGCCGCAAGTCGGCTGGAATACACTGCAAGTCAAGGGCGCCGAATGGCTGTTTTCCGGCCTGCCCGCCCAGCAGAACGACGTTTATTTCGTTCACAGTTATCACATGCTGTGCACCGATTCCCACGATTTGGCGGCGACCACCAACCACGGCGGTCTGGTGACTGCGGCGATCAGCCGAGGCAACTTAACGGCGACGCAGTTCCACCCCGAAAAAAGTCAGGACAACGGGCTTCGCATTCTGCAAAATTGGCTGGAGCACGACTTCGATGCTTAAAAAGCGGATTATCCCCAAGTTCCTTGTCCACGGCGGACGTCTGATCAAGGGCGTACGTTTTACAGAAAACTGGCGAGAGGCCGGGAACCCGGTGTCGACCGCGCGCGTCTATGACAGCTATGGCGTGGATGAAATGATCTTTGTCGATATCGACGCCACACCCAATGGAGGCGTTGTGGACGGCCGGATCATCGAGCGTGTTTCAGAAGAGGTGTTCATGCCCTTCACCGTCGGTGGCGGTGTGACGAAACTCGAACAGATCGAAAAGCTTCTGGCACAAGGCGCCGACAAGGTTTGCTTGACCACTGCCGCCCTGCGCGATCCGGGGTTTGTCACCCGCGCGGCGCAGCGGTTTGGCGATCAGTGCATCGTGGTCAACATCGACTACAGCGACACACCCGAAGGGCGTCAAGTCTTTGCTGCCTGCGGAGGCGAGGCCACAAAGCACACCGCCTTCGACTGGGCGCTGCGGATGGAAGACGCCCACGCAGGTGAGATAATGATCACCTCGATCGACCGCGATGGCAGCATGTCGGGCTATGATCTTGACCTTATCCACCGGCTCTCCGAACGGTTGGAAAAACCGCTGATCGCTTCCAGTGGTGCAGGCAGTCTGGACCATTGCCGCCAAGCGCTCGACGCCGGTGCGTCCGCGATCACCATTTCCTCCATGTTCATCTTTTCCGATCACAGCCCGATCAAGGTTCGCAGCTACTTGTCGTCGAACGGGCTGAATGTGCGCAGTCAAACGGGCAGCCGGTCGTGAGCCGAACAGCTCTGACCCTTTGCAGTAGTCAGTCAAACCCGCCCTTTGTGGCAGGGGGCGTAACCGACGGAATGCCACTGCAGGATCAGCACGCATGAGCCAACTGCCAAAGGTCCGCAGCGCCCTGCCCCCGCGCGACCTCGCCGCCTATACTACAGCGCAACTCAACGTTCAGTTCCCCGACCCGAACCCGGTTAGAGTGGACGATTTGATGTCGGCCCTACCCAATGCGCTGCTACGGCTTGAGTACTGCTTCGCTCAGGTGGACAACAAATATTTCTTCGACGGAGCGACGGCGATATTCAACCACCTGCACGGCGATCAATATGCCATGTGGCTATATTTCCTGTCGAACGAGATTTTTCGCCAAGACGGAGACCCAGCGATCTGTTCCAAGCTGTTCCTGCTGAACAAGGCGCTACACGCTTGCGATATTTTCTACGAAGTGGCGTTGCCCGACATTTTCCTTCTGGTTCATCCATTGGGAACAGTGTTGGGCCGCGCAGAATACAGTGACTACTTCGTCGCCTATCAACGCGTCGGGGTCGGCTCGAACAAGGACATCTATCCGCAGTTTGGATCCCATGTGATACTGCGCCCCGGCGCGGCCGTTCTGGGCAACTGCACAATCGGCCATCATTGCCAGATCGCGACTGAAACGCTCGTTCTCGACAGCGATGTGCCAAACCATACGCTGGTGATCGGCGCACCTGGCCAGACTCGGATGAAACCCAATACTGCTCCCTATCCGTTGTGGCGCACCGCATGATGAGGACATAGCCCGATGCCAAGCCCAAAGACCGACAACCAAAGCCTGAGCCAGCGTCTGCACGCCGTGATCCCGGGTGGGGCGCATACTTATTCACGCGGCGATGACCAATTCCCTGCCAACGCTCCGGCGCTTCTGGAACGCGGCGAAGGGGCCTATGTCTGGGACACCCACGGCAACCGATATCTCGACTATGGTATGGCCTTGCGGTCGGTCACACTGGGCTATGGGCACCCGCAAGTCAACGCTGCGGCGATCGCTGAAATCGCCAAAGGTGTCGGACTTACACGCGCCTCAATGACCGAATTGCGCGCTGCCGAGCGGCTGAGCCAGCTCATTCCTGCAGCTGAAATGATCAAGTTCGGCAAGAACGGATCAAACGTGACCACTGCGGCGGTCAAGATTGCCCGCGCCTATACCGGGCGACGCTTTGTCTGCGTGCCGCGCCAGCATCCGTTCTTTTCCTTCGACGACTGGTTCATCGGCACGACGGCTGTAAAGCGGGGCGTACTGGAAGATCATTCAGCCCCCACGCTTGTGTTCGATTACAACGACATCAATTCTCTGCGGGCATTGTTCGACGCGCATCCCGGTGAGATCGCCGCAGTGATGCTTGAACCAGCGACACACATCACCCCCTGCGGTGGTTGCGACGGTGAAACGCGCTGGCCCGAGACGCCGTGTCATGCGTGCCCGAATAGGGGCGGTAATTTTCTGCACCAAGTCCGCACACTGGCGCATGACAACGGCGCACTTTTCATCCTTGATGAAATGATCACCGGGTTTCGCTGGCATCTGAAGGGCGCGCAGCACTTTTTTGGAGTCGAGCCGGATCTGGTCACTTTCGGCAAGGCGATGGCGAACGGATTCGCGCTGGCGGCGGTTGCCGGCAAAGCCGAGTTCATGGAAGTGGGCGCGATCAACAAGCCGGGGATGGAGCGCACTTTTCTGCTGTCCTCAACCCATGGGGGGGAAATGCCGGCACTCGGCGCATTCCTGGCAGCTGTGGACATCTGCGAGCAACAGGATGTTCCCGCACATCTTTGGTCATATGGTCAAAAATTGCGCGACGGCTTAGCTGCCCTTGCCGCTGAACGCGGGCTGGCTGACCATTTCGTGATGGAGGGTCCGGCAGTCGCGGTCAATTATGTCACGCGCGGCACAGATGGCGCACCGAGCCCGTTGCTGCGCACGATTTTCGCGCAGGAAATGCTTCGTGGTGGCGTGATGATGCCTTGGATTTCCGTGTCGCTGGCACATGGCGACGCCGAGCTTGACCTCACGTTGACCGCCGCCGCCGCCGCGCTGGACGTGTATTCCCGCGCGCTCGAAACCGATCCTGCCGACTTCCTCAACGGCGATGCGGTCAAGCCCGTCTTTCGAACGCATAACTGAGGGTCAAAAGATGAACACCGCGCCCCATCAACCCGACCTTTCGGACAAGACCGTTCTGATTACCGGCGGGGGCGGGATTCTGGGCCGCCATCTCGGCGAGGGTTTTGCAAATGCCGGGGCCACGGTCGTTGTGCTGGACCGCGAACAGCAGGTTTGCGACGACACCGCCGAACTTCTGGGCAACGGATCTTTCGGGGTCGCGTGTGACATTACGCAACCGGCCTCGGTCACAGACGCGATGAAAGCTGTGGTCACGCGAACCGGACATCTGGATGTTCTCGTGAACAACGCGGCGTCAAAATCACGCGACGTGCGGGCTTTTTTCGCCCCGTTCGAGGACTACGACCTTGAAATCTGGCGCGATGTCATGTCGGTGAATATCGATGGCATGTTCCTGATGAGCCAGACCGCCAGCCGCCAGTTCTTGTCACAGGGAACCGGCGGAAGCGTAATAAACATGGCTTCGATCTATGGCCTTGTTGGACCGGACCCACGGATATACGAGGGATCCCACTATTTGGGAGGCCCGATCAATACACCGGCCGTCTATTCCGCATCAAAGGCAGCCGTCATCGGCCTTACGAAATGGCTCGCGACACATTGGGGGCCGCACAACATCCGGGCCAATTGTCTTGTTCCCGGCGGCGTTTCAAGTGGCCAGAACGGGGTGTTTCAAACGAACTACGCAGCGCGCACGCCGATGGCCCGCATGGCAGAGGCACACGAGATCGTCGGCCCAGCACTGTTTCTAGCTTCGGACGCGGCCAGCTACATCACCGGGCAGGTGCTTGCCGCCGATGGTGGTTGGACCGCTTGGTAAACCTCTCATATGCTTGTAATTATCCTGAAATTTCTCGAGGTCGGAACACGCGCCATATTTGTGGTGCTGACGTCCTACTCTCTTGAGATTGAGCAGGCGGGCCAATTCGGGCTGATCGTAACCTTGCAGGGATTAGCATCGTTTGCGTTTGGATATGAACGTCATATCGACCTTATACGGCGCATGGTTGGCAAGCCGGATGGTCAGTTCGACCGCGCTGTTTTCCAAGCGATACACCTGTACGGGGTGAATTACATTGTCGGTGTGCCGCTATTTGCGGTGCTGCTCATCCTGATCGCACATCTGTCGCCAGCCTTGATCGGCCTATGCGTCGTGATTGCAATCGCTGAACAGTTGATGAACGCCGCTTACCATCTGGCGATGGTTGAGAAACGCTACCGCAAGATACTGTTCGTTACAGCCGTAAAGAATATTGTCATCGCCGCGGCGGTTATCGTTGGTGCGGTCCGGACGGATCTGGATTTGCCTTATGTACTTGCTTTTTGGGCGGCAGCTTCGGCCATCGGGCTGGGCGTCATTGTCGTTTTCTGGATCACTTTGCGCCAGCACGCACCAGACACCGAAAAACTGGGTGAGGCTCTGGTTCGGCAATACCGCGCGTCCTCGACCCATTTTTTGCTCGGTCTGACAGCCGTTTTCACGATCCAGATCGATCGCCTGTTGGTCGGCGCATTTCTTCCCCTCGCCGATGTCGGCATCTATTTCCGCCATCTTGTGCTGATCTCGATGCTGTATCAGGTATTTAACATCGCCTTCCACAACCGCATCTTGCCAAAGGTCTTTGCAGAGGGGCGCAAGGGGGATGTCGCGCCGCTGGTGCGGATCGTGCGGCGCGAGTATCTGAATGTACTGGCATTTTGGGCTATGGTGGCCGTGACTGGCGTTCTTTTACATTTGCTTACCAACGGCTATTTTGCCCAGCAACACCACCTACAAATGTCATATTTCGGTGGGCTGCTGGCGATGTCAGCGATCCGCACGCGCGCCGATTTGAACGCGCTGGTGTTCAACGCCCTACATCAGGAACGCACAGTTTTTCGGCTGCAACTCCTATCCTTTGCCCTTAGCCTTCCGGTCATGATCGTGCTGGCGCATGTCTACGGAATCGCTGGGTTTATTATCGCAGGTGGGGTCAGTGCGAGCCTGTATCTTGCCCTGACAACGATGCACCTTTCACGCATAACTTCGGTGAAGATTCATGATCAATAATGCAAGCGGAACGGTCCTCATTTATTCGATCCACCGCACCGAACACTGGTTCCGCCATCTGGGGCAAAACATGGGTTTCGCGCAAAGCCATGTCGTTTCCTGCCTTCCGGGCGAAGGGGACTACAACGTTGTCGCCGATTTCAAACGCCATCAGACAGCCTTCTACTCCAATGACATCCGCGAGTCAGAATTGCTAAGTGCCGACGAGGTTCGCGAGATCACCGCGCGCTGCCGCGTCCTGCGCTTTATGGGGCCTCGTCGCGCCGCAGCCATGGCGCTAGCGATGGCCGAAGCGTTCAATTCAGTGCTCGACCAGACACGACCCGATGTGATCGTCAGCTTCCCCATAGACCGCTACGTGTCGGACGTTCTGGCAATCTTGGGTGAAAAGCGTGGGATATCGTTCTATGAACTCACGGTTTCAGCGCTTCCCGGAATGTCGATGCTCATGAAGAAAGGCGTCCTTTGCACACATGAGGGCATGCCCGATCCAGATCGGATTACCCGTTTCGTCAACGAACTGGCCGCGCCTTTGTTCAAGCCTTCTTATGTGCAGGGGGTCGCAAACTTCACGCAGTTTCGTTTCCTCAAAGTGTTCGCGTATTTTCGTTTGCGCGGGTTCGTTTTCTGGCTCATATCGCTATGGAAAGGGGACCGTCTAAACCTGCACTATCTTGATGCGCAGAAATTTCTTGGACACAAGCCAAGGCTGTCTGACCGCAATGTGACAAAGCTGGTCGATTATCAATGGCGCGAAAAGTTGGACGCCTTCGACCGCTCGAAACGTGTGCTATTTGGTCTCCAACTCTTTCCCGAAGCGTCGATTGATTATTGGATCCACGATTTAGAATTGATCGAACACGAAGATCTACTAGTCGAAGCCGCCGAGGCATTTTCAAAGGACGGCTATTGCATTCTGGTCAAGGATCATCCGCTACAGTTCGGCTTTCGGCAATTGGGTTTAATCCGCCGGTTACTGAGCCTGCCCAATGTCGTCTTCGTCCCCTACGAGGTCAGCGGGATGGAAGTTCTCAGTTTGTGTGGCGTCAATTTTACCTGCACGGGAACGCTGGGGCTTCAGGCGGCGATGGCCGGAATAAAGTCGATCACAACGCGAAACTACTACACCACCGAAGGCGATTTCATACTGCTGGAAAGTCGCGCCGACGTACCGCGCCTGCCCCAAATGGTCAAAGATTTTCCAGAGGTTGACGATATCGAGGCACGGCAACGTCGGATCATCGCCAAACAGTTGCAAAGCAGCTTTGAAAGCGACTTTTTTTCCTTTCAGGGCTTCGACCCCCAAAAACCTGCGCTTGGCGCAACTGAACTGGGCCGTCTGCTTGGCGACGAGCTTCGCCAGTTCATGGCGGCTGACCACCAACACGGCCTAAAGCAACTTGATGCAGTGTGACGCTTGGTTGTATGACTTAGACGACTTTTTTGGCTCGTTCACGGAAACATGGCATGAATAATTTAGAGTTTGAAATTGTTGATGCACCGATCAAAGAAGCACCCTTTGATCCAGCGCTGAAGTGGACGCCGGGTCTTGTCGATTACGACCATCACCCTGCCTATAAATCCCTTATTGGCACTTCGTCTTTGAATTACGGACAAAGGCGATGGTGCAATTCTGGCGAAGCATGATCCCGCTCGTTTTCAAAGGTATCATCAAGTACGAAATGATACCGGTCGAAATCCGCAGACCTCGAAGTTTTGGCGGCTATCTTACCTTTGCTGACCTGTCAGCCTGGAAACGGTTTGCTTTTCTTGCCAGATGGTTGCGCCGGGAGTGGGCTTTCGGCAGGGTTTTTCAGGACGGCTGGCGGAAGTCACGGGAAATAAGGTGTATCAAGTTGCAGATTACCTCGGTCGGGAGATCAATAGGTCTGTTCAGTACCATGGGCGTTTATCGCGGAGACATGGTCGTAGAGGGAGCACAAGGCGTGATCACCAATGTTGTCGGCTAGACGCCTGATTGCAGGTAACCATTCAGGAAACCGGAGCGAGTTTCGATGAAATTCCACCCGGCAGTTCTGATGCTGATTGTCTGGTTTTCAGCCTTCGCCGGTTTCATCATCCTGCCGTTCGAACTAACCCACCGAACGATCGGGTTTCAGGGTCTGATGGTCCTTTTGGCCTTCATTCTGACTTTTTGCCTAGGCGGCTTTCTGAGAACAGTGCATCTGTCACAGCGCCCGGTGGCGAGCACCCAAGGCCTGAGGCTGAAGCGCGCCGATTTCGTACTTAAATCGCTGGCGACCGTTGCCTGCCTCACGATGGCTTTTGAGATCGTGCGAAGCGGTGCGCTTGATATCGGGTCGGCCTACAGCGCCCGATCCGACCAAGCGCAAGCCTTGCTGCATGGCGATTTGTCGCAAAGTTCCGGAATCTTCAAGATCGGGTTTCTTTGCTACCCGGCGGGATACGTCTATCTTGTCCGTGGGTTGCTTTTCGATGCCAAACCGCGCTGGACTACGATCATCGTTTTCGGCGTGCTGCCCGGAATACTCGCAGGTCTGGCAATGGGGGGGCGCACTCCAATCGTTAATACAATGGCCTACGGATTTCTTGCCTACAGGGCGCGCGCGGTCCTCTATCCGCGCATCGGGCAAATAGACCGCCCCAAACCTGGCAAGGTGAATCCGCTGATCAAAGTCGCAGCCGTGGTTTTTGGTCTATTTGCGTTCAATTACTTCATAAACGTGTTCATCGTCCGCGCCGATGCCGTTGGCGGTGCTGACATGATGCTAGATTTCGTGGCGTCGCAATGGGGCGTGACCTTTGGCGGCCCTGGGGCAGACGCAATGATCGCCCTGTTCGGAACCGTTACGACCTACCTAATCTTTGTCTTCGTCTGGTATCTGGTGCAGGGGATCGTCATGTCGAATTCCCTGTTTACCAGCTATTTGGGCGATCCGTTGATGGGCGTCTACGGCATCGACATCCTGACCGCCGTCATGCGGCGTGTCGATCCGGCTGGTGTGTCGGAAAAGTTCAACTATCTTCTAAACCTCGATACGTACGGGTTCCTGCCGTCTGCATTCGGGTCGCTGTATGTTGATTTTCTGTTCGGCGGATTGTTCTTTGCTTTTCTCTGGGGATGGCTGGCTGCGGTGGTCTATCGCAACATCCGCCGCGGCCGCGATACAAGATGGTTCATTTTCGCCCCCTTTATCACGCTTGGCGTCATATTTTCACTGATCAACACTCCGCTTGGTTTCAGCAATGGATTCATTACTCATTTCTGGCTTGTGACAACGTTTCTCTTGATCCGGCGGCCCCGGATGATGCAACCGACCGGATAGACGCGCCCCATGTCCAGCCAATTCGCCTACCGACCTGAAATCGACGGACTGCGGGCGATTGCCGTTCTGTCCGTCATACTTTTTCATACCCATGAACCGCTGTTGCCCGGCGGATTTGTCGGCGTCGATATCTTTTTCGTCATCAGCGGGTTTCTGATTACATCGATCATTGACCGCGAAATCGTCACAGGCCGCTTTTCCGTCGCACGCTTTTATGAGCGCCGGATTCGGCGCATCTTTCCTTCGCTGTTCTTGGTATTACTGGTTTGTTTGCCGTTCGCTTGGTGGCTGATGACGCCCGACCAGATGCAGAACTTTTCGCAGAGTGTTCTTGCGACCAGCGTATTTCTGTCCAATGTCTATTTCTACCTGAAGACCGGCTATTTCGAACAAAGCGCCCATGTCCTGCCGCTGTTGCACACGTGGTCACTTGCCGTGGAAGAGCAATACTACGTCCTTTTCCCGCTGCTGATGCTCGTTCTGGCGCGGGGTCCACGGGCTTTGTTGCTATTGGCGCTGATCGCGCTTTTTTCGGCATCTCTGGTTTTAAGCATCCTGTGGGGCGAAAGCAGCCCGATGTTCAATTTCTTCATGCTGGCAACGCGCGGCTGGGAATTGCTCGCCGGGGCGCTGCTCGCGCTGACCGGACATCACGTTCGACCGTTTCTTGAAACCCGTGTGCGACTGCGGCAAGGTCTTGAGCTTGCCGGGATCCTCGGCCTTGCCCACGGGGTTCTTTTGCTGGACAAGTCCGTTCCCTTCCCCGGCCTCGCCGCCCTCCCCGTGGTTTTTGGGACGGTTCTTCTGATCGCAAGCATGACGGACCGGTCGCTGGTCGGGCGCTTGCTGGCCAGCAAACCCGCTGTCGGGATCGGCTTGATTTCTTACAGCGCATACCTTTGGCACCAGCCCGTTTTGGCCTTTGCCCGAATTGGATGGAGCCCACTGCCGCCTGCCGCTTTGATTGCGCTTTTTGTTCTGACCATGGGTCTGGCGTATCTGTCATGGCGATTTGTCGAGAAACCGTTTCGAAACCGCGCATGGCTGACGACACGCATGGTCCTGTCAGGCGGCACTGCAATGATCGTGCTTTTCTGCGTGATCGGGGCCGCGGGCCATCTTCAACGCGGCTTTGCGCAACGCTACGACGCTCAAACGCTCGCCCTTGCAGCCACAGCTGAAATCAGCCCATTCCGAAGTGAATGCCACACCGAAGGGCTTGAGTATCGTCGACCATCTGAAGCCTGTGTTTACGTGGTGTCACCCGCAAGCTGGGCGGTGTTTGGCGATAGCCACGGTGTCGAAATCGCGCTGGCTTTGTCAGAACCCCTATCCCGGCAACAGGACGGGGTCATTCACCTGACCTTTAGCGGTTGCGCGCCGGCTCTCGATTTCAGCTATTCCAATCCCGGCTGCCACGAATGGGTCAACGAGACGCTCGCATTTCTGGAAAGCTCGGACAGCATCCTGAATGTCATGCTGGTTTACCGATCCGCATTTCACCTGTACGGGGAACACGGCGTTCATGGCGACGATTACGAAGCTCTGCGCACAGGTAGCGCCCCGTTGTTTCTTCAAGACGCCGGTGCCGCCGCTGCAAGAGCCGCCTATTGGAAAAATCTGGACAAGATCGTCGGACGCCTGACCGAGGCGGGCAAGAGCGTATACCTGTTATCGCCGGTCCCGGAATTGCCCTTGCCCATCGAACGGTTGATATTCGACACGTCACGGCCGATCGAAGAACGTCGAAACGCCAGCACGCCGCGCCAGTTTCTCGATGCGCGCCTCGGCGACATCAACGCCCAACTCGCAACCTTCGACGGGAACAAGGTTCATGTTCTGCGGCTCGACGATATCTTGTGCGACACCGCGTCCTGCATTGCCACCCAAGACGGAACCGCCTATTATTTCGACGACAACCATCTCAGTATGGCGGGTGCCCGCGCCGTGATCCGCGACCTGATTGCTTCGGCTGATCTGACGTTGGAGAGCAAGCCATGACCGACATGCTTCTTGTCACCGGCGCGAGTGGTTTTCTTGGTCGCATATTGGTACCGATCCTGCGCCGTGACGCTCAAGTCATTGCAGGGCTTCGATCCGGTACCGCTGACGAAAACACGCGAATTCTAGGCGATCTTGGTGCCTTTCCTGACCTGCAAACGGTATTGTCGGGTGTCGATTGCGTAGTGCATTGCGCCGCACGGGCGCATGTTCTGCACGAAAATAGCGATGACCCGCTGTCGGTTTTCATGCGCGTGAATTGCGATGCGACGTTGCATCTTGCGAAGCAGGCCGCACAGGCGGACGTGCGGCGATTCATTTTTCTTTCCAGCGTTGGCGTTCATGGGAACCAGACCTTTGGCACCCCCTTTCGGGCCGACGATACGCCAGCGCCGCACGCGGCTTACGCAGTTTCCAAACTTGCGGCCGAAGAAGGCCTGACCAAAATCGCACGCGATACCGGCCTTGAAGTCGTGATTATCCGGCCACCACTGATTATCGGCCCCCAGCCAGTCGGCAACCTGCGCAGCCTGTCGAACCTGATTAAAAAGGGGCTGCCACTGCCCTTCGGGCTGGCGACGGGCAATCGCCGATCACTGGTCACAGCCGAAGTTCTGGCGGATCTGATCCGTATTTGTACCGACCATCCCGGTGCGCCCGGACAACCATTGCTGGTTGCCGATGACGCCCCCTATTCAACGCGGCAGATCATCGAACGCCTTGCGGCCTTGAGCGGCCAAAGATTGCGACTGGTCCCGGTGCCGGTCAGCGTGTTACGGGGCGCGCTGCGCGCACTCGGCCGCAGCGACATGGCAGGCCAGCTTTTCGGCGATCTGGAAATCGACATTTCCGCCACCACCGCCCGCTTGGGTTGGGTTCCACCATCGACACATTCGTCGCGCGTATAGGAGCGTTCATGCCCACCTTTATTATCGCCGAAGCTGGCGTGAACCATAACGGTCAAGAAGATCTGGCTTATAAACTGGTCGATGCGGCGGTCGAGGCCCGCGCAGATGCGATCAAGTTCCAGACTTTCTCAGCCGCCAAAGTGGTGCAAAAATCCGCCGCCAAGGCCGCCTATCAAAAAGACGCCACAGGCGAGGGCAGCCAGTTCGAGATGCTGTCAAAGCTTGAAATGAGCCACGAACTGCATCGCGGACTGATGGCCTATTGCGACAAGATGGGCATAGAATTCATGTCGACACCCTTCGACGAGGATTCAGCCGATTTCCTTAAGGCCGAAGGAATGAAGCGCGTCAAGATTCCCTCGGGCGAGATCACCAACATCGTGTTCCTGCGCCATCTTGCACAACTGGGATTGCCCATGATCTTGTCCACCGGGATGGCAACCCTCGATGAGATCACCGAGGCGGTCACCGCTTTGCGCGCCCATTGGGGCGGCACAGGTCGGATCGATGATGCACTGACGATCCTGCATTGCACTTCGAACTATCCAACTGCGCCCGAAAACGTGAACCTTCGCGCGATGGAGACTATTTCTCGTGCCACCGGCCTACCTGTCGGCTATTCAGATCATACGTTGGGCATTGCCGTATGCCCGGCAGCCGTATCAATGGGTGCAACGGTTCTCGAAAAGCACTTCACACTGGATCGGTCGATGGTGGGACCGGATCACAAAGCCTCGCTTGAACCGGACGAATTGAAGGCGATGATTGCGCAAGTGCGCGTGGTCGAGGCCGCATTGGGAAGCCCTCACAAGGGGCCGACAGAAACCGAACAGGAAATGCGCATCTTGGCCCGACGTTCAATCGCCGCAGCACGTGATCTGCCTGTCGGTGCGGTTTTGCAGGCGTCCGACCTGATCATGTTGCGGCCTGCGTCCGGCATCGCCCCCCGCGAGTTTGACAGAGTGATCGGCCGGAAGGTCGTGCGCCCCGTTGACGGCGGCAGCACCCTGACTTGGCCGGACATTGCGTGAGCTCTGCTGCTATGCGCAAGATCGTCTATGTCTCTGGGACACGCGCCGATTTCGGCCTGATGCGGTCCACCCTGCAACGCATAGAGTCCGCCACTTCGCTGTCCCTTTCCGTTGTCGCGACCGGGATGCATCTGGTCCCGTCATATGGCGATACTTGGCACGAAATTGAGGCCGCAGGTCTGCGGCTGGCCGCGCGCGTGCCTGTAGAGATATCTCCGGCGACAGGGGCGACGATGACACGCGCCATCGGGCAGATGACTACCGCTTTTGCCGATGTTTTTGAAAGCGAAGCGCCCGATATCGTCCTTGTCCTTGGCGACAGGGGCGAAATGCTGGCCGCTGCGATTGCCGCGATCCATCTGAACATTCCCGTTGCGCATATCCATGGCGGCGAGCGGTCAGGCACCGTCGACGAATCCGTCCGCCACGCGATCACCAAGCTATCGCACATCCATTTCGCCGCAACTGACCAGGCCCGCGAACGCCTGATCGCCTTGGGCGAGCGGCCAGATTGTGTGCATGTGTCCGGGGCGCCCGGACTCGACGGTCTGGATGTAACTCCGAGGCGGGCCCGGAATGAGGTATTTGCAGACCTTGGGTTTGATACAGAGCGACCGGTGGCTCTCCTTTTATTCCATCCGGTTTTGCAAGAAGCCGCCGAAGCAGCGAACAAAACGCGCGCAGTCCTTGACGGGCTGATCCAAGCCCGGTGGCAAGCGGTGGTTCTCATGCCCAACGCCGACGCCGGCAGCGGGCAAATCCGGGCGGTGTACGAGAACGATGTGTCCTCGGATTTCCGCAAGTATGTCCACCTTCCACGCGCAGACTTCATCGAGATAATGGCAGCCGCTGACGCCATGGTCGGCAACTCCAGTTCAGGGATAATCGAAGCCGCAAGTTTCGGTACACCAGTTTTGAACCTCGGCTCGCGTCAGAACCTGCGGGAGCGAAACGCGAATGTCATTGATCTGCCCGAAGATACGGCACGCATCGCTGACGCGCTGACAGGTCTGGCAGGCCGACCGCGCCCGGCGCCTTGCAACGTGTATGGCGACGGTCACGCCGGCGAACGGATTGTTGCGCAGCTTGAAGCCCAGCGGCTGGATGCCGAGCTTTTGAACAAGGTTCTGATCTATTGAATGCGGTCCTGATTGGAGCTGGCGGTCACGCCCAAGTGGTCTTCGAAGCCATGGTCGCATCAGGGCTAGATCCATTGCACATAGTGGTCCGCGCCGACAAAGGCCTTTGGTTCATGGGCATGCCCATTCAAACGCCCGAATGTCTGCCCGACATGAGCGGCTTGGCCTGTCACGCCGCAATCGGCAACAACGCCGTTCGCAAGGCCATGATCGGCCGGGTCATGGCGGCGGGCGGCAGCTTGCACACAGTGGTTCACCCGCGCGCCATCGTTTCCCCCAGCGCACGCATCGGTGCGGGCAGCCTTGTTGCTGCCGGAGCGATCGTATCAGCGATGGCCTCGGTCGGGGAAGGTGTGATCGTAAATCACGGCGCGGTAGTAGATCACGATTGCGTCGTCTCGGACGCTACCCATATCGCACCTGGTGTGGTACTCGGCGGAGCGGTCAGGATCGGTCGGCAGGTCCTTGTCGGATCGAACGCGACGGTGTTGCCGGGACTTGTGATCGGCGATGACGTCGTTGTTGGCGCCGGGTCCGTCGTCACCAAGGACATCGCCTCCGGACAGGTCTGGATTGGCACGGGCTTGGCGGCCCAGGAGTAAAGAATTGAACGAAAATATTTGCATCGAACAGTCGGCAACACTGCATCGTGCCCTCGCCGCTCTGGACGCCTCGGGGATCGGGATTGCCGTGGTTGTGGATCCCGAGGGCGCCGTAACCCGCACCGTAACCGACGGAGATCTGCGGCGCATGATCCTGAAAGGTGCAAAGCTTGAAGACTTGGTCAACACTTTGCCGCCGCAGCCCCCCGTAACTGTCCCGCAGGGCACAAGTCGCACAGACGCATTGTCGGTCATGGATGCCCATCATATCAACCATTTGCCGGTAGTCGACGACGCCAATCGGCTGGTCGAACTGTTCGACCGCAAGTCTTTATCCAAGCGCATCTTCCTGTCGCCCCCGCACTTGGGCACCTTAGAACGAGAGTTCGTCGAAGAGGCCTTTACCTCGAACTGGATCGCGCCAATCGGTCCGAATGTCGACGCCTTCGAACGCGAGATGTGCGACAAGATCGGGGTCAAGGCGGCTGCGGCATTATCGTCAGGCTCAGCGGCGTTGCACCTTGCCATGCGTCTTCTGAACGTTGGCGCAGGCGACCGCGTATTCTGTTCTTCGCTGACCTTCGTCGCAAGCGCCTCTCCGATCACCTATCAGAACGCTGAACCGGTGTTCATCGATTCAGATCCGGACTCCTGGAACATGTCACCCCGCGCATTGGAGCGCGCACTGCACGACGCCCGAGCGGAAGGACGGCCACCCAAGGCAATCGTGGTCGTCAATCTTTACGGGCAATCCGCCGATATGGACCCGATCATTGAACTGGCCCAGCACTACGATGTTCCGATCATCGAAGACGCCGCAGAATCTCTCGGCGGGAAGTACAAGGGTCGTAGCAGTGGCACCTTCGGCACATTGGGGGTGTTTTCGTTCAACGGGAACAAGATCATCACCACATCTGGTGGCGGAATGCTCGTGTCTGACGACTCCGATCTGATCGCCCGCGCCAGATTTTTGTCGACACAGGCGCGCGAACCGGCGGCGCATTACGAGCATAAGGAAATCGGCTATAACTATCGGATGAGCAATATCCTTGCCGGTGTCGGTCGGGGGCAACTCAAGGTTCTTCAGGAGCGCGTAGACGCCCGGCGCGCTCTGTTCGAAACTTATGCAAAAGAACTAAGCGACATACCGGGGCTCACATGGATGCCCGAACCTGACTGGAGCTATTCAAACCGCTGGCTGACGACCTGCACCTTCGATCCGAATGCGTCGCATGTCGAAGTCGCTGCCCTGGTGAAAAGCCTGGCCGACGATTTCATAGAAGCACGGCCAATCTGGAAACCGCTCCATATGCAACCCGTGTTCCAAGGCTGCACCTACTACCAACACGACAATACCAGCGTCTCGGAAGTTCTTTTCAACAGGGGCATGTGCTTGCCTTCCGGCTCAAACATGTCTGAGGAAGAAATTTCGCGGATCATCGACAAGATCAAACTCGTGGCGGGCTGAGACTTGCTTAAACGTACCTTCGATATCATTGTATGTTCGTTTTTGGCGGTGCTACTTTTCGTGCCGATGGTCGTCATCGCCATAGTGGTCAAAGCCTCGTCTGCGGGCCCGGTCCTCTTTTGGTCAGACAGAGTGGGGCGCGACAACCAGCTTTTCTCGATGCCAAAGTTTCGCACCATGCGCATCGACGCGCCCTTGACCGCCACGCATTTGCTAGAAGACCCCCAAAGCTTCATCACTCCGGTCGGTCGGTTCCTCCGTCGGACGAGCGCCGACGAATTCCCCCAAATATACACGATCATTATTGGGCAGATGAGCCTCGTTGGTCCGCGTCCTGCTCTTTTCAATCAAGATGATCTGATTGCGCTGCGCACCGAAAAGGGGGTTCACAAGTTGCGCCCCGGGCTGACGGGCCTCGCACAAATTCGAGGCCGAGATGAGATTTCCATCCCCGACAAAGTCGCTTTGGATGAAAAATACCTTCAAGAAAGAAGCGTGTTGTTGGACACTCGCATAATCCTGGAGACGTTTCTTCACATATTTCAACCGAAGAATGTAAGCCACTGAATCGCGGCTCACGCGTCGCCCACGCTTCTCCCCCAAGATCCGCATCTGCCACATTTCTGTGGATCTTGAATCTGCCGAGCTGAAAGCAAATTTCATACAGACGACACGTCAAACAGGTTCGGTGGTGGCGGTATCGCAGAAACCTCAACTGGTCAAACTTCGGCGAGTAACTGCTGTGACCATGTCCACTTTCGCCCCCGCAGGCGTAGCCTGCCCGGCCCAACGGGATGAGACATCACCTGATGTCGAAGACGGGCGGGAGCCTCCCTTGCCTTGCGCTCTACCCCATGCGTTCGCTGGCGTAGCTTCCCGGACTGGCGGGGAAGACCACCGTCTTGTTTCCGTTCAACAGCACTCGCTTGTGGATATGCGCATGCACCGCACGGGCAAGCACCTGGCTTTCCACGTCCCGTCCAAGGCTCACGTAATCCTCTGCGCTTTGCGCGTGGGTCACCCGCACCGTGTCCTGCTCGATGATCGGGCCCTCATCCAGATCGCTGGTCACGTAATGCGACGTCGCCCCGATCAGCTTGACCCCCCGCTCATAGGCCTGCTTGTACGGGTTCGCCCCCTTGAAGCTGGGCAGGAACGAGTGGTGAATATTGATGATCCGCCCCGACATCTTGCGGCACATCGCATCGCTGAGGATCTGCATGTACCGCGCCAGCACGATCAGGTCCGCCCCCGTCTCTTCCACCACATCCATCATGCGCGCCTCTGCCTGGGGCTTGTTCTCTTTCGTGACCTTGATGCAGTGGAACGGGATATCATGGTTCACCACCACTTTCTGGTAATCCATGTGGTTGGAGATCACCGCAACGATATCAATCGGAAGCGCCCCGATCCGCCAGCGATACAGCAGATCGTTCAGGCAGTGCCCGAACCGCGACACCATGATGATCACCTTCATCCGCGCCGCTTCGTCGTGAAACGCGTAGTCCATCCCGAACGGCTCCGCCACCGCGGCAAACCCCTCGGCCAGCGCGCCAAGCTCTGCCCCCGTCTCGGCAGAAAAGCTCATCCGCATGAAAAAGGTACCGCTTTCAAGATCATCGAACTGCGCACTGTCGGTGATGTTGCAGCCATGCTCGGACAGGTATCCAGCGATAGCAGCCACAAGGCCGCGCGTGGATCGGGATTGGATCGTCAGGGCAAATTTGGACACGGCAGGAGTACTTTCTGTTCAGGATGGAAAATCAGGCTCAGGTCAGCCCGTCCGGCACAGGCTGCCCATGGGCGCGCGCCGCGGCGACCACCGTGTTGGCCAGAAGGCAGGCAATGGTCATCGGACCGACCCCACCCGGCACCGGCGTGATCGCCCCGGCCACCGCCGCGCAACTGTCAAAGTCGCAATCACCAACAAGCCGCGT
>NZ_SMZO01000015.1 GCF_004358675.1 Meridianimarinicoccus aquatilis | reverse complement strand
GCTTGCAGGCATCGCAGCCCTCACCACGCTCGCATGGTACGCGTTTGACTCTGCGGGGCGGCGCGTCACCCCTATCGTGCCAAAGGTCGTCGGCTCGTGGGTTGCCGCCATTGGCATCCTTATCGCAGCTTTCTCCCTATGAGAAATCCCGCGACTGCAATTGAGCGGAATACGTGATTGCCGAGGACTTCAGCGCGCGGGTTGGTATCTAACCGATCTGGTTCAGCGTGATTGTCTTGCGTTCGTCTACAGCCTACCTGCCTGACCTGCGCGTAGAGGATCACACAAGCACTCGCGTCGCTTTCTCGCGGGCTGTCTGCCGATAGGCAACTGTCGCCAGTGTTGACTTGAACCCCGCAGAATGCGCATTGGCCTATTGCGTTATGGTATAACATTTCATATTTCTCTCCGGAACATGAAATAGCCCCGTAAGGCAACCCCAATTGAGACACGTTCCAAACCTGATCGCGCGACATGGACCCCGCTTTGGCAGTGGCAGACATCGCGCCGACGCTCATAGTGCGACACGCCCGCGATGACGGCCGGTAACACCCGCGTGCCGGTCACGATCCTGACAGGATTTTTGGGGGCAGGAAAAACCACCCTTCTCAACGCTTTGCTCTCAGACGCATCGGCCGGCAAGATCGCTGTGATTGTCAATGAGTTCGGGGAAGCGGGGCTTGATCATGACCTGATCGAAACGGCAGACGACCAGATCGCGCTGATGCAGTCTGGTTGCCTATGCTGTTCGCTGCGGGGCGAGTTGTCGGAAACGATGGAGCGCCTGTTGGCAAACCGCTCTGCCGGAACGATTGCCTTTGACCGCGTGGTGATAGAAACGACCGGCCTTGCTGACCCCGGCCCGATCATGCAGACCCTCACCACCGACCCCGCCCTGTCCCGCGCGGTGCGGATCGATGGAGTGGTAACCGTCGCAGACGCGGTCAATGGGCCGACGACCCTTGATGCACAGTTCGAAGCCGTATCGCAGGCAGCCACGGCTGATCTGATTGTGCTGAGCAAGGCCGATCTTGCCAGCCCGGACCAATTGCTCGCATTTGAAGCGCGCCTTCGGCGGCTCAACCCGGGGGCGCGTATCGTGCCTGCAATCCGGGGCGCTGGCCTGTCTGGTCAGCTCTGGGGTCTTAGCCCACTGCGCCCCGGTATCGCATTTTCCGAGGCCCAAAACTGGACGACCTTGCCAGCGGCCCAACCCGATCCGCTTGCGAACCTGTCGCGGTTATCGCGCCCAGCCAACGAGCCGGCGGGTCGATTTTTGCATGACGACCGCATCTGCACGGCGTCGTGACCATCGATCACCCACTTGACGCAGACGTCTTTGACGGCTGGTTAGCCGATCTGGTCAGCCTGCGGGGCGACAGAATTTTGCGCGCGAAAGGTATCGTGTTTCTTGAAGATATCGAGATGCCGTTCGTTTTTCACGGCGTGCAAAGGACCTTTGAACCGCCGATGCCGTTGCAAAGTTGGCAGGGCGAGGCGCGTCAGTCCCGGATCGTCATCATCGCCCGGGATATCAGCCAAAAGCGCCTTCAAAGCAGCTTGAACAGATTGCGTGCACGCCCGGTGCGGGGCGCACGATTGTCCACAACACAGGAATGATCTCATGACAGACACGCGTCTTCCCGTCACCGTCTTATCCGGATTTCTCGGCGCCGGAAAAACGACATTGCTGAACCGGGTTCTGAACAACCGAGAAGGCAGAAAAGTCGCTGTGATCGTGAACGATATGTCAGAAGTGAATATCGACGCTGATCTCGTACGCGCCGATACAGAACTGAGCCGCACCGACGAGACGCTGGTCGAGATGTCCAATGGCTGTATTTGCTGCACGCTCCGCGACGATTTGCTGGATGAGGTCCGCAGGCTGGCGGCCGAGGGGCGCTTTGACTATCTGCTTATCGAATCCACCGGGATATCCGAGCCGCTCCCTGTTGCTGCGACATTCGATTTCCGGGATGAATTCGGCGACAGCCTGTCCGATGTGGCGCGGTTGGATACGATGGTAACCGTGGTCGATGCAGTAAACCTGATGCACGACTATTCCAGCCACGACTTTCTGCGCGACCGGGGCGAAACGCTGGGCGAGGAAGACGAACGCACACTCGTCCATCTGCTGACAGACCAGATCGAATTTGCCGATGTGGTGATCCTCAACAAGATCACCGATGCCGGGCCAGCGCGCACAGTTGCGGCACGCAAGATCATCCGCAGCCTGAATGCCGATGCACAGATTATCGAGACCAATCATTCCCAAGTGCGCGCAGACGCAATTCTCGACACAGGGCTCTTTGACTACGAAAAGGCCCATGAGCATCCCATGTGGGCCAAAGAGCTTTACGGCTTTGCCGATCACACCCCGGAAACCGAAGAATACGGTGTGGCAAGCTATGTTTATCGCGCCCGTCAGCCCTTTGTGCCGGAGAAGATCCTGGCGGTCCTGAATGGCGACATGCCCGGCGTCATTCGGGCCAAAGGGCATTTCTGGATCGCAACGCGCCCCGATTGGGTGGCGGAGTTTTCTCTGGCCGGGGCGCTTTCTTCGATCAAACCGATGGGGAATTGGTGGGCTACCGTTCCGAAAGAGCGCTGGCCCGAGCATGACAGTGCGCGGGCCTATCTGGCTGCCCATTGGCAAGAACCATGGGGCGACCGGCGGCAGGAACTCGTCTTTATCGGCGCCAATATTGACTGGCCCGCGCTGAAGGACATGCTGGACAAGGCGCTCTTGCCCGCGACGATTGCAGCAACCCCCAGGGCCTTGCCCGATCTACCCGATCCCTTCCCGGCTTGGCGTCAAGACGAGGCCGCGGCATGAAGATAGAGCGCACCTCCCGTCTCGATCCCGCCACCGGGATTGGCTTTGCCGATACGCCGCAGGCACTTTCCCTCATCCACAAACCGGACTGCGCCGCCGTTCTGTGGCGACGACAACCCACGCCCTGCTTTCAGGCATGGCTCGATGCACTGCCGCCGGAACAACTTCCGCGCACGCGCACTGTTTTGCGCCCCAGCGATGTTCGGGTGAAACTGGAACAGGTATGCGATGGTCAAGGCACGCCCGAAGGGCCAGAGCGCGACACGCTTATCGACGATGCCGCAGCCCTCGCCGATATCTTTGCCGGTCTCATGGGGGTGACGTGGGTTCGGCTGCGACTGGAAGCCATTTCCACAAACGCGTGCAGGCGGTTTCATGTTGATATGCTGACAGCCCGGCTGATTTGCACCTATCGCGGCACCGGCACCCAGATCGGGGTCTCGAGCGATGGGGCTGAACCCAAACAGATCACGACGGTCGCAACAGGTGCGCCGATCGTACTGCGGGGCGCCGATTGGGGTACGGGTCACACCCTGCTGCACCGCTCGCCCCCCATCGAAGGAAGCGGCGAGGTCCGGCTGGTCCTTGTGCTCGATCCGGTCGCCGATCCAGAGCAGGTGCAATGATGTCTGGCAATCTTGGACAGACCCGACTGAAACGCCGCCGCAAATGCACTGATCCGATGAAGGACTATGATCGCCTGCCGCCGGAATTGCGCGGCTGGCTCGCCACCGCCATCTTGCCGTGGAGTCCGCGGTCTGTGCGCAGGGCCTTCAAACGAGCAAAGGCCGAGTATGGCGATGTTCAGAAAGCTCTGGCAGAGCTTGACCGTCTTGAAGCCCGGCTCATTGCGCGCGATGCAAAGCACGTGTGGCTCGGGCTCCATCCCATCGTTCAAGTCGAGGGTCGAACGTAGCAGCCAAGGGTGTCTGCAGACACGCGACGCCCTGCGCCTCTTTGCCAACAATGTGGTACTGTCATGGGGCAAATCGCCTGCCCCGACTATTAATTCAGGGAAAGTCCCCAGCGGTGGATTAGATATAGGTGTGTCATCGCAAGGCTGAGACGTACCGGAACCAGAATGAAGCACCGACCGCGCATTTTCATCGCCATTGCACTGGCTGCCAAGGTTTGGACCGCGCAGGGTGCGCTGGCACAAACCGAACCTGCGGATACAGACCCGCTTTGGGAACTCGGTATCGGGGCATTCGGCCTGATCGCCCCTGATTACCCGGCCTCTGGCGAGAGTTCGTTCAATGGGCTGGCGCTTCCATACGGTATTTATCGTGGCGAGGTGATCCGCGTGGACGATGAGGATGGCGCCCGCGTCGTGCCATTCGACACGCCAGCTTATGAAATCAGCCTATCAGCGGGCGCGGCCTTCGGCGCGCAAAGCGAGGGGCGCGGCGTTCGAGAGGGGATGCCTGATCTTGACCCACTGCTTGAGCTTGGCCCGCAAGTGATTTTTCGCGGGCCGGGTTTCGGACCCGCGTCGCGGCGCGGTCGGATTGATTTTGCTTTGCAGGCGCGTGTGGTAGCGTCACTCGATTTCAACACGGGGTCTGCCGAGTATCGCGGCATGGTGTTTGAACCCGAGGTAGAGGCGAGATGGCCAGACGCCTTTGGGGCGGGAACGGAAATTCGGGCTTCGGTCGGGCCGGTTTTTGCAACTGAGGCCCTACAGGCCTATTTCTACGAGGTAGAACCAAAGTTCGCGCGCACAGGTCGGCCGACATACCAATCGCAAGGCGGGTATTTGGGCACCGACGTTGTGGTAAGCCTGTCCTATGACCTGACCCCGCGCTTCACCGCCTTTGGCGGCATGAGCGCATCCAGCCACGCAGGCGCGGCCAACCGCAGTAGCCCTTTGTTCGAACAAGAGCTGAACGGCGCCGCATTTTTTGGCATCGCTGTGATCCTTGCCGAAAGCCAGCGCCGGGTGAAAAAGCGGTACTAAGAGAAGGGTTGCACCGCCGGTCCTGCTGGGGGAACGTCACTTACACCAACACGCTAGACCGGGCCCTTCTCGTACTGCGCCCCCGCCATGTCGACACAATCGCGACCAGCCGACGCCGCCGAGGCCGAGGCCGGCCGCGACGCGCAATCCAACAAGTTGGAAAAGCAGATCAAGCAGCACACAATCTGAGATGACAGGTCGCGGCACCAAACCATATCTGCCTGTGTTCCCAAAGACGTCGGCCTGCCGGGGCAAGTCCATTCAATTGCCTTCAACTCTGCCATTCCGAAGGGGCTTGAAGACACAAATCGAGCTGCCATGTTCGACCTACTGATCCTGCTGGACCACACTGCATCCAACGCCCTTGGCCAAGTTCGCCGCCGCGCCTGTATACTGCTGCTAGGCGAGCCACTTTGCGTAATCGCTGACCAGCAAATGTGTCGGGGCCACATCCTCTTCGATAGTGGCAAAGCGCCCGATGGGTTCGCGAAAGATGTTGTCGGTCTCATCGTCGTTCACGGTGGACACCTCGCCGATCAGCACATCGCCACCCTCTCCCCAAAAGGCGTGCCAGTCGCCGGGCATAAGGGTCACGCTTTCACCGGGCGCAAGTCGCAGCTTGTCGCCAGGGGCATAATCGCGCTGGATGCCGTCGCAAAAAACGGTGCCGCCGCGATCTTCGGCAAACTGCCCCTGATCGTCGGACCCGTAGAGTTCAATCACCAAAGTGGCACCACCCCGGTTGATGATATCCTCTGCCTTGATCACATGGGTGTGCATCGGACTGAGTTGGTCCTGCCGTGAAATCAACAGCTTTTCAGCGTAGCACATGCCGCCGCCACGTTGCAGATCGGCGAGGCGCCCATTGCGCAGGGTGAACAGGAACAGTCCCATTTTGTCGTACTCGCCTGCGCCATAATCTGTGATATCCCACCCGTTGCGGGCGGAAATCACGTTGCGAGCCTCGTCCTTGCGAGCAACGAACTCATCCGGCGTCCAATAGGCAAAGGGTGGCAGAACAAAGCCGTGTTTGCGGATCAGATCATCAGCCTCGGACATGATCGCGTTGATAGTTGAGCGTTTCATGCTGGAACCTTCTGCGTGCTCAGAATTTCGATTACCATTGCGGCAGTCCATGTGAAGGTGTCACCACCGCAAGGTTCGGCGCCAATTGGACCGTAGTATTCAGCAAAACCGCCTTGTTCGATCAAACGCAGGCAATCGCGATTGATACGGTCAGCCACTGCCGTTTGACCTGCAAATTCCAACCCGTCCGAGATCATATAATTCACGATCAACCAGATCGGTCCACGCCAATAGCGCAAAGCATCGAATTCGGGTGCGGTCGGGTCGTGGCTTGGGACAAGGTAAGTGCAGCTTTCCGCCAGCACCTTTATCCGCTCGGAAATGGCGCGCGCACGTGCTTGCGGGATCGGTGCGAACGCGGCAAGGATGCCACCGATGGAAGGGCTGTCCACAAGCGCGCCTATACTGCGGTCAAAACACAGATACTGACCATGCGCGTCGCTCCACAGGGTTTCCATAGCGGCGATACCCTTGTCGGCCATGGCACGCGACTGATCGGCGATCTGTGTTTCACCCAAGCTTTCGGCCAAGTCGGCCAAGTCCGCGCAGGATCGCATCAGGATGGCATTAAAGCCCGGATCAACGATCTGAAACGGCGAGGCGTCATGGAGTTTGGAGTTGTCCCAGCCGAGACTGCGGAACTTCTGAACCAACCAGATATAACGCTTGTATTGCTCGTCCGTGGGCCGGTGTTCAGGGTTTGCGTGACTGGTGTCGCGGCGGGTGAATGGCTCAACACCTTCTGTCGGGACCCGCTCAAAAGCTGCATCCCAGTCGACAGAATTGTCCCGCCCGCTTTCCCATGGATGGATGATTGCCACAAGGCCAGTACCTTGCGGATCACGGTTGGCAAAGAACCACTGGTGCCATGCATGGATCTGGGGCAAAAGCGCGCGCGCCTTTTCTACCGCCAAAGCCTTGTCCCTTGCCCGATCAAAGATCCGGCGCACAGCAAAGCCTGCCACTGGTGGCTGCGTAATCCCGGTTGTCGGCACAGCGCGGCCCGTCGCCCAAACATCTGGGCCAGGAAAATAACCGTCATCGGGCTGGTGAAAAATAATATGCGGGAGCATCCCGTCCTCCCACTGGTGGGCGAACAGCGTCTCAATTTCAGTCCAGGCGCGGGGCTCGTCGAAATGGGCAAAGCCAAGCGCACTCAACGCGCTGTCCCAGTTCCACTGGAATGGGTAAAGGCCCTGAGTCGGCACGGTGTAAAGGCCACGGTCGTTTTTGCGCATCACGGCCTTGGCTTGATCAATCATTTTCTGTGTCATCGTGTTCTCTCAGGCAACGGCCAGCGTGGTGTCTGGGTCGAACCAACGCACGCGGTCAGGTTGGGGGGCAAGTGTTAGGGATTGGCCGGGTTTGACCACCGCGTCACTGTCAAGGATGACACGGAAAAGCGCGTCGCCGATCTGGCAGGTCACCAGCAGATGCGCACCGAGCGGTTCCACGATCTTGGCAGTAGCAACAAGCCCTTGTTCAGCAGGTTGCATGTCTTCGGGTCTGATCGCGAATTGCAGAACGGCTTTGTCGGTGTTCGGCCCGTCAAACGTCTGCCCTGCGACCTGCCATTTGCTCGGACCGGCAGGTTTTGCGGGCAAGAAATTCATCGGCGGGTTGCCGATAAAGCTGGCGACAAACTTGGCGGCAGGATCGCGATACACCTCGATCGGCGAGGCTGCCTGAACAATATCGCCTTGGTGCATCACGCTGATCCGGTCGGCCATGCTCATTGCTTCGACCTGATCGTGTGTCACATAGATCGCGGTGGTTTTACTCTCGGCCAGAACGCCTTTCAACTCGGCCCGCATTTCCATACGCAGCAGCGCGTCAAGGTTGGACAAAGGTTCGTCCATCAAGATGACGTCAGGTTCCATCGCAAGCGCCCGCGCCACGGCGACCCGTTGGCGTTGGCCACCCGACAACTCCCCTGAATAGCGTTTCAACAGCATCTCAATATGCATCAACCCTGCGACACGCTCGACGCGGCGCGTGACTTCATCATTGGGCAACTTTTTCATACGAAGACCGAAGCCGATATTTTCAAACACCGTGAGGTGAGGGAAGACGGCGTAGTTTTGAAACACCATCGCAATGCCTCGATCCTTCGGGGACAGATGATCGATCCGCTTGCCGCCGATCCAGACCTCGCCCGAAGAGGCGACTTCCAACCCCGCGATAATCCGCAATAGCGTGGACTTCCCACACCCCGACGCCCCGAGAAGGACCATAAATTCCTGATCTGCGATGGTTAAATTGATATCGTTCAGCGCCTGAAACGCACCGAAACTCTTGGCGATGTTCTTGATCTGAATTTCAGCCATATCATTGGTTCCTTTTCTTGTCGCGCCGCATCAGCGGTTTGCGATGCCCCACATGGCAAAGAGATATTTGCGCACGGCGAAGATGAAGATCAGCGCAGGCACGACGAGGATAAAGCCACCTGCAAATTTCAGGTGCAGCGGAGATGTGTCCAGGTTTTGCAGAAGAAACGCCGTGAGTGTCCGGTTTTCGATGGTCAGCACGGCAGCGGCGAAAACTTCATTCCACGAAATCACAAAGGCAAAGATGGCCGATGCCGTGATCCCCGGTAAGATCAGTGGCAGCACGACCTTGGTAAACGCGGTCAAGCGGGTGCAACCAAGGGTCCACGCTGCCTCTTCAAGCTCTATCGGAATGCCTGAAAACAGCGAGAAAGTGATCAATACCGCAAACGGAATCGCCAAAGTCGTGTGAACCAGTGCCAGACCAAAAGCCGTATCGTCCAGACCTGTCTGAATGAACATCACGGCCAGCGGCAGCGCCAGAAGCGGCAATGGAAACGCACGCGTCAACAAGATCAGCATGCGGAACAAGCCCTTGCCTGGAAAGTCAAACCGCGACAGCGCATAGCCCGCCGGTGCACCAATGATGATCGACATGATCATGGTCAGAAGGGCCACGATGACCGAATTCTTGAGCGCCGTCAGCATCCCGGAAAATCCGGCAAAGAACTGCAAGCTACCAAAGTCAAATTCAGGGATGAACGGTTTGGGAAAACTGTTGACGGTTTCTGGCGAGGACAGCGTGTTGATCAGCAAAAAGTAGATCGGCACGATGACCCAGGCACAGAGAAATACAACAGACGCGCCATAAAGAAACCGTCCCG
Source organism: Meridianimarinicoccus aquatilis (assembly GCF_004358675.1). Classification (GTDB taxonomy): domain Bacteria; phylum Pseudomonadota; class Alphaproteobacteria; order Rhodobacterales; family Rhodobacteraceae; genus Meridianimarinicoccus; species Meridianimarinicoccus aquatilis. Next base: position 69,329 of record NZ_SMZO01000015.1, on the reverse strand, counting down.
ATTTTCGCGTATCGACGGATACGTCGTTGACTGCAGCGTCGGTCATATCGATGCTCCTTTCGGGACACGCAAGATGCGCAGAATGATCAGTGTGAAGCCTATCGAGATCCCAAGGATGATCAGGGCCATGGCTGCAGCAGCGCCGGAATTGAGAAGATCAAACTGGTAGGAATAGGTCTGGCCCATCAGCACAGGGAACAACGTTCCGCCAAGGGCCGCGACAACTGCGAAAATCTCGAACGCAAGGATGACGCGCAGTACCAACGCGGTTTGCAGACTTGGGCGTAGCAATGGAAAGGTTATGCGCGTGAATTGCTTCCATTTTGAGGCGCCGAAGACATCGGCAGCTTCATAATATTCTTTCGGTATCAGACCAATGCCCGCCACAAGAATAACAAGCATAATGGCCGTCGCGCGCCAAATCTCGGCCAAGGCGATCGCGAGGAACACAATCCACGGATTCTGATAGGTCAGAAAATTGACGGGCTTGTCCACGACGCCGATCCCGTGGAGCATGGAATTCAGGAAGCCTGATTGCTCAAAGATCGCCAGCCAGATGATGCCAGCCGCCAGGTCGGAAATCCCAAGCGGGATAGTCCAGATATAAAGGACCATATCGCGGCCCTTCTTCATTTTGCTGACCATTGTGGCCATCAAAAGCGCCAGAGCAAGCTGAACCGGAACAACAATCGCCGCGAGAAGAAGTGTGTTTTTCATCGATATTGGAAATTTCCAATACTCCACGACTTCTTGAAAGTTCTCCATCGACCAGCCACCGTCAGCAGCTTGAAAGGCCTGCTGAGATACCAAAACAAATGGATAGATGAAAAACAGACACAGAAACAGCGTCACGGGGAGGATCAGCACGTAAGGCAATATGCGAGCATTCATCGGCATCACTCCGTCATTGCGCCCAAGCGCTGACTTGAATTTTCTTTTTATGGGGGGCGTCGAGGGTGTGTCCGGACTTAGCCGCCCGGACACTGGGATTTCACCATCTTTTCAGGTGTGATTACTCGACCGGGCAGGCCCCCTCGGAAGGGGCATCTGGTGCCCAGCACGGCGCACCTGTCTCTTCCATGATTGCGGCCAGCTTGCCTTTTTGATCATCCAGAACGGCACGGATATCTTGACCGCCCAGAACGATGCGCTCGAAGCTGTCGACGAAGACACGATTGAAGTCCCCACCCTTGTCGCCAAGACCAGCCGGCAACAGGCCGGGGTTTGCATCTGCAGAGCCAGACATCTTGGCAACTGCATCACCTGCGGCTGTCACGGCTGGCGGCAAATCACCCGGAAGGTCGACATCGACGACAGGGAAAAAGTTGGTCGCACGCAGCGTCGCAATCTGGGTCTCAGGCTTCAGCATATGGGCAACCAGCGCCTTGGACGCTTCCATGTCAGGGGCAGTGCGCGGGATAGCAACACCCGCAAGAACTGGCATGAATCCACGTCCGGTTGGGCCTGCCGGCGCCGGGAACGCGATGAAGTCATCGGGACGTTCGTTAAACGCCTGCGCCAGACGCGACGTGTGATCAAATACGATCCATGCGTCGCCGGAAAGCAGCTGCTCTTGTAGGAAGCTGAAGTTGGTCGAGGCTGGGTTGGTGACCGCCCAAAGCTCGCGCATCTTTTCCCACGCCGTCACAGCCTCGTCGCTGGCGAAAGACCGCACAACGCCGTTTGTATAGGAAGGGTACAGATACCCTTGGAAGAAGCGATGCTTCAGACCCTTGGGGCCAGCCGGGAAGCCAAACTTGGCCTCGCCCGTGGCTGTCATCACGTTTTGTCCCCAAGCGATCAGTTGGTCATATGTGAGCGCATCAACGTCGGCGCCTTCGGGAAGGTACTGCAGGGCTTCCTTGTTGGCCGCCATGATGTAGCTGGCCTGCATCCAAGGAATGTACTGCATGGAGTCGGTGCCGAGTTTCGACAGGTCGTTAAAGGTGCTTGATGCACTCATCACGCCCAGATCGCTGAGGTCGACAAGATCATCGGGGTCCATCGCCGAAAAGTCACCATGAAGCGCGCCCAGCACACCGATGGTCCCGGAGTCGGCCTGCAATTCAGCGTTAAGGCGCGTGATCCAAGGGCCTGGGTCGTTGGGCTGGTAGTCAACTTCACCTGCGCCGCTGAGAACTTGCTCGCGCATCGCTTGCGATTCCTCGACAGGTTTGGCCTGCGTCGACCAGAAAAGCACGTCCGCCTGCGCCGCAAAGGCAATGCAAGAGACAGCGATGCCGGAAACTGCACCAGTGATTTTTGAATGTAAGGTCATGCGTCCTCCCAGTTTTTATGAGCGATGCTGACCGGTTTGGCCGCACCCGTCGTTGTCGAACTTCAATGTGCCATAAAATTAATGACACGAATCGGCTCAATTGCAACTACTATGGTATAACGATATATCTTACGTCAACAATCTTGCTCTGTAATTTCCGATCTATGGTCACCCCTGAAACTCAGGCGGCTGAAATAGCCAAATGTATTGATTTGGATTGGATTGGATTAGCTTTCTGGAATACAAATGCGGGCGCATCAGACGGGGGTGCAAAGATGTCAGGCAAGCCGACCCTAGGGACTGTAGCGAAAGAAGCGGGGGTATCGATTCCGACGGTAAGTCAGGTTTTGCGTGGAACCGGACGGATCTCGGAACAGACCCGAAACCGCGTTTTAGAGGCTGCTAAGAGCTTGCATTACGTCCCCAATCAAACGGCGGTTGCAATGCGCTCGGGCGAGAACCGGGAAATCGGCTTTATCATCAACCAGCTTTCCAACCCGTTCAACGCCGAGGTCATCAGCGGGGTCGTTGATCTTCTTGAGGCCGAAAGCTATCTGGTATCCATCCTCGATACCCGCGACGACGTCGGCCGACAAAGCCACCAGCTTGAGGCATTCATCAGACAAGGACGAGGTGGACTAATCTGGGTTCCCGCCATCGAGACACCGGACGAGACGTTTGATCTTCTGACTGCGCATAAGATCCCGACGGTGACCTTTCTGCGCAACACGCGGTCGGATATCGACCATGTGGGCATCCGAAACGCCGAAGGGACCGCGACTGCGACCAGGTACCTGATGGATTTGGGCCATGAGCGAATTGCCTATCTCGGCGGTACGGATATGACCCTTGTCCGAAGGGACCGTATTGCAGGGTACCAACGTGTGCTATCGGAAAGCGGCCTGGGTGCTGGCGTCATTTGGGACTCTGCAGACAATAAGCTTGCGGGGCTTGAGGCGATGCTCGAACTCCACAGCTCTCATCCAGAGATAACAGCGGTTGTTTGCAATGGTGACATGGTGGCACTTGGCGCTTGCCTTGCCTTGCAACGGATTGGGTTAACGCCTGGCACCGAAGTGTCCGTGACCGGTTTTGACAATATTCAGGACGCGGCAGTTGCCACCCCTCCGCTTACAACGATGGCTGTGTCTCCGCACAAGTTAGGCTGCAAACTGGCGCAGGTTCTGCTTGATCGTATCTGTGATCCCGACAAGCCTGTAACCGTGTCGGAAGTCTCGGCTGAGTTGATAATCCGAAACACAACGAGAGCGCCTTTGGCCCTGCCCCAATAGTTGGAAACGTTCGCGTCCGACTTGCATATTCTGGCAGGTCCGTTCTGCTCCCGCGTTGTTACCAGCGTGGCGATGGCGTCCACTGGAAAGCAGCCTTCTAAGTCTCGGAGGCGCTTGGCTTCGAAGTCATCTTGGTGCGTGCCGCCACGCCCAAAAGGTTCCGCCTCGCACATAAAACACATTCAGACCGCGGTCCGAGATCTTCACTGCGCGATTTAAATGGACACTCTACAAACAGCGCCGGTTGTCCAGACTGTCGATGATCCGGCACCGCTGCCGAACGCGCAGACCCACTCACCGATCGTGGATCATGGTCGATGACTCGAACTTGCGTCGCGGGGTGCAAAAATCCTGCATTAAAACCTAAAACGAACAGGGAAACCTCTGCGCCGATACACAGGGCGAGATTGCGTTCATCGCCGACCTGTTTGTGACAATCATATGATCACCCCGTCCTCACGTCTTTTCTCGGACGACGTGAAACAATGCAGCAGACTTGTAGGGGTTTGGCAAAATGCGATCACCCCAAGACATCATAGCTGATTACAAAGTTCAGAAATTCAGACGTCTTTGACGGGTGCGCAGGGCCCCTAGACCCGGTAAAGGCAATCTATACTGCTTAAATAATGCGCTATCGACCCCTGTTGCACACAAAATAGGCTATTTCCCTCCTTTGCCGCCGGGCCGACTGCGAAGTCTTTGACAAGTCAAATTGGTTAGCCCAGCCTGAGGTTAATATATTGGCAAACGCGCCTCGCATCCCCGTGCTCGTCCTCGTGACGCGTTCTGGGTGCGGGGCGCTTTTGGTTTTTGGAGCGTCGCGTGACCCGCATTATCGACCTTGGACTCCTATTCTCCACCACCGGCCCTTACGAATTGATGGGCCGAGCTAGTCGTGCTGGCGCGCTGAAAGCGATCGCTCAAGTAAACGCCGATCCTGAACGAGACATTTTCTTTAAATCGGTGGAGCGGGATCCGGGTGGTGATATTGACGCCTACGCGCCGCTTTGTGAGGAAATTCTAAACAACAGCAGCGCACGCCACGTGATCGGCTGCACAACATCATGGAGCCGCAAAGAGATCATTCCCAGTTTGGAACGTATGGGCGGGGTACTCTGGTATCCCACGCCCTACGAAGGCTTCGAAGCATCAGACCGCGTTGTCTATGCGCATGCCTGCCCAAACCAGCACCTTCTTCCGCTTCTTGACCATTGCTTCGGCTCTTACGGCAAGCGGATTTACCTGACCGGCTCGAACTACATCTGGGGATGGGAAATGAACCGGATTGCCCGCGAACTCAGCGGGCGCAACGGCGCGGAAGTTCTTGGGGAACGCTATGTGCCTATTGGGTCCACCGACATTGAGCGGTTGGTCGACGAGATCGCGGTCTTGAAGCCCGACTTTGTGCTGAACCAATTGATAGGCCCGTCACAATACGCCTTCCTTGACGCCATGGCCGCCTTGCGGTCACGCGACCCTGCGTTCGCTGGTCGCCGCTGTCCGGTGCTCTCGTGCAACCTGACAGAGGCAGAACTGCCCGCTCTTGGTGCATCAACCGAAGGGGTTATTTCGGCCGGGCCCTGGTTTCGGGGCTTGGCACCGGCATTGCCGGGCAACGAAGGAAGACAAGACTTCGGGTCGTCATTTGAGGCGGCAGCGCATGCGTCGGTTATGATGTTGGCACGGCTTCTCGCGGACACTGCTGGGGCAGAAGACTTGTCCCTGCCCGAATTGCTGGCACTGCCGGGAGCCGAAACACTAGGGATCAGTGCAAGAACCCATCACGTGACCCTTCCTGTTGCCATCGCAGAGGTGCGCAACGGTGTCTTCATTCCCGTAAAGACCTATGCCCCAATCGAAGGGGACCCCTACCTTACACAAATCCACACCAGCGTCGCGCAGCCATTGTTAAGGGTGGTCAAATGAGGCGCCGCCTTTGTATTCCTGATCTTGGCAGCGCTCGGGCGGTCATCTTGCACAGACCCCATACCGTCGTGACCGCATTGACGCGCCAGTTGCAGGCCGTCGGTTTGCAAGTGGAGTGTTTCTGGCCCGAACTACCCGCAGTGGCCAGGGCTGCCGACTACCTTTTTATTGATGTGGACACGGCGCATGACGACCAATTCCCTTGGGCGCCAGGAGAAGCGCCACTGCCAACAATAGCCCTCATCGGTTCAGAAGCGCCGGGCCGGATTGAATGGCTGATGAATTTCGGCGCTGACGCACAGATCCTGAAACCGGTCGGAGACAACGGCGTCTATTCCGCGCTGCTAATCGCACGAGCGACCTTTGATGCGCGGATCGGGTTGGCGGGCGAAATCGACACGCTGCGCCGCCGCTTGGGGCAACGACAAACGGTCGTGCAGGCGGTGGCAGTGCTGGCGGCGCGCGGCAAGTCCGAAACCGAAGCTTACGAGCAGTTGCGCGGCATGGCCATGGCGTGGCGCGTCAGCTTTGAGGAAGCCGCAGCGCGCATCATGTCTTCTGTCAATGGTCCGCGTGACACCCGCACAAACAAAGGAAGCGATCTTGGCTGATCTGACACAGAGTCTGACCGCGCCTGCCCCACCTGCGGGCGCGCTGCGACGCCTTTTGCGCCGCAAGCTGGCTCTCTTCGGGTTGGCTATCATCGCATTGGTCGTTGGGGGCGCAATCTTTGCCCCATGGATCGCACCCTTTGCACCCGACGAACAACTCTTCGAGGGGCTCACCCTTTTCGGCGAACCGATGCCACCGGGCGGCGATTTCCTGATGGGCACGGATCTTCTGGGCCGCGATCTTTTCACTCGGATGCTCTATGGCGCGCAAACATCACTTCTGATCGGCGTTGTGGCGAACGGCGTGGCGCTTTTGATCGGTACATTTGTCGGGGTGCTCGCGGGGTTCTTACGCGGATGGGTCGGCGCCGTCCTCATGCGCTTTACAGATTTGATGATGGCGTTTCCCGCGCTTCTTCTGGCGATCTGCCTTGCGGCGATTTTTCAACCGTCCCTTTGGATCGTGGCGATGGTCATCGCCCTTGTGAACTGGGTGCAGACCGCGCGGGTGGTGTACACCGAAACCACGTCACTATCTGAACGCGAATTCATTGCGGCGGAAAGGACATTGGGCGCATCACGCACGCGGATTCTGTTCAAGCACATTCTTCCACATCTTGTGCCAACCCTGATCGTCTGGGGCACGCTTGGGATTTCGGTCACAGTCCTGCTTGAGGCGACGCTGTCGTTCCTCGGTGTAGGCGTCCAGCCACCGACACCAAGTTGGGGAAATATCATCTTCGAAAACCAGACTTATTTTCAAGCCGCGCCCTGGCTGGTGTTCATTCCCGGCGCCGCAATCCTGCTTCTTGCGTTGGCCTTCAACCTTGTCGGGGACGCCCTGCGCGATGTCCTCGATCCGACGCAAAGAGGAAATGACTGATGGCCGGGTATCTTTTTCGCCGCCTTTTTCAATCGGCGCTGATCCTCTTGGGTGTGAGCTTTATCACCTTTGTTCTGCTCTATGTCCTGCCGGCTGACCCGGTACGCCAGATTGCGGGCCGCTCTGCGACCGCACAGACGGTTGAGAATATCCGCCAACAGCTTGGCCTCGATCAGCCATTTCTGGTGCAATACTGGAGATATGTCAGCGGGTTGGTCCAAGGCGACATGGGCCGCAGTTACCTTCAGAAGACCGAGGTTTCTACGTTGATCGCGGCCCGTCTGCCTGCCTCTCTTTTGCTCATGGCTGGTGGAATAGCCTGCGAATTGGTGATCGGTTTGACGCTGGGCGTGATAGCCGCCGTTTTTCGGGGTCGCCCGTTGGACCAAGGGCTGATGGTCACGTCTTTTGTTGCCGTCTCTGCGCCGCAATTCGTGGTGGGGCTGCTGCTGCTTTACGTCTTCGCCGTGCAACTAGGCTGGTTCCCGATCGGGGGGTATGGCACAGCCGCACATCTCGTGCTGCCCGCAGTGACGCTGGGGATCATGGGATCAGGTTGGTACTCGCGCATGATGCGATCCAGCATGGTTGAGGTGCTGCGACAGGACTACATCCGCACCGCCCGCGCCAAGGGGCTTACCCGCGCGCGCATCCTGCTACACCATGCCCTGCCCAACGCCATCCTTCCCATCATCGCCATGATCGGAATCGACATCGGTATCTTCATGGGCGGCATCGTCGTTGTTGAAAGCGTGTTTGGCTGGCCCGGTATTGGGCAGTTGGCGTGGCAGGCAATTCAGCGCGTCGACATTCCAATCATCATGGGCGTGACCATGGTCTCAGCCACCGCGATCGTTTTGGGAAATCTCCTGGCGGACCTTGTGACCCCGATGATCGACCCGCGCATCAAACTGCGCTGACAAAGAAATAACCGCCGGTGTCGCGGCTCTGCCGCGCTGCCTTTCACACCACCAACAACAGGGAACTAAACATGAAAAAGCTGCTTCTTTCCACCGCGATGCTGGCCGTCTCTGCGTTGCCCGGTTTTGCACAGGGCTATACGCCTGATCCGAACGCCAAGACGGGCGGAGCTATTACGATTACCTACAAAGACGACGTTGCGACACTCGATCCGGCAATCGGCTATGACTGGCAAAACTGGTCAATGATCAAATCCCTATTCGACGGGCTAATGGACTATGTCCCCGGCACCACCGAATTGCGCCCCGGTCTGGCCGAAAGCTATGAAATTTCGGAAGATGGCACCGTCTTTACCTTCACACTGCGCGCGGGCGTCAAGTTCCACAATGGCCGCGAAATGACAGCCGAAGACGTAAAATACTCGCTCGACCGGGTGACCACGCCAGAAACACAGTCGCCGGGTGCAGGATTCTTCGCGTCAATCGCCGGGTTTGACGCGATCTCAGCGGGTGAGGCAGATACGCTGTCAGGTGTGGAAGTCATTGATCCGCTGACGGTCAAGATCAGCCTGTCACGCCCTGACGCAACCTTCTTGCACGTCATGGCCCTCAACTTTGCCTCCATCGTCCCAAAAGAAGCGGTTGATGAGCATGGCACCGATTTCGGGAAACACCCTGTCGGCACCGGTGCCTTCAAACTGGATGAATGGACCATCGGCCAGCGCTTGGTCTTCGCCAAGAACGAAGACTTCTGGCGCGAAGGTGTCCCCTATTTGGACGCGTTGACCTTCGAAGTCGGGCAAGAGCCGATCGTCGCACTTCTGCGCCTGCAACAGGGCGAAGTCGATGTTCCCGGCGACGGCATTCCGCCCGCTAAATTCCAGGAAGTCATGGGAGATCCGGCTCAAGCCGCGCGCGTCGTCGAAGGCGGACAACTGCACACCGGCTATATCACGCTCAACGTAGGCATAGAGCCGCTGGACCAACTGCCTGTTCGCGAGGCTATCAACATGGCCATCAACAAGACGCGGATCACGCAAATCATCAACGGTCGGGCGGTGCCTGCCACACAGCCCTTGCCGCCGTCGATGCCGGGCTACACAGAAGGGTATGAAGGTTTCTCCTTTGACATCGAAGCAGCCAAGGCCAAGCTGGCAGAGGCGGGTCTTGCAGACGGTTTCACGACCGAACTCTACGTGATGAATACCGACCCGAACCCGCGCATTGCCCAAGCGATCCAGCAAGACCTGAAGGCGATCGGCGTAGACGTGGAAATTCGATCCCTCGCGCAGGCGAACGTGATCGAAGCCGGCGGCGCGGGCGCAGCCCCAATGATCTGGTCCGGTGGCATGGCGTGGATCGCGGATTTCCCCGATCCGTCCAACTTCTACGGCCCAATTCTCGGCTGTGCTGGCGCTGGCGAAGGGGGCTGGAACTGGTCCAAATTCTGCGATGAAAACATCGACGCCATGGCGATTGAAGCAGACAGCATGACCGACCCGTCCGCGCCTGAGCGACTGGAAATGTGGTCCGAGACTTATATGAAAGTCATGGAACAGGCGCCTTGGGTTCCGGTGTTCAACGAGCAGCGTTACACAATGAAGTCCGAACGTATGGGCGGTGATGATGCGCTCTATGTCGATCCGGTCTCGATCCCGGTGAACTATGACTACGTCTACGTGACTGAGTAAGCGCATGTGCAAGGCTTGTGATTACACGATTCACGGCGCACAGCACCATTTCGGCTGGGACAATTCCATTGCCCCGGTCGAAACGGTCGCGCCCGGAACAACCCTGTGCTTTCATTGCATGGATTCTTCGGCGGGCCAGCTTGGCCCGTCGAGTACTGTGAAAGACGTCGAGGCGCTTGATTTTGGCAAGATCAACCCGGTCTCAGGGCCAATCTATATCGACGGCGCAGAACCAGGAGACGCGCTGAAGATCACACTCGACGGGTTTGCCCCCCGCGAGCGGGAGGGCTCCGCCTGGGGCTGGACCGCAAATATTCCGGGTTTCGGCCTGCTTGCGGACCAATTCGAAGATCCGGCGCTGACGATCTGGAAATACGATGCCAATACCCTTGAGCCCGCTCTGTGGGGTGACATGGGGCGTGTGCCACTGAAGCCATTCACTGGCACCATCGGCGTCGCGCAAGCAGAGCCGGGCCTGCATTCCATCGTTCCACCGCGACGCACTGGCGGCAACCTCGACATCCGCGATCTTGCGGCCGGCGCAGAACTTTATCTTCCGGTCGAGGTGGCAGGAGCGCTTTTCTCTGTCGGGGACACACATGCCGCTCAAGGGGACGGAGAAGTTTGCGGCACGGCGATAGAAAGCCCGATGGATGTGACGCTGACCATAGATCTGGTGAAGGGTGCGAACCTTAAGATGCCACGCTTTTGCACGCCGGGGCCTGTCACAAGGCACCTCGACGCCAAAGGATACGAAGTCACAACAGGTATCGGGCCGGATCTCATGACTGGTGCACGCGATGCGGTGGCCGGCATGATTGACCTTCTGACATCGCGCTACGCAATGGCGGCCGAGGATGCATATATGCTGATTTCCACTTGCGGTGATCTGCGCATCTCGGAAATTGTCGATATGCCAAACTGGGTCGTTTCCTTCTATTTCCCCAGACTGGTGCTGGAATGACCACGGCACAAAGTGCAACCGCCCCTTCGGGGGCGGCAGACCCCCTTCTTTCGGTGCGGGATCTCACGGTAACGGTGAAAGATCGCGGCATCATCCGCCCATTAGTGGCGGACCTGAGCTTTGAACTCGCCGCAGGCGAAACGCTGGCTATTGCGGGTGAAAGCGGGTCCGGCAAATCGATCACCTCGTTGGCGATCATGGGGCTCTTGCCCAACAATGTCTCCGTCACCTCTGGGCAAGCTTTGCTTGAGGGCACTGACCTTCCAAGCCTACCAGAACGTCAGATGCGCGCTTGGCGCGGCGCGCGCGTTGCCATGATTTTTCAAGAACCCATGACGTCGCTAAATCCCGTTCATACGATCGGCAGCCAGATGACCGAGGTTATCCGCGCCCATGAAGCGGTCTCCATCGGCGCGGCACGAGCCGCTTCCATTGAGGCACTTCGAAAGGTGCGCATTCCGGAACCCGAACGCCGGATGAAGCAGTATCCGCACGAGTTGTCAGGCGGAATGCGCCAGCGTGTGATGATTGCGATGGCACTGGCTCTTCGGCCTTCGTTGCTGATCGCGGACGAACCTACAACAGCGCTGGATGTAACGGTTCAGCGCGAGGTTCTGGAACTTCTTCGCGATCTGCAAAAGGAAACAGGCACGGCTATCATCCTGATCACCCACGATATGGGCGTCGTGGCGGAATGCGCCGACCGTGTTGTGGTTATGCGGCACGGCCGCATGGTTGAAACCGCACCAGTAAATCAACTGTTTTCGGCCCCTTCTCACGACTATACCCGCGCGCTTCTGGCGGCGGTTCCACGCCTTGGCACCGGCGCACGGCGGGCGAAACCTTTGCCTCCCGTCACGAATGCCCCAGTCGCCAAACTGGTCAACGCACGGGTTCATTTTGATATCGGTGCAAATTTCTTTGGCCGTCCCACACACCGGGTGCATGCCGTCGAAGGCATAAGCTTTGACATACGCCCCGGCGAGACATTTGGCCTTGTTGGTGAGTCGGGTTGCGGCAAGTCCACCGTTGCCAAATCGCTTGCCGGACTGGTCCCACACCAAGGGCATATTGAGGTCGACGGTCAGGCACTGACCGCACTGACAACGCAAGGCAAACGGGACATCTGCCGTAATATCCAGATGGTATTCCAAGATCCGATGGCCGCACTTGACCCACGCATGACCGTCGGTGAAGCCGTTTCCGAGCCATTGCTGATCCATGGGATTGGCACAGCTAAAGAACGCCATGCATGCGCCGCTGAACTTTTCGATCGAGTGGGACTGACACCTGAACAGATGTCGCGTTATCCGCACGAATTCTCAGGCGGTCAGCGGCAGCGCATCTGCGTCGCCCGCGCGCTCGCGCTTAAACCAAAGCTTATCATTTGCGACGAAAGCGTTTCTGCATTGGACGTTTCGGTGCAGTCACAAGTGTTGCAACTGCTCGAAGAGTTGCAGCGAGAGACTGACGTTTCGTATCTTTTCATCAGCCATGACATGGCGGTTGTTGAAAACGTCGTCGACCGGCTGGCTGTTATGTATCTTGGGCAAATTGTCGAGATGGGGACCCGCGACCAAGTATTTGGCGATCCGCGACACAGCTATACCAAGCGGCTGCTTGATGCAGTCCCAATCCCGGATCCCGCGCGCAAACGGCAGCCGTATGCGAGACCAACGACCGAAATCCCATCGCCCATTCACCGGATTGGCACACCGCCTGACCGCCTGAAATTACACAACGTCGGGGATGGACACTTTGTGGCAGACGATCACTGACAGGACGTGGGAAAAGGGTTACAACATCCGTTTTACGCAAGCCGGTCCAAAGGTCCGCAATTTCCACCGAAATTATCATTCTTAGACATTATTCACCGTATCGTCAGCGATGTCTGGGTGGGAACGCAGATCATCCCATTGGGTCAATCCTCTTGAGTGCCCACAAACATCCTGTCCTTCGCGGCCGTAATGTGGTGGCGCATTGTTGCTTGTGCTACTTCGGGCTGACCCAAGCGGATAGCGTCGAGCACCGCACGGTGCTCTGCCAACACCAACTCCTGACGGCCCGGAGCATCAAGCAAAGTCAAAGAACGCGATAGCTTGACACCCACGGCAATTTGCTCGGTCAAGGATTCCAGAACGGCAGGAAAAAACGGATTTTTTGATGCCCGAGCGATGGCCAGATGCAGCCGTTGATCAGCATCAACGCCAAGGGCGTTCTCGTGGTAGGTCTTTTCCATCGCGGCATAGGCCGCATCCATCTCGGCAATATCTTCGTCGTCTCGACGCCGCGCGGCCCAAGCGGCTGACGCCCCTTCGACCTCAATGCGAAATTCATAACATCGCTGCACATCCGACACGGATTCTAGCGGCACAAAGCCGATGATTTCTCGGTCGGGAGTGCGCAAGACATAGCTTCCCGAACCGCGCCGCGATTGAACAATGCCATCGTCGCGCAGCCGTGACAGTGCTGCGCGCACGATCGGCCGCGACACGGCAAAGCTGGTCGCCAGCATCTCCTCCGTGGGGAGGCGACTATTGACCGGGTACTCCTCTTCGAGGATTTTGGTCAACAACTGGTCATAAACTTGATCCGCGAGTGACGGGTGCCTTGTCTGCGACAAAATCGTCTCCTTGTCTGTGGATCGGATGCTCTTTGCACCTTTATAGACCGCACTGTGAGTGATTGCAGCTATCTCATATCGAAATACCACAAACGCCACGACCACCCCGCGCAAGCAGGATGGCCGAGAGGGATCATTCGATCAGGAACTTGCCGATCCGGGCATCTTCGCCGGTTTCCGGATAACCAGAAAGTAGAAGAAAACGACCGTCAGGACGACAAAGAACAGACTGTCTGGATTGGTGAAGAAAGTCGTCGGATCGCCATTTGACAATGCCAAAGACCGCCGCAGAAACTCTTCCAGGTTCGGACCGAGAATGTAGCCCAATAGCATGGTAATCACCGGGAACCCGAAGCGCCGCAGATAAAAGGCCAACACCCCCATGCCAAGAGCCAAGAACATCTGGAACGTCGAATAGGTTGCCACGAAGCTGCCTACCACTGCCAAGAGAGCAATGACTGCATAAAGAACATCTTTACGGATCGAGACAATCTTGATGCAGTAGGGGCCGATCAGCCACAAAGTCAGTGGGATCAACACCACCGCACTGAACAGGAGCGACGCCAGCATCGGAGCGATCAAGCCAGCTTGATCCGTCATCAGTTGCGGCCCCGGCTGAATACCGTTGATAACCAAAACACCCAACACGATGGCCGTGATCGGATCACCGGGGATGCCGAAGGTCAGCATGGGCACCATTGCCCCGCCGCAAACCGCATTGTTGGCACTCTCAGAGGCAGCAATGCCCTTGGGGTTTCCCTTGCCAAACGTCTCTGGCTCGCTCGAAGTGCGCACTGTTTCCGTATAGGCAAGAAACGCCCCCATGGATCCGCCCGCGCCGGGTAGGGTTCCAACGAAATAACCAATCAGACAAGACTTGAAATAGCAGCCGAAGCCGATTTTCCGGATGTCTGCCAATGGCGGCAGAAAGTCCCTGCGCCTGAGTTTCGTCTTGCCTGCCTCTTGGGTGGCAACGCTGATATCGCGCGAAGAATTGGCCTGTGTCAGGATCTCGGCGATGGCAAATGTGCCTATGATGACCGGCATCAAGGCAAGCCCGGCGGTCAGGTTACTGTACCCATAGGTGAAGCGGGTGATTGGCTCCATCGCATCCAGCCCAATAGTGGCAAGCATCAATCCAATGCAGGCAGACAGGCCAGCCTTCGCAACCCGCCCGCGTTGCGCGATCACAACGACGACGATCGCAAAGGCCAGCAGGGAAAACTTGCCTGTGGTCTTAACCAAAAGCGACAACTCTGCCACGAAGGGCGCAAGCGCAATCAACAACAGTGCACCGACTGCGCCACCGAACATTGAGCCAATCGCCGCATGACCTAGGGCCTGCGCGCCTTTGCCCTGCTGCTGCATGGGATAACCATCCAATGCGGTCATCATAGAGGATGGCGCGCCGGGAATATTGATTGTCGTGGCGGTGATCGAACCACCACACATGCCCGCCATGTAGATGCTGGCGCACGCCATGAGCGCGGTTTCGACGCTGAGCGAATAGGTCAGGGGCAAGAGCAAAGCCATTGCAAGCGTCGCGGTCAACCCGGGAATGGCCGCGAAAATCGTGCCGATAAAGAACCCCAAAACCACATATATGAAGTTCACCGGGTCGAGCAACAGGCTGAAGCTTCCAAAGACTTGTAGAATGAAATCCATGAGTTAACCCCAAATCGTCGGCAGGCGCACGCCGAACAGCTGCTGAAACATGAGATAGGCCAACCCGACAATCGCCGCCGAAATGACTGCCTTTTGCAGCAGCTTTTCAAGTGACGAGAACAGCAGGATCAGCGCAAGAACGAACAACCATGACGACAGAAAATAGCCAGCAGTTCGGAACAGCGCGATGTAGATGAAAATTGCCACTGTCACCCAAAGGTGGGTGTAACCACCGGGTTCATTGCTGCTGTTTGCCCCGATCTCTCTTTCAGGTGCTGCGCGCAATTGTTCCACGATCAAGATACTGGAAAAAACAATCGCGGCAGCGCCGACCAGGATCGGAAAGAAAGATGGCGTCAGACCGTTCTCGGCGAATGGGTCGCCCAGACCAACAGCCGTGATGAGATAGCCAACAGACACGGCCAACATAAAGTACAGGAATAACAGGTATTTGTTCGTAAACATCAACGTCTCCCGCGATGATGAAAGGAGGGCGATCGGCCGTGGCGATTTGGACTGCGGGCTGATCTCTGCCCTCGAAATCGCATCGTATACGGATGACACCAAACATCACGACGCCGACGGGGCATCGCAGCCCTGCCCCCGATCACGGACCGGAGGCAGGAGAAACAAAAGACTTACAGGTTCAGATCGTCCATCAGACCGAACATCTTTGTTTGCAGCCCATCGACCCAGTCGTTGACCCCATCAGAGCCGAGCCAGTCTGCGGTCACACCGATCTGAGCAAGCCAGCTTTGGAATTCTTCGGTGTCATAAGCTGCTTTGAACGTGGACTCGAGGGTGGCAACCACGTCGTCAGGCGTGTTGGCGGGGGCCGCCAGAACCAAGAAGCTGCCCGTCTGCAGATCGAAGCCTTTGGAGCTGATTGTGGGCACGTCGGGGTATGTTTCGTTCTGGACCGATGACAGTTCGATGACGCCCCGCACATCGCCAGATTCGATAATCCCGCTGAAATCGCCCAGACTGGAAATCGCCGCGTCAAGCTCACCGGACAGCAACGCCTCGGAAGAGGCACTGGAAGACCCTGCATAGGTGATGACATTGAAATCGACGTCCAGCAGTTGCTCCAACTGAATAGCCGAAAGGTAGGGGCCCGACCCCTTTGGGGCAACGCCGATACGCACTTCGCCGGGATTTTCCTTAGCCCGTTCAATCAACTGCTCAAAGGTCTCTATACCAGTTTGCTGGGCAACGACGATCGCGTCGGGTTCGCTGGTAATGCGTGCAATCAACTTCATGTTGTCCAGCGCGTACCCTGGAACCATTTCACCGCGTGGCAAAGTGATGACGCTATCATAGGTCAGCATGCCAACGGTATGGCCGTCCGGACGGGCGTTTGTCATCTGGATCAAGCCAGTTGCTGTTACCGCGCCGGCGATGTTTTCAACATAGATCGACTGCGACAGGTCCTGTTCGGCGATATTGCTGATTTTGCGCGAAATGGCATCCGCGCCGCCGCCTGCGGGCCACGGCACGATGACGCGAATGTCGCGTGTCGGGAATTCTGCCGCTGCCGCCGTGGCTGTGACAACGCAAGCGCTGAGTGCCAGCAAGAACTTGCTATTAAAGTTAATCGAAAACATGGATCCGTTCCTCCGTCCAGATAGTGTTCACCAGGCGAGCCTGGCAGCTCAGATGACCTGCGCGTTGGTCGTTTTTCGCGCGCCGTCATTCATTTCAGTATGGGAATGAGTGGGCTGTGTATTGACTGCGCCTATGACGCCGTATGTATTTTGCCCCTGCCCGCTCAGCGACACCAAACATGTGTCTTAACAGGTGATTGGCAGCCCCCAGTTCCCGAGCCGTATGATCAGAAGCATTCCACCCTCCGTGGGAACCTTCTGCCGTCACCATACGGAAAAAATATCACAAATCAAATCAAATTATTACTAATGATCGCAATTTTTTGGGCTGTTTTTGTCGATTTTTGCCTGAAATTGCCGCTCGATGGTAGAGCAATCATTAATATGCAAAAATATGTAAAGTTCAGTCCACGATCTTCACAGGTACATCCGCGCCGCTCACAATGCGGCACGGATCAAGCCATAGATCGGCAGCGTTAAGTGCGAACCAGATCGGCCGGCAACAGCGCGTCCGGAATGTTCTGATAGCAGACAGGCCGCAAGAAACGGCGGATCGACATCGTACCCACCGACGTTGCGCCAAAGTTTGTGCTGGCCGGATAGGGACCACCATGAACCATCGAGTCACACACCTCGACTCCTGTGGGAAACCCGTTCGCCATCACGCGACCCGCGATCCGTTCCAGAATCGGCAACAAAGCGCGCCCCAACTCAATGTCGCCTTCGTCCATCTGCAAGGTTGCCGTTAACTGCCCCTTGAAATGCCCGGCGATGTCGATCATCTGCTCTGCACTTTGCGTACGGATAACAAGGCCTAACGGGCCAAAAACCTCTTCCGACAGATCCTCATTTGACAGCCAGTCTTCCGCTGACACCTCAAACAGATAAGGGGCCGCATTTCGGCCTTCGCAAGATGTTTTCAACAGCGACTTCACGCCCGACCCTTCAGAAACCCGGCGGGCCCCATCGCGAAAGGCCGTCGCCATGCCGTCGGTCAACATGGTCTGCGCCGCAACCGCACTTAGTCCATCGGTTGCTGCAGCCACGAAAGCATCGGCTTCGGGGCCATCAACCACGACGGCAATGCCTGGGTTGGTACAGAATTGTCCGACGCCCATCGTCAGACTCCCAGACCAGCCGGTTCCAATGTCGGCCCCGCGTGCGGCGGCGGCTTCCGGCAAGACAAACATGGGATTGACGCTTCCAAGTTCGCCATAAAATGGGATCGGCTCGGGGCGTTGTGCGCAAAGATCATAAAGCGCGCGCCCGCCGCCAAGGCTTCCGGTAAAGCCGACCGCCTTGATACGTGGATCAGTGACAAGCGCCTGGCCTACACTGCGGTTTCCGCCTTGTACCAAGCTGAAGATCCGAGGATCCATTCCCAGCTTGCTCAGCGCAGCAACGATTGCATCACCAACGACCTCGCCGGTGCCCGGATGTGCGCCATGACCCTTGACGACAACCGGACATCCCGCAGCCAGCGCCGCGGCGGTGTCCCCTCCGGCCACAGAAAAGGCGAGCGGGAAATTTGACGCGCCAAAGACGGCCACCGGGCCCACTGGACGCTGCATCATCCGCAGATCGGGGCGTGGCAGCGGTTGGCGCTGGGGCAAGGCCGGGTCATGGCGAACGTCCAGATAGTCGCCGTCGCGTATGTGCGCCGCGAAGAGCCTCAATTGGCCAGTGGTCCGACCACGCTCGCCTTCGAGTCTGGCAGCGGGAAGACCTGTTTCAGCGCTGCCGACTTCGGTGATTTCATCGCCTCTTACGTCAATTTCATCGGCAATGGTTTCAAGCAGTTTCGCGCGCTCTTCACGCGAAACCTCAGCGAAGCCAGGGAAGGCCGCCGCTGCGGCTTCGCAGGCCTGCGCGACCAACGCCGGCGAGCCAACCGAATATTCAAACGCGCTGCCGCTCGCAGGTTCGGACGAAAACGTGGCGTCCGTGCCGATACGTTGACCAGCGATCAGGTGTTTTCCGTGGGGGGTGAAAGCCATGTTTATCGTCCTGTCTTTTCACGCCAAGCGGCGAATTTATGAATGCTTTCATCATCGGTACCCGGATACAGACCAATGATGCCTGCGCCGCCGTTGACCTGTTCAAGCACGAAATCTTCGTACACTTCCATCTCGGCGCATTCTGCGGCGATTTCTTCGGCCAAATGGGCCGGAATAACCATCACGCCATCGCTATCACCCAACATTACATCACCGGGAAACACCGGCGCGTCGCCGCAAGAAATGGGCACATTGATTTCGATAGCTTCGTGCAGCGTCAGGTTTGTGGGTGCGGAAGCGCACGCGAAATAAGCTGGCATATCCAGCGCGCCGATACCCACGGCGTCGCGCACCCCGCCATCCGACACGACGCCCGCGACACCGCGCTTTTGCAATCGAGTGATCAGAATAGATCCGGCGGTCGCGGCGCGAGAATCCTTGCGGGCGTCCATGACCAGCACGTGACCTTCCGGACAGGTCTCAACTGCAACGCGTTGCTTGTGGTCGCGGTCGCGGAAAACAGTAATCGGGTTGCGATCTTCCCGCGCCGGAATGTAGCGCAGAGTAAATGCCTGCCCCACCATTGTGACGGGCTTTCGCTCAACAGGCGCAACGCCCTGAACGAACTGATTTCGCAAACCCCGTTTGTACAGCGCAGTGGCCACGGAGGCGGTGGATACTTTGCGTAGCTTATCACGTATTTCGGCGGACAGAGTAAATTCGCTCATTGCTTCTTCCTATGGTGTGGCATCGCGCGGACCTTTGAGTGAAGGGGGTCTGGTGCGCTTTTTTCCAGTCGGTTGCGCCAGCATCACGCCGACCCCTCATCAGCGTCACTCATACCCCCAAGCTTCAAGCACGACGCTACACCTCAAGCATTAATGTGTCAATATTTGTAATATATAAATCAAGAGTTCGGCTAAATGAGGGGGTTCTTCCATACTTTTTATTACTAATATGCGGTTTTTCCGATAGGATCACCTCCGCAAGCACGTGCTAGATCAGGACACAGGGGAAAACACGAAACAAAGATACCTCCCTCTCGGACGGCGCATTGAACTGCGCACAAGCCTGACAAATTGCCGCCCGTATCTGTTGCAGCATAAGAGCACTGCTGCCCGGCGATTGAGCTGTACGGAACGAGCGCTAGATGTCAGTCCGCAGCGTAAAGATCCACCATGGCATCCCAAAATGCCTGCTGAGCGGGGAAAATGCCCCCCTTGCGCCGGGCAGCGCAGATGTTCCATGTCATCTCTTCACGCATGTCGATCCGGCGCAACAGGCCCAAACTCTCATGCTCGGCAAACGCTTCAGCCACGCCACCACAAACCATATTGGTCCGGCCCGTGAGATCGGTCAGAAGGGCATAGTCGTCACATTCGAAAACCGGCAGCCGGTTGACTGTTTCCCACGCGGCCTCGTCATTACCAAGAATACGCGCGATCGATACGCGCCAATGTTTGTGCAGGTACGGACTCGCCATAGGTAGCCGCAGAACGGCGGCAAGCTCGACCGGGCCCTGCTCATGGATCGGATGGTCAGGGCGCGCGACGAACACAATTGATTTTGGGGCGATGATCTTAAGATCAAGGTCGCTCATATCCGGGGTATGCGTGAGGTCGCACAACGCAATATCCAACTCGCCCCGCCGCAGCGCGTCGATCGGGGCCTTGGTCGCATCAACGCGCACCGCGACGCGCACGCCACTTTGCGTACGCAGTAATTCGGCCAGGATTGGCGAGACAATCGCCCTGCCCGGAAGCGGACCACAGCCGATGCGCAGATAATCACCACCCGTGTCGCGCAGCCGTCTAAGGCCCACCTCGAACGACCCGACAGCCCCGTCGAAATCATCGAGAAGCCGCAGCACTTCACGTCCCGCCGTGGTCAGCCGCACTCCGTTGCGCTGCCGGTCGAACAACGTCATTCCCACCGCGCGCTCGGCCTGCTTGATATGGCGCGAAAAGCTTGCCGGTGAGATAGCGAGATGATCCGCCGCTTCACGGAAGCTACCGAACCGGGCAAGCGCACGGATCGCGCGCCTTTGGTGATCCTCAAGCATCGCGCCTCCAGCGTTTCACTAAATGCAACGCACATACCGAATGATGAAAGGGCGGGCAATCGAAAGGATTGACCCTTCGTTATCTGTTACGGTGATGGCCGGACGGATGATTTAGACAACGACGGAGTATGCATGCCGCCATTCCCCTCACGACGCGCCCTGGGCTTCGCGACTATTCTTTTCGGTCTCGCGACGGGCGCACTGGCGCAACAGGCCGACAGGCCGAACGTGTTGGTCATCATGGCCGATGATGTCGGCTGGGCGAGCCTTGGAAGCTATCATCAGGGCATCAAAAGCATCGAGACACCAAATCTCGACGCGCTGGCATCCGAGGGGATGCGTTTTACCGATTACTACGCCCAGCCGTCTTGCACTGCGGGTCGATCAGCCTTTCTGACCGGGCAGCTTCCTGTACGTACGGGTATGCACACCGTGGGCCTTCCGGGAGATCCGGTCGGGTTAAGCGACGAAGATCCAACCGTAGCCGACTTATTCAAGCTGCTGGGCTACACAACGGGCCAATTCGGCAAGAACCATCTAGGCGACCGCAACGCGTTTTTGCCGACCACCAAGGGCTTCGACGAATTCTGGGGCTGGCTTTATCACCTGAACGCGATGGAATACACGATCGACCCGGATTGGCCAGATGACGAGGCATTCAACGCCCGGTTCGGGCCGCGGAACGTGATCCATGCCTTTGCCACAGACGAAGCCGATGAAACGGTGGACCCCCGCTGGGGCCGTGTCGGCAATCAGCGCATCATTGATGACGGGCCGGCGCCGCCCGATCGCCAACGCACGCTCGACATCGAAGTGGCGGACAAGACGATCGATTTTATCGACCGCGCGGTAGACAGCGACACGCCGTTTTTCGTGTGGATGGCACCAGCGCGCGCGCATGTTTGGACCCATCTCAGCCCGGAATACGAAGCTCTTCTGGGCGATGGACGCGGCTTGCAAGACGTCGTGATGAAGGAACTTGACGACACTGTCGGCCGCGTACTCACGCGTCTTGACGATTTGGGCATCGCCGATAACACCATCGTCGTTTTCACGTCTGACAACGGACCCGAAACGCTAACTTGGCCCGATGGCGGCACCTCGCCATTTCGCGGGGAAAAGGGGACCACGTGGGAAGGCGGCTTTCGCGTACCTGCGATCATCCGCTGGCCGGGCATGGTTGAACCAGGTGTCGTGAACAACGAGATCTTCGACTCGCTCGATTGGATGCCGACATTGGTTGCAGCGGCAGGTGGCCCGAACGATCTGCCCGAACTTCTGCGCGATGGATATGAAGGTTGGCAGGTGCATTTGGATGGCTATAACCAGTTGCCGATGCTGACCGGTACAGGCGACAGCGCGCGCCGCGAGATCATCTATTACGAAGGCACAGAATTGCAGGCGATCCGCTATGCCGACTGGAAGGCGCATTTCGTACTGCAGAACCATGGCTGGGCCGGAATGAAGGAACACCTGAACGCGCCGCTTTTGATGAATCTGCGCCGGGACCCCTATGAAAAGGCGTTCGACGAATCCGGCATGTACGTGCGCTGGATGGGCAACAAGATGTGGGCGTTCGGGCCGGCGAGTGCAGTTGTTCAGGGTCATCTCCAAAGCTTTCAAGCGTTTCCACCACGCGGCGCGCCGATGGCCAATGCCGAGGCCGTGAATAGCCACACCAGCCGCGAAGGCGGCCTGTCGCAATGAGCCTGCGACTGTCTGCAATGAGCCGGGTCCGGTCCCTTACGGGGCCGGGTTTGTTAGTGGCCTGCGCACTTGTCGGCCTACCGGCGCTGGCAGAGATGTCAGGTCAGGCCGATACGGATACACTGTTCGAAAAAGTCCGGAATAATGTGGCAGCTGCACCCGAGTTGGACATCATAGCTGAAATCGATCATGCGCGTCTGGCCGCTGTCGCAGGCGAGACGATGCCCCCTGCACGGGTTGTGATCTTTTCAGACCCGGCACTGGATGCGGCCCTGATGAAAATCGATCCCCGGATCGGCGTCGATCTACCCCTGCGGGTCCTTGCCTTCGCCGCGTCTGACACTGGGCAAGCATTCACTGCCCATAACACGTTGGACTACGTTGCGTCGCGTTACAGTGTTTCAGTCCCTCAGGACCTGCGTGACCGACATGATGCAGTCCTCGCACGTGCCCTCGCAGGGGTTTCGGCCTCTGATCTGACTACGTTCCCGACCGACATAATGCAGCCTGACGGCCTGGTCCGCCTCGATAGTCCGTTCGGCTTCGACGAAACGCTTGATCGCTTGCGCGCGGCGGTGGATATGCAGGAAGATACTGTCTGGTTCGGTGAGGTAGATTTCACTGACAGGGCCTTAAAACAAGGGGTGGAAATCGCCCCTGCGCGTTTACTTTTGTTCGGCGGGCCGGGTCCAGGCGGCCGCGCGATGGCCAAAGCCCCAACACTTGGTCTTGATGCTTTTTGTCAAAAGATGCTGGTTTTAGAACGTTCCGACGGGCGAATAGAGGTTCTTTTCAACGATCTTCTTGCGCTCGCCGATAGGCAAGATGTCCCAAAATCGCTGCCGCTGCGGATCATCAACCGCCGCATGCTCAAAACATTCACCGAAGCTCTTGAAGGATAAGTTGAGATGACACTGACCCGGATGCAATGTGGCTTTCTTCTGGTGGCGGCCGTGGGGCTGACGCCGATCGCGCTGTCTTATGGGCTGTTCCCCGGTGCAAGCTTGTCTTGGCTCTTTGGCATCGACGCGGGGGATGTAAACACGCGGCATATCTTTCGCGCAATCATGGGTTTGTACCTAGCGATGGTCGTGTTCTGGGTCATCGGGGCGGTCAGGACGGACCTGCGCGTAGCCGCCCTTTGGAGCCTTGTCGTGTTCATGATCGGGTTAGCGCTTGGACGGATGTTGAGCCTCACGTTTGACGGCTGGCCGCACCCACTCTTGGTGGTTTACATGATATTGGAATTCGGGTTTGCTTTCGTGGGGTGGAAGCTTTTGCATCCAACGCAAGCGCGCACATCGGCTAGGTGATCAGTCCGGCATATGCTGGGTTGGATCGAGGATGCATCCGTCTCGCTCTGAAATCCAGATTTTGCAGAAAGGGCTGGCTGAGGCACTGACCACCTATCTGTCATCGTTCGCGAAGCGCTTCATATCCTGCTTTGCGAATGGGCTTGAGCAAATAATCTAAAACCGTGCGCTCTCCCGTTGTAACGTCGACCTGCGCAACTATCCCAGCGCCAACACTGTGGCGGGCTCCCGCATTAACCAGTTCCGTGCTCGACATTTCGATCATCATCGGAAAGTAAGTCTCTCCGGTTTGCAGATCAGTTTCGGCATCAGCGCCTACAAGGCTCACGTGCCCTTCCAGTGTACCGAAAATCGTAAAATCCAACGCAGTCAACTTGACCTTTGCGGGCAAGTCAGGGCGGACGTAGGCCACATCCTCCGGTCGCAAACGGGCCTATACGAGCAACCGGTCGTCGGCGGGTACGATGCGCAGGACCTCTTCCCCCGGTCCAACGACCGAACCAATTGTGATGCCGCTGCGCCGGGAAACGACCCGGCAACCGGAGCGCGCAAGTCCGCCCGAGCCTGCGCGCGTCAACTCACGGAACGATTGCGCAAGCGAATTTCCCGCCGCCCAGTTCAGCACTTTCATGAAGCATCAGCGATCTGCCCCGTATTTCGGCCAAGGTGAACGTCGTTTGTATAAAGGAGGCGGTCGACGCCCCGTTGGCATCCACCATGATGTCCGGAAGATCCCCAGCGGGGATATCCGATCCCATTGTCTCGGATCCCATTGTCATAGTCGCTGAATGGTCGGCAGCGCCTGCCATGGAAACACCCGTGCTGGCCATTGAATCGCTGCTTCCGGTCATGGCGCCGCCGCCGTGGCCCATGTGATCAGTGCCACCACTCATATGCCCGTCGTGACCGTCGCTTCCGTAATGTGCGCCTGCTGCGCCGCCCGGTTGACCATCTTCGCCGGGCAGACATGTTGCATACTCATGGACATGGGCTGCGTAGTGTCCCGGTGGCAGCCCAAGCAGATCTGCCGTAACTCTTACACCCTCGGCTGTCTGGTGAAATGAAACCGACCCGTAAGATGTACCGTCAGCAAGCGACGAAACGTCTGCCACAACGGTTTCGGCGGGGGTCAACTCTGTATAGAGCATTCGGGCATGGTCGACGTTGTGACTGTAGTTCGGCCCGGCCAATGCCGCCAAAAGATGCTCCCGTGCCTGATCGGGCATGTCCTGCTCTGCATAGGCGACCCCAAGATGATACTGGATGGTCACATCGTCAGGCTCCGCTTCTGCGGCGCCCTTCAAGAGCTTCATACCCGCCTCGTACGCGCCCTGTCTCACAAGAACCCATCCGAGGATATCCTGATTGATGGCCTCGTGCGGAGCCATCGCAGTGGCCCGATCCGCAAAAGCAAGGGCGGTTCCAAGATCTTCCGCGATATCGGCTCGCGCAAGCGCGCCCAGGGACAAGCCCGCCATATGGACCGGATTGTTTTTGACCGCCCTGTCAAACGCTGAAATGGCTTTGGCCACCCGCCCGTCGCTCAGATACATCAGGCCAAGTTCGGAATTGAGATCAGCAGACGACGGGTTTGAGACAAGCGCTTCCAAGAGCAGCATTTCCACATCCGCATGGCTGCCGCCCGCGTGTTCGTCACCCACGTAGCTACTGTGCCCATGGATGACCCCGGAGAGCGTGAGCCATGTCTTGGGTTGTTCCGGATCAATGCGCAACGCTTTGCGCAGAGACGACTCGGCGGTTGTCTTGTCCCCCAATGCCGAGGCAAGCACACCGTGCTGCTGCAAGATCGCGGCGCTCTGCGGAAAGCGGACGATGGCCTCACTGGCTTTTTCAAAGGCTGCCTGTGCGCCGCCCGCATTACTTAGAATGTCCAATTCAAGCAGCGCGACATCTTCTCGTTCCGGGTAGCGGGTTGTCAGAGCTGCCGCCTTTTCCATCGCAACTTCCGACTGGTTGCCTTCAACCAAGGTGCTGAAAGCCCGACGGAAAAAAGTGATGTCGTCACCTTGGTGCTGTTCCTCGGCGATGGTTTCCCAAATCAAGGCGGCCGCAGTAATGTCGCCCTTCGCGGCCAGAACGATGGCAAGGTCAGGCCGCAAAGCCGAGCCCATCTCCGGGTGATCCTTCATCAGGCTTTCAAGGCCCGCCTGCGCACCATCCAAGTCACCACTCAGTCGCAGGATGCGCGCATCGGTCAGTCTGAAGCTGGGGTGCTCGGGGTCGATCAACGATTCCAAGGTATCAAGCGCCTCGCGCGCTGTAATGGGGTCTCCCATCACAATCGCCGCATCAAGAAACCGTCCGAAAAGCTCAATCTTCGATTGGGATGGCAGGTCGAGGTCTGGATTGCGAACTGCCGGGCCCAGCAGATCAAGAACATCGCGGTGTCGACCGATCTGCGTGTAAAGATCCGACAAGTCAAAATGCGCTTGGTTAACCGCGCCATAGGGCAGGCCAAAGACGCGCAGGGTTCTCTCGGACAAAATGATCGCTTTAGCGATGTCACCTTCCGCTCTTTCAAGCTGTGCAAGTTGCCGAAGGGCTATGGGATTGTCTGGCGATTGCGCGACAACTTTTTCAAGTTCCTTGCGTCCGGTGCGTGCATCACCCGCCAGAACCAGAGAGGCCCCGTATTTCGCGCGGAGCCAATCATTTTCGGGCGCAAGTGAAACCCCCTTGCGGAAGGCCAACAGCGCGCCAGCGGCATCGCCGTCTTGCAACAGGGCGGCACCGGCAAGATCGTATGCCGCAGGATCGTTCGGGTACCGCTTTAGATAGTTCTGAAGCGCAAGACCGGCTTGCTCATCATCCTGATTCACCAGGGACGCAATCTTGAACAGGGCGGCGGGGTCTTTAGGCGCGCCGCTCAATGACAAAATGGTGGGCGAGGTGAGCCATTCAAATTGCTCCCCCAGAAACTCTTCCCCCACTTCGGCCGAGAACGTTGCGGACACCACAGGTGACGATTGCAGCACGAAGAATGTCGAGATCGCGCAAGCCAAAGCTGTACTGCGCACAAATCCGTTTGATGCCAACATTGCGTCCTCCAAAGCGGTTCTTATCTTTGAGTATAAATAAAAAAAGCGAGGGCAGAAAACCCGCCCTCGCCTAAAATAAGTCTTAAAGCTGCGTGATCTTAAGCACCGCGACGGCGGATCATGCCAAGCCCAGCCAGTGCTGCTGCCAGAAGTCCCAAGGCAGCAGGCAGTGGAACGTCCGCACTAACCGGCTCTCTGAGATTGATGGTAACAGTGCCCTGATCCGTCAGGCCGCCATCCGTCGCGAGGAACGTTGCAATATATGTTCCTGCCGTGAACCCGGTCGAATCCCACGTGAAATTGCCAGATGTTGGATTTCCTGGAAGACCTGCCACGAAGCTGGACCCGCCGATTGCGCCGCCCGGCCCGGTAAAGGACAGGAAGCTCAGCGTCACGTCGTCACCGACATTGGGGTCGCTGGCCGCTACGATCTCGTTGATCGTGTCACCCACCAGTGCGTTAACAACAACGTCGATAATCGCAGGTGGCTCTGGTGTCACGCCGGTGCTGTCAACGGCATCAAACAGCCAATCGAATTGCACTGTGGCAACAGTTTGCGCACCGTCTGACGCAATGATCTCACCCGAGAATGCCATATCGGCCCCGATGTTAGACCCGTTGTCAGCATACCCTGCCGTTGCGGCCGCAGAAATGCCGATCTGCCCGGCGGCATCAATTGTATACCCAGGCGCCTGACTGTTGATCCCAACGGTGAGAACAGTGTCATCATAGCTCAGGGTCAACCCATCGGGTGACACAACGTCCAGGTTATCAGAATAGGCGACGCCCCGCTGTACGTTCGGCTGAATGTTCTGGATATCGAACGCGATTGGGTTCACGGCACTGGATCCGTCCCACACAATTGTGGAGGTCGTGCCCATATTGCTGGCGGCGTTAGGTACTCCGCTCACACGGCAGCAACTGCTCCAACTGATCGTATAGGTGCCCGCTCCCCTTGCGCTGATGTCCACAGACGCGGTCTCGTCGGTGCGCGTGAAGCGGGAATCCGACGTATTGGTCGTGTCGGCGCCCATATTCAGATTGAAAGATGGCCCACCGTCTTTGGAGATGGTGACGAAATTCACGTCATCAACGGCAGTTGTCCGCCAGAACGACGTCGCTTGGATTGTTAGATTGCCGCTGCTGTCGATGCTTGGGATCAGAACCGACCCACGGTTATGCGACGCGTGTGCCGCTGCCGTGGAAAGCCCAGCGATCGCTGTGGCCAAAAGTAATTTCTTAAACATGATAAAAAACCTCCAACTCATGTCGCTCGCAAACCAGCCACGCTTGGTACAAAACACCTCGGGCAGGCCGCCCCCCTTTTCAGGATAGCTCAAAGTATCCCAACGTAAGCTTCCTGAGTCAATCAAAAGTTCACTTTCTGTTTACCATTGTCGGTTTTTCTTCATTACTTTTGTTTCGTCTGGAAACGACGTATCTGACGCCACGGATTGGCAGTGTTGCCTCAAGCCGTGAGGGGTTCATGTCGTGACTCCAGTGTGGTGGCTGACCGGCAGAACCACCGCGGATGCGCCGAGACAAAGGTGCACAGCATGAAATTTCCGGGCCAGCGGCTGATGGCGCGCGATTTCGACCGCCAAGTTGCCGAGCTTCAGGTACGTGTTGCGATCCTGAACGGTCACACCGCCCTTGGCATCCATGTCACGAAAGCCGTGGGATAAGTCCGCCTAGGGTAAAGGAAGAACCGTCGGACAGTTGATTTGCGCGACAGAGTCACTGTTACGTCCATAGTTGCGCTTGAAGGAGGAACGGGTTGCCCCGATTGAAGCCAAACTCCGCAAAGTCGGCAACTCCGCCGTCATGACTCTCAGCACCGAGATGCTTGCGCTACTTGATGCCAAGGAGGGTGGGATACCCTCTTTGCTGTTCGAACCGATGATGGCGGGCTGGATCTGATCACGGAAAATCCCGATGACATCGGCGCGGCGCTTGACTTCCTTGTTGAAGCGCTCGATCGGGTTCATGCTGTGCAAGTTTCCCAAGTTCGACAGCAAGTCTGCTCAGCGATTGAACGCATTTTGGCGGGTGACGCCGTTTTGAGCCTACACACGGGCTGTCAGGCGTGTTCGGGCTGCGAAGCCTTCACGCAAGCTGCGCGACCATCACGCCTGATCGAGCGCGACGGGATCGACATTGACCGTTCAACACTGGCCGACTGGGTTGGCAAATCCACGGCGTCGATGATCTGTTGCCGGGGAAAGCCACATCATAGGGCGGGCAGACCGGACGCTTACGGTTGTTGTCGAACTTGGGTGATTTCATCGACCTTAGCGCCGCCAAATTGCGCTCAAATCCAAGGGGACGTGTCGAAGTTGAGGAAGAAGCACATGGGTATCGGCGACATGACACAAGCCATGAAACTGAAAACCGACGCTTCAAATCTACGACTGCGGCCCCTTAACATTGGGGAAGTAACCCACGCCGGAATGGCCCGGACAGTGGAGCATGGTCACTCTGCCACCCAGCACCCATCGTGCATGCGCCGCGTCAAGGCACAGATAGAAAAGCCTCAAGCCTTTGCGTGAAGATGTCTGCGCCTCGCGCGTTAAGGTGTCGGTTGTCGGCGAACCAATCCAAGCGCATCCCGTCAACCTCCCTGTCCCACACATCCGATAACGGAATCACGAGCGCATCACCATTTACAAGAGCTTTGGATGCGCGCGCGAGCGCCACATCTTTATCGACAACAATAGATAGTTCCGCTGCTTTTGTCGCACGGGCCAACGCCTCTTCGTACGGACGTACGAGTGGCGCCCCAGCAATCACAATCAATTTGACATTTGACTGAGCTGCAAGTTCGGCAATTCTTTGCAAAGAAGCAATCGATCGGTCCAAAATTTCAGGATCTTCATCGACAGTTGTCACAACGAGCCGCGTGATGAAATCTGCCACAATCTGTATTTGGTCAGGCGCGGCTGGATCTGAAAGTTGCGAAAACTCGAAACGCGCCGACGGCGATCGCTCCGGTGGGTCAATGGCGTTTACAAAGGCTGAATGAAGTGCTCTGGTGTGCGAAAGGTGAAATATACCACGAGGCGGAAAAAAGCTTGCTTCCAGCCAGCCCAGAATGTCACCTTCTATCAATGAAAACGCCGAATTTATTGTGGTAAGTACATAAGCTTGATCTCGGGGTGATGGATTAAGCGATTTTAACTTCTGCCTGGTCCCATTGTCCTGATAGAGTTGGCTGAAATCCAATATCATGAAGGCATAGTCAGGAGCGCCACCACTCAACAAAAACTGCTCAAAAATCTTTTCCGTCTCGAATATATCTGCCGAAGGAAGCCATAATGGAACATGCGACATTTCCAATAGATCAAAACTGATATTGACGTTATAAGAGGCTCCGATTGTAATAGCAGATACATCAAGACTGTCAGCTAGCTCAAATGCGCTGACTCTACTTGGCATTATCGGAAAAGAGGTTTCCCGAGTACACCATGACAGCGCCTTTAGTATTACAAGAAAGACTGTGAGAAATAGCAATGTGCGAAGAAGAGAGAATTTTTTTGAAGACTCAAAACTGAAAATAGATAAACGCATTATCTTCTCCATTCGAGGTAGAAAACAGGATTACAAAAAGAAGCAACCCAATATAAAGCGCCCAACGCCAAAAGGTAGACTTCGGAAGTTCATCCAGTAAGGTCGGCTTCAGGCGATGCCCCATCCAGACCAAGGTTCCCAAAAACGCTGTAAAGAGCTCAGCTTTATGTTTAACTTCAGTGGCAAAGATGTCGTGAAAGCTCACCTGAAAGAGCTCCCCGTAGACCGCTAGAGCATGCGGAACCGACGGAGAAAGAAAAAGCGCGCCGAAAATTGCACTGAGAGAAAAAGTTCGAACAATCCGTGCAGCTTGCCAAAGCTGACCGGATGGCAGGGTCCAGCCATTCCTTGCACACAGGGTTTCGATTACAATGGTCAGGCCATGCAGGAACCCAAACAGGATGAAGGTGATATTGGCCCCATGCCACAGGCCTACTATAAGGAAAGTGAACACTATAAGGACGTATCGCCCGGTCCGTGATGTAATTAAGCTCGCAAGTGGTGTATGGAGATAATCAAAAATCCATTTTGTCAGCGTGATGTGCCATCGTTGCCAGAAATCACGAATGGAAGTCGCAGTCATCGGCGACCGAAAATTCTTTGACAGTTCGATACCTATGATCCTTGAAGACCCACGCGCAAGATCAGTATAGCCTGAAAAATCAGCATAGATATAGAAGATCGATAAAGAAACAGCAATCAACAGACTGATTGGTTTTCCACTCGGATCGTCTTGATAGACGTCGGCAAAGAATGGGGTCAGGCCTGCCACGATCACGAGCTTTTTCATAAGTCCGAACAAGATCAACAGGCAACCACTTCGAAATCTGGTCCAGTCGAAAGGGCGTTGGGAATGAAGTTGGGGTAATAGATCCCGTGCCCGTTCAATTGGACCAGCAATAAGTTGCGGAAAATATGCAACATAGAGAAAGAAGTAACCGGGATGTCGTTCTGGAACCTGCTTTCCTCGGTATACATCAATGGTGTAGCCCATTGATTGAAGTGTGAAGAAAGATATTCCGATCGGCAGAATGAACTGGTCGGCAGTCGTTGCAAAGCCACCACTAGTCAGATAATCAAAACCATCCTGAAGTAGGATTCGATACTTGAAATACCCAAGTAAAAAAATGTTTATGATTACACTGGTGGTCAATAGCCCTACGCGAACAGCCTTGCCCTTCGCTTGAAATAGAAAAAGACCACACAAGTAGTCTACAGCACCAGATACAAGTAGAAGCCAGACCAAACCAAACTGAGATGTCGCATAAAAAATATAACTAGCGGAAACAAGTACGATCCACCGCGTCCATTTTGGCAATAGAAGATATGACAAAAAAACGATGCACAGAAGAATAGCATATTCGAAAGTATGGAAGAGCATTCTACGCCACCTGACAGACAATTCCATTCGAGCAGCCGATAAAGACCCAACTCATTGTGCGAGAGTATTGCAGGTGTTTTCGAGCGCAGCGCTTATATGAAATAAGACTAGTGAACTTCGTAGACGCTGCCAACCCAAGTTCGACAGCAAATCCGCCAAGCGATTGAAAGCATTCTGGCGAGTGACGCCGTTTTGTGCAAACACGCGGGCTGTCAGGCGGGTTCGAGCAGGTTCAGGACGTCGAAAAGCTCCAGCTGTTCGGAGATTGCGGTGGTCATTACTGTTTCAGCCGAGGCTTTGAACAGCAGGCCGTAGACCGGCTTCTTGTTTCAGTATGCTCCCTGCGCGCGGATCGGCGCTTTAAGCGGGCTCAGGTGCAACACTTCCCTTTCACCGTTCTAAGCGTAACAACCAGCAGTTCGCCGGTTCCACTAGTGTTCCGTCCCAAATAATCACATAAGCTGTCGGCGACCGGCGCTTTTCATGGCGAGATCGGTTTTGAGGGAAGTACAGTCGGCGTTGACACCTTCATACACTCGGTTTTTCGGCATTTTCAACGGGCTCGTCGCTATGGTTGGCGAAGCAGGCTCTCCAGATATGGGGTGCCGAAGGACGGCCTGAAGTGGAGGCCGTCCATCCAGTCCTCGGGCGTTGACGCGTCGGCATCTGGGGCGCGGAATACCGCGTTGCAGGCGGGATGCAGCGCCGTAAAGTCCTGAACGAGGGTCGACAGAATACCCGAGACTTCCTTCATCACCGGCTCCAGCTCCGGTTGTCTGCGATAGACAACCGGATTGAGTGGAGGAAGGTGAAAGATGATCCGGCGATTGCCTTCGGCCGCGCACCAGTCTCCGAGCCCGCGCGCGTTATCAAGGAAGCCAGACTTGCGGCTCCGAAGTCTGTCCAGATCCGGAGTGCTGACAGGCTTGAACGGAAAGTACCTGTTTGAAAAAGGGTTTGCACAAGATCCGCTGTCATCCGGCGTTGCGACCCATTCTTCTCCCTGAAGAAATTTTTGCAGAGCTAGAACAAAGTTTATGGTCCGAGAAGCATCAGCATCGAGATTCATATCCGGCTCGCTCAAGGACAGTTCGAGCACGATGGTTTCTATGTGAGGGTTCTCAGTTGCGGCCTTGCCCGCCCATCGCGCCGCGGCCGTGATGTCTGCGGCGCTACGCGAGAAGTTCGCCATGCCGGACGTGGCACAGGGATCAAAGCCTCGCAGGCTGACCGAAGTCCCGATCACCCAAACTTCGGCTTGCGATGCCGAAGCGGTATTCTCGAGCCACGCATTCGCCTGCTTGGGATAGTAATGCAAGGGGCCTGGAAGTCCCTGCGTTTCAGGAAGGACGCGGGTCGTCTCGTTCAAAACGTTTGCGCGTGCTCGCAGGATTTCAGTTGCGGCAACGGCCACCCCAAAAAAGGCGATCAAGATACACAGGAAGCAAAGAGGCCCAAGCGGTTCAGAAATTTTCATAGATGACGAATCCGGAGAGCGGTGTGTTGGACAGCCAGGCAAGCCAGCCAAGAACTCCAAGGAACGCTGCCCAGGCGAGACTTGGTTTGAAAATCAGGGTTCCGTTCTGCTGTGGGAGAGTTCCGAACATGCGGGATGAGTTGGGTGCCAGAAAGGCGATTGCAGCGGCCAGAAAAAGGATTGCAAGACCGATGATGTCTGTCGGTGCTTTTGATAACGTCGGACAGGTCTCCACACCCGGTGCTCCGATCGACAGCAAAGAATATTGCCCCCCCCAGTTCCCAAGTCCTGCCAGAATGTTCAGAGCGGTATTGAGATCGCCACCCCGAAGGAAAACGACTGAAAGCGATGCGACCGAAATGCAAACCCCAAATCCGACAACCCTTGTAAAAAGCCCACCTTCAGCCGGTCCAGGCCTTGACCGTAAGCGGAGAAAGGATGCGACAATTACGGCCAAGGCGCCAAGGATACTGACTGCCAACGTCACCCTGTCCACACTGTGCCAGAGCATGACCATCGGGAAGGTCACCAGAACTGAAAGGGTCCACGCCGCAACGCGGCGCCATAGCGCCCTGCGAAAGGGGATGTTCCGTGCAAGCGCCCTCTGCAGGTAGAAGAAAAAATAATTTCGGGCGAATTGTATGAGCGACATGTGCCAGCGCATGACATAGTCGCCCAATCGAAAAGACTTCAGCGGACTGTCGAAATTAGGCGATAGCCGAAGGCCAAGGCACAATGCGATGCCTATTGCGATATCGGAATAACCTGAAAAGTTGTAGTAAAGTTCAAGAAGAAAACCGAAACTTGCAACAACCGCCTCCGGGCCGCAGGTTTCCGCGCCGCTTTTCGCAGCCTCATAAACCGGGGTCGTCAAGGCGCCGATATGACCTGAAAAGAAGCGCAATTTGAAGGCCCCAACAATGGCGAGGGCTGTGCCCGCGGCGAGCAGACCAAGATCCACCCTCTCGCTAGAAAGCCGAAGTAGCTGCGGCTGTAAAACGCGGTACGGCGTTATCGGACCCGCAGGCAAATGCGCAAAGAATGTCGAGAAAAGCAGATACTGAGACAGCGGTGCGTCAGGCGCGCGGTTTTCGTAGCGATCTAGCAGATAGGTCACTTGCTTGAAGGCATAAAACGACAGGCCAAGAGGGATTCCCGCAACCAGAAAGAAATCGCCTGAGCTCGGATGCGCCGTCGGGTTTAGTTTGAACCATGCAACGCTTGCGATATTGGCGATCAGGCCGACCAGAAGGATCGCTGTCCGATGCTCCGGCAGGTCGACCATGTATCTCGCGCAGCTTCGGTTTACGCATATGGTCCCGATAATAAGGCACAAGCTCAGCAGCGAGTTCGACGCAAGGAAACCGAGCGACATCATGACCAGAAATGGGATCGACCATTTCGGTGCGATGCTGCGCAGAAGAAAAAAACCAAGAAAAGTTGCTGGCAGAAAAAGAACTATGAATGTGGTCGATAGGAAATTCAAATCTTGCGGCCTGTTTGCCAGAATTTTCGTTTCTTGATTGTCTGTCTAAGTTCAGGCAATTACAGGTTCCAACCCTACGCTTTATATTTCTCGATCAGCATGTCCTCAATGACGAGCGCATCAAGTCCGGTGGTCGCAAAGGCCGCAAGGGCATCTTCGACCTTATGAACCATGGGACTTCCCATGATGTTGAAGCTGGTGTTGAGAATGACGGGAACCCCGGTTTCCTGTTCAAACGCCCGCACGAGGCCGTGCATCCAAGGGGTCGTTTCCGTGTCGACCGTCTGAAGGCGCCCGGTGCCGTCCTGATGAACGACTGCGGGCACGAGCAGTGCGCGATCTCGTCGCCACCGCAGCGTGATCGACATGTAGGGTGACGGCTGCGCGTTCTCGAACCAATCGCCGACGTCCTCGACACACAGGACTGGCGCAAAAGGACGGTATGGCTCGCGGCCTTTGACCAGACGGTTGATCCGGTCTTTCATGTCAGGAGCGCGCGGGTCGGCAAGGATCGACCTGTTGCCGAGGGCACGGGGCCCGAACTCTGCCCTCCCACGCATAACGCCGATAATTTTGCCTTGCGCGAGCAGTTGCGCAACCCGCGTTTCGCTGGTCCCGGAAATATCGGAAACCTGTGCCAGCCCGTGCATGTTGCCTATTTTCGCCACGCTTGAGGCCGAAGCAGCCGACCCCAAGTACGGCACTGCAGGCAGAACCGGCACCTTGTCGATGCCCGTTGTCTGCATCCAACTGAGCAAAGCTGCGCCGACCGCATTCCCATCGTCCGCCGGGGCGGGCGGAACAAACAGACGTTCAAACTTGGTGTGCCCGACGATGGTACCGTTGTACGAAGAGTTCAGCGCGCAACCGCCGCCGAGGATCAGGTTCCCCTCCGAACCTTCGTTGCATGTGTCGAGTATCCGATCAGCCAAGGCCGCGTAGGCGGCCTGCCCGCTGGCGGCCAAGTCCGCCGCATCCATCAAAGGGGCATCCCCGGACCGTGCGAAAACCGATATTTTACCTGCAATTTCAAGCAGCCTGTCACGGTCGGCAAAGCGAAGTCGCCCGTTCTCGGCCGTGAGCAGCGATAGTAGCAAGTCGCGGATCTGCGGCTGGACCGTGCCATAGGCAGCAAGTCCCATGACCTTCCATTCCTCGCCAAGCCGCCAATCAAAGCCGCAAAGCTGGGTGAGCCATGCGTAGAGGGTCCCAAGGCTGCCCGGCCCCCAAGACCGCCACTGACGTGTCAGCCTGCGGTCGCGCAGGTTATAGAACGATACCGCCCCTGCTTCGCCCTCGCCGTCTATGATCAGGCAGGCGGCCGATTGCGCGGGGGCAAATCCACAGGCCGTTATGGCGTGGCACAGGTGGTGGTCGTAACGGCGCACCTCTGGCATGTCCCGGGCAAGCCCTAACCTGAGAAGCGACGCACCTGCACGCGCGTGCAAACCGGCCTGCAACTCGCGCAACCAAAGCGCGTCAGAGGCCGGCAACAGATCGCCCGTGATCTGCACTGGAAGTTCCGCCTTGGCCTTCTTCCAAGTTGTCGCAACTGTCAGGGTGTCAGAAGCAAGGTCGAAACCGACCTGCTGGAGCGCAGAGAGAAGGTGATTGACGTGGTCCGGCGCAATCCCCCAGGCGCGCTTGTCCTGCAAGAACCGTTCGGTTGCCTCGGCAAAGACGAGTCTGCCCTGCGCATCAACAAGCGCCAGCGCCGGGTCGTGGCCCGATGTGGATAGTCCCAAATGGTAAAGCGCCATCAGCCAGCCATGCGAGACAGGACCGACTGGGCAAACTCGCGAAGCGAGTCATGTTCGAAGATTTCGGCTGGATCAATCTCCACATTGAACCGGTCCTCGACTTCGCCGCACACCAGAACCGCGTCGATGGATTGCAGTCCAATGTCCGACAGTGTCATGTCTTCGCTGATCGTTTCGGGTGCTGACCGGGTGCGTTGGGCGATCTGCTCGCGAAGGAACGAGAACAGAGCGGTTTCGTTGACGTCAGACATGCTGTGCCTTTTCCTTGAAAGTGTCGCAGGGCAGCGTGGCAAGCGCCACTGTCTGCGACATCGGGTGATAAAGATGCATTTGGGCAACCGGTTCCAGGTCAGGGAAGCGTTGGAAAAGAGCCGGTATGGCGTGTTTTATGACATGGCGCGAGACGGCGGCGCCCATGCACCGGTGCAGTCCCTGACCGAACGACACATGGCCCCTGCCATCCTTCGTCTGGCGGTTCAACACGCGTAGGTTCAGACGTGCCGTGTCACCCCTGTTGAGTTTCAGTGGCCCGGCCTGCGTCGCTTCACCGGCCACGCGGTATATGAATTTCGGGGCGCTGCAGCGTGCGATCAGATCCTCGAGATTGGCACCTAACCAATCCAGATCGGCGGCCATTGCACGAACTTCCGGTGGGCAGTTTAGCACCCATTTCAGTGCATTCGAAAGCGTGTGCGACAGGTTGAAGCTCGCACCGTAGAGTACAAGAACGACGGCTTTCAGGTCATTCTCATCAAATCCTTCGGGCGGATCAGCGAGTAGGCTTTCCAAGACCGACGGCATATCTTGGCCATTGTCGGGAACTGTCATGAAGGACAGTGCCTCCGCAAAGACCGACTGCACGTTCTGCAGATCCCGAAACGACAGCCACGGTTCCAGCACCTCCTGAAATCGCGGAGCGATCACGGTGAACCGATCCATATCGCCACAGGAAATACCCAATATCCGCATCATTGCCTTTTCACGCAATGGATCCGAAAAATCTCGCACTAAATCCACGCGTCGCCGGTTCGCCAGACTATCGAGAAGGCCTGTGACTAACCGGTCAATCACCGGTGTCCATTTACTGATCGACGATGCGCCAAGCAGACCCTGAAGGGCATCACGCAGTGCGACGTGGCGGTCGCCCTCCATGAAGAACATCGCGTTTCGCGCGATATGGATCGCCGGGCCGAGGTCACGGTCGCTGGCCTGCGCCAAAGCCCTCAAGTGACTTTCCATCGGGGGCGTACGAAAGGCATCTTGCGCAGAAAGGATGCCACGGGCGGTGTTCATATCCCGTATATCGCACAAACGCTGCGAAATACGCCGCGAGGTTTTGCCAAGATCACAGGGCAGCGCGGTCGGCGCCTGCATCATGGGCGTGACGACAAAGCGGCATTCGTCGGGTTTCAGTGTAAGATTTGGAAACCGGCGCGCCAGAACGGGAACTGCGCTTTCAAAAAGGAGTTCACTCAGGAACAGCCCGGGGCATTTGTGCGGGCCGCTACCGAAACTCATGTGCGCATCGCGCTGGTTATGCTTCTGGCGCAGTTTGGAATTCACCGCCACGATATCGATGATGGTGTGCTGGCCCTCGCGGAACGGGCAGCCTTCAATTTCGGTGTTTTGCCCGGCGACACGAACAAGGGTTCGGGTCGATTGATAGTGGCCCAGCAACTCGCCGCTGTTTTCCAGTGCCCACCCCGATTCAGCCGCTTCGTGCCACCAGGATACGGGGCCGCTCAGCAACCCGTGCAGCGCAAAGGCAAGCGATTGTGTGGCTGAATTCGATCCAACCAGAAGGCCAACCACGAAATACTCGGGGTCGAGGTCGGCGGGCAACTCGTCTCGCCGCGCGCGCATGAATTCCAGAAGTGTCGGTGCGCCTGCCGCTTTCCGCGCATCGCACTCGACGGCACAGGTCGCGACAAGGGACGCGGCCGCCGCGTTCAATGCCTTCAGCGTAGTCACCGAAAGATAGGGTTCGGTCAGGCGCTGTGCTGTCTCGACAGCCTCGAATGCTTCGCGCGTCGGTGGCAAATGCAGACCAAGGATTTCTGGCATTACCGCTAGGAAAAGTGGCAACGTGAAATCGCGCACGAGATCCGGATCGGATGCGTTGGCAAGACCGTCGCAGGCGGTTAGGCAACTTTGGGATATCCCGTCCAACCATGGACGAAGTCCCGATCTGCTGAAGAATGGGGCAATGACTTTGCGGGTCCGCAGATGATCGGCACCCGACATGGATACCAGCGTGTTGGCAGACAACCGGCGCAGCGCGTCAAGATCAATGTCGCCGCGCCGCGCGACCTCGTCAAGATAGCTGTCAATGCGCGGAAGATCCAAACCCCGTAGAACCGCCGCCGCCATAGCGGGCTCCGTCACGAAGTCCGCCTTATCGGCCCAAATCCCGCGTGTCATGGCGCTACTCGCTCAAAGGCGGCGCGATCAAAAAACACCGCCTCACGCAAAAGCGACTCTCGGTCCTTCATCACCTGCTGGCGCCTGATCTTGCCACTGCTGGTTCTTGGAAGCGTGCCCCGGCGCAAGACACTGATGGTTTCAAGCTGGACACCGGAACTGGCGGCGAGCGATTTGCGAATGCGCGCTGCGACGGCCTCCGGATTTTCCATTGGTGCAGCACCTGTGCGCAATTCGATGAAAAGGTCCGCGTCGCCATTTTCGTCCGGCCCCAGGGCGAAGGCCGCTGCGGCCGACGGGTTGAGATCGCGATGCTCGCGTGCAGCGAGCCATTCGACCTCGGCGGAGGCGACGTTACGCCCACGGACGATTATAATGTCCTTCGTGCGCCCCGTGACATACAGGCGCCCATTATGGATCCCGCCAAGATCGCCGGTGCGCAACCACGTGGTCCCGTCAGCGTCTGTGAAGAATTCATTTTGGGCGCTGTCATCCTCACCAAGGTAGCTCTCGCTAAGCGACGCCCCCCTGACCCAGACCTCGCCAGTTTCGCCCTCGGACCTCTCACCACCCGTTTCGGGATCGGCTATCCGTATCAGGGCACGCGTTGTGGCGGAAAGCAAACAGCCCTCGACGTTCTTGAAAGGTGCCGGGATGTCGTCGTTCGCGGGGCGAAGTCCTGGTTCTCCCGCCGCGAAAAGGGTGCACTCGGCCATTCCATAGCAGGCGAATACTGCCTCCCTAGCAAGGCCGTTGGCGGCAAAACGGTCGTGGAAGCGGTCCAGCAAGCCGCTGGGGATCGGTTCCGCACCGCAAAATGCCCTTGTCCACGAACTCAGGTCGAGGTCGCGCGCCTCGGCGTCAGAGATCCTTTCGAGACATTCCATAAAGGCGAAAGTCGGCCCACCGCTCAGCGTTCCCCTGTGCGTCGAAATCGCTTCGAGCCACGAAGCCGGCCGCCGGATCATGTCGAATGGGCTCATCTGCACCGAATGTGCTGCGCTGAGAAGCGGGTAAATGATGCACCCCATCAGCCCCATGTCATGATAGTGCGGCAACCAGTTGACCAGCACCGTATCCGACCCCATGCCCCAGAGGGATTGGATCAAGCTGCAGTTCTCCCGGATCTGCTGCGCCGAGATCGGAACCGCCTTTGGGCGCGATGTTGAACCGGACGTGTGCTGGATAACCGGATACGCCGGTGCACCGGGGATGTATGCCGTGGTCGTCCTGGCAACTTCAGGAGCATCTATCGCGAGTACAGAGCACGCGGTCAGCCCGCTGTGGTCGGCCAGTTGCGCTTCGACGGCGGAACGGCTGTGGCTTGTGCACAGCACTGCGGTGGCTCCGCAGGTTCGTGCTATGTTTTCGAGTCGTCCCGGTGGATCAGTCTTGCGAGGCAGCGCGACCGGCACAATGGTTCCTTCACCGATAAGCGACGCAACGAGCGACACCACAAAATCTTCGCCCGCTGGCAGGGCCGCAACAAGGACATGCGGGCCGGGGCCGATGTGGTTGCGCCAAAGCTGGAGGGTCTGATCGACACGGTCCTGCAGGTCCTTGCCCGTCAACGTCGTGGCCCGGCCCCGCCGATCCAGAACCGTCACGACGGGAGTATCCCGGCGCAAAGACAAGACATGCTCCAAATCGTGCTTGAGCGTTCCTCCGACCGGGTTAGGTCGAATTTGTCTCAACGCAGGCAATTGTTCCAATGGCAAATCCGATCACCTTTCCGGGCCGCTGATACCTCGCGCGGCATAGACAAAACTACAACACTTGTTCGCTCTGACCCGCTCTTTCTATTGATCGGTAGGTATTCAGGTACATCGCCAGCATGTTCGTCAGATCGCGCGAGATTTCGGGCCGCTTCTTCGACAATTCACTGACCGCCTCGATCACACGGCCCGCGCCCGGGTCGCGCGCGCTTTCGCGGATCAGGGTCAGAATTCCGGCAGATCCCGTACCAAGCGCCGCTTTGCCGCTTGTCGGAACAAGGTGTTCCGCAGGTGCCTTGAGGATCGATGCCACGCGTTCGAACCTGCTGATGGCATTGTCGGGATCATAAAGCTCGCATACAAGCCATCGTGCGCCTTCGGCAAGTTGCTGGCGCGTCATGTTCTTCGGTATGATGTTTGTCAAAAGACCCGCGCCAGGAAGGAGTGCCATTTTCCCGTCACCCACCAGACGGCCATCGTGACGCATCTGGTCAAACAGCGGGGTCGCGACCGGCGCAACCAGAACCGTGACGCGGATATTCACGACCGGAAGCGCCATGCCAAAAGCCAGTTGCCGCTCAAAGCAGTCCAGTCCGTCGCTGTCGAAACCAACCATCATCCCGGACAGGAGGACCACACCGCCGGACACGATGGCGGAAGCGTCGGCGACAAGATCGCGACGAAGGTTCTGGCGCTTCTGAGACTCGACCAGGGCGGCTTCGTCGCTGGTTTCGATGCCAACAAAAATCTCGCGCAGCCCCGCTTCGCTGCACATCGCGACAAGTTCGCCGTCTCGCGCCAAATCGATGGACGCCTGTGTCGAAAATTGGACGGGCTGCCGTCCGTCGCGACCGTTCCACGCTGCCAGTCCCTCCAGCAGGGCGCGCGACTTCTTGCGGTTGACCGTAAAATTATCGTCGGAAAGGCTTATCGTCCGGTAGCCGTGATCATAGAGGACCTGAGCTTCCTCAACGACCTTCGGGACGGGTTTGTGGCGCTGCTTGCGGCCCAGATACTGGATGACGTCGCAGAAATTGCACTCGAACGGACAGCCGCGGCTTGTCTGGATGACTCCTGTGACCGCGCGATCATTGGGATAAAGGTCCCAACGAGGAATCGGCGCCTCGGCGAGATCGGCTTGGGTACCTTGGTATCGTGGCTTTAGCTTGCCATCCACAAGATCCCGCGTCACTTCGGCGGCGATTGTCTCGAATTCGCCGATCACCATGCAATCCGCCATCCCTTCAAAGGTTTCGGGTGAGAGCGACACGTGCGGACCGCCAAGAATGACCGTTTTTCCCCGTTCCCTGAACGCGCGCGCGATCTCGATCCCGCGCTGTGCCTGAGCCACGTTGATACTGATCGCGACGATGTCTGATGGATCGTCGAAATCCACGTCTTCGATCTGTTCATCGCAAAGCTTGAGTTCAAACGCACCGCTGAAAAGCGCCGCCACCGTGGTA
The DNA here is from genome assembly GCF_004358675.1 of Meridianimarinicoccus aquatilis. Lineage (GTDB taxonomy): Bacteria > Pseudomonadota > Alphaproteobacteria > Rhodobacterales > Rhodobacteraceae > Meridianimarinicoccus > Meridianimarinicoccus aquatilis. The sequence goes on along the minus strand of NZ_SMZO01000015.1, from coordinate 27,464 downwards.
ACCGCCGCTGAAGCCATGACCGCGAAGCGCCCTTCAATGTTGAGAACCGCGTCCGTCACCAAGGTATCAGCCTCGTAGGCCACAGCGGGCGCGATGATGTATATTTTCACAGCTCTTCCTCAGGACACTGGATCTATCGGAATGCCTGTCATTTCCAGCAGATAGAGGCTTGCGGGGCGCATCAAGCTCACACACTTCAGATCCCTCAGAAAGTATGCAACCCGTTATCCGGAATGGCAAGAACGGATCTTCCACTTGTGCGGAGCGACTATGACTCACATCCTGTCCGAGGAAGTCGAAGGCACGGGATTTCGGCTTCCTGACCCACCAAGGTTCGTGCGGTGCACAGTGTTTAGAGATACCTGCGTTTTTCAGTTTGAACGGCGCTGTTGGGCACCGAAAAGTCAAATGTCGTTGGCCAGAGAAATTCAGTGAGCGCGGCCTTACGCCCCTTCAACTTGAGCGATTTCGCGCCAAATCGGCATGGCCAGCGATCTCATTTCGCGGAAGTCGGTGCGTGGCATTTCGTGGCGCGGTAGGTGTAACAGGTTGGCGATCGGTTCGTGGATGGATGAAAATCGCTGCAAATGATCAGGCGATTTGAATCTCTTCATTCCTCGTTATCGGTGCCGTGTCCGCTGGTGAGAAGTCTCGGAGCGGTTGTTTAGCCCCTTGTGCGACCGATGTTTGACACCGGGCATGACCTCTCGTTTCGCCGCTCCGCATGAACGCGGTTTATCGGTGATCATCACGCGTGGCGCCGATCCCTGTCGCTTCAGAAGGTTTCGCATCAGGCGCTTTGCTGCCACCGTTTTGCGACGGCTTTGCACCAGAACATCCAAAACAAAACCGTCCTGATCGACAGCGCGCGACAGCCAGTGTTTCTTGCCACTCATCGTGATCACGACCTTATCGAGATGCCACTTGTCAGCAAACTGAGCGGACACATGAACTACGACCAGACCGCCTGAGCGATCACGTCAGGTGGAAATCGAAGGCGGTGATAGAGCGGTGAGATGCTCGTTTTGATCATGCGGCCCTATCCCACAGCAACGCAGGCCATGCACTAACTTTACCGTGCCGCATGGGAAACGAAGGCACAGCACCCCCTGACAACTTGAAAATCAGCATTGTTGACGCTATATATCGTCAGTATCACTGGAGGATCATAGATCATGCAGATCACGAGCTTTGCCGAAGCTGGGCAGTTCGAACCGCGCAAGATCGCCGCAGCGTTGCGCACTTCGGCTGAGGAAATCGCATTGACCGTGGGTTTGGGCAAAGACGCGTTACAGAGGCGAGCCCGCATAAGTTCGGACAAGACACAGCGCCGCCTGCGCGAACTGGTAGAGGTGCTGAACAAAGTCGAACCGCGTTTTGGATCGGAACTGATGGCCTATGCGTGGTACCGGTCAGAGCCACTGCCCGGTTTTGATGGCCGGACTGCCATGCAACTCGTGCAGGAAGGCAAAGCACAGCAGGTTCTGGAATACATCGATGCGGTCGATGCGGGCGTCTTTGCCTGATGCCGCTGAAAGATGGACGCTACACAGGGCCACTCTATCGCGCCCTGAACCCGATCTATGCGCGTGAACCTCTGTCCGGACGTGGCGCTGAACTCTACGGAGGGCGCTTTAACGCCAAGGGCACCCCTGCACTCTACACCTCGCTGGACCCCGCGACCGCTCTTAGAGAAGCCAACCAGGTCGGCAGCCTGCAACCTACGATCCTGGTGTCCTACAAGGCCGACCTTGGGCCTATTTTCGATACCCGCGATCAGGACGGACTTGAACAGTATGGTATGACAGCGTCAATGCTTGCCGACCCTGCATGGCGCATGAAGATGCTCAATGGCCAACCTGTGCCGACACAGGATTTAGCAAGCACCCTCATTGCGGATCGGTTTGCGGGGTTTCTGATCCAGAGTTTTGCGAAGGGCGCGTTGTCATTGGACTTCAACATCGTGTTATGGGCTTGGACTGACCACAACGGTTCTTTGGAAGTCGTGGATGACGAAGAGCGGCTGTCACGGATGTGAGCTGTGAGGATTGGTGTCTCATTTGCCCACCGCGATGGACATCGGTTGGTCCGAGGGACCCGGAATGACCGCACAGTATCGCCCTGGTGGGTTTTGGCTCGGTGGCCTTGACGCAATTGGAGAGGTGGCGCGTCATTGCAATAGTTACCGATCAGACGTCCACCGCGGTGGACACTAGGCGGTTTGCATAGCGGTTTTGGCCACACGCTTGATCAAAGCCACTGGATCAAACTGGTCTTGACGTTGGCCCAGGGTGATACCGTGAAAATACGCTCCAAAGTCCCTGATGCGTTTTCCAAGCTTTAGCATGGCCAATGACAGTTAACTTTACGGTGCCCTCTTTACCTGTAATGTCTGTCTTCAAAGGGTAACCCCCCGCGCTTGTTTATACCAACAGGCCAATGACGCACGTGGGGGATAGGGGCGTGCGCTCGCTAGATTTTCCGCCGGGCTTTGAGTGCCCCCAGCAAAGCCAAGGATGACAGACCCAGCACAATACCAGCCGGCAGGGGCACGACTGTGGCACCCGGCAGATCAGACATCGACAATGCGGGGTTGCTCAAGAAGCCCGGGTTACTGTCTGCTGCGAAAATGCTCAGTCCCTCAGACGTGGTGACAAACAACTTACTTGTATTGCCAAAATCAAAAAATCCGTATCCGCTAGCGAGGCCTGCGCCTACCGAAGCTCTGATCGTGACCCTTTGACCGACAGAAACCTGCCTTGAAACGACAAGCCAATCCCCGATAGTCCCGCTCATTTCGACCCGTTCGCCGGTGCCATGGTCTTGAACGTTTTCCCAGTTGTCCTCGACGATGTATTGTTCTGTGTTGAAATCAAGGCCAGTGCCTGCGGTCTGCACAGTCAGAATAGATGAAACATCCAAAACAGCTTGGTCATTCCCATAATCATCCACGTCATAGGCATAGTACGATCCCTCGGTAAACAGGTATGCTGTTAGCGTCCCCGCTCCTGTCGTCGTAAATGACCCTGAAATACTTGCGTCGGCACGTGCCTGCTCACCCCTGGTGCTGGTATTTGTTGTGGTAATCTCACCATAAATTTTAAGTTCGCCCGTCTCTTCATTCGCCTTTGCAGATGCCTTAGACAACCCAACAACCCCAAGTGAGAAATCACCGGCAAATAAATCGGCTTCGACGGAAATTCCATCTCCACAGTCTGATGTGTCCGATGAGCAAGTCTCAGTAAAAAGACGGTTCACTTGAGCCGACAACATAGTGGCCGCATGGGCAGAGTTGGCCAAGAGCAAACTAGTGAACAGATAAATCGACGTTTTTGACCAAGCGCATTGCCCAAAAATATTTCTAAACTGAACTTTTGCGACGATGTCTGAACTTCCGGTGTTCCTAAGAACAAGCTTCCGCCCTCTCCATTTTCCTTTAATGGCGTAGCGCGCTTCACCCCTAATATCTGGAAGCCTTTTGTCTGCACTCTGGTTGACGGTAAGGGAATTTCTATCTTCAGTCTTATTATTAGATGCCATTTTCGGTATGCCTTTCTCAGTCTATCTAGTCGCCGTTGACGTAATCACGATGGGAAATCATAGTCAGGTAGTTAGCCGCTGGCTCGCGCGCCTGTTCACTTCGCATCAGCTGCCGAACGGTTCGCAGATGAGGATTGCACATAGGCCAACTGGGCACTCCCCCCTCAAGGGGGGTAACGGCTAAGAAAGCCATTCGTAGACTTGATGTGTGGGATTTCCTAAGGGCAATGTGTCCTGAAACCGTAAGGAGGCGCTGCTGTGAGTCTACCGCAGAAACCAAGATCTGCGCTGGTTGAGACCATTCAATTGGGGCTTCCAGCATGGTCCGGGCGCGCTGCTGGGGCGCTCTCAGTGCCAGATGGTGTGCAAGCGTGCGAACAGTTCTTTTTTGGCGCCTTCGATGGGTGCCAGTACCCCGTCATGGTCTACGATCAAATGGCGCAGCGATTGATTCATCCGCTGGCACAGGGGGACGAACCCACCTTTCCCGAAAGCCTCCCCGCCTTTAAGGAATATGCCAAAGCGCCCACTTTTGTGATGTCAAAGGATGCTTTGATCTTCATCTTTAATCGATTAGATCGCTGGCCCCTTGCGCCTGCAGAGGTCGCTTTCGTGGCGGTGTCAATTGAACGTGAGCTGTTCAATGCCGCTACCGGTATGTCGCTGACCCCAAGTGAGTATTCGTTGGTTAGCTTGCTGCTAGCAGGCCATAATCTCCAGTCTGCGGCGGATTACACTGGGGCCAGCTACGACACCAAGAGAAAGCAGGTCCGGACGATCTTGGAAAAGGCAAGCCTGAGCGGCCAAGCAGCATTGCTTCGCGAAGTGTCGCTCGCAATATCCTCGGATGTGTTGAACGATCTCTTGCAGCCGGACCAACGCAGACCAGAGGTCGAGCTTGCGCAACGCACCTATGGTCGGGATGTCGTGATCCATTCGATTTCCATAGGTACTTCGCGGGATGTGCCGGTATGGGAATTCGGCGCCCGCCGGGGACAGCCAATCCTGTACTTCCACTCCATGCTAGCCCCGATGATGTTCACGACAAACATGGTCGAGACGTTGAAGGAACGTAACCTGCGCATTCTCATGATCCCGCGCCATTTCTTTCGCGCTGAGCCAGGAGGCCGCGGAGCACAATATCAGATTCTTCAGGCTGCGTCGGACATTGCCGATTACTTCTGCGGCGAGCCCGTCATCTGTATGGGCGAGAGCGCAGGCTGTTCTTGGGCGGCACAATTCACCCGCGCGTTCCCCGATCAAGTCAGCGAACTTGTCTTGGTGGCGACGCCTCAAGCGGTCCGCCCGAAAGATGCGGAGCGATTTTTACCACGTCCACTGACGCTGTTATTGGAAGTGTCCAACCGTATTCGGAACGTTGATCGTGTAATCTCGGGGCTGACTAGGGTCTATAACGCGATCGCACGGGTCCCAGCCTTGTCCCGTCGGTCACTGGATTTCATGCTCCGGCACGCGCCGTCTGACGTAGCAAGCATTGAAGAATCCTACACCAAGCTTTTTCTTGGCGATTGGCTCCGCCTCATTGCAAACAAGGCGACGCGTGCCTCAATTGACGAGGTCGCACATTTGCAATCCGACTGGGTGGAAGATTTACAGCATTTAACTCGGCCAATGCGCTTCTTCCACGGGACAGAGGATACGCTTTGCCCGATTGAAGACGCAAGAGTGATGGTCGAGGTCCTTCCGACTGCGACGTTCCAGGCATTTGAAGGCGCTGGCCATCTTGTACTTGGTCAACGGCTTGATGGTATCCTCACCTCTCTTGCCGCCGACCGGAAGTCGGCGGAGCTTGTACGCTAGCCTTGCCGATTAATTAGATAGAGTGAAAAAGTACCTACGGCCCGTACCATTGCGAAGGTCAGATAAGTTCGCTGACTGGACACACCCCCCTTGCCAGAACCCGTGCGGCAGAAACGACCGATATTGGTGAAACACTCGACCTGCTACATGTTGTGTTTACCGGATCAGGTCCTTTCCAACCCGCTGTGATTGCGGTCAAAGGCAGTGTTTTTGGCTGAAACGATCAGGCGTGGTTCTGACGCCTAGCTCGGAACCATTTTGGCCAGACGTTTGAGGTTCTAGGGTCAGGACCCATTGATTTCCGTCGGATGGCGTGATTCACGGTTCGAAAAGCGAGCGGTGAACATGTCTGATCTCTTCTGGCTGAGCGACGCGCAGATGGCACGTCTGGAGCCCTATTTTCCGAAGTCCCACGGTAAGCCGCGCGTCGATGACCGGCGGGTGCTGAGTGGTATTATCTTCATCAATCGTAATGGGTTGCGGTGGCGCGATGCACCTGCGGAGTACGGTCCGCACAAGACCCTGTATAATCGCTGGAAGCGATGGAGCGACAAGGGCGTTTTTGCTCGCATCATGGTTGGCTTGGCCGCTGAGCACGGCGAGAAGAAAGCGGCGATGATCGACGCGACGTATCTGAAGGCACACCGGACCGCGACCAGTATGGGCGTCAAAAAGGGGGGCGCGGTCGTCTGATCGGGCGCACCAAGGGCGGCATGAACACCAAGCTGCACGCCATCTGCGACAGCCAGGGGCGGCCGCTTGACCTCTTTGTCACCGCTGGACAGGTCAGCGACTACATTGGCGCACGGGCATTGCTGGGCGGCTTGCCAAAGGTCGAATGGCTGCTCGGAGACCGAGGCTACGACGCCGACTGGTTCAGAGACGCGTTGAAAGACAAAGGGATACGCGCCTGTATCCCGGGTCGAACGCAGCGCAAGACGATCGTGAAATACGACAAGCGCCGCTACAAACGACGCAACCGGATCGAGATCATGTTCGGCAGGCTCAAGGACTGGCGGCGCGTCGCAACTCGATACGACAGGTGCCCGAAGGTCTTCCTCTCCGCAATCGCGCTCGCAGCAACCGTCATCTATTGGCTATGAGTCCTGACCCTAGCTTTGTCTGACCGCATTCTTGTCATCTTCAAAGGCAAGATAGTTGGCGAGTTCGCGCACGACAACGCCGATATTGAAAAGATAGGCCTGCTCATGGCGGGACACTCCGACGACAGCTCACGACAGGACGCAATTGCGGAGAAGGGCATCGCATGAACATCAACATAGAAAAGCGCCTTGTCGCGAGCAACATCTGGCAAATCGGATCGGTCGTGATCGCTCTGGCGGCCTCTGGCGTTGTCTGCGCTCTACTCCTTCTGACGGCAGGTGCCGACATTTGGCAAGCCTTCGCAGCTCTTTGGGACGGTGCATTCGGCGATTGGCGCGCGACTTGGAAGACTTTGATCAAGGCCACCCCACTTATTCTAACCGGTGTCGCTGTGTCAGTCGCATTCCGGGCTAGGATCTGGAACATCGGCGCTGAGGGCCAGCTTTATGCTGGGGCGATGATGTCATACTGGCTCTATACAAGCGTTGGCCCCCTGCCCCTCCCGATTTTGATCCCCTTGCTGTTCGTCGCAGGCGCGCTTGGCGGCGGTCTCTGCGGGGGATTGGCCGGATATCTCAGCGCGAAGTATCGGGTGAACGAGATTCTGACGACAGTGATGATGAACTACATTATCCACTACTTGGTATCGTATCTGCTTGTTGGCCCCTGGAGGGACCCGTCGCAGTTCGTCCTTCAATCCCCAAAAATTGACAGTGATGCTTTACTTCCCTTCGTCTTGCCAGCGACGCGTTTGCATCTGGGCTTTCCGATCGCGGTCGCTGTGGCGATTATCACCTACTTTGTCATCACCAAATCTAGCCTTGGATACGAGATTCGGGCTGTTGGCATGAACAAACTCGCCTCACGGTTCAAAGGCATCAGGATCGAGCGCACTATAATTACGGCCATGCTGATAAGTGGTGCCGTTGCTGGGCTTGCTGGTGTCATCGAGGTCTTTGGTGTTCACGCCCGCATGAAGCCTGACATATCCTTGGGCTTCGGATTCACCGGTATCATTATTGCTGTGATTGCTCTGCTCAACCCTATCGCTGTGATTTTCGTTGCCATCCTTTTTGGCGGCTTCGTGAATGGAGGCATAAAATTACAGGTGGCAACCGGCGTACCCAGCACAATGACCGATGCCATCCAAGCGATCATCTTGATCTTCTTCCTGACCGCCGCCGTGCTGGCGCGTTATAAAATAGTAATCGAGGCAAAACAATGAACGATCTTTTTCAGGAGGCTGTTCTTATCAGCATGTTTGCAGCCGCAGTGCGCATTGCCACGCCGCTGCTTTTTGCTGCCTTGGGGGAGCTGATCACCGAACGCGCAGGTATTCTGAACCTCGGTGTCGAAGGCACGCTCCTTATGGCCGCCTTTGCGGGGTTTGCGGGCAGCTTCTGGTTCGGAAACAACTTCATAGGTGTTCTTTTTGCAATGTTTGTCGGGGCCGTGATGGCGTTCCTAATGGTTTTCATGGCAGCGACCCTAAAGGTCGAACAGGTCGTTACCGGGTTATCGTTGAATCTATTGGCGGCAGGGATGTCCCTCTATTTATACAAGACCTTCTTCCAAGGCGGTGAGGAGCCCTACATCGTCGTCATGGCGACACAGCCGATCCCGCTTTTGTCCGATATTCCCTACATCGGCGATATTCTATTCCAACAAAAACTGTTGACCTACTTGGCGTTTATGGCGGTCCCTGCTGTCTGGTTCCTACTATACCGGACAAAGTGGGGACTAGAGATCCGCGCGCTCGGCGAAAACCCGAAAGTGATCGACACCAAGGGGATGAGTGTTTCGCTAAGGCAATATTCTGCGGTGATCCTGGGCGGTGTTCTGATCGGGCTGGGTGGCGCCTTCATTACCATTGGCTCAGTTGTGCGTTTTGTCCCGGATATCTCGGCTGGCCGTGGCTGGCTTGCCTTAGTGATTGTGATCGCAGGCAATTGGCGCCCTGGTGGGATTCTGATGGCAGCCCTTGTCTTTGCCTTTCTTGATGCTTTGCAACTACAGATTCAAGGTGTTGGCGTTGCTATGCCTTACCAGATTTTCCTAGCCCTGCCCTACGTTCTTGCAATTGTCCTAATGATATTTAAGGCGCGTCGAGGACGGTCAGAGGAACCACAACGACTAGGAGTGCCGTATTTCAGAGGAGAACGGTAGTTGCGGCGAGCATACTTGATTTTAGACGCATTAAGCGATGTGGCAAAGTCGCAGCCACGGCGTACTTCAGAGAAACCGACGGCAACAACGGCCCGCCGGACGAAGTGGTGCTCGTCGAAAGTGGGGCCAAGACAGCGGGCCTTTGCGACATGAACTGGTCCTGTCACGATTATGTCCGCTCTGCAGCCATTCACTTAGGCAAAATGTAGAAACCTGAACCAATGGCGGCTCTTGGAGAGCTGCAGTGCGGCGGTTGATGGCATCGGCAATGGCCGCTGTGGGCCGGGTTTGCCTTCGAGGGCGGCCCTGACCGCGCCGGTTTGCAAAGTCTGCTTCCTGCGCATCGCGGCCGTTCGTGCGGGACGCAGCGAAAGTCGGCAGTGCGCCCGACTTGCCAACAACATCCGCAGTACTTCGTTGCGGAAATGCGGCCAACACAGGTGCGTGGCGAGAAGCGAAGGTTGGACGCCGATTCCATCTGATCGAACGCGACTCCGATCGAAGTGTTTAGGTTCGCCCCGGAAAACTTCATTCGAATACAATGCCTTAAAAAAATTCACCAAAAGAGCGCAGTCAATAGGTTCAGAGAATTTGGGCCCCAGAGAACGGATTCCCGGACTCTCCGGCCTGCGGCAGTGAATAGCCTAACCTGCAAACCCCATTGAAAACACGAGAAAATCCGGCCGATACAGGGCTCAGAGAAACTTTCTTCGAAGGCAGGTGGCGGAGCGGGTGGGATTCGAACCCACGGTACGCTTTCACGCACGGTGGTTTTCAAGACCACTGCCTTCGACCGCTCGGCCACCGCTCCGTTGTGTTCTGCTAACTCGTGTTTCCCGCGCTGACAAGTATCCAACGAAAAACTAGCGTTACAAAAAACAAGGCACATGCCCCCCAGTTGAGAATAGTTCTCAAAAACCTTGCCTGTTGAGAATGGTTCGCATATCTCACAGTGAAACACCTGATGGGATAGCGCGCATGATCCGAACCATACTCCTAACCACTCTTCTTTGCAGTGCGGCGCACACCGCCTTGGCCGAAGATAAATTCAAGGCCGTAACAACTTTCACCGTACTCGCCGATATGGCGCGCAACGTCGCCGGCGACGCCGCAGAGGTCAGGTCAATCACCAAACCGGGCGCCGAAATCCACGGCTATGATCCCACCCCACAAGACATCGTCGGCGCGCTCGACGCAGACCTGATCTTGTGGAACGGGCTGAACCTGGAACTTTGGTTCGAACAGTTTCTGCGCAACCTGCGCGGAATTCCTTCAGTTGTGCTCAGCGACGGGATTGCGCCCATTCCTATCGCAACCGGATCCTACGAAGGCCTGTCGAATCCCCACGCATGGATGGGCCGAGACAACGCATTGACCTATGTCGACAACATCGCAACGGCATTTGCGACACACGACCCCGAAAACGCAAATACCTACCGCGCTAATGCCGAAACCTACAAAGCCGAAATCCGCGCAACTATCGATCCGCTACGCGACGCCCTCGCAGCCTTGCCCGAAAGTCGCCGGTGGCTTGCAACATGCGAAGGTGCGTTCAGCTATCTCGCCCGCGATTTCGGCCTGCAAGAACTATACTTGTGGCCCATGAATGCGGACCAAACCGGAACGCCCCAACAAGTCCGCGCGGTCATCGATCAGGTCCGCGCGCACGATATCCCAACCGTCTTTTGCGAAAGCACCGTCAGCAGTGCCCCCGCAGAACAAGTCGCTCGCGAAACCGGAGCCAAGTTTGGCGGCGTTCTATATGTCGATAGCCTGAGCACGGCAGACGGCCCGGTGCCAACCTATCTTGACCTGTTGCGCGTCACGACCGAAACCATCGTCAACGGACTAACCGAGGCGCAACAGTGACAGCCCAACCAGCCCATACAGAGTCAGCGCCCGATGCCGGGATTTGCGCCCGCGGCCTGACAGTGACCTATCGCAACGGGCACACGGCCTTGCACGACGCCAGCTTTGAAATCCCCACCGGGACCATAACTGCACTGGTTGGTGTCAATGGCGCAGGCAAGTCCACTTTGTTCAAGGCAATCATGGGGTTCGTGCCAGCGGCCTCGGGAACAATTCGTGTTCTGGGCCTTCCCGTTCCGCAAGCGCTGCGCCAAAATCTCGTCGCTTATGTACCGCAAGCGGAAGAGGTGGATTGGTCTTTTCCGGTACTGGTGGAAGACGTTGTCATGATGGGTCGGTATGGCCACATGGGGTTCTTCCGCCGGGCCCGCACCACTGACCACGCTGCTGTCGACGCGGCACTTGAGCGTGTCAACATGAGCGATTTTCGCCATCGCCAAATTGGCGAGCTGTCGGGCGGCCAACGTAAACGTGTGTTCCTTGCACGTGCCCTGGCCCAGGATGCCTCGGTCATCCTGCTCGATGAGCCGTTCACTGGTGTCGATGTAAAGACCGAAGAACAAATTACCGAGCTGCTGCGCGACTTGCGCAGCGAGGGCCGCGTGATGTTGGTCTCCACACATAATCTGGGATCGGTTCCAGAGTTTTGTGACCGAACTGTTTTGGTCAAGGGCACCGTTCTGGCCTATGGCCTGACAGACCAAATTTTCACCCGCGACAACCTGGAACGGGCTTTCGGCGGCGTCTTGCGACACTTCACCATTGGCGGGGAAGACCTGCATGATGATGACGACCCCCGCCGGATCAGGGTCATGACCGACGATGAACGGCCTTTTGTGACATATGGCGGAAAGCCAGCTGGCATGCCTCTGGTCGATCCCCCTGCCCGCTCTGACACGGCAAAACGCCATGATTGACCTCCTGCTTGAACCATTCAGTTACACCTATATGGCAACTGCAATGTGGGTATCGGCGCTGGTCGGCGGTGTCTGTGCCTTTTTGTCCGCCTATCTTATGCTCAAGGGTTGGTCGCTGATCGGCGACGCGCTCAGCCATGCCATCGTTCCAGGTGTGGCCGGTGCCTATATGCTCGGTCTGCCCTTTGCGGCAGGCGCGTTTCTCTCGGGCGGATTGGCGGCAGCGGCCATGCTGTTCCTGAACCAGCGCTCGGGGCTGAAAGAAGACGCCATCATCGGGCTGATATTTACGTCCTTCTTTGGGCTAGGGCTGTTCATGGTATCGCTCAACCCCGTTTCGGTCGATCTTCAAGCGATCACTATGGGCAACATCTTGGCCATCACACCAAGTGATACGCTGCAGTTGGTCCTCATCGGAGGCGTATCGCTCGGGGTCCTCTTGGCCAAGTGGCGCGATCTCATGGTTGTGTTCTTCGATGAAAACCACGCCCGTACCATCGGCCTGAACCCCGGCCTGTTGCGCGGCATATTCTTCACGCTCTTGGCGGCGGCGACTGTCGCGGCCATGCAAACCGTCGGCGCGTTTTTGGTGATTGCATTGGTCGTCACCCCCGGCGCGACCGCCTATCTGCTTTGCGACCGTTTCCCCAGACTGATTATGGTCAGCGTCTCGATTGGCGTGCTCACGTGTTTCTTCGGTGCATATGCAAGCTATTTTCTCGATGGCGCAACTGGCGGCATTATCGTCGCTCTGCAAACCTTGATCTTTTTACTGGTCTACTTCTTTGCTCCGAAACATGGTTGGCTCGCCGCCCGGCGACGGGCAGCCGACGCACTGCGTGCCACCCCGGGGCTCGTGAACCCCGATGCTTGTGAAGGTCCCTCGCAATGATCGACGCCGCACTTCTGCCATTTCAACTGCCCTTCATGCAGAATGCGTTTCTCATCGGTGCGATAATTGCGCCGCCGCTGGCGATATTGTCCTGTTTTCTTGTGCTCAAGGGTTGGTCGCTCATGGGCGACGCCGTCAGTCATGCCGTACTGCCGGGCATCGTCCTGGCTTGGTTGGCGGGGTTGCCCTTGATAGTCGGTGCCTTCGGCGCGGGAATGGTGTGCGCACTGCTCACCGGGTTTCTTGCCGATGGCAGCCGCCTCAAGCAAGACACCGTCATGGGGGTGGTGTTCTCTGGGATGTTCGGCGTTGGCATCATCTTGTTCGTCGCTTTTCCAAGCGATCAACATCTCAACCACATTCTGTACGGCAATATGCTTGGCATAGGTGCGGAAGATCTCTGGACGTCTGGTTTGATCGCCTTGGCTGTTACACTGGGACTCATACTAAAATGGCGAGACCTTCTGCTTCACGCGTTTGACCCCGCCCAAGCCAAGGCGTGCGGGCTGCGCACAGTTTGGTTGCATTACGGATTGCTGACGGCTCTATCCGCCACGATCGTTGCGACCTTGTCGTCTGTAGGCTTGATCCTTGCGATCGCGCTACTGATTTCACCGGGCGCAATCGCATTCCTTCTGACCCGGCGCTTCGAAAGAATGCTCATTCTCGCCGTCGCAATCACATTCGGAGCAAACTTTTTGGGAACCTATGCAAGCTTCTATCTGGACAGCGCCCCTGCCCCGACAATTGTGCTGGTCCTGACTATCGCCTTTTGCATCGCATTTGCACGCCGCCTAAGGGGGGTCCGGCGAGAGGTCAGCGACGCGTAATGCGCCGCAATAACCCTCATGGCAAATATGACCGCCTTCAATACGCCCTCCGCGTATCAAATAGGCTGATCGGTGTCCGCACGAGTATGGCAAGATCAAACCACAACGACCAATTTTCGATGTAGAACAGGTCATGGGCAAATCGGGCCCTCAAGCTTTCCGGATCATCCACTTCCCCGCGCCATCCATTGACCTGCGCCCAACCGGTGATGCCAGGCGGCAACCGGTGACGCGCCGAATACCCATCCACGATCCTGTCAAACGCTTCTTGACGTGACGATTGTGCCGCAACCGCATGGGGCCTCGGCCCGACCAAAGACAGGGTCCCTCCGAAGACGTTGAACAACTGAGGCAACTCATCCAACGACGACTTGCGCAAGAATTTCCCCACACGGGTCACCCTGGGATCCCCCCGAACCACCACGCGCATCGCCGCGGCATCTGCCTGATCATGATACATGGATCGAAATTTCCAGACCCGGATCGGCCGATCGTTAAAACCATGGCGGACCTGACGGAAAAACACCGGGCCCGGGCTGTCCAATCGTATCAACACCGCGACAATTGCCAGAACCGGAGCCAGAACAACAAGCAGCAAGCTTGCAATCGACAGATCAAAGGCGCGCTTCAGGAGCCGCCGTTCCGGGCGAAAACTGGCGGGCAACAAGGCACTCAGCCCATCGGGGCCGTCCTCAAAACGATAGTCCCGACTGAACGCGGACAAATGCACCGGCACCGGCAAAACTTTGAACTGCGTCAACAAAGCCGCGATGCGCGTTTCCGCTTCAGGCGGCAATGTCATGATAATCATGTCAATTTCCGCCTGTCGGCAAAACACAACCAAGTCATCAAAGCGGCCAATTTTGGGCACGTCCAGCACCGCGTCTGGCGATCGGTCGCCGGCGCGATCATCGAAGATGCCACAAATCCGAATGTCATTATCCGCACGCTCAGCAAGCCCCCGGATCAAGCGCGCGGCCCCCTCGCCGCCACCGACCAGAACCGCCCGTCGTTCTGTGAGGCCCTGTTCAACAGCCCAGCCTGCCGCCGGGGCCAACCCGAACCGCAAGGCAATCATCGCAGGCAAGCTTCCCGCAACGATGACAAGACCCGGTCCCCCAACAAACTCCACAACAAGAGCCGCACCGCAAACTGCGCCTGCCGCAGGAAGACCCCCCTGCCCCGGTTTCAACAATCGATCCAACCTGTATCCACTGAAACTGGCACTCAGCGGCACCGCCCAGCCAACAAACATCACCGACCACATCACGCCCGACCAGCCAGAAAACCCCTGCACGGCCGAAAATTGCGCAAACCAAGACGCTAAAAATAACCCGCACCCTTCGGCCAAGGCCGCCAACAGAGCGATCCGAACCGGCGCCAGCGACGGTCGGCGCAACCGCCAGGCAACAATCCGCGCGGCTTCTGTCATTTCGTGATCCAACACACCCTCCAACCTTGAACATGGGCAGACTAGTCCGCACCGATTAAGGCTTGGTTGCTGAAAATGTCAGATGTTATCGCAATTTTTGTTCAAAACACTCCACGCTCAACGCGCATATTTTCCGCCTTTTGCACACTACTTCGCGATGCGATTACAGCCCATCAAATATGCCCGGCTGCATTTCAAGCCAGAACGCAAAGATCGCCCGCGCGTTCAGCGCTGATCCCCACCCGAAACGGCCAAAGTCTTCGCGCTCCAACGGATCTTTCAGACCAGACAAGAACAACCGTTTGTCGGCATCTCGCTGCGTCGGCGTGCGTGCCGCCGCCGCATCCCTGACCCGCGCCATCCGCGCTGCACGATCTCGCCGCTCTTCTGACAATGCCGCATCGCGGGCCTTTTCTGCTTCTTCGCGAGCCTCTTCATCCACTCTTCGAACGGCCGCAACCAAGACCTGTTCGGCAGAGGGTTTAACCTGACCACTATCATCTGCGGTTTCTGAAAACCCATCACGAATAGCCGCCGTCAGATACCGAACGGGACTTTTGACATGCGCCTGCCGTCCGACATAGGCGAGCTTCTCGGCAACAAAGCCTTCGCCGTGTTCCGAAATCCATTGCCGTGCCAAGCGGTCACTCACACCCAGGCTTCGCAAGCTGTCATAAACTGCGCCGTGGCGTACCGCGTCTCCGGCGTCCATATCGACCATCGCCAACTGCGGGTTCGACTTGATCTTGAAGCGAATGTCCGTAACCGTGCGCCCCAGTTTCCGAACTTCCGGAGTGACCAGAATGTTGCTCGTCTTGTTCACCTCGGTCACAGCCGGTTTGATGATCTTAGCATTCAGGTGTTTGTATGTCTCGTAATAGCTCGAGCCATCCACCCCCATCAGGCGACGGAATAATCCCAGATCCCACCACCCGGTGCTGCCTGTACGGACAAACCGATAGCAGTTCTCATACAGCGCCAAAGCATGGCCGCTCGCAAAACGTCGCTGAATATTCAGGTTGATCAAAGCGAACACTTTGGGGTCATGCAACTTCGCCGCCAGTGCCGGAGAATACGCATACTCGCAAATTCCCGCTTTCAATTTGGCATAGGACAAAAGCGCCGAAACACCCCATTCCTGCTGGCCGTCTTCGCCCAGCATATCCCATTCAGCCACCGTTTCAGCGAGACCGCGCAAGCTAGCCTTCAACGTTTCCATATCATTCGAATTGTAGCCGATCATCAAACACAACGTCCGCGCATCAATGCGGTGCGTGGGCCGCGTCGCGAGATCATCATAGGCGTTCAACAAAAGCACATTGCTAAGCTTGCGCTGTAGCAAAGTCAGTTTGCCAGACACATGAATGGCAGCCACGTTCTTTTTGACCGACGCACGGCGCAATGGCCCCGTGAGTTTCTCCGCAGGTATTTCTCCTGCGATCGCTTCGCTTGGCATATGCCTGTTCCTGATACTGCTGCTCGAAGGTGATCTTTTGCCACCGTATTGCAAAAAGTCTGGCAGATTAGGCACCTTCCGGCAAGTCTCTTGTAGGTACCCATTTTCAGGATGACAGACTTCTCACCCAAAGCCTGTATTGATCAGAATATATCCCGTATTTAGGCACTTAAAGGAGAGGCGTTCAGCCAATGCGCGACAAAGGCCAACCTCCATTTGTCCACGCTAGACAAAAATGACAACAATATCAGCGTTCCTGTAAACGGAACCACGTCAGACCGTGAATCAGACCTCTTCTTCCTGAATACAGGCCCCTGTGGTCCTGTGGATGGATACCATTGCTCCCGCATACGGATACCGAGATGCCTGTAAGGTATTGGTATAGAACATTATTGCCTTCCTAAAGCTTCTAAAGATCTGATAGATTCCTAAAGCTATATGGGTCGCAAATTACCTATTCTCTTTGGTTTTTAGGGTTTCGCGGCGAAACCTTGCGCTCCAAGAAACCCAACATCCGATCAAATAACGCAATTCCATCAAGACATGTGATGTGTGATACTCAGCGCAAATCATAAGAAACGTCGCACACAGCGTAACAGGCAAAACATGCGAGTAAGCAATGAACAAAAAATCCGACCTCCCTCCACCGCCCTATTTCAACTTGGATCCAAAGGCGGCAGCCGAGCGTCTGCCTAAGCCTAGCGATACCGCCCGATTCGCGAAAGCCGCTGCTTTCGCCGCACGTGGTCGTGAAGATTTGGCAAAGCGCGGTTATGCGCCAGATGGCCGAAAACGCCTCCGTAAGTTTTCGACATGGGAAATATGCAGATATCTGATTCCGGTTGCGCCCGCCCACTTGCGGCGCGTCTTGAAACAGAACCCTGAACTGCCTCAAGGCGAAGGCGCGAGCGGTTCAAAATGGTTCACTCTGGAAGAGGTTATTACGCTGCGAAACCACTTTGCCGAAGGCGGTGCTGCAAGCAAAGAATATCGCCCTTACAAGCCAAAGGGATTGCCTGCCAAAGTTGTTGCTGTTGCGAACTTCAAAGGGGGTGTTGGCAAGACGTCCACAGCCGCACATCTTGCAATGTCTGCAGCGTTGGATGGCTATCGTGTCTTGGTGATTGATCTCGATAGCCAAGGGTCGATGACGTCGATCATGGGCGGACAGGTTCCGGACGAATGGAAAACCGTTTTTCCTTTGATTGCCAAAGACTATGCGCGGCAAGTCATAGAGGAAAACGAGGTTCGCGCAGCGCAAGGTGAGGCCACCCTGCCCCTTGATGAAACGCTGACCGAAGCATTGAACATCACCGCAGGGGATATTGTGCAGCCGACCCATTGGCCGAATATCGACCTGATCGGCGCTCAGCTAAACCTCTATTGGGCTGAATTTCAGATACCTGTCTGGCGGATGCATTTGCGTCGTTGGGCGCTGTGGGACGCTCTTACGAATTTCTTGGAAGATGAGAACCTTCTATCTCAATACGACATTGTCCTGCTCGATACTCCGCCTGCTCTTGGTTATCTCACAATCAACGCTCTTGCGGCGGCCGATATTCTGTTGGTGCCTTTGGGCGCGTCGTTTCTCGAATTCGACAGTACGGGTCGGTTTTTTGACATGCTCTATTCTACATTCGCGTCCATAGAAGACGGTGAAAATGCGGCGCGGAGGGCTGCTGGGATTGATGAAGTGAAGTTTGAATGGGATGTGGTTCGAACCCTCATCACCCGTTTCGATGCGAACCAGCAGAGTGATCTGGCGAATGTCATTCAGGCGTATTTCGGTGACTTCATGAATGCGCACCGTCAGGAATTCACGGCGTTGGTTGGGCAAGCTGGCGAGCAGGTCAACGGCATATACGAAGCGGACTATCGTGAATTCAACCGCGAAACTTACGTTCGTGGGCGTGAAGCTTTCGACCGAACCTATGCCGAGTTGAAAGAGATCCTGATCGGGTCGTGGTGGCGGGATGAGCAGTTGGCTAAGGCCGACGAAGCGGCGGCAGAATAAGGGGCTGATACATGGCACGACGTACAAAACTCACGGCACCTTCGGCGGAAGAATTGAAGAGTTTGGAAGATGGTTTCGCGGCGAAACCATCGATGAGTGCATCTGGAATGATGCCGCCGATTGCACAGGTGGCCGCGGAGGCGGCATCGCTCACGCCGACGGAAACCACGCATATGCGAGCAGAAGCTGCCCGTGATAAACGGGATGCGGAGCGGCTCAGACAGGCAGAAGCCGAAGGTCTGATCTTGCTTGAAATTCCGACGGCCGACATCATTGCAGACGAATTGAGCCGCGATCGGTTGGTCATGGATCCGGAAGCCATGGGCGAGTTGAAAGCGTCCATTTCCTTGAATGGACTGCGACTTCCTTTGGAAGTATTCGAGATTGTGGATCCTGGGGATGGGCCTCGGTATGGCCTGCTTTCTGGGTTTCGGCGACTGGCCGCTTTGCGGGCGCTAGAGGCCGAGACAGCGAATGCCGCCTATGGGCGGGTCAAGGTCATCCTGCGCCATCCTGGCAATGTTGGCGCTGCATTTCTGGCGATGGTGGAAGAGAACGAAATACGCGCTGATCTTACGCCATATGAGCGGGGCAGGGTGGGTGTTTTGTCGGTTCAGCAAGGCGCATTTGAAACGGTCGAGCAGGCGGTCAATGGCCTTTTTCATGCGGCCAGCAAGGCGAAGCGATCCAAGATCAGATCGTTTGCACTGGTCCATGAGGAACTGGGTGACATGCTGTCTTTCCCCGAGCACCTTTCTGAGAGGGCCGGGTTGCGGCTGGCGTCTGCCTTGCGGGCAGGGCTGGCGGGGCGGCTGAGGGAAGCTTTGGCCACAGGGCAGGGTGTGGACCCGGTGGAAGAATGGGCCCTGCTTGAGCCCATCGTCGAAATTGCCGAGGCCGAAACGCGAGAGCCGAAGCGAGGAGGGCGCCCTCGCAGATCTGCACCTGAGAAGCGACCTGACGATGGTGTTGGCATTTATCACCTAGAAAACGGCATTTCGATCCGACGGGAGAGCGACACCAAAGGGTATTACATTCGGCTGGAAGGTCGGCAAATTGATGGCGAACTTGTTGATACGGTCATGTTCGAGATCAAGAGACTTTTGGAACCGCGCTAGATTATGCGTTTCGCGGCGAAACCCGCACATCAATGGATCAACGGAGTGCGCAAAATGTTTAATTTTCGACTATTGCGCATTCTACGATCTGGATTCTTTAGCTCACAGAGTGAAATCGATCCAATCAATCAATGTCCCGCAAATGGGTTCCCAAATACAAAAGGCTGTCCTGTAAGTGGGTACTTTTGGGCTGGATCTGTAGAAAAAAGGGCGTGATAACTGGAGGTTAGAAGCGTCCCGTAAGTGGGTACTTACGTGTTGAGTGCTTGTCCTGAAAATGGGTGCCTTTGTATCGCTGCTTCTCCTGTAAACGGGTGCTTTTGCGTATTGGCTGACCTGTAGCCGGGTTTATTGCGCAAATCCGCCTATGATATGCATCGCGAAAGATTGAGCCCTAGAAACCAATGCACCAATCAGGATAGCTTAAAGGTGTGAAGGCAAAAGAGCGAAAGACCGGATGCGACAGGATGGACTAACACGAAGGGCCAGCCTCTTTCTTTTGGCGGGGGGCGGTCTTGGCCTTGCTGGATGCACTACACTGTCCGACGCGGCGAGCGCCGAAGGAACAGGGGTGGCACGTGTCTATGCTGCGCCACCGGCCTCTGTTTGGGCCATTGCTGGTGAGGCTGTCGGCGCGGCTGGTCTCGACGTTGTATCAGTCGATCAGGCGCGTGGTGTGGTGCTTGCGCAGCATGGCCCAACGTTGATCAGCTATGGCGAAGATGTTTCGGTATTCATCCGCCCAGAAGGGAACGGAACTCGGATTGAGGTGGTGTCGTTGCGGGCCGAAGCGGCAAACGTGTTGGCGACGAATTGGACTGACCCTATCTTTGAAGCATTCGATGCGCGGCTGGGCTAAATTGCACAAAGCCAAGTTGGGTCTTGCGGTAGCGGGGCTCGCGTTGGTCTTATTGGCTGGGTGCGGTGGCACCTCGCCAACTGGCTTTGTGGACCCATCGCCGCTTCATCCCAACGAGACGCCTGAACTGCGACAGCAAATAGAAGCAGCAGCGGCAAAGCATGAGGTGCCTGTATCGTTGGTTCAGCGGGTGGTCATCCGCGAAAGTACACACCGTCCTTGGGCGCGGAACGGGCCTTATTACGGGTTGATGCAGATACTGCCACAGACTGCTGCGACAATGGGATATCGGGGACCACCGAGCGGACTGTTGGATGCGGAGACCAATCTTGAATATGCGGTGCGATATTTAAAAGGCGCATGGTTGGTTGCGGATGGTGATCAGGATGATGCGGTAAAGTGGTACTCGCGCGGTTATTACTATGAGGCGAAACGCAAAGGCTTGCTTGAAGAGACCGGGCTTCGCTGAACAAGATCAGCCCGGTCGCTTCCGGCACAGTACCGCCAGCCCCAGCAGCAGCGACCAGAGCGTGGCGGGTAAGGGCACCGCAGATGGGGCAGGGGGTGTGGATGCCACTGGGGAAGGTCGCTCAGCGGTAGTTTGAGGCGGGGTGAAAAGCTGCGGGGCATTTGGCATGGGCTGGAACAAATCAGCGATGACAACGGTGATCTTTTCACCCGGCGCCAGAGTAACGGTGCCATCGGCTGATGTGGTTGTGAAGCGTGGGAAACTTGGGGACGCTATGAAGTGCCCGGCTTGGTTGTTGCGCCCCGGATAGCCGCGCGCCTTAACACGATCAAAAGTACGCGACAGACCTGTATCATTGCCTGCACCGAGTGCGGGGTTTGATAGGCCGCTTGTGATCGCCTGTATTGGCATGAGTAAGTCGAAGCTGAACACGACACGCACGGAATCGTAGGTTGAGAGGTTCGTCAGGTTGCCCACGAACCCGGCCATGGCAAGCCCGATAGACCCGGACGATAATTGCGGCGCGTCTTGCATCAGCGGGGCAGGGGGCAAATCTGTGTCGGAGAAGCGCAGAGCGGTTTGATAAAGGTCTATCTCTTCGACAAGTGAGACGGCGACCTGTGATGTGGCGTCTTGTTCGGTGAATTCAAATGTGAAGGTTGTGAACCCCAGAAGCGACTCCACGGCGGAGTCGAAAGGCGCAAGCGCGCTGGCATGGCCCCATGCGGGCAGAAGCGCGAGGCAGGCTGCGCCGAGAAGGTTGGAAAGAGGTGGGAACTTGCGCATGAGGCTCATTAAGCTGGATCATGCGCAAGTTTGCATATGTAAGTGAATGTGCCGTTAAGACCGCTTTGGTGGGCTATCGCGCCGCTGGACCATCGCCGTTTGCCGGGCGTGCGGGAACCAGTGCGCGCACCAGGTCGCGCATTTCAAGGATGCCGACCTCGTGCCCTTTGCTTTCCACCTTGTAGGTAAAGTTGGTGTCCCCTCCGGACAATTCGATCAGATGTTCGAGCGTATCGTTTTGATCAACCGTGCCTGCGAAGGCGTGTTGGTTCGGTTGCCATGGCTGCATGACCGATCGCACCCGAAGCACGCGGGCGCGGTTGATGTCGCTTACGAAGTCTTCGATGTAGGGATCTGCCGGGTTGAGCAGGATATGCTGCGGCTCGCCCTGCTGCACGATCGCGCCGTCCTTGAGGATCACAAGGTGGTCGGCAAGTTTCAGCGCTTCGTCTAGATCATGGGTGATGAAAACGATGGTCTTGTGAAGCTCTTCTTGCAGTTCGAGAAGCAGGTCTTGCATGTCGGTTCGGATCAGCGGATCGAGAGCAGAGAACGCTTCGTCCATCAGCATGATGGGGCTGTCGGATGACAGCGCGCGGGCGATGCCCACGCGTTGCTGCATGCCACCCGAAAGCTGGTGGGGGTATTGTCCGTGGTTGCCACCAAGGCCCACCCTGTCGAGCCATTTGGCGCCTTCGCGGTCGGCGGTTTCCTGGTCTTGTCCGCGCACGATCCGGGACATGCCCGCATTTTGCAGAACCGTTCGGTGGGGCATCAGGGCGAATTTCTGAAACACCATCGACATGGTTTCCCGGCGCAATGTCCGCAGGCGTGCTTCGTCGTAGGTCAGCACATCTTCGCCGGCGACGATGACTTCGCCGGCAGTGGGGTCGATCAGCCTGTTCAGGTGGCGGATCAGTGTGGATTTGCCCGACCCGGACAGGCCCATGATGACGGTGATCTTGCCCGGCGACATGTCGATATTGATGTCGCGCAGGCCAAGCACATGGCCGTGCCTTTCCAGGAGTTCATCCTTGCCCATGCCGTTCTTGACAAGGTCGATGACGGATTGCGGATCTTTGCCAAAGATCTTGTAGAGGCCTTTAATCGAAATAATCGGTGTATCGGACATATCAGGCCTTCTGGCTTTTATTGATGCGGCCGAGGGCCGCCTTGGTCACGCGGTCAAGAAGAACCGCCAGAAGCACGATGCCAAAACCGGATACGAGGCCGACGCCGAGTTCGAGGTTACGAATACCGCGCAGCACCAGCACGCCGAGGCCCGGGGCCGATACGAGGCTTGCAATGACGACCATCGCGAGGCTCATCATGATGGTCTGGTTGACGCCCGCCATGATGTTGGGCAGCGCGAGCGGCACCTGTACGCCCCAGAGTTTCTGGCGGTCGGTCATCCCGAAGGCGTCGGCAGCTTCGATCACGTCCTTGTCCACAAGGCGAATGCCAAGGTCCGTCAGGCGCACCACAGGCACGATCGCGTAGAGAATGATGGCGATACCGTAGAGTTTCGGCTCTGTAACCGAGAACAGGAAGATCAGCGGGATCAGGTAAACGAATGTGGGCAGCGTCTGAAGCATGTCGAGGATCGGGATCGAGATACGTTGCATCGTATCAGATCGCGACATGGCGATGCCTATGGGTACTCCGAGTGCGATACATATGAGCGTGCAGACAAAGATGATCGACAGCGTTTGGACGGCGTAGATGTAGTGGTCGATCAATCCGAGAAACAGAAATGACCCGATGACGAAAGCCACCAGCGCCATTGAGCGCGCGGCGTACCAGACAAGCAGGCCGAGGAGGGGGATCAAGATAAACCACGGGATCGTTTCAAACATTTCGAGCGATCCGTTCAGTGCCCAGCTCAGGGGCTGGGTGATCGGGTCAAGCACGAATTTGAGCGGGTCCTTAATGGCGAGGAAGGCATTTTCGACCCCGTCTGTCATGTCCCGTGTCCGTGTCACGCTTGGGCAAGCAGCGTTGAGCGCATCCAGGGATGGGAATGGTGTTTCAAGCAGGGGCGTCGGCTTCTCTTCGGCACCGGAATTGCCGGAACTTTTGGCAAGCAGCTCCGCCATTGTCATCGGGCCGCCGCCTGTTCCCCCCGCATCGCACCAAGCGCGTAGGCCAAGCGTGTCGAATAATTGGTCGTAGAATGCCATATGTCAGGTGCCTCTCGCTGGCTTTCGCCGCTTACGTGAAGTCGGAGTGCTGTTAAAACGGCAACCCGACGATATCAGAAAATCACAGGAGCGCGGCCAGTTTTGCACGCGCTTCGTCGCTTAGCCATTGGGACCAAACGTCTGGATAGGAGGTAAGGAAATACACCGCAGCTTCTTCGTTGCTGGTGTCATTATCTTGGTGCCAAACCAGAACGTCGTTCATCTGAGCATTGGTAAAGCGCAAGCTTTCCATAAGCCCGGTGATGCCGGGCTCCCGTTTTATGTAGAGAACGCGCCGATCAGAAGAAATTTATAGAGTGGCGCATGTGAAGAGGCCCCCGGTGCGCGCGACGCCGGGGGCCTTTGTTGGTCTTACTGGATCAGGGCCGAAAGCTTTTCGCGAGCTTCGTCGTTCAACCAAGCAGGCCATACATCGGAATAGGTGGTCAGGAAGTAGACTGCGGCTTCGTCGTTGCTGGCGTTGTTAGCTTCTTTCCATGCAAGGACGTCACCCATTTGGGCGTTGGTGAAAGACACATTGGTCATCAGGGCCGCGATGTCGGGTTCACGATCCGCGAAATCGTTGGTCACAACGGTTTTGACGGGTCCGACGGGCCAGCCGGACAGACCTTCTGCGGTGCATTCCGGGTTTGCCGCGCATTCAAAGACCTCTTCGTTATAGGGGCCTTGGTCAACGGCGACCATTTCATACTTGCCGAGAAGCGACGTCGGCGACCAGTAGTAGCCGATCCAAGGCTCTTTGCTTTCGTAAGCCGATGCCAACGATGTTGCCAACGTTTCGCCGGAACCGTGGATGAAGATTTCATACCCATTTTCGGTCAGGCCAAAATTGCGGGTCAGGTCATCGTTGGTGAATTTGCACGCCCAGCCATCGGGGCAGGAGTGGAAGCGGCCACCCAGCAACTCGGCATTGGCCAATACGCCTTCGACGGTCGCCAGTTCGGGATGCTCGTCAACGAGGTACTTGGGAACCCACCAGCCTTCATTGCCGCCATCGGACAGAACGTCGGTCAGGGTGGTAATCACGCCTTCGTCCTGCATGGACTGGTAGGTCGGCGCGCCAAGGATCCAGAGTTCTGACACAATGTCGGGCTTGCCGGTTTCGGCAACGGACACAAGGGCCGGAACGGTCGAGGACGGAACCGCCTGCACGGTACAACCATACCCTTGTTCCATCAGGAACTTGGAAACGCTGGTCACAACGGCACTGGAGGCCCAGTTCATTTCCGTCATGGTAACTTCGCCGCACTCGGCATGTGCCGCACTCGTGGACATCGCCGCAAACAGTGCTGCGGACGCAATTTTAAAATTCATGTGGTTCCCCTGTTGGTTGTACTTTTTGGCGTCTCTGCCTTGGATGATGGCACAATAGCGACAAGGTCATGTCGTATCCAGACCTAGCAGCGTGAAAATAGTGCACTTTACTTGGCTCAGTGTCGGTTATGCGCGTGCATTAGAAAAAAGTAGCCCGATGGACTTGTGAAAAAATATGAAATACCACTTTTCTAACAAGGGTCGGAATAGGCCCGTCAGGGAGCAGTTATGGATTTCGCATTAAGCGAAGAACAGGCAGCAATTTTCGAGTTGGCGTCTGATTTCGGTGCCGACCGTATTGCCCCTTTCGCCCGCGAATGGGAAACTGCGGGCACTATTCCGCGGTCTCTTTGGCCCGACTTGGCGCAGCTTGGATTTGGCGGCCTGTATGTGGGCGAAGACGACGGCGGGTCTGGCTTGTCGCGTTTGGATGCCACATTGGTTTTTGAGGGTCTAAGTGCGGCCTGTGCATCGGTGGCAGCCTTTCTGTCGATCCATAACATGTGTGCAGCGATGTTGGCGCGTCATGCTGCGCCCGACCTGCGGGCGCGGTTGTTGCCGCGCGCCGTTTCGATGGACTGCGTTCTTTCGTATTGCCTGACCGAACCCGGAAGTGGGTCAGATGCGGCAGCGCTGCGCACCCGCGCGGTGCGGGATGGGGACATGTTCGTTTTGGACGGGTCGAAAGCCTTCATCTCGGGAGCAGGCTATTCGGATGCGTATATCGTCATGGCGCGGACCGGCGCAGAGGGTGCATCGGGTATTTCCGCATTTGTCGTAGAAGACGGCACGCCGGGTCTGAGCTTTGGCGCGCTTGAGGATAAGATGGGCTGGCGGTCGCAACCCACCCGCGCCGTTCAGTTCGATGGGTGCCGTGTGCCAGCGGGCAACCTGTTGGGTGATGAGGGGCGGGGCTTTTCCTACGCGATGGCGGGTCTGGACGGAGGTCGGTTGAACATTGCGGCGTGTTCGCTTGGGGCGGCGCAGGCGGCGATGACAGCGACGCTTGCCTATATGCGTGAGCGGAAGGCATTCGGAAAACCGCTTGATCAGTTTCAGGCTTTGCAATTTCGATTGGCCGAGGCCGAGATCGACCTGCAGGCCGCCCGAGTGATGCTTCGACAGGCTGCTTGGAAGTTGGACACTCAGGCGTTTGATGCTACTTATGCGTGCGCGATGGCCAAGAAGTTCGTCACTGAAACGGGGAGCGCGGTCGCGGATAGTTGCCTGCAGTTACACGGCGGATATGGCTATTTGGCGGATTACGGAATTGAAAAGATTGTGCGGGACTTGCGGGTACATCAGATTTTAGAAGGAACTAATGAAATCATGCGCCTGATTGTGGCGCGCCAGCTGGTTGGGCGCGGTACATGAGCGGCGCGGTGGTCCGGATCGATGGGCGCGCGGGCCGTATCACGTTGGACCGTGCTTCTGCGCTGAATGCGCTGACCTATGACATGGTTCTGGACATTGACGCAGCGCTGCAGGGTTGGGCCGATGATGCGGCTGTCGACGTTGTGGTGATTGATGCAGTGGGTCAAAAGGCGTTCTGCGCCGGCGGTGATATTGCCGAGTTGTACGAAACAGGGCGGGCGGGCGATTTCGAACATGGGCGCCGTTTCTGGCGCGATGAGTACCGGCTGAATCTGCTGTTGGCGTCGTATCCCAAGCCAGTTGTGAGCCTCTTGCAAGGGTATACCATGGGCGGCGGTGTGGGCATCGGGTGTCATGGGTCCGACCGGGTCGTTGGTGAAAGCAGCCGTATTGCGATGCCAGAGGTCGGCATTGGATTGGTCCCGGATGTGGGAGGCTCTTTGATGCTGGCGCGGGCGCCCGGTGCTCTTGGTCCGTACCTTGGGTTGACCGCAGCGCGGATGGGACCGAGCGATGCGATCCTTGCCGGGTTTGCGGATCACTTCATTCCCGAGGCAAGCTGGCCAGGGTTGGTCGCGTTGTTGTGCGACACAGGCGATATTTCTCATTTGCGCAAAGCCGCGCTTCCTGCGCCTGAGCCTGGCTTGGGGCCGGATCTGCCTGCGATCGACGCGTGTTTCGCGGCAGCCGATCTCGGCGGTATCGTCGCAAATCTTGAGGCGCGTGGCGACGAGTGGGCCGAACGAACCCTTGCAGCATTGAAACGTGGAAGCCCGCTGGCCTTGGCCTGCACCGTTGAGATGCTTGGGCGGTTACGTGCCGATCCACGGGCAGATATGGCGGCAGCGTTGGGCTTGGAATACCGGTTCACCTATCGCGCAATGGCGAAGGGCGATTTCTTGGAAGGTGTCCGCGCCGCGGTAATCGACAAGGATCGCACCCCGCGCTGGGGACATGGGTTATTGGGCCCGGTGCCGGATGCAGAAATCAAAGCGATGCTTGATACCTTGGGACCGAATGAGTTGAAATTGACGAGGGACGCAGCATGAAGATTGGTTTCATTGGACTTGGCAATATGGGCGGTCCGATGGCGGCCAATCTGCTGGCGGCTGGCCATGATGTGGCTGGGTTCGATCCATCTGCGCAAGCGCCTGATGGGATCCGCATGTGCAATGGAGCGGCGGCTGCCGCCACCGGGGCAGAGGTCGTGATCACCATGCTTCCCAACGGCAATATCTTGCGCAGTGTCGCGTCGGAGATCCTGCCGGTGATGTCGCCCGGTGCGATACATCTGGATTGCTC
>NZ_SMZO01000014.1 GCF_004358675.1 Meridianimarinicoccus aquatilis | reverse complement strand
GCCGATCACCTCGCCGGTAATCACCTCTCCGGGCAACGTGCGTGCTGCGAAAACTGGCCCGGCGGCGATGCCGTCGCCCTGATGGCCCAATCGTTCTATCGTGATGTCATTCATGCCGCCGCGTTACAGGCCGGTGGGCGTGCGGGCAAGCCTACTCGGCTGCTGCGATGAACCCGCCGGACTGACGGTGCCAATATCGCGCATAGACCCCGCCGCGCGACAACAGCGCTTCATGGGTGCCTTCTTCGACGATCTGCCCCTGCTCCATCACGATAATTCGGTCCATGCGGGCAAGCGTGCTGAGCCGGTGGGCAATGGCCAGAACCGTCTTACCCTCCATCACCCGCTCCAGCGCGGACTGGATCGAGGCTTCGACTTCGCTGTCCAACGCACTTGTCGCCTCGTCCAGCACAAGGATCGGCGCATCTTTCAGGATCGCACGGGCAAGGGCAATTCGCTGACGCTGCCCACCCGACAGTTTGACCCCGCGCTCGCCCAAATGCGCGTCATACCCGGTGCGCCCGGCGTGATCCTTCAATTGGGCTATGAATTCCGACGCCTCTGCCTTGCGGGCGGCGTCGTGGAGTTCTGCCTCGGTGGCATCTGTGCGGCCATAGAGGATGTTGTCACGAGCTGACCGATTGAACATCGCAGTTTCCTGCGTGACCATGGCAACCTGCCTGCGCAGGCTGGCTTGGGTCACATCGCGCACGTCTTGCCCGCCGACCAGAACCCGGCCGTCTTGTACGTCATGCAGGCGCAACAAAAGGCTGACTAGTGTGGATTTGCCCGCCCCGGACGCACCCACGAGCCCCAGCTTCTCCCCCTTGCGAATGGTCAGATCGATCCCGCGAACACCGCCCACAGTCTGGCCATACGCGAAACTCGCACGCTCAAATGTCACATCGGCCGCCCCCGCAGGCAATGACCGTGCCCCCGGCGCATCTTGCAATGTGTGGGCAGGCGCGAGGGTGCGCATTCCATCTTCGACCTCGCCCAGACTTGCGTAAATGCTCATCAGCGTGAAACTCACCCAGCCGGTCATCTGTGCAATTCGGATCGCAATGGCCCCGGTGGCCGCAATGTCGCCGGTGGTGGCAATGCCCGCTTGCCAGAACCACAAGGTTGACCCGACCAACACCGCAGGCACCAGCCCTGCAATGGTCATCAGCAGCAGGCGGAAGAACGTCGATACATAGCCGAACTCCATCGCCCGGTCCCGGTAATGGCCCATGCCTTCGAGGGCTTTGTCATCCTCAAGTCGGTCATTTGCGAACAGCTTGACAGTGCGCATGTTCGATACTGTGTCCACGACCTGCCCTGAAACGGCCGCCCGCGCCCCGGCGCGCTTTGCCGCCCGCGCGCGAACCTTCGGCAACCACGCCGCGATGAACAGCAGATACCCGGCCAGCCATGTAAGCAGCAGCAGCGCAATGCGCCAGTCTATCGTCGTGAGCATCACGACTGACGCAGTGATCGAAGCGAGCGCGAACACAATCGTGTTCAGCCCCTCAACGGTGATATCCATCACGGCGCGGCTGGTTTGCATTTCCTTCTGCGCGATACGTCCCGCAAAATCATTGTCAAAAAAGGTCACTGCCTGACCAAGGGTCCAGCGATGCAATCTAGACAGGGTCAGTGTGTTCACATTGGGCCCGACAACGATGCTCTGCATCGCGGCCGACAGACCAAAGCTCAGCGGACGGGCGACCACAACCAGCGCCAGCATGGCCAGCAACACGCCGGTGTTGTCGGAAAAGACAGCCTCTGGCCCAGAAGCAAGCGCAATATCCACCACCTGGCCAAGAAGCAGCGCGATCACCACTTCCAAAGATCCAGTCATGACGGCAACCAGCCCGGCCAAGACAAGAACCGGCTCCGAGCCGCGCAAACACCAGCGCATGAAAGGCCAAAGTGCGCTGGGCGGCGGGCCGCTTGCAGCGGCAAACGGGTCAATCCGGGTGCCCAGCCATGTCAGGCCCAGCTTCTTCGCCGCACGATCAATCGTCATTCCGCGGCCTCGTTGTCATCTGAACCAATAAATCCACCTGATTGCCGCGCCCAGAAACCGGCATAAAGCCCGCCCTGTGCCAACAACGCGTCATGGGCACCAACTTCGGCGATGCGGCCATCTTCCAGAACCAGAATACGGTCCATCGCTGCGATGGTGGACAGCCGGTGCGCGATGGCGATCACCGTCTTGCCGTCCATCATGTCATAAAGCGTCGCCTGTATTTGCGCCTCGACCTCGCTGTCCAAGGCGCTTGTCGCCTCATCCAGCACAAGGATCGGCGCGTCTTTCAAGATGACTCGCGCCAGTGACACGCGCTGCCGTTGCCCGCCAGACAATTTGACCCCTCGTTCGCCGACATGGGCGTCATAGCCGCGCCGCCCTTGCGGGTCTTCCAGATCAAGGATGAACTCATGCGCCTCGGCCTTGCGAGCGGCCGCAATCATCTCGGCCTCGCTTGCATCCGGGCGGCCGTACAAAATGTTGTCGCGAACCGACCGGTGCATCAGCGACGCTTCTTGGCTGACCATGCCAATCTGGGCACGCAGACTGTCTTGGGTCACCCCCGCGATATCCTGACCGTCAATTTCGATACGTCCGCCTTCGGCCTCGTAGAACCGCAAAAGCAACTTGACCAAAGTGGATTTGCCCGCGCCAGAGCGCCCGACAAGCCCGATCTTTTCACCAGGTCTGAGGGTGAAGTCTATCTGGTCCAATCCGCCAGCCCCGCGCCCATAGTGGTGTGACAGGCTCGTCACTTTGATACCGCCATCGGTCAGTCGCAACGGCACGGCGTCTGGGCGATCCAGCAAGGTGATGGGTTGTGCGATCGTCTCCATCCCCTCTTTCACTACCCCGAGCGAGCGGAAAAAGGTGCTGACAGCCCACATGATCCATCCGGTCATCGCGTTCAGGCGCAAGGTCAGCGCGGTTGCGGCGGCCACAACCCCGACGCTGGCCGCGCCATGCATCCACAAGCCAATGGCCCAGCCGACAACGCCGACAATCAGTGCGCCGTTCAGCAAAGTCAGCGTGATATCCATGACAGTGAAAATGCGCATCTCGCGGGCAAAGGTCTGGCGCGTCGTTTCTATGGCCTCGTGGGCATAGGCGATTTCCCGGTCGTGATGGGCAAAAAGCTTCACCGACTGGATGTTTGAATAACTGTCCACCACCCGGCCCGTTGTCATCGACCTCGCGTCACTGCTGGCCTGCGAGGCGGGGCCGACCCGGCGGATCGTCCAGCGCACCAGCGCGGCATAACATACGAGCCACGCCACCAATGGCACGGCCAGTCGCAGATCGGCATCGGCCAGCAAAATGGCGGCGCCGATCATGTACGCCACGGCAAATGTCAGTGCATCAAACACCTGAAATACGGCGTCACCGGCAGCGGGCGGTGCCTGCATGATCCGGTTCGCGATCCGTCCGGCAAAGTCATTCTCGAACCAGCCAACGGATTGGCGCAACACGTGACGGTGCGCGCGCCAACGAATCAACGTGCCAAAATTTGGCAAAATCGCGTTGTTAAGAAGCAGTACATCCAACGCCTGAATCATCGGACGCAGGAGAAGCAGAAACACTGCGGCCAGAATCAATTCCAGCCCATAGGTTTCCCAAACCATTTCCGGCCCGGTTGCGGACAGAACGTCGACGATCCGCCCCATGTACCAGATCAAGCCAACTTCGACCGCGGCAACAGTGATCGACATCATCCCGGTCAAAGCAAAAAGCCCCCGGAAGGGGCGCGCATAGCCACGCAAAAAAGGCCACAACCGCTTGGGCGGTGTGTCCTCGTGAGCATAGCTCACATAGGGATCGACAAGAGTTTCGAAGAATCGGAACACGGGAAAGGCTTATCCAAGAAAAGGCGTGGCCTTGTATCTAACCCGAAATCTCCACTTTCCAAACCCGGCCGCGACACAGGGGCGGCCGGGTAAAGTCAGGTCACCGTTCAAGCTGCCTTGGCGGAGGTCCTGCGCCGTGCGCGCATGAGGCCAAGGGCCCCAAGCCCTGCACCCAATAGCGGCAGCGCAGCAGGTACCGGAACAGCACTTGTCGGCGTTCCGTCGAACCGCACTTCGCTGACCATGATCCATGAATTACGATGATTGAATGTCAGGGTAACTGAATCGCTCGTCAGGCCGGTGACGTTCATCACAAAAGCAATCGGCGCGGCAGATGCAGGATCTGAAATCGCGAAATTTCCAGCGCCGCTCACATCGATCGAATTGGGCAACGAAACACCGCCAGCCCCGTTGGAATCGTCCACATAGGCCGTGATCGACGTGAAGTCGTAAGCCTGATCGAACTTAAACGTCACCTGTGGGTTGACGACGACGCTCGACCACCACCCGACATAAGGCCCCGGAGTGACGTTCCAGTTCTGGGTCGCGATGACGCCGTCTGTCAAATCGCCAAGTCCGCCGGTTAACGCGCTATAACTCACGGCCGGATTGCCAGTGCCGCCAGAATAGCTGTCATCGCGATAGGTAAATGACCCGGTTCCACCATTCAGCATATCATAGCTTTCCGGGCTCACGGATGCAGCATGCACCGTACCTACCAAGCTCAAGCTAACAAAACCGACGGCCGAAATAAGACTTTTTAACATAGCAAACCCTCCCTCTTTGCTTAAACATATCACCATATTTTACCTAAGGTAATAGGTCTCGGAAAACTGGTTAACGCAGCGCGAGCAGAGCGTCCCGTGTCAATGTGAACTCCGATGCGATCCAAGCGGCCTCTAGCGTGCGCAACCGCGCGCCCAAAGCGCGCCCCGTCAGGCCCGGCATCAGGTCAGCCGCAGCAACCGGGAATTTCGCCCCTGCGCCGCGCGCGATATCCTCGTCAAGCGTTGGGGGCAGGGGGGTGGCCAACAACGCCGAGCGGATCAGCGCACTGTTTCGTGCCTCTTGGGGGCCATGGCGATAGCTCATTTCCGCCACCCCAATCCCGTCGCGTGCCGCCCCTGCCAACAGCTCAAGCCGGCGGGTTTGAGCGCGGCTTAACCGCAGTCGTTCTGTGGGATCCTCTCCACCCAACGCAGCCAGCCGCCGAAGCGGATCAGGGGGCAGGCCGTCTTCAAGCATCACAAGCGGCGCCAGCCCTTTTGTATCTGCGCCGGGCAACAGCCGCGCCAGAATTCCGGTGCTTTCCATCGCCGCAACTGCGGGTGCCGGGTCATCTGCTGCCAGAAGCCGTAGTATTTCATGGCCAACCCGTTCCGCAGACACCCGCGTCAGACCATCTTGCCCCGCCGCACAGGCCGCCAACCCCTCGGCATCAATCCCGCCATCGGGGTCGGCATACCAGGCATGAAACCGAAAAAACCGCAGAATTCGCAAATAATCTTCGGCGATGCGCTGTGACGGATCCCCAATGAACCGCAACCGCCCGGCGCGCAGATCTGGCAGCCCGTGCATGGGATCGATCACATGCCCATCGGGGTCAGCATAAAGCGCATTCATGGTGAAATCTCGCCGCGCGGCGTCATCCTCCAGCCGGTCTGAAAAAGCGACAACCGCGTGGCGGCCATCCGTGTCGACGTCATGACGAAAAGTCGTGACCTCGAACGGGTCACCGCCAGCGACCAAAGTGATTGTGCCGTGGGCTGCGCCTGTCGGTATCGCTTGCAGCCCCGCAGTCTGGGCCGCAGCAATGGTCTGCTCTGGGCGGGCATCGGTGGCAATGTCCACATCGGCAACGGGCCGATGCAGAAGCGTATTCCGCACACAGCCCCCCACGGCATAAGCCGCATGCCCGGCACCGGTCAACGCATCGAAAACCGCGCGCGTGGCGGCCGCGTCGAGCCAGTCTGCCGTGATGCGCGTCACGGGTCCAGCCGCCCGGCCAGCCCGCGCAGAATGCGCGCAGTCGCGCCCCAGATGTAATACGGCCCCCAAGGCACAGTGTAGTATTGTCGCTGTTGCCCGCGCCAGCGCCGCCCCTCGATGCGAAACCGGGCCGGATCGCTCAGATGGGCCAGCGGCACGCGAAAAACTTCTGCAACTTCGCCTGCCTCTGCCACTGGGACGAAATCGCCGGTAATCCGTGCCAGAACCGGGGTCACAGTGAACCCCGTGACCGTCTCATGGGGGGGCAAGTTCCCCAGAACGCGCACCAAATCACGCGGCAAACCAATTTCTTCCTCAGCTTCACGCAAGGCCGCGTCCACGGGCCCGTCATCGCCCGCATCCTGCTTGCCACCCGGAAAGGCAATCTGCCCTGGGTGGTGCTGCAACCGTGATGACCGTTTTGTCAAAATAACCTCTGGCGCGTCATCAGGCCCGATCACGCCAACCAAGACCGCGGCAGGCCGCAGGCGCCGCCCTTCGGGCAGCACCGTGTCAGGGTTCAGGTCGAAATCCGACGACGGATCGGTCCGCCGCGCCAAGGCCGCCCGCAGCCGCGCCTCCAGCGCGCTGGATGGATCAGGCGTTGTCACCGCTTTCGTCCTCCGCAGGCGGGACTTTGGCCTCGAACCCCAGTGTTTCGGGGTCGAACTCGTAATGCGCGCCGCAGAACTGACAATCGGCTGTGACGATCCCATCCTCGGTTGTCATATGGGCAATGTCTCGCGCCGAATAGATCGACAGGCTTTCGCGCACGCGATCAGCGCTGCAGGTGCAGCCAAAGGTCACCGGCTGGGGGTCGAACACCCTCGGGGCCTCTTCGTGAAACAACCGCACCAAAAGGTCCGTCGGCTGCACATGCGGGCCAATCAGTTCCATTTCTTCGACTGTATCCAGCAGGATGTTCGCCCGCTCCCAGCTTTCGCCGTCTTCTTCATCCAACAAGTCACTGGGGGCCAGAAGCCCACCTTCATCAGCACCGCCTTCGCTTGGCGCGGGAATGGAGGCCTTAGGCATCACCTGCAACATCACACCGCCGGCGCGCCATTGCGCATCAGTGCCGGGTGTTTGCGCGGTGCCGTAAGACAACGCAAACCGCGTCGGCAACTGCTCGGACTGCGCGAAATACGTCTGCGCACAGCTTGCCAGCGACCCACCGGCGATGGGCGTGATCCCCTGATAGGGCGTCGTGCCGTCACCTTGATCCAGCAGAACAGCGAAATATCCTTTGCCGATCTGCTCGAAAGCGGGGCGATCATCCAATTTGGCCGCATCGAAGCTGGCATAAGCCCGGATGCGTGCGGGCGCACCATCTTCGGTCGGGCCGTAGTAGTCCGTGGCGATCAGGCGTGCGCCGCCGTCACCGCGCACTTGAAGTGACAGCTTCCAACGCAGTTTGATCGTTTGCCCGATCATGGCCGTCAGCAAAGCCATCTCGGCGACAAGCGCTTCGATCTGCGGGGGGTAGTCGTGTTGTGCAAGAATCTGGTCCAGCACACCGTCAAGCCGAGCAACCCGCCCGCGAACGTCGCTGCGGTCAAGCTGAAATGGCAGAACGGTGTCGTCCCAGGCTATTATTGATCCAAGTGTCATGGGGTTCCCTTCGCCCTGTGTTTTGGGCATACCGCGCCAATATAGGCACGACAACCGCAGGTCCAAGGCATGCGCCGATTTGGAAATTCACCTCGTTCCGATACACGCTACACACCGCGACCCGGTGTGTACGCCATTCTGTTGCGGGCGGGCAGGGTTCTTTTGACCCATCAACAGGCCCCTTCCCCTGAATTTCAACTGCCGGGTGGTGGCATTGATCCCGGTGAAAATCCCTTGCACGCCTTGCACCGTGAAGTGTTCGAAGAAACCGGCTGGTGTGTCGGCTCCGTGCGGCGCGTAGATGTGCACAAGCGCTTTACCTACATGCCTGAATACGACCTCTGGGCAGAAAAGATCTGCACCATTTACTTGGCGCGTCCGGCCTTGCGCCTCGGGCCGCCGTCTGAACCGGGGCACACGGAATTCTGGGTTCCTGCACGTTCAGCGGCCGGGCTTGTGGCCAGTCCCGGTGACAGGGCTGCTTTGCGCGCAGTGATCGGCTAGGGCTGCACGGGGCGCATGCGCCCTCAATGCTTGGCAAAACCGTGTGCTGCCAAAGGAAAGTTGGCTGAAACAGGACATCGCGCCTGATTTTTGCGCCAATGCTTTGTGGCATCGCCCCTATTTTCCAGCATATTCAAACAGCACGGCTGAAAGGTCGTCTGGAAAGGCGTCGCTACCGTGAAATTCGGCCAAATCTGCGACCAGTTGTTCAAGAAGTGCAGGCCCACGTACGTCATGATGATCTGCCAGCATCCGGGCCAGCCCTTCTTCTTCAAGCAAGGCACCACTTGGTTGGTGGCATTCGGTCAACCCATCCGAACACAATAACAGCCGGTCGCCGGGCTCCAGATGCAGAGACACCCGTTCATAACCCGCCCCGTCGATCAACCCGACTGGCAGCCCGCCGTTTCCGTGATATTCAATCGTCCCGTTCTTGCGCTGAACCGCAGGATAGGGGTGCCCGGCTTGCGTCAACTGCACGTCGCCGCTGTTCAGGTCGACGATGGCAAAGACAATCGTAAAGTAATGCTCGGTCTCGATGACATTTGACATCAGATCGTTGAACCGTGTGACCACGACGTCGGATGGCAGCACCCGATAAAAATCGCCCGCCGTGTGACTCAGCGCGATATTATATTCCGGCGAGGCCGTGTTGAGATGCCCGGCGAGGCGGGCTGTCATCAAAGCCGATGTGATGCCGTGGCCGGACACATCGATGGAGTATAATGCAATCTGGGTTTGACTGGCGCGGAAAAAGCCCACCAGATCGCCGCCCACATGCCCTGATGACCGCAATAGCAGCGACACCTGGCCGACGCCAAAATCGTGGAACCTGTCGCGCACCAGCGCGTCTTGAAGTTTACGCGCCTCTCGAAGGTCGCTGTCCACCAAATCATACAGGCGCTGCAACTCGTTCAGCGTGTCCTCGACCAACCGATTCTTCGCGGTCAACTCCCCCTGCATGTCGAGGATTCGGTTCCCGGCGTTCAGCCTTGCGCGCAATTCGTCACCGCTGACAGGCTTGGTCAAAAAGTCATCGGCGCCCATCTCAAGCCCTTCGGCGATCTCGGCACGTTCGTTCTTCGAGGTTAACAAGATGAAATAAACATAGTCGCCGCCCTCTCGTTGGCGCAGGGCACGGCACAGGTCAGGGCCGCTCATGCCCGGCATCATCCAGTCGCTCAGTACCAGATGCAGCCCATGCTCCTGCGCCACTTCCAGCGCGGCCTCACCGCTATCGGCTTCGAATACCTCATATCCGCTGCGCCGCAGCGTGGCGGCCAGCACCATGCGCTGCGCACGGCTGTCATCCACCACAAGGATGCGGGGCGCGCCATTCCTTTCCGCCGCCGGCGGTCTGGGTTGTCGTGCGATGCTGTGCATTCTGTTGGTCCTCAAATATCCGCATTGAGGAGTGACACCGCAGGGTTAATGCCGGGTGAAAGATAAAATGTGGGTGTATTTGCTAACAACAGCTTAATCACTGCCTGATAGCTGCAACTCCATGCTCGCTGAAAATAGCGAAGGAAGGGACTGCAATGAATTGGGATAGAGTTCACGAACTGCGATCAGAGGTCGGCGCCGATGCGTTCGAGGAAGTGGTTGCCTTGTTTCTGGAAGAAACCGATGGTGTGGCCGAACGGCTCGCCGCGGCGCCGGACCCGGAAACATTGGGAAGTGAACTGCATTTCATGAAGGGCGCGGCGCTTAATCTCGGGTTCGATGACCTGGCAACCGTATGCAGCAATGCCGAATCTGCCTTGCGCACCGGCGGGGCGGCCACGGTTGATGTTGCGCACGTGCTGGCCGCCTATGCCCGGTCAAAGGTCGAAATACAAAACGGTGACACCCAAAGAATGGCAGGCTAGATCAGGAACTCTGCCAAAGTGGGCGTGTGCGTTATGTCCTGATAGACGAAGCCCCGTTCGTCCAGCTGGGCAAAAAGATGCTGAAAATTCGACGCATCCACGGTTTCGATCCCAATAAGAACAGACCCGAAATTGCGCGCTGATTTCTTAAGATATTCGAAACGTGCAATATCGTCGTTCGGTCCCAACAATTCCAGAAAGTCACGCAGCGCGCCGGGGCGCTGTGGCAGACGCAAAATGAAGTACTTCTTCAACCCCGAGAATCTCTGCGCCCGCTCCTTCACTTCAGGCAGACGCTCAAAATCAAAATTACCGCCCGAGGTCACGCACACAACTGTTTTGCCCGCGATGTCTGCGGCAAGAGTTGGCAGAACATCTACGGCCAGCGCTCCAGCCGGTTCCAGAACGATCCCTTCAATGTTCAGCATCTCAAGCAGCGTCACGCAAATCCGATCCTCTGGTGCGCTCAGCACATTGGCCGGATCTGTCTCAGCCAAGGCTGCAAAATTCCGCGCCCCAATCCGCGCCACCGATGCGCCATCGACGAAGTTATCAACCTTCGGTAATGTCACCGGCGCACCGGCATGCAAGGCTGCCATCAGACTTGCGCCGCCCTCGGGCTCGACCAGCCGCAACGCAACATCGGGAGCGACCTCGCTCAGGTATTTACGCGACCCGGCTGACAAACCGCCGCCACCCACCGGTAAAATCACCATGTCGGGCGCGCTGCCCAGCTGATCCAGAATCTCCACCGCGACCGAGGCTTGGCCCTCGATCACGTCGTCATCATCGAACGGCGCAAGGAAATGCCCGCCCACCTCGGCGCACCACGCCTGCGCGGCGGCCAGCGTATCGTCAAAATAATCGCCGACCAGCCGCACCTCGATAGAATCGCCACCAAATGTGCGTGTCTTGTGGATTTTCTGCTGCGGTGTGGTCACCGGCATATAGATGGTGCCGCGCACCCCGAAATGGCGGCAGGCAAAGGCCACACCCTGCGCGTGATTTCCCGCACTGGCGCACACGAATTGCTCCTGCGCCGGGTCGTTTGCGCGCACCTTGCGCATGGCATTGAATGCGCCCCGGATCTTATACGAGCGAACGGGCGACAGATCTTCCCGTTTCAGCCAAATCTCTGCGCCAAATTTTTCCGACAGGAAATCGTTCCGTAAACAGGGCGTCGGCGGAAAGAGCCCGCGCATACGGGCCGTGGCGGCAAGGGCGGCATCTGCGAAACTGGTCATCGTCTCCTTGTGCGGCAGGTGGAAAGGCTTGGCAAGCGGGCGCGACGATGTATGCGTTTTGTTGGCTGCAATGTGCTCGGGCGCACAGATGCAACACCGCCATCGCTTAGTCTGTCTCAAACAAAGACCTAAGGGGTGGCCTGACTGGCAAAGGACGCTTCCTAACAACACCGATCCAACACGGTTTTCGCACTACCTGCCCGGCAGTGAAGCAGCGTCGCACGCTGGAGAACAATACCATTCTGGAGTGACCTCATGACCAAGGCGACCAAGCATTTGTCCTCGGCAACACGGACGCATCTGTTCAAACTTATTACCGACCCAGTTTATCGGAGGGGGGCAGATTCCACGACCTATGACAAGGTACCTACAGAAGACGGGAAAATGGGCCGAAACAAGGGGAGGGGTGAAAGCCTGCGCAAGTTTGGCTATACGTCGACACTGCCATCAAGCACGGCAACACGCCGGGAGGGACCTGATCCGGGCCGCTACCGCGTTGCAGTCTTTACAAACGGGTCAAGGTCAACGTGGTGGGAAATGACCCACCTGCCCGCAAATACCTATAAATTCACCAAGATCATCTTTCCGCGCTGCTCAAACTGCGGCGGAACCTCGACAAAGATCTGTCGCCATTGCCACGGCACGGCACGACTTTCCTATTCGGTAGAACACTTGGCTGGGCCGTGCACGTATTGTAACAAGCAAGGCTTCTCAAACTGTGCCAGTTGTTCTCCGCCAATTGTCTTGAATGGCGAAAGCATTAGTAAAGACCTTGCGGACTGGGGCTAGTATAACGAGCGGCTGTCGCGTTTAAGGAAAATTCGCGCTGCTCAGGTTTGGTCGGGGTTCCCCTTTGGTGGCCCCAACTAAACAGTCCTGTCCTCCAACACCGCCCGCACCGCATCCGGCATCACCGCCGCTTTGCGGGTCTTGGGGTCGAAAAACACTTCGACCACCTCGTAAGTCGCGTGCAGCGCGCCGGTTTCTGCGTGCCGCATCTCCAGCCCGAAGGTCGCGCTTTTGGTGCCGACTCGCGTCACACCGCCGTCGATCACGATCAGATCGCCCGCCGTCAGTTCCTTGACGAACCCGGTCGTCGCCTGCGCGGTGACGCAATGCACCCCGTGCTCGGCCAGCATCGTCTCATAGCTGATCCCAAGCTGCGTCCACAGGTGGTAA
Source organism: Meridianimarinicoccus aquatilis (assembly GCF_004358675.1). Taxonomy (GTDB): domain Bacteria; phylum Pseudomonadota; class Alphaproteobacteria; order Rhodobacterales; family Rhodobacteraceae; genus Meridianimarinicoccus; species Meridianimarinicoccus aquatilis. The sequence goes on along the minus strand of NZ_SMZO01000014.1, from coordinate 74,004 downwards.
CAGGCGTCGTCGAAGAACGGCGCATAGTGGCGCACGTTCATGTGGCCGAAATGGTCGTGATGCCAAGGGTGGATCACCCCGCGCATCAGCGCGACCCGGCGTTGCTGTGTCATTGCATCCCCTCCATACACTGCGATTAGATGCCAAGCTGCCCCCGCAACTGCGCCTGTGCAATGGTCAGCGCCCTCCTACGGGACTCCTACAGAACTCCTACACGATTCCGACACAGCGTCTTGGGCGCTTTTGCACCGCCTTGCCCCGCTCCGCGATCACAGGTAAATCGCCCCAATATCCCGCGCAGGAGTTGCCCCAATGTCCCATCCCAAGAAAGTCGTGCTGGCCTATTCCGGCGGCCTCGACACCTCCATCATCCTGAAATGGCTGCAGACGGAATACGGCTGCGAAGTTGTTACTTTCACCGCCGATCTTGGTCAGGGAGAAGAGCTGGAGCCAGCTCGGAAAAAGGCGGAACTTCTTGGAATTGCTTCAGAAAATATCTTCATTGAAGACGTCCGCGAAGAATTCGTGCGCGATTTCGTGTTCCCGATGTTCCGCGCCAACGCTGTCTATGAAGGGCTGTATCTGCTGGGCACGTCTATTGCGCGCCCGCTGATTTCCAAGCGTCTTATTGAAATCGCTGAACAAACTGGCGCGGATGCGGTTGCCCACGGCGCCACCGGCAAGGGCAACGATCAGGTTCGCTTCGAGCTGAGCGCGTACGCCCTGAACCCCGATATCCGGGTGATCGCACCATGGCGCGAATGGGATTTGTCCAGCCGGACAAAACTTCTTGAATTTGCAGAGAAAAACCAGATTCCAATAGCCAAGGACAAGCGCGGCGAGGCGCCATTCTCGGTTGATGCCAACCTGCTGCACACCTCGTCCGAGGGTAAGGTTCTGGAAAACCCGGCCGAGGATGCTCCGGCCTATGTTTACCAGCGGACCGTTGCCCCGGAAGACGCGCCTGATACGCCGGAATACATTGAAATTACGTTTGAAAAAGGCGATGCGGTCGCGATTGATGGCGTCGCCATGAGCCCGGCCACGATCCTGACCAAGCTCAATGAATTGGGCGGCAAACACGGGTGCGGTCGTCTCGATCTGGTCGAAGGCCGCTTCGTTGGTATGAAGTCGCGCGGAATCTATGAAACGCCCGGCGGAACCCTGCTTCTCGAAGCACATCGCGGCATCGAACAAATCACGCTCGACCGCGGTGCGGCGCACCTGAAAGACGAGCTGATGCCACGCTATGCCGAGCTGATCTATAACGGCTTCTGGTACAGCCCCGAACGGGAAATGTTGCAAGCCGCGATCGACCTGAGCCAACAGCACGTCACTGGTACCGTAAGGCTTAAGCTTTACAAAGGCTTGGTTCGCACGGTGGGGCGTTGGTCTGACCATTCCCTCTATTCCGAAGAGCATGTGACCTTCGAAGACGATGCAGGGGCCTATGATCAAAAAGACGCGGCGGGTTTCATCAAACTCAACGCGTTGCGCCTGCGCTTGCTTGCCATGCGCGACCGCCGCCTTCGTTAAGCGGGCGGGTCGGGGGCTTTGGCTAAACCTGCACCAAGGGCTTGGCAGCGTATGCTGTCAGGCCGCAGGCTGGACCTTCTCGACCCGACTCCGGTTGATATCGAGGTCTCGGATATTGCGCACGGGCTTGCGTTCGTGGCGCGCTGGAATGGCCAGACCTACGGCGAACATCCCTATTCGGTCGCCGAACATTCGCTGCTTGTCGAAGAGATTTTCGGCAGGATCGCTCCTAATTCCCCTGCAAAATGGCGTTTGGCGGCGCTGTTGCACGATGCACCTGAATACGTGATCGGTGACATGATTTCGCCCGTTAAGGCGGCCGTTGGGCTGGGCTATGGGGAATTGGAAGCGCGGCTCACCGCAGCAATTCACACTAGGTTTGGTTTGCCAGCGACCTTGCCGGACAGTGTCAAAAGGCAGATTAAGCGCGCCGACAGGGTTTCCGCTTGGATGGAAGCCACAGGGATCGCTGGCTTTTCACAAGAAGAGGCAGCCAAGTATTTCAGGCCGCCTCCCTCAGCCCTTATCGACGGGCTTTCTGTTCATTTGCGCGCTCCCGTTGCGACGCGCGCGGCCTTCACCAAACGGCACGAAGAACTACTTGCGGCGATCTGATGGCTGTTCGGCTGGACGGCCGATAAAATAGGTCTGGCGGCGCACTTCCATTTCCAATGCGGCGCGCTTTGTATCCCGGTGTTGGGCGGGTGGCGCGCTGCGGGTGGCCGTTTGCATGCTTTTTGCGAAAATTCCTAACACTTCCATTCTCCTTATGTTGACGTGATGCCCAATGCATAAAGGGCTTGCCGAGAATCGCGAAGTTGCTAAGATTTTTAGGATGTTAATTTTTCTAACAGGTGGGTTGTATGGATTGGCGTGATATTCCATCGCTTTCTGCCTTGCGCGCGTTCGAAGCGACGGCTCGCCACGCGTCGTTTTCTGGTGCTGCCCGTGAGTTGAACGTGACCCATGCCGCCGTGGCACAGCATGTGCGCGCGCTTGAAGCTGATTTTGCAATGACGTTGGTTGTGCGTCAGGGGCAGGGGATGGGCCTGACCGATGCCGGGCAACAGCTCGCGGCCGGATTGGGGGAAGGCTTCTCGACGATAGCGGGCACTGTAAAAGACTTGAAACAAGACAAGGCGTTGCAGCCGCTTCGGGTCAGTTTGACACCGAGCTTTGCAGAAACCTGGCTTATGCCTCGTTTGGGGGCCTTTTGGCGCGACTATCCCGAGATTGAACTGGCCCTTCTTCCGCACCCGGGGGTGACTGATCTGCGCCGTGATGGGCTGGACGTTGCGATCCGCTTTGGTCAGGGCGGATGGCCGGGCACGCATGTTCAGGCCGTGCTGGCATCGCCTTTTGTCGTCGTGGCCGGGACGGAATACGCGGCAGGCGCGTGCAAGCTTGAGGACCTTGGGGATCTCGTGCACCAGAAATGGGTTTTCACGGCGGCCTCAAACGAGCAGTTGGTGTGGGGTCGTTCCCTCGGGCTTGATACGGAACGGATGAAAGTTACTGAAATGCCGACAACAACCTTGGTCCATGCGGCTGTGCGCGCGGGCTATGGGCTTTCCGTGCAGTTGAAAAGTCTTGTGGAGCGCGACTTGGCCGAGGGCAGGATGGTGTCGCTTTATGAAGGGGAAAGCGGCGCACTGTCCTATCACGTTTTAACCCCGTCACCGCAGATGGGCGACAGGGTGAAAACCTTCGTCTCATGGCTGAAGCGGCAGAACCGCTGACCTTAGCGCGGACTGCGCTTGGCCAAAATACGTTGCAGCGTGCGGCGGTGCATGTTCAGACGCCGGGCTGTTTCGCTTACATTGCGATCACAAAGTTCGTAGACGCGCTGAATATGCTCCCAACGTACCCGGTCTGCCGACATGGGGTTGTCTGGTGGTGGCGGAAGTTCGTCAGGTGATGCGAGAAGCGCGGCGGTGATGTCGTTGGCATCTGCAGGTTTGGACAGATAGTCAGTTGCGCCGATTTTGACGGCGGCCACCGCCGTGGCGATTGCACCATAACCAGTCAGGACAACGACGCGCGCATCCGGACGCTTTTCGCGAAGAACTTCGACAACGTCGAGGCCATTGCCATCCTCAAGCCTGAGATCGATCACTGCATAGGCTGGCGGGCGCGCTGTGGCGATCGCCTTTCCGGCGACCACTGATCCGGCCATTTCCGGGGCAAAGCCGCGTTTTTCCATCGCCTTGGTCAGACGTCGCAGGAACGGTTCGTCATCATCCACCAGAAGCAGTGAATTATCTTCACCTATTTCCATAAGCGATTGTTCTGCCATGGCCATTCTCCTCGTCCCAGTTAGAGAACAAGTAACGGCTGTTCTGGTTAACGTCAATTTGTCACGTGCTTTTTAAGTGGCACCAGCATAGCAAGCGACGGTATTCGCAATGTCGTCGGGTGTGGCGTCACGTCTGAAGAACTCGACAAACCCGTATTCCGGCAGAACAAGATAGGTCATCGTCGAATGATCGACGAGGTAATATGGGTCATCCATATCCCCGGCGACGCTGTAGAACGTCTTGTAGGTCTGGCTGGCGGCGCGAACCTGTTCTGGGGTGCCGGTCAAGCCGATCATTTTTTCGTGCAGGTTGCCTGCGAATTGCCCGACCACTTCAGGGGTGTCGCGATTGGGATCAATGGATATGAATATCGGTGTGGCCGAGACACCCATTTCTTCCAGAATGTCGATGGCAACGGCATTGCGCGCAGTATCAAGCGGGCAAACATCCGGGCAGAAGGTATAGCCGAAATAGATCAGCGTCGGTTCTGTGATGACATCGACATCGGTCACTGTTTCGCCCTGATCATTCAGCAATTCAAACGGGCCGCCAAGATCGCCGCCCGCGACCTGACTGGCCCTACATTGTGCAAAGCGGTCATCCGTTGACCCGCGCAGCGTGATCGCAAGCCCGATCCCTAAAAGCACAACAACAGTCACAGCGGCAAGAATGGCGAGGAAGCGGGACATGGGGACTCCTTGAGGAAGTGCAACTTGGCGGTTTGCATCTAGGTCGGGCAGGCCTATCAATCAATTGGCAGCAATGCCACGGGATCGTGACGAAAGGCGCCGCAGATTCATGGCCGACACCAACATCGACATGTTCAAGACAGGCTCTCGTAGCCATTGGATCAGGTTGCGGACGCTAATCGTGCTGCGATGGATCGCTATTTGCGGTCAACTCGTGACGATAACTGTCGCGCAGGTGGTATTCTCTTTGAATTTGCCATTGGCGTTTTGCTATTTGGCGGTGTCTGCCTCTGTCGTATCGAACCTGATCGCGATTTACGCTTTCCCTGAGAACAAGCGCCTGACAGAGGCCGAAGTGGTGTCGATGCTATTGTTCGACATCGCGCAATTGTGTTTCTTGCTGTACCTTTCAGGTGGACTGAACAACCCGTTTGCGTTGCTGGTTTTGGCCCCCGTCACAATCTCTGCCTCGGTCCTGCGACTTAAATCAACGATGCTGTTGGGGGGGACGGCTTTTGTGTTGCTGACGGCGGTTGCATTCTTTCATGTGCCATTACGGACGCACGAAGGGTTCATCATGCAGATGCCGCATGATTTCATGATCGGTTTCTGGATCGCGATTGTCATCGGGCTTGGCTTCATCGCGGGGTATGCCCGGCGGATCAGCATTGAAATTCATTCCATGTCCGATGCGCTTTTGGCGACACAGATGGCGCTGGTTCGCGAGCAGAAACTTACGGACCTTGGCGGCGTGGTCGCTGCGGCAGCACACGAGTTGGGCACGCCGCTTGCCACGATCAAGTTGGTCAGTTCCGAACTTGCCAGCGAACTCGAGGACCCTGATCACAAAGAAGATGCATGCTTGATCCGGGATCAGGCAGACCGGTGCCGCGACATCCTTCGGTCCATGGGCCGTGCCGGGAAAGACGACAAGCACATGCAAAACGCGCCATTGGACACGCTGATCCGCGAGGCGGCAGAACCGCACAGTTTGCGTGGGATAAAGATCCACTATGTTGTCGCGCCAGAGGTAGACGGCGAAACCGAACAGCCCTTTGTCAAGCGCCAGCCTGAAATCATTCACGGTGTAAGGAACTTCGTGCAGAACGCCGTCGATTTTGCTGTGGAGAATGTTTGGATCGATGCGTCGTGGACCGATAGCGCGATCTTGATCACGATCAGTGATGATGGTCCCGGCTATCCGCCGCAGGTGATCGGGCGCTTGGGGGATCCGTTTTTGCGTCATCGCAAAACTGCCGAGGAAACCGCCCAACGCCCAGAATATGAGGGGATGGGGCTCGGGCTCTTTATTGCCAAAACCCTGCTCGAACGCTCTGGCGCGAGCGTGCAATTCTCGAATGGGTCTGATCCGTTTCTCACGTTGGAAGAACGGCCACCGAGGTCTGGCGCCGTTGTAAAGGTGCGCTGGCCGCGCGACCGAATTGCCACGTCACGAGATGCGAAATTAGGCGCGTTGGGGCTCAATGAGCGGATCGAAACCTAAAAATATCGGGGAGTTTACGCAGAGTTCACAGGGTTTAATGAAGTGTTAATCACAATGAAGGATAAGTGTAGAACCTTGATCTAGAAGCCACTTTGGGTAAGGTTGATATGCTGGTTCTTCCAGAAGCCATTGCAATAGCCGCGATCAGCAGTCTTGTGACTGCTGTTTCCGTGATAGCCCTGTCGCGCCGCACTGCGGTCAATGGGGGCGGTAGTTTAGCAGCGCCCGACAGAGATCTGCGTGGCGAGGATGTCGTCTTTTTATTCAGTGGCGGCACCTTGATCGATGCGACGCCAGCAGCGCGCAGCCAATTGCCTACTGAGCCTGCGCAGGCCGACGACCTTGCACGTCTTGTGATTGCTTTTTGCCAGCGCTTCGAGGGTCTTACAGAGCGATTGGACAATTTTCTTCCCGGTGATCGCTTTGAATTGGCCGAAGTGCCAGATGATCCCGATAGTTTGCGCCTTGTTGCGGAAAACCGGTCTGGCCAAATTCGCATTTCGGTTACAGACCCGCTTCGTGACAGCAGGTCAGGGGTCGTGGCGCATTATAGTCTTGCCGCCTTGCGCGCTGAACTCTTTACCCTGCGCTCTATTGCCGAACGCTCGCCCATTCCGACTTGGAAACAACGGCATGATGGGACGATAATTTGGGCCAACGGAACCTATATGAGCCTAGCAAGCTCCATAGCCGGTGCCGATGCGCTGATCGGATGGCCGCCACCGGATGTTTTTTCCCATGTTGAACATCCCCGTGATGCGGCTGCCGGTGACAAGCCGACGCAGCGCGTCTCTATTGCTGTCGAAAAGCAGCCCAGTCGCCAGCTATGGTTTGACCTGATTGCTTTGCCCGGTGAGATTGAAACGCTTTATTTTGCGTTACCCATCGACAACCTTGTGCGGGCCGAGAATGCTCTGACAGAATTTGTGCAGACACTGACCAAGACTTTTGCCCATCTGCGTATCGGGCTTGCGATTTTTGATCAAAAGAGACGCCTTGCCTTGTTCAACCCCGCCTTGGTGGACCTGACCGGCCTTCCTGCGGAACATCTTAGTGCGCGTCCGACCTTGCATGCGTTTCTGGATGCCTTGCGCGATGCACAAAAGATCCCCGAACCCAAGGATTACAAAAGCTGGCGGATGCAGATCGCCCAGCTTGAGGCAGGGGCTGCTGACGGTACGTTTGAGGAAACTTGGCATCTGTCCAACAGCCAAACCTATCGGGTAAGTGGGCGCCCGCATCCGGATGGGGCTGTGGCGTACTTATTCGAAGATATCTCGTCCGAGGTTTCAATGACCCGCACGTTCAGGTCGGAAATCGACTTGAGCAAAGCGGTGTTCGACAGTCTTGATATTGGGGTTGCTGTATTCTCGCAGACAGGCACGCTTGTGCTCAAGAACCGTGTCTATGGTGAGCTTTGGCAAGAGCATGGAATCGGCCTGGACCTCGGAATCATTGAGGCAAGCCATCATTGGCGCAGCCTGTCGCAGTCTGGCCCCGATTGGGATGTGCTTCGGTCCAAGGTTCTTCAAAGTGCTGACCGGGGGCGATGGTTGGGGCAGATAACGCTTTTAAATGGCACAAACGTGCGCTGTGAAATTTTACCGATCAGTGGCGGAGCAACCCTGATCACTTTTGCCCGCACTGACATTCTGGGCGAATCTTATGGCCAGATTGGGGAACAGGTTGACGAGGTGCCAGTGGATGACCGACTGGATGCTACACCGGTGGCCCAATCTCGGCGCGCTATCGCGTCTTAAGCTTTTGCCGGTCTCGTACTTTTGAAAAAAGCCCGCTAATGTACAACGTTTGGAACAACACCGGGCTGACCTGATGAAACAGCAATTTAAAGTGTCGTTTAGCTATGCAATGGGCATGAAACGGCGCATGGACCGTGCCAACCTGTCACTTGTTGCGGCTGGCGGTGCATTTTTCGCAATGCTTTCGCTTTTTCCCGGTTTGGCGGCGGTGATCGCATTGCTCGGTTTTCTGGCGACGCCGGAAACCGTGCAAGAAGGGCTGATTCTGGTTCAGGACTTCATGCCACCGGATGCGTTCAGCTTGATCGAAACGCAGATTTCTCGATTGGTGCGGACAAATAGTTCTGCGCTTGGCTGGGCCACTGTGATTTCGACACTGGCAGCGCTTTGGTCGGCGCGGCGGGGAACCGATGCTGTTATACGCGCGGTCAATTCGATCTACGATGCGCCGATGCGCGGTGGTTTGCGCGCGGCAGCGGTGGCCGTGATGATTACTTTGGCGCTTATATTGGTTGCCACAATTGCCATCCTGACGATGCTGGTGCTTCCTGTTCTTCTCGCGTTTTTGCCACTCGGTCCCTATTCGGGGTTTGCACTTGAAGTGGCCCGCTGGGTGATCGCGCTGGCGGTGGTCCTGTCCGGCATTTGGGTGCTGTACCGTTTTTCGCCGAATTGTAGCGGCGCAAAGGTGCGCTGGATAAATCCCGGTTCCATTCTGACCGTCCTTGTCTGGGCCATCGGATCTTGGGCCTTTTCTTATTACTTGGCGAATTTTGGCAACTACAATCAGGTTTACGGGTCCATTGGGGCAGTGATTGCGCTGCTCATGTTTCTGTACATCACGATTTTCGTCGTACTGCTTGGGGCAACGCTTAACGCCGAGCTTTTTCGCGCGCGGGAACGGGAAGGCGCCGACGACCCGAATATCAATCAGACGCCTCAGGGCACCGTGCGCGACGTTGCCGGGGTTGCCATGGCCTCAGCGGGTTTTGGCCAATCGAACTGAAACGATCCGTAAGACAACGTGACGCCCCGCCCTCTTGCGTCCTCTGACCGTCCGCTTACAAGTCATTCGGAAATGAGAAGAGGCAGGCGGAACATGGCGCAGAAGACAGCATTGATCGTGCTTGCAGCGGGTCAAGGCAGCCGGATGAAGTCTGACTTGCCGAAAGTTCTGCATCCTATCGGCGGTTCGCCGCTTTTGGAGCATGCTCTGAGGTCGGGTGCAGGGCTGAACCCGTCGCAGGTCGTGGTTGTTACAGGGCACGGGGCGGATCAGGTCGACGCGGCCTTGGTCGACATCGCGCCCGGCGCATCTTCGGTCCCGCAGACCGAGCAACTGGGAACTGCGCATGCGGTCGCGCAAGCCGCTCCGGCGCTGGACGGTTTCGATGGCGACGCGGTTGTCCTCTATGGTGACACTCCCTTCATTGCTTCAAGCACGTTGCACAGGATGGCGCAGGCTCGTTCGGATGGGGCGGATGTTGTGATCCTTGGCTTCGATGCGGCAGAACCCGGGCGGTATGGTCGCCTGATTGCGGACGGTGATCGCCTGCTGCGGATCGTTGAATTCAAGGACGCAACCGAGGCAGAGCGCGCCGTGACCCTGTGCAATTCGGGCGTTGTGATGGCAAAGGCTTCGGTCTTGTTTGATCTGGTTTCTGCGGTCGGAAATGACAACGCGGCGGGTGAATTTTACCTGACAGACATTGTAGAGATTGCGAATGGTCGCGGGCTGAACTGCGTTGCCGTACGTTGCGACGAGGCCGAAACGATGGGCATCAACACCCGCGCCGAACTTGCCGGGGCAGAAGCTGTGTTTCAAACCCGCCGCAGGTCCGAGATCATGGAAGACGGCGTGACACTGGTAGCGCCGGATACTGTATTTCTTTCCGCCGATACGCAAATTGGCCGTGATACGCTGGTCGAACCGAACGTGGTTTTCGGCCCGGGCGTTCGGGTCGCGTCCGGTGCTACGATCCGGGCCTTTTCGCATCTCGAAGGTGCAGAGGTCGGCACGGGCGCGGTTGTCGGCCCCTATGCCCGGCTTCGTCCGGGAACGCGGCTTGGCCCCAAGGCGCGAATTGGCAATTTCGTTGAAACCAAAAATGCGGCTCTGGCCGAGGGCGTGAAGGTCAATCATCTGTCCTATATCGGTGACGCCGAGGTTGGTGCAGAAACGAATATCGGTGCCGGAACAATAACTTGTAACTACGATGGGGTGTTGAAGCACCGCACAACTGTCGGAGAAGGGGCCTTCATCGGATCGAATACGATGCTGGTTGCTCCAGTCACAGTGGGCGCTCGGGCGATGACCGCCTCCGGCTCTGTCATCACAAAGAATGTACCTGACGAAGCACTGGCGCTGGCGCGCGCACGGCAGGACAACAAGGCGGGACTTGCCGTTAAACTGCGGGCCCGGCTTTTGGCAATCAAAGCAGGCAAATCCAGCAAACCAAACAAGGCGGAGTAGGCAAATGTGCGGCATTGTAGGGGTTCTGGGGCAACACGAAGTCGCCCCGATGCTGGTAGAGGCGCTGCGCCGCATGGAATATCGCGGCTATGACAGTGCCGGCATAGCGACATTGCAGGAAGGGCATCTTGATCGGCGCCGCGCAACCGGCAAGCTGGCAGAATTGTCAGACCTGCTGGTGCATGAACCGCTTCCGGGCAAAACAGGCATCGGGCACACGCGTTGGGCAACCCACGGCGCCCCCACGGTCGGCAACGCGCATCCTCACCGGGCTGGACCTGTAGCTGTCGTGCATAACGGGATCATTGAGAATTTTCGTGCGCTACGGGGCGAGCTTGCCGACGCCGGGCTGACCTACAACACGGATACGGATACCGAAACGATCGCCCTGATGGCACAGCACTACATCGAACAAGGGCTAGGACCAATTGATGCTGCGCGGAAGACGGTGGACCGGCTTGAAGGGGCGTTTGCACTGTGTCTGCTGTTTGACGGCCACCCCGATCTTATCATTGCCGCGCGTCGTGGATCCCCTTTGGCGCTGGGGTATGGCGATGGCGAAATGTTCATCGGATCCGATGCTATTGCACTTGGGCCTTTGACCAACCGCCTGAGCTATCTCGAAGAGGGTGATTTTGCTGTTGTCCGTCGAGAGGGCGCAGAAATTTCAGATGGTCAAGGACGCACGGTCACTCGTGAAATCCGAACCTTGGCCCCCGACACAAGTTATGTGGACAAGGGCGGGCACAAATACTTCATGGCCAAGGAGATGGCAGAGCAGCCATCTGCCATCGGTGATACGTTGGCCGAGTATTTACGCGAAGGCGCGCAGGGTGTGGTCTTGCCAAGCGAAATTGATTTTTCCACCGTCACGCGCATCACGATGGTGGCTTGCGGGACCGCCTATTTTGCTTGCCTGACAGCAAAATATTGGTTTGAGCAGCTGGCGCGTCTGCCGGTCGAAGTCGATATTGCGTCTGAGTTCAGGTATCGCGAACCGCCGATGCCTGACGGTAGCCTTGCGATATTTGTCAGCCAATCGGGTGAAACGGCGGATACGCTTGCTGCGTTACGCTATGTTGCGGCGCAAGGTGTCCGGATTGCGTCAGTGGTGAATGTGCCCGAAAGCTCCATTGCACGAGAAAGCGACGTGGTGCTCCCTACGCGGGCCGGGGTTGAGATCGGCGTGGCCTCTACCAAGGCATTCACGTGTCAATTGACGGTTCTGGCAGCCCTCGCCGTAAAAGCAGCGACAGACCGCGCAACCTTGTCACCCGAGGCACTGGCCGAAACGTTGGCGGCGCTTCGTGCGGTGCCCGGCGTGGTCAATCAGGCACTGTTGGTAACCTCTGATATTGCAGGTGTGGCTGCCGAAATTGCCAAGGCGCAGGATGTTCTGTTTCTTGGGCGGGGGGCGATGTTCCCCTTGGCGTTGGAAGGTGCGCTAAAGCTTAAGGAAATCAGCTATATCCACGCCGAAGGGTATGCCAGCGGCGAGTTGAAACACGGGCCGATCGCGCTGATTGATCCAAATGTTCCTGTGGTGGTGTTTGCGCCGATGGACCGTCTGTTCGACAAAACGGTGTCGAACATGCAAGAGGTCATGGCGCGCGGCGGTAAGGTGCTTTTGGTTTCGGATGCCGAAGGGTTGGAGCGGGCCAGCGACGGTGTCTGGAAGTGGATCAAGATGCCAAAAGTCCCTCCGGTTTTCGCACCGATTGCCTATGCGGTGCCGGCGCAGCTGCTGGCCTATCATACAGCTGTTGCTAAAGGCACTGACGTTGACCAACCTCGCAACCTCGCTAAGTCGGTTACAGTGGAGTAGGGGCCTAGGTGTTTGACCAGCGGTTGTGGCGCGACAAAACAGTTTGCACAAAGCCGGTCCCGACCTCAAAGACGCTCACAGTTCATTGCCGACGTATACATCTGCAAGATATCGAATGAAAAGTCGGCCTATCATCATTGATCCGATCAGCCAGATGCCGGTCCTGAACACATAGGGTTCTGTCTGGTATGCGGTCCACTTCCCCTGGATAGCGATTTGGTTGGCCATGATACCGTATTCAGCCGAATGCCCTGTCTGAAGAGTTATTGTCAGTGGCGTGAGCCGTCAAAGGCGCGACCATTGGGCCCGAGTGTCTTTCTCTTCCAGCATCGTCAGTCGCGACATCTTACTTTGCAGTTGCCTGCATAGTAGTTTTTCCAGCTGGCGTAGGTCGCTTGGCTTCATCCAGACCATCGGAAAGATCGAGGGCTTTTCGTACACTTCTTCACGATGAGAACTTTCCGCTCCTCTTTCAGACAAAGAGGCTTGGCGGAAGGACCCAGTTTCAAACAATCAAGCGGGTACTGTGAAATCCAAGGTGCGGAAGGGCAACGCAGCGACTCCGCGCCAGAAAAATCACGGAACGATCATGATGGCGAAAATGCCGCCACGTCAAACCGACATCATGTCAGGATCAGACAAACCACAACTCCAGTGAATAGAACGACCCAGCCGCGCCAAAGCACATCGGCAGATTGGTCAATTTCCGCGGGCCCTGCCTCGCGCTTGCCGCGCGCCCACACCCAGGGAAAGTCGCGCATTTCGCCATTATAGCTTCGCGGCCCTGCCAAAGCCACATTCAGGCCCAATGCCATGGCCGCTTCTGGCCATCCCGCGTTGGGGGAGCGGTGCAGGCTGGCGTCGCGGCGCAGGGCGGCCCAATTTGGCCATCGGCGAAAGGCGATCAGAAAAACGATTGCGGTCAAACGCGCTGGAACCCAATTCAAAACATCGTCCAGACGCGCGGCGGCCCAGCCAAAGTCGCGCAACTCCGGTGTTCGATAGCCAATCATGCTGTCGGCCGTGTTGACGAGTTTATAGACAATGATCCCCGGAAGGCCGCCCAGTAAAAACCAGAAAGCAGGCGCAACAACCCCGTCCGAGAAATTCTCAGCAGCGCTTTCAATAGCGGCGCGGCTGATCGCCGGGGGATCCATGGCTGCGTTGTCACGCCCGACGATCAAGGCGACCGTTCTGCGACCGTCATTCGTCGATTTGCGCAAGGCCGTCGCGACGGCACGTACATGCTCGACAAGACTTTTCTGCGCCAACAAGATCGCCGCAAGAGTGATTTCAACGGCCCAACCGATGAGAGGCAGGTCCGCTAAAGTGACGCCGATCAAGGCGGCACCGACGACCAACGCGGTTACGACAGCGACGCCGCGGGCTTTGCGTGCGGAACCCTTGTTCAAGTTCTTTTCGCACCAACCAACCGCGCGCCCCATAACCACAGCGGGGTGCGGAGCACGGGACCACAGCGCGTCGGGTTCACCAAGGACTGCATCGAGCAGCATGGCGCACAGCAGGGCAACGGCGTGCACTTCCATTACAGCGCCTCCAGCCGGTTCCAACCTTCGGCACCGGGCAGGCCCAGACGAAGCCATCGGTCGGAATAGGGGAACACCCGCGACCAGATGTGCCGCTGTGCAAGCCGACCTTGCCACGCGGCGGCATTCTGCGTGTCGTAGAGGCGAAAAAGAGGGGTTCCGCCCACCAATTCCGCTCCGTTGCCGATCATCAGCTCGTCAAGTCGGGCGGAATCGGTTGCGAGTCGCGCGCGGGTTTCAACGGCCCAAGGCTTGTCTAAAAGGGCGGCTGTTCCAATAGCTTGCGCAGGCCCCGATAGAGGCCACGGCCCCAACCAGTCGGCAAGCTGGGCAACCAAGCGGGGATCCCCAATTGCAAAACCCAGCCGCGCCCCGGCAAGTCCCCAGAATTTGCCAAAACTCTTAAGCACTATGACACCGGAGTGTGTTGCACAGTGGATCAGACTGGCGTCTGGCGCGATGTCGCAAAAGCTCTCATCGATCACGGTCAGGGGAGCGCCGGCCAATTCAGACTCTCGCCACATGCGCCCGTCAGGATTGTTTGGGTTGACGATAACCTGTGCTGCGCCGCCGCGCTGCGAAACGTGCCAGCCTTGCGCCCTGAACGCTGCGGCGTGCTCGTTGTAGGTCGGTCCGGGGATGGCGACTTGTTCAGAAGCCGCGAGCGCCGGAATTCGGGCAATCAATGCCGACGCGCCGGGTGCTGCAAGTACCGCTGCCTCATCGGGGATATTCCAAAACCTGCGTGCCGCACTCTCTAGCTTGTCTGTGGCTGTGTGGTCGGGAAGCGCTGTCCAGGCGTCGGCAGGCATATCGGGGATTGGGTAAGGGACTGGGTTGATCCCAGTGGACAGATCGAGCCAATCACTGCGCCCACCGCCATAGGTGGCTGCCGCAGCGTCAATTCCGCCGCCATGATCCCGAGGCGCGGTGTCAGTCACGAGTCTGGCAGCGGCGGGTGGCGCGTGACGAAATGGCCTTTCACCTCGGCAGGCCATGTGCGGTAGGGAACTTGGCCCGTCTCGCTTTGGGCATGCAACTGAGCATACTGGGCGATGGCTTCGGCCACTTCCGGTGTCGCGTCGAACTTGCCCAAAGTATAGCAAAGCTTGTCCGCCGCCTGAATGGTGACGTTGCACGCGGCCGCACATCCCATAAGGCAACTATGCTGCCGAACAGAGACACCTCCCAAATCGCGGGCTGCGTCTTCGACCAGCGCCGCAAGCCTCTCACCGTCGGTGGTCTCGGTTCCCTCTTGCCACGTGTCGCGTTTGCAGGTGTTGCAGACTGTGATCCACGTTGTCATGCGCCGCTTTCGCCTTTTGTGTTCTGCTTGTGTTCTGTTGGTGTTAACCTAATCGCCATGACTCTTAACCACTTCTTAACGCTTCAGGCGCTTAACTTTGTGCATAGATTTTATCGTTGGACTTCGGACACGTCGGACTGAATGACTTTACTTATCGTCGAAAGCAACCCGCATTTGGCAGCGGTTTGGCAGCGCCATGTTGAACGCTATGGTCGGTCTGTCATCGTGGCCCATGACCAGAAGACAGCCGTCGGAGCATTGCGCGATGGTGGTATTTCTATCGTGATCTCAAATGTCGAGTTGGAAAACGGCAGCGCTTTTGCGGTAGCCGACTATGCCAGCTACCGCTGCCCGGATGTGCGCATTCTGTTCGTCACATCGGCAAGCTTTTTCTCGGATGGGTCGATTTTCAATCACGTAGCAAACGCCTGTGCCTGCGTTCCGGCAAGCAGCAGACCCGATGATATTGCCGCCATGGTCGAACACTATGCCGCCCGAACCTGATCGCGATAATGCGGCTGGGACAGGTCAAGCACTGGCCCAATAGGAACGATCCGGTTCGGATTGATGGTTTCGTGACTGAAGTGATAATGCCGGATGAAGTGGTCAAAATGGACCGTTTCGGCGACCCCCGGCCACTGAAACACCTCGCGGGTGTAGGCCCAAAGGTTGGGGTAGTCGACAATCCGGCGGCGGTTGCATTTGAAATGTCCGTGATACACGGTGTCAAAACGGATCAGGGTTGTGAACAACCGCCAGTCGGCCTCGGTCAACGCATCACCCATCAAATAACGGTTTCGCGTCAGGTGTGCTTCTAGCCAATCCAATGTCTCGAACAGCGGGTGCACCGCCGCGTCATAGGCGGCTTGCGTTGTCGCGAAGCCTGCCTTGTAGACCCCGTTGTTCAATGTATCATAGATGCGCGTGTTTACTTTTTCGATGTCATCGCGCTGTGCGTCGGGCCAATAGTCGTCAGCATTGCCCGTGATCGCGTTGAACGCGCTGTTAAACATGCGAATGATTTCCGCGCTTTCATTGGAAACGATTTGACCAGTTGCCGTATCGAACAAGATCGGCACGGTGACACGACCAGAGATACCCGGATCTACATCGGTATATACGTCTCGCAGGAACGTGCGTCCGCCCAACGTATCCCCGGTTGCACCGTCAAAGCCGGTGTCAAATGTCCAGCCGTCATCAAGCATGTCAGGATGCACCACAGACATGGCGATATGGGGCTCCAGTTCCTTGAGAGTACGGAAAATCACTGTGCGGTGCGCCCAAGGGCACGCATGGCTTACATATAGGTGGTAACGCCCGCTTTCCGCTTTGAAGCCGCCTGTTCCGCTTGGGCCTGGGGCGCCATCAGCGGTCACCCAATTTCGAAATTTCGATGTGTCACGTTCGAACGACCCGCCTGTCTTTTGGGTGTCGTACCAGTCATTCTTCCACTCGCCTTGAACCAGCTTGCCCATCTCATACTCCTCTTTTGACCCCTAAGTTAGGCAATTCTGATGCGTTTGGCGTCGCTGATAGGGGCGCATCCCCCCTGCGTCTGCGCACAACAGCGCATGTAGGCTTCGGTTTGAATTGGCGATTGCAGGGCGCGAATGGCTTGATATACCGGCGCAGACGACGCCATTCGGCCGGAGAGGTTGGCGGGACGTGGTTCCGACCCAAGCAGGGGGGACGCTTCCGCATCGTCAGGGACGGGCAGCACGCCCGGACTGCGGCATGCTCTGGCCCAAAAACGATCGGAGCGATGCGATGCGACATTTGACCACCACCACCGCCATTCTGGCCGCAACGGCCGTACCGGCTTTAGCTCACCCTGGCCACATGGCTGGTTTGGCAGGGCACGACCACTGGGTTGCCGGCGCCGCAATCGGTACTGCCATCGCGGTGGGCGTTTGGGGTGTATTGAAAGGTCGCCGTAAGTCCGGATCAAAACCGGCGAACGGCGATAAGGCGGATGCGTCGCCCGACGATTGCCGCGAGCCGCAGGAAGGCTGATCTTATGGACATGCCCCGCCCGAAAACTGGCGTGATGATCTGCGGTCATGGCTCGCGCAGTCAGTCCGCTGTCGATGAATTTGCCCAACTTGCCACCAAGTTGCCAGATTACCTTCCGCCGGATTGGCTGTGTGATTACGGATATCTAGAATTCGCCAACCCGGTGATCCGCGACGGGCTTGACCGTCTGCGTGACGCCGGATGCGAGCGGATTTTGGCGGTGCCGGGCATGTTGTTCGCGGCGATGCATGCCAAGAATGACATTCCCACCGTGTTGAATACATATTCCGCGACCCACGGAATTGACGTGCATTACGGCCGCGAATTGGGCGTGGACCCGAAGATGATCGCGGCCGCGGCGGCCAGAATCGAAACCGCGGTGGCGCAAGCAGATGCTGCGGATGGCCCTGTGGCGCGGCATGAGACCTGCCTTGTGGTGATTGGGCGTGGCGCATCGGACCCCGATGCAAACGGCAATGTATCCAAAGTGGCGCGCATGTTATGGGAGGGAATGGGCTTTGGCTGGTGCGAGGTCGGCTATAGCGGTGTGACCTTCCCATTGGTCGAGCCGTGCCTGAACCACGTCACCAAGCTTGGTTACAAGCGCATTGTCGTCTTCCCGTACTTCCTGTTTTCGGGCATTTTGATTGATCGGATCTACGGGTTCACAGACCGCGTTGCGGCAGCGAACCCTGATCTGGAATTCGTCAAGGCGGGTTACCTTGGCGACCATCCCAAGGTGCTCGAAACGTTTGCAGAACGCGTTACCGAACAGGTGGGCGAAGTGCCACCGCCGAACTGCGCCATGTGCAAATACCGGACCCAAGTTCTGGGGTTCGAAGCCGAAGTGGGCGCAGTTCAGGAAAGCCATCATCACCATGTCGAAGGGCAGGGGGCGAGTGCGCCAGGCTCAAACGTGACTGATTGCGCGCTGTGCGATACGTTCTGCACAGGGGAATGTCGTCTGGAGGCGACGGATCACCATCACCACGATCACCATCACCACGGGCATCATGATCACGGCCATGATCATCACCATCATGCGCCGTATCCTCATGCGCAGCATCCTCACGGCCCGGAAAGCGCGCGCAGGACAAAGACGTGACCCAGCGTTTCGCGGTTGACCCTGCTGCGCGTATTGCGAGGGCGCGCCAATGATGCGGTCCTACGAAAAAGACCCGGCGGCGATTTATGCTCAAAGCTTTGCGACCGTGCGCGCAGAAGCGCGGTTGGACAGGTTTGATCCCGCGATGCAGGCTGTTGCGATCCGCCTGATCCATGCCTGTGGGATGATCGATGTCGCGGACCGACTGGCGTTTTCCTTTGGGGCAGCCGAGGTTGGTCGCGCCGCTTTGGCCGCAGGCTCGCCTGTTCTGTGCGATTGTGAAATGGTGGCTGCCGGTGTGATCCGGCGCGCTTTGCCCGCGCACAACGATGTCATCGTCACCCTGAACGATCCGCGCGTTCCGGGCATGGCGGCGGATTTGGGCACAACGCGGTCAGCCGCTGCGGTTGAATTGTGGCGCGACCGGCTCGCGGGCAGCGTTGTTGCCATCGGCAATGCACCAACGGCTTTGTTTCACCTTCTTGAACTGCTTGAGCAGGGTGTTCCGGCACCGGCAGTGATCCTCGGGTTTCCGGTCGGTTTTGTTGGCGCAGCAGAATCCAAGGCGGAGCTTTCGGCACGGCCACGCGGTGCAGGGTTCATAGCGCTGCGCGGGCGCCGCGGCGGGTCTGCCATGGCCTCGGCTGCGGTCAATGCCCTTGCCGCTGGCCTTCCGGGAGAGCCCACATGACCAGTGCACAGACGCCATGGCTGAATATCATCGGGATGGGCGACAATGGGCTTGACAGCCTGCTGCCCGCCGCCCGAGCGGCCCTGAACGCGGCCGAAATCGTCATCGCGTCTGACCGGTTACATGATCTGGCGCCGGGGTTGTCTGCAGAACGGGTGACATGGCCGTCGCCCTTTGATGCTTTGCTTGGTAAGTTGCGGGCTCTTCGGGGGCGCCGTGTCGCTGTCTTGGCCACGGGCGATCCGCTTTGGTATTCGGTGGGCGCACGTATCGGGCGCGACATCGATACAGCCGAAATCGTATATCACCCACAACTGTCGGCGTTCCAACTGGCCTGTGCACGGCTTGGCTGGTCGCTGGCCGACGTCGAAACCCTGACAGCCCACGGACGCCCACCCGAACAGATTTTACCTTTCGTTGCGCCGGGCGCGCAGTTGTTGGTGCTGACCGCAGGGTCCGAAACCCCGACGCAAATTGCGCGGCTGTTGACCGATCGCGGCTATGGACCATCGGTGCTGACCGTTCTTGCCCATCTGGGCGGAGTTGACGAAAGCCGCACGACCGGGCTGGCCTCTGGCTGGGCGCGGGATGTGCCCGCCTTTCACGTGCTCGCGATCGAGTGTGTCGCGGACAGCGGTGCACAGGTGATCAGCCGTGTCCCCGGTCTGCCAGATGACATGTTCCACCACGACGGCAAGATTACCAAGCGCGAAGTGCGCGCAGTGACGTTGTCAAAGCTGATGCCCCAGCGAGGGGCCTTGTTGTGGGATGTGGGGGCGGGCTGCGGGTCCATCGGGATTGAGTGGATGCGTGCGGCGCCGGACGCCCGTGCCATTGGGATCGATCCTCGCGAAGACCGGCGCGACATGGCAATGGAAAATGCGATGGCGCTTGGGGTGCCGAAATTCGACATGGTGCTGGGGCACGCTCCGGCTGTGTTTGATGGTCTGCCTGCGCCAGACGCGGTGTTCATCGGCGGCGGTCTGTCCATGCCAGCAGCACAAACAGCGCTGGATGTATTGAAACCCCTTGGGCGTCTGGTCGCAAACGCAGTTACGCTGGAAAGCGAAGCGGTGCTTTTGGCGCTGCATGCCCGCCTTGGTGGAGAGTTGACGCGCATTTCGGTTGCTCGTGCGCGGCCCGTCGGAACGTTGACTGGTTGGGGGCCAATGATGCCCGTGACACAATGGAGCCTTCTTAAGAGATGACAACTGAAACTGGCACGCTCTACGGCGTTGGGCTGGGGCCTGGCGACCCTGATCTTATCACCCGCCGTGCTGCGAAGCTTATCGAAGGCGCAGATGTTGTCGCTTATCCGTCATTGGCGGGGGGCGACAGCTTTGCCCGTGCGATTGCCGCTGATCTGATTTCGCCAAGCGCCCGAGAAATCGTGATTGATCTGCCAATGACCAAGGATCGTGCCCCGGCACAAGCGGCCTATGATCTTGGTGCACAAGCAATTTCCGAGGTGTTGGACGCCGGACAAGATGTCGTTGCTCTGTGCGAAGGCGACCCGTTCTTCTATGGGTCGTTCATGTACTTGCATGCGCGGCTGACCCCAAAGTATCGCGTTGAGGTGGTGCCGGGTGTAACCTCTGTTACGGCGTGCGCAGCCCTTGCAGGTCTTCCGCTTGCGGCGCGCAACGAATCCATGACCATTCTGCCTGGCCCTTTGGAAGATTTCGCACTGACCGAGCGCATCCGGGCGGCGGACACGCTTGTCATCATGAAGGTGGGCCGTCATTTGCGCCGTTTGCGCGCGTTGCTGACCCATGAGGGTCTGCTGGATGGCGCTATTTATGTGGAACGCGCAAGCTTGCCTAATCAGCGGATATTGCCGCTGACCGAAGCGCCGGACGAGGCGCCGTATTTTTCCATGATCCTTGTGACGAAAGGGGCCGACCCGTGGCTGTGAAACCTGTGGTGCTGTGCATCAATCGTTCGGGCGAACCTGTTGCGAGGCGCGTGGCCGATCACCTTGGTGCCGCCTTGCATGGCCGCGAGGGGCGTGTTGATGCGCCTGATGTCGGTTTTGCCGATGCTCTGGCCCATGTGCGCGACTTGTTTGCGGCAGGTGTTCCGGTGGTCGGTGTCTGTGCAAGCGGTATCCTGATCCGCGCTGTTGCGCCGTTGTTGTCGGACAAACGGACTGAGCCGCCTGTCGTGGCCGTTTCCGATGATGGTGCCGTCGTGGTGCCGCTGCTTGGCGGTCACCGCGGCGCCAATCGGCTTGCGCGGGACATTGCAGCGATACTCGGCGGTGCGGCCGCTGTGACCACGGCGGGAGATGTTGCCCTTGGTGTCGCATTGGATACGCCGCCAGCGGGGTACAGGTTGGCAAATCCTGAAGACGCAAAGCCGGTCATGGCGGCACTGTTGTCTGGTAAGGGCGCGCAAATGTCGGGCGAGTCAGTGTTCGACCTTCCCCATGTGCCGACCGGTGAGGTGTGCATTTCGGTGACCGAACAACCGCAAAGCGGGAGCCCTGCGCAACTGGTCTACCATCCGCAACGGCACGTTTTGGGCGTTGGCTGCGCGCGAGGTTGCGACCCGGCAGAGCTTTGGGAACTAGCTCAGGCATCTTTGGCGCAAGCTGGGGTTGCTCAAGGGGCCGTTGCGGCGGTTGCGACTTTGGATCTTAAGGCTGACGAGGCAGCGATGAACGCCCTCGCCGCGCGGCTTGACGTCCCTCTGCGTCTGTTCACAGCGGCTGAACTCGAAGCGCAGGCAGACCGGCTTGCTACGCCGTCAGATGTCGTCTTTGCTGAGGTGGGGTGTCACGGCGTGTCCGAAGGGGCAGCGTTGGCCGTGGCTGGACCAGATGCGCAACTTGTTCTGCCGAAATCAAAAACCGCGAACGCCACCTGCGCCATCGCCCGGTCGCCGGATGTTTTGTCGGGGCCTCTTGCGGGGCGCGGACGTGGCCGGGTGTCGTTGGTCGGCATCGGGCCGGGGGATGCGGTATGGCGCACACCCGAAGCGAGCCGCATGGTCGCGCAGGCGGATGAGTTGGTGGGCTATGGGCTTTACATTGACCTTTTGGGGCCGATTGCATCGGGTAAGCCGCGCGCTGATTTTCCATTGGGCGGCGAAGAAGATCGCTGTCGGTATGCGTTGGAAGAGGCTGGTAAGGGGCGGAATGTTGCCATTATCTGTTCGGGCGATGCCGGCATTTACGCGATGGGCTCGCTGGTCTTCGAGTTGCTGTCGCGCGGTGACGGAGCGGGCGGTGTCACGGATGCAGCGCGCAGGGTTCAGGTGCTGAGCGCACCGGGCGTATCGGCTCTGCAGGGAGCCGCGGCGCGCGCCGGGGCACCGCTTGGGCATGATTTCTGCGCCATTTCGCTATCAGATCTTCTGACGCCGCGTGATGATATTCTGAAAAGGCTGAAAGCCGCAGCAGAGGGGGATTTTGTAATCGCCTTCTACAATCCGGTATCCAAACGCCGCCGGACTCTTTTGGCCGAAGCCCGTGATATCCTGCTGCGCCATCGCCCGGTTGATACGCCTGTGTTGCTGGCCAGCTCTCTTGGCCGCCCTGAGGAGCACCTGCGCTATCGTCGTCTGGATCAGCTCGATGTGGACGAAGTGGATATGCTGACGGTCGTGCTGGTCGGCTCTAGCCAATCAAAGCTGCTTGAAACCGGCGACGGCACGCGTCTTTTTACCCCGCGCGGTTACGCCAAGAAGCTTGTTGAACTAAGCGCCTAGAAGTTTCGCAGGGCGCGGTTCGGTTGCCCTGCGACGTCAACACCTCTAAATCAGTGCGCTTTTTGCGCGGTGTCAAAGGCCGCTTTTTGTGCGTCGGTGGCCTCGGTCTGGTATTTTTCTTTCCACTCGGAATAGGGCATGCCGTAGACTTCCGTTCGGGCTGTTTCCTTTTCCATCTCAAGCCCACGCTCGGCGGCGGCTTCCTGATACCAGCGACTCAAACAGTTCCGGCAAAACCCCGTCAGGTTCATCATATCGATGTTTTGCACATCTGTGCGTTCGGCCAAATGATCGCGCAGACGGCGGAATGCTGCGGCTTCTAGTTCGGTTTTGGTCTGGTCGTCCATCGTGAGGTCCTTTCGCTTCTGTCCCTTCCTATATGGTGTGTCCGGCGCGGCAAAAAGGGGGGGGGCTGGTTCCAACTATTTTTGTCGATCTGCGCAATCTGGCCGCTTTGGGCAACATTTCGCGCTTAAAGGGTACATCGGAGGGGATTGGCAGCGCTGTGGTTGAAGTTTAGCGTAGGCGCAGAGAAATTGGGCATCACGTCACCTGACTGTCGAGTGAACGTCACAATTATGGCTCTTAATCGCACAAGACAGGATCGGTGGTTGCCGTGTTCGGCAAAATGCGCGAAATGACTGTCAGTTTGTTACCGCTATCGGTTATAAAATGTTTTCGGCTTTCGCGGCACACTATGCCGAGCCGACATCCAGGGAGGTTTCCATGCACCGGAACCGCAGTATCAAGATCGTGGCCACATTGGGCCCGGCATCCAACGACTATGAAATGATCAGCGCCTTGTTCGAAGCCGGGGCCGATGTGTTTCGCCTTAACATGAGCCATGGCGACCACGCCGAAATTGCCGAGCGACACGCGATTATCCGCAAGGTCGAAAAGGAATACGGGCACCCGATCGCAATTCTCGCCGACCTTCAGGGGCCAAAGCTTCGATGCGGCGTGTTCGCGAACGGGTCGGAAATGTTGAAGGTCGGGCAGGAATTCCGCTTCGACCTTGATCAAGCCGAAGGCGATAGCTCGCGCGTGAACCTGCCGCACCCCGAAATTTTCGAGGCGCTGGAGCCTGGTGCGACGCTGCTCGTCAATGACGGCAAGATCCGTGTGAAAGTGGAAAACTGTGGCGCGGATTTCGCGGATTGTAAGGTTGTCGCCGGCGGTGAAATTTCCAACCGAAAGGGCGTGAACGTTCCCGATGTCGTTCTGCCGCTTGCTGCGCTGTCTGAAAAAGATCGCCGTGATCTGGAATTCGTTTGCGAACTGGGTGTGGATTGGCTTGCTCTTTCCTTTGTCCAGCGTGTCGCCGACGTCCAAGAAGCGCGCGCGTTGGCGCAGGGCCGCGCGGCGGTTTTGTCAAAGATCGAAAAACCCGCAGCCGTGGATGCATTTGAAGAAATCCTTGAGGCGTCTGACGGCATCATGGTGGCGCGTGGTGATCTGGGTGTGGAACTTCCGGTTCAGAATGTGCCACCGATCCAGAAAATGCTGATCCGCAAATGCCGTAAGGCAGCCAAGCCGGTCATCGTTGCGACACAGATGCTCGAGTCGATGATCGACAGCCCGATGCCCACACGGGCCGAAGTGTCAGACGTTGCGACGGCGATCTATGAGGGCGCAGACGCGATCATGCTGTCGGCTGAATCCGCAGCGGGATCGTTCCCCATAGAAGCGGTCAAGACGATGAACAACGTTGCCGAAGAGGTAGAGCGCGACCCGAATTATCGCAACATCCTTGAATCCTCTCGCGAAGTGGTGCGGAGCACCATTGCCGACGGTATGGTGGCAGCGGCACGGCAACTGGCAGAAGCGTCGGGCGTCAAGGCGATCTGCTGTTTCACGCATTCCGGCGTGACAGCGTCGCTTGTGGCGCGTGAACGCCCGGCAGTTCCGATCATTGCCCTGACGCCGTTCGAACGGACAGCTCGGCGTCTGAGCCTTGTTTGGGGTATGAATTGCGCCGTTACCGACGAGGTTGAACGGTTCAAAATGGCTGTGGTCAGCGCGGCGCGGGCCGCCCGTGCGATGGACATTGCCGGACCGGATGATTTCATCGTGGTAACCGCCGGGGTGCCGTTCAATACGTCCGGGACAACGAACATCCTGCGCGTGGCGCCCTGTGAAGAACGTCTCATCTTTACGGCGGAACCCGGCTGATGGGATTTGGGCGGCGCGGCTTTTCCTGCGCCGCCGAATTGATATCTGTTGTGGTGGGGTCTCTCACCGCGGCAACCTTTGAAAAGTAAGGCGATCCGGCGCAAACCCCTGCAAATCCCGGTCTATGAACCGCGGGTCCGGGCCTCCCGCCACATCCCCTCAACTTGACAGTTGCGCGTCCGGCCAAGCCGGTTTATACGGCGCGCTCTATCGACCGCGTGACCGGCCAGAGTGGCATGCCGAGTCGCGGGAAAACCGCCCATGTGGAAGGAGCTGGAAATGCCCAAGATGAAGACGAAATCGAGCGCGAAAAAACGCTTTAAGGTGACGGCCTCTGGCCGCGTCGTAGCAGGCCAGGCAGGCAAGCGTCACGGCATGATCAAACGGTCTACGAAATTCATTCGTACCGCACGCGGGACCACAATCCTGTCGAAGCCGGACGAGAAGATCGTCAAGTCCTACATGCCCTACGCCCGTTAAGGAGAGCCTGAGATGTCACGTACCAAAGGGGGCACGGTCACCCACGCCCGCCACAAGAAAATCACTGACGCCGCCAAAGGTTACTACGGCCGTCGCAAGAATACCTTCAAGACAGCCGCACAGGCCGTCGACAAGGCGAACCAGTACGCCACGCGCGACCGTAAGAACCGCAAGCGCAATTTCCGCGCTTTGTGGATCCAACGGATCAATGCAGGTGTTCGCGAATTCGACGTAACGATGACCTATTCCCGGTTCATCAATGGTCTTTCGCTGGCCGGTATCGAAGTGGATCGCAAGGTTCTGGCCGATCTGGCAGTGAACGAACCTGTTGCCTTCAACGCGATTGTTGAAAAGGCACGTGACGCGCTGCCAGCTTAAGCCGCGTCACAGACCTGATTGATGATGCCGCCGTTCGGATTTGTCCGAGCGGCGGTTTTCTTTTGCTTAGGGTCTGAAGTGCGCGGTGCTTAGGTTGAGCCCCGAACGTTGCCTTGATCATGGGCCTGTCAATCGCGCGGCGGAACAGAACATCCTGCTTGCACCGCGGGCCGTGCTGCAAATCGTGCCAGATAGGCCTGAACATTGGGCAAGTCCCTGATGCCGGTTACGTCACCCGCTTTATAGGTTTTTTCGATGGCGGTGAGCCACGGCCCTATGGCGATGTCGGCAATGGTGAATTCCCCTGTCATCCAATCGCGCCCAGACAGTTGCTTTTCCACAACGGCAAGTAGGCGGCGCGCCTCGCCGATATAGCGTTCACGCGGGCGGGCATCTTCAATTTCAGATCCCTTGAACGCATAGAAATACCCAAGTTGTCCCAGCATCGGGCCAACCCCGCCCATCTGGAACATCAGCCATTGTAAGACCTCGTATCGTTCTGCAGGCGTGTTGCCGATCAGGGCTCCCGCCTTTTCCGCCAGATAGATCAGGATCGCGCCGGATTCGAAAAGTGCCAGCGGCGCGCCGTCGGGACCGTCGGGGTCGATGATCGCGGGGATCTTGTTGTTGGGGTTGAGCGACAGGAAGGCGTCGGATTTCACATCCGCGTCCGACAACGTGACCTTGTGCGCTTCGTAGGGCAGGCCCAGTTCCTCCAACGCGATGGATACCTTCACGCCGTTCGGGGTCGGGAAGGAATAAAGCTGGATGCGGTCGGGATGCTGTGCGGGCCAGCGGGCGGTAATCGGGAAGTCTGAAAGGGCTGACATGGATTTTCCTTGTTGGCTTGATCCTTACAGATAAGTCCCGAAACGCGTCACCCCAAGGTCATCGCCTGTGCGTGAAGTGGGGTGCCCCTGTTCAAGGGCGCGCAGCATTTCTGCGCCTCACAAAAGCAAAACCCCCGGACAAGCGTCACGGGGGTTTCGTGTAGGACGACACGTGCCGTCAGTCTGCGATGTCGAAGCTTCAGAGAAGCCCTTCGCGCTGAGCTTTCTTGCGTGCGAGCTTACGGGCACGGCGAATCGCCTCTGCCTTCTCGCGCGCTTTTTTCTCGGACGGCTTCTCGAAATGCTGCTTGAGCTTCATTTCACGGAAAACGCCTTCGCGCTGGAGCTTTTTCTTGAGCGCACGGAGCGCTTGATCAACATTGTTGTCGCGGACACTGACCTGCATGTGGTGTCACCACCTTTCTAGGTTAAAGATTGCATGAATTGCAGGAAGTGGCCGTATAGCAAAGGCCACCTAGTTTGTCCATACAGCCAACCAAGGCCAACAACCGGTCCAACGCAGGAGAAATCATGACCCAGGATGCTTCCCAGCAAGACACAGTGACCGCCCGCCTTTTGGGCGCAATCACCCCGCATGTCCCTTTTGACGGGTGGTCGCACAAGGCGTTTCGCATGGCGAGTGCGGATGCAAAGATTGATCAGGCAACTGCCGATGCTGTGTGCCCGCGCGGCGCTGTCGATCTTGCCATTGCCTATCATAAAGCAGGGGATGATGAGATGGGGCGTCGCCTTCGCATGGCTGACCTTAGCGAAATGCGGTTTCGCGACCGGGTCGCGGCGGCCGTCCGGTTCCGGCTTGAAGCGGTAGAGGACAAGGAATTGGTGCGCCGGGGCAGTACTTTGTTCGCGTTGCCGATGTACGCGGGGGATGGCGCAAAGCTGGTTTGGGGCACGGTTGACCGGATATGGGATGTGTTGGGTGACAAATCAGAAGACTACAACTGGTACACAAAACGCGGAACGTTGGCCGGGGTCTATTCTGCAACGGTTCTGTATTGGCTGGGCGACGATAGCGACGATCACGCCCGGACATGGGCGTTTCTGGACCGCCGGGTTGATGACGTGATGCAGATTGAAAAGGCAAAGGCCAAGGTGCGGGAAAACTCCCTTCTCAAACCGCTTCTGTCTCGGTCCGACTGGGCGCTGGGTTGGATAAAGGCCCCAAAAAAGACGCCACGCTCCGACATGCCAGGTTCTTGGCAAAGGCCGTAGTGACTTTCACGTTCCGTTAACATAGCCTTCGGGGGGCGATCTGGTGAAAATCAGGAAATTTTCAAACAAAGGAACATTAAAGTGAGAAGCAATATTGCCGGGTCTGCAATTTTAACGGTCGTAAGTGGCTTGGTGGCTTTTGGCCCGGCCAACGCGGCATCAATATTTCAAGTCACAACAACTCAGGCGGTGACACAGGATATTATCACCCTGCAAGGGCATCCCGGCTATCGCGATCCCAACCCATTTTTGTCAGACCCGTACATCTTCTTCGACGAACACATCCGCATCCTGACCGAGGAAATCGACGTGTTTGACCCCACGCAGATTCCTTCGTCACCGACCGATGTTCCCGTTTCAGAAGATTACAATGTTATCAGCACGGGTTCAGTAACGGGTACTTGGACATTCGACGCTGATTTTCTTTTGGGAATCGACACCGGACTTGTGTCAACCGGTGAAGAAGACACGCAGTTTCTTGGCCGCAGACGCGGTGTATCTACCTTCCGGGCGGTGTCCGATGGCAGGAACGTTGGCAGCCTAGTTACCACCAGTACAGCGGTTTACGCTCTGAACGATATCGTCGCTGGAGTAGGCGGAGAGCGTTTGGACGTGATCGCGCTGGTTGCAGAAGAAGCCCCACAACTGCATATCGACACTGACGGAATGGTCCTTTTTCTTGCCGGAGCAGAAAACTGGTTTGAGACCTCGGTTGGCGCGATACCGGACTTCAACGAGGTTCTGGTCTCGTCGTTGGCATTTGAACAAATTGTGAGAAGCGATGACGGCGACGAGCTATTTGAAGAAATAATTGAGAGCGAAGCTGATACCTATCCCCTTCGTTTTAGCGGTTTCGGCGCAGCAGATGGCTCTAGTCAATCTGCGCCGCTGCTTCCGACCACGGCAACGGTCGGGGCGACCGGCGGCCCCAGCTTCAGTTTTGACGTCTCTTCGGCCGGAACGGGTTTCGTATTCGTCGATCCGGAAATCGCGGTTGGATACACGTATGTTCTGGAAAACGGCGGCACCGTGGCCAAGTTTCAGGCGCCAACGCTGAGCGCGGTCAACGATCCTGACGGCTACACATTGGTTCTTCCTGATGGAACGTCCTTTAGCCTTTTGCCGGGTGAAGTGCTGGATTTCGTCGCCGAGGGTTACACGAACGTAACCACTTTCGAGGTGCTGGGGATCAGCGAGGCGCTGATGCTTGACCCCGATAACATCACAACCTTTGTCGCGGGATTCATGTTCTCTGGGACCGGTTCAACGTCGAACCTGACGCAGACGGCCATTGTCGTTGACACGGATGCCGCGGTTCCGTTGCCGCCTGCCGCAGCGTTGATGCTGGCCGGTTTGGGCGGTCTTGGTGTGCTGTCGCGCCGCAAACGCCGCGTGGCGTGAGACGTCGCCAGACAGCGATGTGGAAGGCGATTTCTGCGCTGACGCTTCTCCTGAGCATGCTTGCCCAGTCAGCGTCGGCGCAAGAAATGCCCTATGTGGTCGAGGGGCCGGGCCGTGCAAGTTGTGCCGCGTTCACCGAATGGGAGCCAGAAGGTCTGCAGCGTCAACTGTCTGCGGCGTGGCTGACCGGGTATCTGACCGCGCATAACCGGTTCATGCCGGATATCTTTGACCTGACGGCTTGGCAATCGCCGGGCCTGTTGTTGGGACTGCTCGAACAGTATTGCGCCGCGCATCCGGAAGAGATCGTGGAGCGGGGCGCGCAGGAACTGATTGCTTACCTCCTGCCGCGCGCCCTCACCGATGAAGCAGACTTGGTTACGCTGCAAAATGACGGGTCCGTGGTTTTTGTCTACAGGCCGGTTTTGGCGCAAGTGCGTGCTGCGCTGGCCGCAGCCGGGTACGCGCCGGGGTCTGGCGAGACGGGCTTGTCGGATGCGTTGGCGGCCTATCAGATGGCAGAACAACTGGAGCAAACCGGTTTGCCAGACCAACCAACACTGTCGCGGCTATTGCAGTAACGGGTTGCGCAAGGAACATTCATTGGATGTTATGCTGAAATGACTAAGACCATGCATGCGATAGAAATTTCCAAACCCGGCGGTCCGGAGGTTTTGGTGCCTGTGACGCGTCAGGTGCCAGAGCCAAAGGCCGACGAAATCCTGATCAAGGTGGCCTTTGCGGGGGTGAACCGACCAGATGCCTTGCAACGGGCGGGCGCGTATAAGGCACCGCCGGGCGCGTCCGATTTGCCGGGGCTAGAAGCATCGGGCGAAGTTGTGGCAGTTGGCGCTGCGGTCAGTCGGTACAAACCGGGTGATCAGGTCTGCGCCCTGTTGCCCGGCGGTGGATATGCTGAGTATGTCACCACGCCCGCAGCGCACGCACTGCCAATTCCAGCCGGGCTGGATTTGCGCATGGCAGCTTGCCTTCCCGAGACCTGTTTCACGGTTTGGTCCAATGTGGTCATGCGCGGCGGGTTGCAAGCGGGGGAACGGTTTTTAGTTCATGGTGGATCGTCCGGCATTGGAACGACTGCGATCCAAATTGCGACGGCTCTTGGGGCACGGGTCTTTGCGACAGCGGGATCCGCTGAAAAGTGTGCAGTTTGTGAAAAACTTGGGGCAGAGCAGGCGATCAACTACCACGAGGCAGACTATGTGGAGGTCTTGCGGGCGGAAGGCGGGGCAAACCTGATCCTTGATATGGTCGGCGGCAGCTACATACCGCGTAACATCAAGGCGTTGGCAAATGATGGGCGGTTGGTTCAGATTGCGTTTCTGGAAAGCCCGAAAGTCGAGTTGAATTTCGCCCAGATCATGTTGCGCCGGTTGACCATCACAGGGTCAACCTTGCGGCCGCAATCGGATGTCGCCAAGGCGCGAATTGCGGAAGACATCGAAGCTCGGGTCTGGCCAATGATTGCTGGTGGCCGGTTCGCGCCGCTGATCGACAGCACCTTTGACCTGACCGAAGCGGCAAAGGCTCATGCGTTGATGGAAAGCAGCAAACACATCGGAAAGATCGTTCTGCGCGTCGCAAAATAGTCAAAAAATTTCAGCAATTTTAATATGTTAAGCGTGGCATCTCAATTTCGTTTTGCCGCGATGCGCGATGTGCGATGTGGTTATGAGGAACATCACAAAAGGTATGACTTATGTCCGCCAAACCCGCAAAACACATGCGCACCCCCCCAAAAGGGCAAGCCACCCGCCGCTTTGTCAGCGGCGACAATGAAGAGTGGGAAGAGGCGCAGACACGGGGCGGGCCAGTGGCGATTGTTGTTCTGGGCTTTGGGTTTTTGGCAGGCTTCTGCATTCTGTCCCTGCTTTTTGGCTATAGTGCGGTCGCCTCGCTGTTGATCGGCTGGGCCGGGTCCCTGACCTGCGTGATCCTCGCTGTCTGCTATGGGGCGTGGCGCGAACATGTTGCGGCGCAGCTCGGTCAATCCGAACCTGCAATGTACAGTTCAGACGACGTCTTCACCGTTTGGGACGCAGACTTGAGCGCAGATCAGCAACACAGCGCGACAGTTTCGAAATGGGATGATGATCTGATTATCGACGCAGTGCCCGTAGACAAACGCAGGGCCTGACCAAGCGTGTTACCAAGGGTAAACACCACCCATCAAACTTTACGAATGCGTCAGAGCGAGGAACACGTCCTCCAAATCCGGTTCTTCGGTCGCGACGTCCCGCAGTGAGATACCAGCATCGCGCACAGCGTCGAGAATGGCGCCGGGCGTTGTGGCGCTGCGGTTGAAATCAAAGGCAATTTTACCACCGGGTCGCTGGCTGATCTTGACGCCTTCAATGGTCGGCAGGTGGCTCGGTTCGGCTTCAGGTGTGATCACGAGCGTTTTTGCATCCAACCGGCCAAGCAGATTTGCGGTCGTGTCGCGCACAACCATTTCGCCATGATTGATGATGGCAATCTCGTCACACATCTGCTGCGCTTCTTCGAGATAGTGGGTGGTCAGAATGATGGTCATCCCGTCTTCCTCGTTCAGTCGCCGGACGTTGCGCCACAACATCTGGCGCAATTCGATGTCCACACCGGCAGTGGGTTCATCAAGCACGAGGATATGTGGCCGGTGCACCAACGCCTTCCCGAGCAAAAGCCGCCGCCGCATGCCCCCTGACAGTGAACGGGCATAGGCATCTGCCTTGTCGGTCAGGCCGATCATCTCAAGAATTTCATCAGTACGGCGTTCGGATTTCGGAACACCGTACAAACCGGCCTGAACCTCCAGTGCGCCGCGTGGCGAAAAGAATGGATCAAGGTTCAATTCCTGGGGCATCACCCCGATGGCGGCGCGCGATTGCCTTGGGTTCACGTCCTGATCGAATCCCCAGATCCCGACTTTGCCACTGGTCTTGTTGACCAGCCCGGCCAGTATGTTGATCATCGTTGACTTGCCGGCACCGTTCGGCCCCAAGAGTCCAAAAATGGACCCCGCCGGAATGGTCAGGTCGATCCCCTTGAGCGCGTGCTTGGGGCCAGACTTTCCCTGACCGGCATAGGTCTTTGTCACGCCTTTGAATTCGATCGCATTCTGTGACATCTTGGCCCTCGTGCTTGTTACGCGCCCATGGCGGGCTTGCCGCGACGCAGCGGATTTGTATTGTATGCCATGATCTATGCTGCCCTTTGGCCTGCGGCAACCGCTAGGCCGACAGATATCCCTAAGCGAGCCATCAAGAGAGGACGCCCATGCCCATCGCCCCCCCCGAGACCGAGATTGTCGATGCCTGGCGCGTGGCGTGCGATGGCGGCGAAGGCGCACTTGGCCACCCCCGCGTGTGGTATTCGATCCCGAAGGACAAAGGTTGGGTCGAATGTGGCTACTGCGACAAGAAGATCATCCACAGCAGCTTTGCGGACAAGATCGCAGACGCCGACTAATCCATAGCCGGAAAACCTGTTCGCCAAGCTTGCCGACTGCGATTAAGTAGCAGCAGGCAGTTTTGGCACGGACGGGAACGCGGCATGGCATTCGGCAAGGGACACCACCTTCATCTTATCGACGGGTCGGCCTTTATTTTCAGGGCCTATCACGCGCTGCCGCCGCTTACGCGAAAGTCCGACGGGCTGCCCGTCGGGGCGGTCTCGGGCTTTTGCAATATGCTACTGCGCTACATCGACGGCAACGACGGGCCGGATGCGCCCACCCATGCGGCGGTGATCTTTGACAAGGG
This sequence comes from Meridianimarinicoccus aquatilis, assembly GCF_004358675.1. Lineage (GTDB taxonomy): Bacteria > Pseudomonadota > Alphaproteobacteria > Rhodobacterales > Rhodobacteraceae > Meridianimarinicoccus > Meridianimarinicoccus aquatilis. The sequence goes on along the minus strand of NZ_SMZO01000014.1, from coordinate 41,295 downwards.
CAGCCACACGTTTCGCAATGACCTGTACGATCAGTACAAGGCTAACCGCGATGCGATGCCCGAAGATCTTCGCCCGCAGATCCCCCTGACACGGGATGCAACCCGTGCCTTTAATGTGGCTTGCGAGGAACTGGAAGGGTTCGAGGCGGACGATATCATCGCGACCCTGTCGTGTCAGGCGCGCGAAGCAGGCGGGCGTGTCACGATCATCAGTTCAGACAAGGATTTGATGCAGCTTGTTGGCGGGGGCGTCGAGATGCTGGATGCAATGAAGAACCTGCGCATTGATGTGGAAGGGGTTGAAGCCAAGTTTGGCGTTGGTCCTGACCGTGTTGTTGACGTCCAAGCATTGGCCGGCGACAGCGTCGATAATGTGCCCGGCGCACCCGGTATCGGCATCAAGACGGCCGCGCTGTTGATCAACGAATATGGCGATCTCGATACGCTGTTGGAACGTGCTGGCGAAATCAAACAGCCAAAGCGTCGGCAGACCCTGATTGATCATGCTGACCAGATCCGCCTTTCGCGTGAATTGGTGCGGCTGGATACGTCGATGACGCTGCCTTTCACGCTGGATGATCTGGAAGTGCGCGACCCGGACGCAGAAACCCTGCTCGCATTTTTGTCCGAAATGGAATTCCGGACCCTGACCAAGCGGGTCAGTGACCGGATGGGGGTTGCCGCCCCGGCTGTGCCTGAACCGGCCGCGCCGCAGGTCGAGGCAGAGGTGGTCCCATTTGATCCCGACAAATACGAGGTGGTCCGCGATGCGGCTGCGTTGCAGGTATGGATTGACCGGATCGTGGATCGTGGTTGGGTCGCGGTGGATACCGAAACCACTGGGCTGGACGATATGCGCGCTGATTTGGTGGGCGTCAGCCTTGCCGTTGAAATTGGGCGCGCCTGCTACATCCCGCTGCGCCACAAGGCCGCCGACAGGGATGATCTGTTTGGCTCCGACGATTTGGCTGAAGGGCAGATGGATTTCGACACCTGTATCGAGATGCTCAAACCCGTTCTGGAAGACCCCTCGATTCTGAAAATCGGCCAAAACATGAAGTATGACGCCAAGATCCTTTGGCGTTTTGGCATAAATGTGGCTCCAATCGACGACACGATGTTGATCTCTTATGCGCAGCATGCCGGGTTGCACGGGCACGGGATGGACACGCTGAGCGAGCGCTATCTGGATCACACGCCGATCCCGATCAAACCGCTTCTGGGGTCCGGTAAGTCCGCGATCACCTTTGATCGTGTGTCGCTCGACAAAGCTGCGCCCTATGCGGCCGAGGATGCCGATATCACGCTCCGCCTGTGGCACGCGTTGAAGCCGCGTCTGCACACTGCCAAAGTGACCACCGTTTATGAGACGATGGAGCGCCCACTGGTCCCTGTTCTGGCTGGCATGGAACGCGCGGGCATCAAGGTGGATCGCCAGACGCTGAGCCGCATGTCTTCGGCCTTTGCGCAGAAGATGGCCGGGCTAGAGGCTGAAATTCACGAACTTGCAGGTGAGACTTTCAACGTCGGTAGCCCGAAGCAATTGGGAGAAATTCTGTTCGACAAGATGGGTTTGACCGGTGGCAAAAAAGGCAAGACGGGCGCGTATGCCACAGGTGCCGATGTGCTGGAAGATCTGGCCACCGAATACGACTTGCCCGCCCGCGTGCTGGATTGGCGGCAACTGTCAAAGCTGAAATCGACCTATACCGACGCACTTCAGGACCATATCAACCCAGACACCGGGCGTGTGCACACCAGCTATTCGATTGCCGGGGCGGCGACCGGGCGGCTGGCATCGACTGACCCCAACCTGCAAAATATCCCGATCCGGTCCGAAGAGGGGCGGCGCATTCGACAGGCGTTTGTTGCCGAAGAGGGCAAGGTGTTGCTCGCGCTGGATTACAGCCAGATCGAGTTGCGGATTTTGGCGCATATCGCCGGGATCGAAGAGTTGAAGCAGGCGTTTCGCGAAGGGCAGGATATTCACGCGCTGACCGCCTCCGAGATGTTCAACGTCCCGCTGGACGAAATGACGCCGGATGTGCGCCGTCAGGCAAAGGCGATCAATTTCGGGGTCATTTATGGGATTTCCGGCTTTGGGCTGGCGCGAAACCTACGCATTCCGCGCGCCGAAGCGCAGGGATTCATTGACCGCTATTTCGAACGGTTTCCCGGCATCAAGGATTACATGGCCGACACGACGGCCTTTGCCAAGGAACACGGTTTTGTGCAGACGTTGTTTGGCCGCAAGATCCACACACCCGAGATTTCTGCCAGTGGCCCGCGGGCTGGCTTTGCCAAACGCGCGGCGATAAATGCGCCGATTCAAGGTACGGCGGCTGATGTGATCCGGCGGGCAATGATCCGTATGCCGGACGCCATAGCAGATCTTCCGGCGACCATGCTTCTACAGGTGCACGACGAACTGTTGTTCGAGGTGGATGCAGAGGCGGTTGATACAGTCACGCAACGCGTGCGCGAGATCATGGAAAACGCATCAATGCCCGCAGTCAATCTGACCGTCCCGCTGACGGTAGACGCTGGATCCGGTTCGAACTGGAGCGACGCTCATTGATCAAGTTCTGCGCCTCTGACCCCGTATGGCGAGCAAGCTGTGAACGATTGATAAGGCTAATCGGATAGGGGGAAGAGCTTTTGAGCGCATTGGCGCTTGTTGTGGCGTTGCGCGCCGCTGCGCTGCCAGAGCTGCCCGGTGAAACCCTTAACGCTGGCGACTATTTTGATTTCGACTCTTTCGGGACCACGGTTAGAACCTTGGAAAGCTCCCGAGTTCAGAGGGAATACCCCTTTCCGGCGACGGGTGTGTTGCTTTTGCGGCGCTTTGCATGATCCGCCTGAGCCGCCGCCAAAGTTGACAGGCTGCGACAGGGTGTCCGGGGTCTTGATGCACGGGTTTGGATGCCCACTTGATACAGCAGCAGCGACAGTCGCTGCTGTTTTTTCACCTTGACCAGAGTTCCCCTCCAATGTCGTTGCATCTTATCCACACCGTTGCCCTATGCGTGCTTGCCGCTGCGGTTTTTATTGTTCCGTTGACGACCTGATCTGGGCACACGCTTTTTATGCCGGGTTGACCTTCGCGGGGTAAACCATTTGAGCTAACCGCATGTCGCGTCGCCACCGCCATCACCATCATTCCCACAAACACCATGTGCACCTGCTGGACAACGGCGGTGATCGCCGTGTGGCTTGGGCCGTTGCCGCGAATGTGCTGCTGACGGTCGGACAGATATTTGGTGGCATCCTGTCTGGCTCAATCGCTTTGATCGCCGATGCGATTCACAATCTGAGCGATGCGATGACGTTGGTGATTGCGCTGGTTGCACGGCGAATAGCGCGCAGGCCAAGCGATGCGTCCATGACTTTTGGCTACGCTCGTGCTGAAACCGTGGCGGCGCTGGTCAATTACACCACACTTGTCCTGATTTCTGTGTATCTCGCTTACGAAGCGGTTTGGCGGCTCATCGACCCAACAGACGTGACCGGTTGGATCGTCATTGCGGTTGCGAGTTTGGCGCTGACGGTCGATGTGGTAACCGCCATTCTGACTTACAGCATGGCGAAAGATAGTCTCAACATTCGCGCGGCTTTTTTGCACAATCTTGCGGATGCCGGCACATCGGTTGCGGTTATCTTGGGCGGCGTTCTGGTGATGTTGTTCGACTGGCGACTTGTCGATCCGCTGCTGACACTCGGTATCTCGGTTTACATCATGTGGCACGCGCTGACCGATATCGGCCCTGTCATTCGCATTTTGATGCTGGGTGCCCCTCCGGGGATTGACCCGCATAAGGTTGCGCGGGCTGTTCAGAGTGTCGATGGCGTGGTGGGCGTGCACAATATGTACTTGTGGCAGATCGACGAACGGCGCGCGACGTTTCAGGCGCATCTTGTGTTGGTCAGTTCCGCACATGACGCGACCACGCGCAGCGCCGTGCGGCAACTCTTACGGGACGACTTTCAAATTGAACAGGTCACGCTTGAAACGGAAAGCGCAGGGGCGGAGTGCATCAACCCCGCTACCATCGGGGGCGATTGCACTTGAACTGGCCTCGTTAGCTGCCGTCCGGTTTGGTCCATTTGGCGACCAAGCGGCGTGTGATTGGCGCTACGACCAACACGGCAGGAAACGCAATAAGCCAGCTTGAAAGCCAGGAACTGAACCAAATACCCGGAAGGGTAAGGTCAATTGGGCTGGTACGAAGGGTTACGATACCAGACACGATCGCCGACATCATTCCGCTCAGAAGTAAACTGAACAGCACCTGAGCATAGCGTTGCGGGATCATATTGCCTCCGAATATGTGCATTTGTTGCCGTTGCATAAGGCGCGAATGAGCCAGTTTGCAAGAGGGGTGCAACGACTTCGCCGTTTGCGGGCAGCCCCCCACCGTGCCAATGGCTACCTCACGCCAAAAAGCGCCCCAGACGTCGGACGGCCAGTTTGGCCGGTTCCGACTGGTGTCACATGTCGGGAAGGTCAGCTGCGGGGATGATCGGGAAGAATTCGCCGCCCGACCAGACGCCAAACCAATCCGCATCGTTGTGGCGCGCAGTCTCGCCCATATCGACAAGCCTGTAAAAGCTTTTGCGGTCTATCAACGCTTCAAGACCAGCGCGGACCATGACATAGGGCGATGGTTCCCCCGTTTGAGGATTGCGCGGAACGCGGATAGGATTATCGGCGCCAGCTTGGACCGTGTCACCGACTTGGGTGGTGAATGTCAGCTTCTGATCTGGCCCCGAACCGGTGGCCGTCACATCAGTGGCCAGAAATGGGGCATCTTCAACGCGAATGCCCACTTTTTCGACTGGGGTGACGAGATAGTAATTTCCATCTTCAAGCTTCAGGATGGATGAAAACAGCTTGACCAGTGCGTGTCTGCCGATGGGTGTCCCCATGTAGAACCATGTGCCGTCACGTTTGATTTCCATGTCGAGGTCCCCACAAAACGGTGGATTCCACAAATGGACGGGTGCCGGCCCCTTTTTCGTGGCCGCTTGCGCCGAGGCGGCAAGGCTGTCTGCGGAGGGTTTCACGATGTTTTGTCCTACCAGGGATTTTGCCATTTGAGTTGCGCACGATATGTGACTTCATAGGACTATAGACATAGCGGAGAGCTTTTCATGACCCAAGACGCAGATCTCGTAAATGATATCGAAGCCCTTGGTGAAAAGCTGTCTGCTGCAAAAGATAGTATTACCAACAGGTTCATTGGTCAGGAACGGGTCGTGGACCTGACGTTAGCCGCTCTTTTGTGCGGTGGTCATGGCCTTTTGATCGGTCTTCCGGGGCTAGGGAAGACAAGGTTGATCGACACGCTAAGCACAGTGATGGGGATCAACAGTGCGCGGATTCAGTTCACGCCGGATCTTATGCCAGCAGATATTCTTGGCTCGGAAGTGTTGGAAACCGATGCGGATGGGAAGCGCAGCTTTCGGTTTATTCAGGGGCCGGTGTTCACGCAACTTTTGATGGCAGATGAAATCAACCGGGCCAGCCCGCGCACGCAGTCGGCGCTGCTTCAGGCGATGCAGGAGAAATCTGTGACGATCGCAGGCCAGCCGCACGCCCTGACCCCGCCGTTTCATGTGCTCGCGACCCAGAACCCAATCGAACAAGAGGGCACCTATCCGCTTCCCGAAGCGCAGCTTGACCGCTTTCTTGTGCAGATCGATGTGTTGAACCCGGACCGTGATACCGAACGCGACATTCTTCTGGCCACCACCGGGGTCGAAGATGCCGTATCGCACCAGGTGTTCGATGCGCCAAGTTTGCTGGCCGCGCAAAACGTGCTGCGCCGGATGCCGGTGGGTGAGGCGGTGGTCGAAACCATTCTTGATCTTGTCCGCGCGTGCCGCCCCGAAGACCCAGACGCGCCTGCGCTCGTACGGGAATCTGTGGCTTGGGGGCCAGGGCCCCGTGCGGCGCAAGCCCTGATGTTGACGGTTCGGGCGCAGGCTTTGTTGGAAGGGCGCTTGGTGCCAACCGCCGATGACGTGGCGCGCATGGCGGTGCCGGTGCTGATCCACCGCATGCAACTGACCTTTGCGGCCCGTGCGCGCGGCGAAGGGCTGCGCCCGCTGATCGAACAGATCGCGTCCCGCATGACCCGCACCGAGGCTGCGGCGTGAACGAAACCCCCAGCATGTTCGACCGGGGTACCCTGCGCCGGGACGGCGAGGCATTGGCCGCGCCCTTACCTCCGCTTTTGGCGGATGCGGAACATTTGGCGTCGACGATGCTGCTGGGGTCGCACGGTCGCCGGAGGCCCGGCATGGGCGAAGAGTTCTGGCAATACCGTCCAGCGATGGTGAGCGACGAGGCACGGATGATCGACTGGCGTCGGTCGGCCAGATCTGACACGCATTTTATTCGGGAAAAGGAATGGCAGGCGGCGCAGACAGTCTCGATTTGGGTTGATGGGGCGCATTCGATGGACTTTTCCAGCGCAGGCGCAGCAACCAAGGCGGACCGGGCGCGACTGTTGTCGATGGCGGTGGCGATCTTGCTGCTGAGGGGTGGCGAACGTGTTGGCTTGACCGGGCAAGAGGTTCCTCCCCGGAGGGGTGGCGTTCAGTTGCTGCGCATTGCCCAAGGTTTGCTTGCCGACCGGACGGAGCGCGACGATTTTGGCGCGCCGGATGTGCGGGGCATTGTCCCGAAATCCCGCGCTCTTTTCGTGTCGGACTTCATGGGCCCGCTTCTCAACGTGGAAGAAGCGCTGACCGAAGCTGCCGACATGGGGGTGAAAGGGGCGTTGCTGCAAGTTCTGGACCCGGCGGAAGAAGCGTTTCCCTTCGATGGGCGGACGGTTTTCGAAAGCATGGGGGGCGGGTTGCGCCACGAGACCCTAGAGGCTGGCGGTTTGCGGAAGCGCTATCTCGAACGGTTGGCGGAACGCAAAGCGCGGCTTGAAGAATTGGCGCGCCTGACCGGGTGGCAGCTCATGTGCCATCACACCGGCGACAGTGCGCAGGCCGCGCTTTTGTGGGTCTTCGGTGCGCTGGAGCGCCGCCGCTGATGTTGTCGCTCGGGGCCATAGGGTTCACCGCGCCGTGGTTGCTGACGGCGCTAGCTGCTTTGCCAGTGCTGTGGCTGCTTCTTCGTGTGGTGCCGCCTGCACCGACCCGGCGCCGCTTTCCAGGTGTTGCACTACTTTTGGGGCTACGCGATGCCGAGACGCAAAGTGACAAGACCCCTTGGTGGTTGTTGCTCCTGCGCATGTTGGCGGTTGCTGCCCTGATCTTTGCTTTCGCCGGGCCTATTCTGAATCCTCAGCCGCGCGAGAACGGACGCGGCCCGTTGCTGGTGTTGATCGACGCGACATGGGCGGATGCGGATAGCTGGCAGCAAAGCATGGCGCGGGTTGAACAAACCGTGGAAGAGGCCGGGCGCGCAGGCCGGTCAGTTGCCGTCGTGGCCGCAACCGATTTGCCCCCAGGCCCCCCGGTGTTTCGCAGTGCCGACAGCGTGATGCCGGGGCTTGCGAGCGTGCAGCCTGCGGCCTGGGGGCCGCAACCCGGTGCCATCACCGCTTGGGCCCGGGCATTGGACGGGTCGTTTTCGACCTTTTGGCTGTCCGATGGCCTTGCACGTGACAGCCGCACGGGCGTGTTGGCCGCACTGGAAGAGCGCGGACCAGTGCGCGTATTTGAAAGCCCGAACGGGGCCTTGGCCCTGCGCCCGCCGGTATTTGACGACGGCATCATCGCACTGGATGTATTGCGAGCGCGGACCGACGGCGAGCGTCGCCTCGAAATACATGCACGAGGTCTCGATCCTGCCGGGATCGAACGGCAATTGGCCAGCGGTGAAGCCATCTTTGCCGATGGTGAGGGTGTCGCCCAGCTGGAGCTTTCCTTGCCGCCCGAACTGCGCAACCGCGTCACACGGTTCGAAATTGGGGGGGTATCGTCGGCCGGGGCCGTCAGCTTGACCGATGATGCTCTGCGACGCCGTGAGGTTGCTTTGATCGCCGGTCGTGAGGAACGCGAAGGGCTGCAACTGCTGTCTCCATTGCACTACCTTGAGCAGGCGCTAGAGCCATCCGCAGACCTGATCCAAGGTTCCATCGACGATATCTTGCAGGCCAATCCGGACGTGATCGTTCTGGCCGATGTGGCGCGGGTTGCCGAGCCGGCTAAAGTGCAGGAATGGGTTGAAAAGGGCGGGCTCTTGCTTCGTTTTGCCGGGCCGAGACTTGCGGCAGCGGGCGACAGTGCTGCAGCCGCAGAGGACGATCCGCTGCTTCCGGTCTCGCTTCGGGCAGGGGGGCGCAGCGTCGGCGGTGCCATGAGTTGGGGCGCCCCCAAATCCTTGCAGCAGTTTTCCGAAGACAGCCCGTTCTATGGCCTCACCCTGCCGCCAGATGTCAGGGTCAGCGCACAGGTTCTTGCCCAGCCCGGACCCGATCTATCTGCCCGCACCATCGCTGAATTGACTGATGGCACACCTCTCGTAACCCGCTCGCGGCTTGGCGATGGGCAGGTGGTGTTGTTCCACGTTACAGCCAATGCCGAATGGTCCAGCCTGCCCCTGTCGGGTCTTTTCGTTCAGATGCTGAAACGGTTGGCCGTGTCGTCGCGGACTGCGCACCCAGATGCTGAAGACTTGGAAGGGACGGTTTGGCAGGCCGCCGAAATCATGGATGGCTTTGGCCACCTGGAACCTGCTGGAACGCTGCCCGGTATCCCCGGCGAACGCATCGCCGAAGGCCAACCCGGCCCCGATATGCAGCCCGGCCTTTACGTGGGCGGTGATCGGCGATTGGCTGTCAATGTCGCGGGGCCAGATACTGTTCTTGAGCCCGCTACATGGCCCGCGCGCATTTCGGTCGAAGGGCTTGGGGTAGTGCGTGAAACCCCACTTGGGGGTATGTTCTTGACGCTCGCGCTGCTGCTCGTTGTAGCAGATATCATTGGTGCGCTGGCGCTTTCCGGCAAACTTCCGCGCCGCACGAAACCAAAGCGCGCTGGCCTGGCCGTCGCCCTGATCGCGGTACTTGCTTTGGGGTATGCGGCGCCGATGCGGGCGCAAACGGCAGAAGACACATCCCCGCCGGGCGACCCGGTAGACGAGACTTTCGCCATCGCAGTCACATCGGACGTGGTTCTGGGCCATGTCATAACCGGTGATACTCGGCTTGATGACATCGCCCGTGCCGGTCTTGATGGCCTGTCTCAGGTGCTGTTTACCCGAACGTCCATTGAGCCTGCGTCCCCGCGGGGGGTCAATCTCGAAACGGACGAGCTTGCCTTCTTCCCATTCCTGTACTGGCCCGTGACCACGGATCAGCCGATCCCGTCCGACGAGGCGTATGTCCGGCTGAACCGGTATCTTCGCAGCGGTGGCATGATCCTGTTTGACACGCGCGATGCGGACCTGGGCGGGCTTGGGACGCAAACGCCAAACGGACGCAAGTTGCAACAACTGGCTCGCCCGCTGGATGTTCCGCCGCTGGAGCCTGTCCCTGCGGATCACGTGCTGACTCGGACCTTCTATCTGCTTCAGGATTTCCCGGGTCGTTTCAACAGCCCCGAGGTTTGGGTTGAAGCCGCCCCGCCTGACGCGGAGCAGGTTGAAGGCATGCCGTTCCGTAATCTGAACGATGGTGTCACGCCGATCGTCATTGGCGGCAATGACTGGGGCGCGGCATGGGCCACCGATGGGCGTGGTGGTGCGCTGTTTCCCATTGGACGCGGCTATGCCGGGGAACGCCAGCGCGAACTTGCTTTCCGTTTCGGGGTCAACCTGATCATGCATGTGCTGACCGGCAATTATAAGTCCGATCAGGTGCATGTGCCCGCTCTTCTGGACCGTTTGGGGAACTGATGACGCGCGACATCCTTTATGACCCGCTGATCAATCCGGTGCTGTTGGCGCTGTTGGCCATTGTGATGCTGCTGGCAGTTGGGTTTGCTCTTTGGCGGGGGCTGCCCGGATGGTGGTTGCGAGGGGCTGCTGCGCTGGCCGTCTTGGCTGCGCTGGCCAATCCGTCGCTGCAAAGCGAAGAGCGTGATGCCCTGTCTGACATCGTGATCTTGGTGGTTGATGAAAGTGCCAGCCAAAGCATTGCGGGCCGTCCACAGCAAACCGCAGAGGCCATCGCTGATCTTGAGGCAGAAGTGGCGCAGTTGCCCAATACCGAACTGCGGACAGTATCGCTCGGAGATGCGCCAGACAATGCCGGCTCGCTCGGTATGGCGGCGCTGGCCTCTGCTTTGGCGGATGTACCGCGCGGGCGGGTTGCGGGCATGATCATGCTGTCCGATGGGCAGTTGCACGACATTGCTGGCGCGCCGGATCTGCCCGCGCCCCTGCATCTGTTGCTGACCGGGCGCGCGTCCGATTGGGACCGGCGGTTGGTGATCACCAGCGCCCCGGCCTATGCCATTCTTGGCGAACCTGTGACCTTGTCCCTCAAAGTCGAAGATCAGGGTGCGGTACCTGCGGGGCTTGGCGGTACGGCGCGGCTGCAATTTTCGGTCGATGGGCAGGAGCCCCGTGAAGTGCAGGTTCCAATAGGGCGCGATCTGGAGTTGCCCGTCGATCTGCCGCACGGCGGAATGAACGTGATCCAATTCACGGTCGCGACGGCGGACGGCGAATTGACGGATCGGAACAATTCGGCCGTGGTCCGCATCAATGGTGTTCGCGACAGGTTGCGGGTTTTGTTGGTGTCTGGCGAGCCGCATGCAGGTGAACGCACCTGGCGTAACTTGTTAAAATCCGACAGCAGTGTCGACCTTGTTCATTTCACCATTTTGCGCCCGCCAGAAAAGCAGGACGGGGTCCCGGTGACCGAGCTGTCGCTGATCGCATTTCCCACACGCGAGCTATTTCTGGAAAAGATCGACGAATTCGATTTGATCATCTTTGACAGATACAAGCGGCGGGGGATCCTGCCGGGGATCTATCTCGACAATATCCGGCAGTACGTCGAAGGCGGCGGGGCCGTCTTGGTTGCGGCGGGGCCGGATTTTGCCTCTGCAGCCAGTCTTTATCGCTCGCCTTTGGCCCAGATCCTTCCGGGCGAGCCGACCGCGCAGGTGATCGAGCAAGGGTATCGCCCTGCCATTACCGAACTGGGACGCAAGCATCCGGTGACTGCCGGTTTGGACGACGCATTTGCAGCGGGATCCGCAGACGCAGAGTGGGGCCGGTGGTTTCGGTTGATCGATGTGGTTGCCGCGCCCAATGCCGAAGTGGTCCTGTCCGGGCCTGACGACCGACCGCTTCTATTGCTGGACCGGGTCGGGGAAGGGCGCGTCGCGCTGCTTGCATCAGATCAGGCGTGGCTGTGGAACCGCGGTTTTGATGGTGGCGGGCCCCAATCGGAATTGCTGCGGCGACTGGCGCATTGGATGATGAAAGAACCGGAACTTGAAGAAGAGGCACTCACTGCCACAAGCGATGGGCAGTCACTGACTGTCACGCGGCGGACCCTTGGCGACGGCGAGGGCGATTTCACAATCACCGCGCCTGATGGCACGGAAACGGTCATCACTCCGACAGAGGTTGCGCCTGGCCGCTATGAAGTGACGCTTGAGGGGCTGGAAATCGGCCTTTACCGCATTTCGGATGGAAGTCGAACAACGGTGGCAGCCCTTGGCCCGTCAGCGCCCAAGGAATTCGAACAGACCATCGCAAGCGGCGATGCGCTGGCGCCGGTACTCTCACCGACGGGCGGTGGAATTCGCCGGTTGGAAGACGGCGCGCTTGATGTTCGGCAAGTGCGTGAAGGGCGTCCCGCCGTTGGTCGCGGCTGGATCGGAATAACACCGCGGGGCGCTTATGAGACGACCAACGTCTCTGTCACGCCCTTACTGCCCGGTTGGGCTTGGCTTGCCTTGGTCGCGGCGCTGACTATCGGTGCTTGGCTATGGGAAGGGCGCAGTCGGCACCGGGTTGCGGCACAGTGATGCCTTTCTGATATAGCAGGCCGAGCCGCAATGTGCGCCTGAGCGCGACACCTTTGGCTCGTGCGCAGAAAAACTGCCTAGTTCGGCAATCGCAGCGTGTAAGTTGCATCGTTCCACCCGTCTACAGAGCAGCGTGCCCGAATTTCTACGCTTTCGGCTCCATCAGGGATGGCTACACCGCCGAGTGATCGAGTGAATGGTTGCTCTGTCTCGTGAGGGTGCAGCAGTTCGCGAAAGCCAAGTCTGTTCCCGTCGGTGTCCAGAACTTCCCAGCCGTCTGCATAGTGGTCCCACCCCGTATCCGGGTGACGAATGGTGACTGAAATTTGCCAGCCAGAACCGCTCTCGCGGGCTGTGGCGTCAACAACCTCTGGGGCATCGGCCTGTGCCGCGATGGGCGCCAGAAGGGCGAAAAGGGCGGAAAAACGATAAATCATGTGATTAGCCATACGATATCGCCATGCCATGCCAAACAAGTTTCTCTCAGGGATGGGATTTAAGCAAAGTGGCGCGTGTTGCTGATGCAAATTCGCGGCGCCAAAGCACCAGAACAGTGATCCCGGTCGCAATCAGCAACGGCACTGCGCCAAGCAGCCATGCCAGACCGCCAAGCGCGAAATAGATCGACCGCAGTCCTCGATTATAAGCACGCGCCGCTGTGATGTTCAGATCTGCGGCTTGCTCTGCCCGGTGCATAGCGATTGGGTCGTCTTCTTCATTTGGAACAGATGCCATTACCACTGAGCAATAGCCAAAAACGCGATGCGACCAGACGAATTTCAAAAATGCGTTCGCCACAAAGAACAGCACGGTGGCGATCTTTACTTCCCATACGACTGCGGGCGTCTTGTTCAACGTCAATTCCGACGCAACTTCGGACAGTTGATCAATGTTGGAAATGAGGGCCAAGCCGCCGCCAAGAGCAATCATTGAGGTCGAGGCAAAGAAGGCCACACCCTGCCTCAGGGACGTGACGATCATCGCGTCATAGACTCGCGGTTGCCGCGTGATCGTGTGCCGCATCCATTCGCGCCGGTAAGCGGCCATGAGAACGGACACCGACTTTGTTTTCCCGTCTGTGCGTTCGATCAGAAGGGTCATCGCAGCCCAAGCGGCCAAAAGAAACGTAACCGCAACAACATCAAGAGGTGTAAGGAATTCGGGAAGTGATGTGATATCCATACGCGTGCATAGCCCGAGTGATGGTGACTTGCCAAAGGGATAAATTGGTTATATCAAATTACCAATTAAGGGGGGATCGACATGGAAATGCCGAAGCCAAGCGATATCGTGATTGCCGGAAAGGCAGCGATCGTTGCTATGTTGCGTCAAGTGCTGCCCGAAGACGCTGTGATCGACAATATCGCCGAGACCCGCGCATATGAATGTGACGGATTGGCGGCATATACCTGCCCGCCTCTTGCAGTTGTGCTTCCCCGCAGCACTGAAGAAGTCTCTGCTGTTTTGCGGGTCTGCCATGAAGCTGGCGTGCCAGTGGTTCCGCGCGGGGCTGGCACATCACTGGCGGGTGGCGCTTTGCCGACGGCAGACAGCGTTGTGCTGGGTGTTGCGCGCCTGAATGACGTTCTGGAAACCGACTATGACAACCGGTTCATTCGGGTGCAGTCGGGCCGCACCAATCTGAGCGTTACGCAAGCGGTTGAAGATGAAGGATTCTTTTATGCACCGGATCCGTCCTCTCAATTGGCGTGCGCCATTGCGGGAAATATCGCCATGAACTCTGGCGGGGCGCATTGCCTGAAATACGGTGTGACGACGAATAACCTTTTGGGCGTGACCATGGTCATGATGAATGGCGACGTCGTTGAACTGGGCGGAGCATTCTGTGACGCCTCTGGCCTTGATCTGCTTGGGCTTGTCTGCGGGTCCGAAGGGCAGCTTGGTGTTGTGACCGAAGCCACGCTTCGCATTCTGCCCAAACCAGAAGGCGCGCGGCCTGTGCTGATGGGCTTTGATAGCGCCGAAGTTGCTGGCGCATGTGTGGCCGATATAATCAAGGCGGGTGTGTTGCCTGTGGCCATCGAATTTATGGACCGTCCGTGCATCACGGCCTGCGAGAATTTCACCGGCGCGGGCTATCCGATTTGTGAGGCGCTGTTGATCGTGGAGGTTGAGGGGTCAGACCCTGAAATTGACCATCAGCTCGCCCTGATAAAGGACATAGCAGGGCGCCATAATCCTGTCGAAATGCGCGAAAGCCAGTCGGCTGAGGAAAGCGCGGCCATCTGGTTGGGGCGCAAATCCGCGTTTGGCGCCATGGGGCAGATGGGCGACTACATTTGTCTGGATGGAACAATCCCTGTCAGCGAACTGCCGTTTGTACTGCGGCGCATTGGCGAGTTGGCCAAGGAATATGGCCTTGGCGTGGCAAATGTATTTCATGCGGGTGACGGAAACATGCACCCGCTTATCTTGTACAATGCGAACAAGCCCGGTGATCTGGCGCTGGCCGAAGGGTTCGGCGAGGATATTCTGCGCCTGTGTGTCGAGGTTGGGGGATGCCTGACCGGCGAGCACGGGGTAGGGGTCGAAAAGCGCGAATTGATGTCGACTCAGTTCGCGCCAGCCGACCTTGAGGCGCAGATGCAGGTCAAGGATGTGTTCGACCCGGGATGGCTCTTGAACCCGTCAAAGGTCTTTCCGTTATCGAGCAGCGCGTCGCGCCGTGAGCGGACGATATGAGGCTGCCATTGCCGGTCTTTAGGCTGCCATTGCCGGTCTTTAGGCTGCGTTTGCCCGCTACTGGTCATTTTTCCGGTTTGAACCGCACCGGGTTGTCGAGACTACAAACAGGGGGCGCGGTGTGAGCGACGTTCTTGAGAGGGATGTTCTTGCACCCCAGACAGAGGCTGATTTGGCCCAAATCGTGGCGGACGCACAGGGTCCCTTGCGTATTGTTGGCGGCGGGACGCGCCCGGTGGGTCGCGCTGTTCACGGCCAGCCTTTGAGCACAGCAAACCTAAGCGGGATAACTCTGTACGAGCCTGGCGCGCTGACGCTTGTTGCGGGTGCAGGCACCCCGTTGCCGGATGTGCAAGCAGCGCTTGCCGCCGAAGGGCAGCGCCTTCCATTCGAGCCGATGGATCATCGCGCCCTGATGGGCGGCGTGGCGGACGATGGAACAGGCGTGCCCACGCTGGGCGGTATGGTTGCGGGCAATGTGTCTGGACCACGGCGCTTTATTTCTGGGGCGTGCCGTGACAGCCTCATTGGTCTGCGTTTCGTCGATGGGGCCGGAAACGTGGTGTCGAATGGCGGGCGCGTGATGAAGAACGTGACCGGGTATGATCTGGTAAAACTCATGGCTGGAAGCTGGGGCACGTTGGGCGTTTTCAGCCAAGTGTCCCTGAAACTTCTGCCAGAGCCGGAAACCTGCGCCATGCTGGTGTGCGAAGGGTTGGATGACGAGACCGCGTTGCGGGCGATGACCTGTGCGTTGGGAACCCCGTTCGAGGTCAATGGCGCGGCACATCTTCAGGGCGCGGACAGCAGCGCATCAGTTACGCGGCTTCGGTTGGAAGGGTTCGCCGGGTCGGTGACCTATCGCGCGGGCTGTGTTCAGGCAGCCTTGGCTCCCATCGCGGATTTCGAGATTGTGGAAGACCCGGACAAGACCCGTTCCGTCTGGGAAGAGGTGCGTGACGTCAAAGCCTTTGCCGGAAAGACAGGCGATGTGTGGCAAATCTCAACGGTGCCCGGGGACGCGCCGGGCCTTGTGGCAAGGGTTCCGGGGGCGCGTGCGCTTTATGATTGGGGTGGCGGCCGGGTCTGGCTTTTGGTCACGGAAGGGGTCGACGTACGCCATCGACTTGGGGCTTTCCGCGGTCATGCAACACTTGTTCGTGGCGGGAAAGACACCCGCACGGCAATCGCCCCCTTTCAGCCCGAAGCGCCCGCTGTTGCGATGCTGAGCGAAGCATTGCGTCGGCGGTTTGATCCGCGCGGCATTCTCAATCCCGGCTTGATGGCCTGAGGCGACCTGACATGCAGACGAACTTTACCGAAGCTCAACTGGCCGATCCCGGCATCGCACGTGCGAACGAAGTGCTGCGTGCCTGTGTGCACTGCGGCTTCTGCACCGCGACGTGCCCGACATACCAAGTTCTGGGCGATGAGTTGGACAGCCCGCGTGGGCGCATTTACCTGATCAAGGACATGCTTGAAAGCGGCCGGCCCGCTGATGCGCGCACGGTCAAACATATTGATCGCTGTCTGTCTTGCCTTGCGTGTATGTCCACGTGCCCGTCGGGCGTGCACTATATGCATTTGGTCGACGAGGCCCGCGCCTATATCGAAAAGACCTATACCCGTCCGTGGCACGACCGGACGCTTCGTTGGGTTCTTGCGCGGATTCTGCCCTATCCAATGCGTTTCAGGGTCGCGCTTTTGGGGGCCAAGATGGCGCGCCCTTTCAAGGGGCTTGTGCCCGATGCCCGCTTGCGCGCGATGCTTGAGATGGCGCCAACGACCGTGCCGCCGGTCAGCCGCAATGATGATCCGCAAACCTTCGAAGTGAAAGGAAAGCCCGTGGCGCGCGTGGCGCTGATGACCGGGTGTGCGCAGCGGGCGCTGAACACTGAAATCAATGATGCCACGATCCGTGTGCTGACACGCGCTGGGGTCGAAGTGGTCGTTGCCAAGGACATGGGGTGTTGCGGTGCGCTGGTGCACCATATGGGCAAAGAAGATGAAAGCCATGCGGCTGCCAAACGCAACATACGCGCCTGGATAGCCGAGAAGAACGCCGGCGGGCTGGATGCTGTGATCATCAACACGTCAGGCTGTGGCACGACTGTTAAGGATTATGGCCACATGTTGCGCAACGATCCGATGGCAGACGATGCCGCCACTGTGTCGGCGCTTGCCAAGGATGTGAGCGAGTTTCTTGGAACCCTTGATTTTAAGGGCATGAAGGCGCCTGAGCCTCTGAAAGTCGGCTATCACGCGGCCTGTTCTCTGCAACATGGGCAGAAGATAAAATCGGCCCCGAAGGATTTGTTAAAACGCGCCGGGTTCACGGTTGTCGAACCGAAAGACCCGCATCTGTGCTGTGGGTCTGCCGGCACCTATAATCTGTTGCAGCCGGAAATTAGCGGTAAGTTGCGGGATCGAAAGGTCGCGACGCTTGAAGCGACGACCCCGGATGTCATAGCGGCTGGAAATATCGGCTGCATGATGCAGATCGGATCCGGCACAGGTGTGCCTGTTTTGCACACTGTTCAGCTTATAGATTGGGCGACAGGCGGGCCACGACCAGCGTCTATTAATCTTAAGTGAACTTACATCAAAGACAGCCAAATTGGGCCGTGCAATAAGCGTTGAATGCGCACGAAATTTATCTCACATGCCCTCGCCTTTGTCTGCCATGCGTCCCTTGCTGTTTGCCTCGCAACGGGGGCATTTGCGGAAAGTCGCGTCATGACCGCCGAAGACGAGCAGGCCAGCCAGTCTGCGGTAGGGCGTTTGAACGTTACAGGGCAGGGTTTTTGTACTGCAACGCTGGTTGCGCCTGATCTTGTGCTGACCGCTGCGCATTGCCTGATCAATCGCCGTACGGGCAAGGTTGTTTCTTCCGACAAAGTTCACTTCCTCGCAGGGTTTCGCATCGGTTCTTATGCCGCGCATGGGCGTGGCGAAGCCGTAGCGTTGGCCGCTGGCTATAGCCGGGCGCGAAAAGTCGTTGCGGCTGATATCGGGGTCATTCGCCTGCAAGCGCCGATGCCGCCAAGCGTTGTTCCGATTCCGTTGGCGGATGGCATAAAAGAAGATTTGGACATCACGTTGCTGTCCTATGGCATGGACCGGGCGCAACTGCTGTCCGTCGAACGCGGGTGTCATTTCAAAAAGCGGATCTCGTCGGTGATCTTTACAGATTGCGAGGGGATACCCGGTGTCTCCGGTGCGCCGCTGTTGCAGGTACATGATGGACGGGCGGTTTTGGTCGCGATTGCGTCTTCAATCCTGGCTCAACCAAAGACGCTGATCCCGGTTGGCGATATATTGGCGGTTGAAGCGACTCAAGATCGTTTGGACCAGATGCTCATGCAGCTGACGGGGGCGGAGGTCTTAGACGCCTTACCGACCGGACAAACTGCCGTGCCTGCGGCGGCGACCGGTATCGGAATTCCTACCCCTTGAAATAATCGGGGCATTTCCCAAATTATTGGAACCGGGTCGCCTGACGGGGCCCGGATTACCCAAAGCGGCTGTCCATGCCGGAAGCCGCATCTTGTTATCGCTCAATGGAGGATGACCATGCGAAACTTTGACCTTGCTCCCCTTTATCGCGCCACTGTCGGCTTTGATCAGGTTGCTGACCTGATGGACCGTGTGCTTGCATCAGATGTGCAGGCGCCGAGCTATCCGCCCTATAACATCGAAAAAACAGCAGAAGACGGCTGGCGTATTTCCGTCGCTGTCGCTGGCTTCAGCGAAGATGAACTGACCGTCGAGGTGCGCGAGAACGCGTTGATCGTAAGCGGGCGAAAAGCGGCAGAAGAAGGCCAGCGCGTTTATCTGCATCGCGGCATTGCCACACGTGCCTTTGACCGCCGCTTCCATCTTGCGGACCATGTGCGCGTGACTGCGGCCAGCACGGCTGACGGTATGTTGCACATCGATTTGGTGCGCGAAGTGCCTGAAGCACTGAAACCACGCCGAATTGAAATTTCTGCCTCGCCGCACAAGCAGGTGGATGTGGACAGTACGGTGACCCAGTCAGTCTGACCGCGATCTGAAATTAGGCACTGATACCGCCCGCGCAGGTCACTGCGCGGGTTTTTTCCATCTGGCGCTACCAGATGGTTGCAAGACACATGGCACAGCCTCATAGCGGGTTTATCCCCCAAACGGAGACCGCCATGCTGGGCATTATCTTATCCCTATTTCTACTTATGTACCTCGCCTATCGCGGGGTGAGCGTTCTTATCCTTGCGCCGGTTCTGTCGCTTCTTGCGGCGGCTTTGTCTGGCGGGTCGCCTTTGCTGGCGACGTATACCCAGATTTTCATGGCAGCCCTTGGCGGCTATGTGGTGAAATTCTTCCCGCTCTTTTTGTTGGGAGCGATCTTCGGCAAACTCATGGAAGTCTCGGGAAGCGCGCGGGTCATCGCCGAGTGGATTGTGGCGCGCGTCGGGCAGAGCCAATCCGCCCTTGCCGTGGTTCTGGCGTGCGGTGTGCTGACCTATGGCGGCGTGTCTTTGTTCGTTGTCGCCTTTGCTGTGTATCCTATCGCGGCGGCGCTGTTCTCTCGCGCTGGCAACCCCAAGCGGTTCATTCCTGCAGCTATTGCCTTGGGGTCTTTTACCTTCACAATGACTGCCTTGCCGGGCACGCCCGCGATCCAGAATGCGATTCCGGCGCCGTTCTTTGGAACAGATGCCTTTGCGGCCCCGCTGTTGGGGCTTGTTGCGGCGGCAATCATGTTCGGTGGCGGCGTTGGCTGGCTGAACTTCCGCATCCGCCAAGCAGTCGCCGCTGGTGCGGATTATGGCGAGACAGACGACTATTCTGATGCTCCCGCCTTTGAAACGGATCTATCGCCGCGCGCTGTTATTCTGGCGTTTTTGCCAATTGTTGTAGTGATCGGTTTGAACTTTTTGCTGTCCCGTTTCGTCTTTCCGGCAATGAACACAGCGTATCTTGAGACCGACAAATTCGGCAATGTCACGCTGGACGATGTGCGCGGAATCTGGGCGATCATTGCGGCCCTGTTTGCGGCCAATGTGGTGCTGGTCGCGGCCAATTGGAAAACGTTTGACGGCAAACTGAACGAAACCCTGACAGCTGGTGTTACGGGCTCGTTCCTGCCGATTTTCAACACGGCGTCCGAAGTCGGGTACGGGACCGTCATTGCAAGCCTCGCGGCCTTTGCGACCATCCGCGAAGCAGTCACAGGGATCATGCCGGACACGCCCCTTGTGTCACTGGCGATTGCCGTGAATGTTCTGGCGGGGATCACGGGATCGGCCTCTGGCGGGTTGTCCATCGCGCTTGAATCGCTCGGGTCCACCTATGTGCAAATGGCCGAGGCGGTGAACCTGAGCCCAGAGTTGCTGCACCGCGTTGCTGCCATTGCGTCGGGTGGGTTCGATTGCCTGCCACATAATGGCGCGGTCATCACGCTGTTGGCAATCACGGGACTCAACCACCGCAAATCTTACCCCGATCTGTTCGTGGTCGCGGTGTTGATACCGGTTGTTGCACTCGTCTCGGTGATTGTGCTCGGGAGTATTTTCGGCGCAGCCTGAGTAGACAAAAAGGCCCCCGCAGGCTGTGACCTGCGGGGGCTGTTTTCTGAAGTCCACTTTGATCAGTTGCCAGCTTTGCCGATGCTGAAGAACATTGTCTCGCCAGAGTGATCGTCAACGCCGTCATTGTCAGTCGAGATCCAGATATCGCCCTCAGGGGTCACGGCCAGGCCTTCGACCTTGTCCAGAACATAGCCACCGGTTGCGGTCAGATCCCCGATCAAATCGCGCACTTCTTGCTTGGTCACGACGGGCAAGTCGCCACCCAGCGGTGCAGGCTTCATGTCGCTTGCCGGAACGCGGTAAACCTTTTTGGTTACTGCGCGTTGGCCAAGCTGGTTGTCACGTTCAACGATGTAGAAAAAGCCGTCGTGATAAGTGATTTCAGACAGCCCGACCCACCCCATCGCCGGTTCAGCCTTGGGGTAGTGCACTGCCCCCCATTGATTGCTGTCGATGTTGTAAGACACCAGTTTGACATGGTTCTTCGGGTCGTCGTTCCATTCGCGCTGAACAGCCATCCAAAGGGTGTCGTCAACCAAGGTGATGCCCTCAAAGCCGAACCGCTTTTCGACGGCCATCAACTCAGCCGGTAGCCCGATTTCTGCCTTAATCTCGCCATCTGCCCCGATGTGATAGATTGCATGCGGGATCACCCGGTCAGTGCGTCCTTCCGAGGCGACCCAAAAGCCGCCATTGCCGTCAAGCGTGATGCCTTCCATATCCAGTTTCTGCGCGGGTTGGCCTGAGCGGGTGACCCGGATCGCTTCGATGATCTGTGCCGGGGTCTGCGCCGGGTTGATCTTGAAGATCGTGGGCTGCATCGCATAAAAGCTGTCGTTCACGGCATAGATCATGCCATCTGCGTCAGCCACCATGCCGGAAATGGCGCCCCAGCCTGTCAACTCGTCCATGCCCGCGCTTGTCAGATGCGGATAGGTTGCTGGCGCATCTTGGTATTCGTAGAGCATCACATGCCCTCGGGCGCCGCCGTCCTCAAGCAGGTCTTCTTCGTTCGCTGTGGCCAACAGATTGCGGGATGGGATTGCGACGTACCCCTCTGGCCCAATACCTGAGGGAAGCAGTTGCCGCAGAACCGGAGCGGTGGGATCGGTCACATCATACACGCCGACGATGGACCCGCGTTCAGAGCCGACAAAGGCCATGGGTGTTCCATCAAAAGTGCCGAATGCGATGCCTTCGGGCTCTACACCTTTGTTGCCAGACCGGTTTTCCGGATAGTGACCGATTTGGATCATCGCCCGTTCTAATGCGGTGCCGTCTTCGTACATGACGTCACCGGTCTTGGAAAAGATCGTCCAGCCGCGTGATCCACCGTCCATGTCGCCTTCGTTGGCGATGAGGAAATGGTTGTCGTCGATCCATTTTACGGTGTCGGGTTCGCGAACGCGTGCTGTCTGGCTTTGGTCAAAGACCAGCGCGCCCTCTTCTTCGGTGTCGATACCCTCAAGATCGACGGCCCCAGCCGAGAAATGCGACAAGATCGTTCCATCCCGCGCAACCACCACAAGATGGTTGTTTTCCTGCATCGTGACGACGGTTTCACCAAGGGCATTGATATCCACGAATTCCGGCTCTGGATCTTCGGGGGACACGTCCGCCAGACCGGTCATTTCCACAATCTTGAGCGTGTCACACAGCGCTGTGTCATCGGCGAGGTCGATCATGACAAGGGAACCGGCAGGCATCTGGCCGGTGCGGCCGTCGCCTAGGTCTTCGTCACGCTCGTTTTCGATCGCGATCGCTGCGAAGCTGCCATCTGTAGCAACGGCAACGCTGTCAGGCTGGCCGCCCAGATCGCACGACGCAACTTGTGTTCGTGTGTCGATGTCGATGACCGCCAGATGGCCCGATGGGTTGGTGAAACTTTCCGACGTGTTCACCCCGGCATAGGCACGGCGCGCGAACACGGCGACAGAGGTCGGTTCGCCCCCCACATCAAGATTACCCAGCGGGGCGGGATTTTTCGGGTCGGTGATGTCAACAAAGCCCAAAACGCCCAGCGGGCTGTCGGTGTAGACAAGTGTGTTTCCGTCCGGTGTGACGTCGATGATTTCCGGGGCGGTTGCCCGGTCCGTATCTTCGCCTTCGGCCATGTTTTCAACGACGGGGAAAGATGCGATGCGGTTAAAATTCATCTCTTGCGCCGTGGCAGCCCCGGCCGTGAGCGCAAGCACAGAGGTAAAGCAGACAAGGTGGTTCATTCGAAACTCCTGATTGACGTCGGTCGTGTGCTGCGCCCGGTTCACGACAGACGTGTTTCGAAGCTGTGACAGTTTGGTGAAAATGTGACGACTTGCGCATTTGTTTCCAGCGGCGCAGCATCGCCGGACAGACAGGAAAGATGCGCATGACCCTAGATGACGCCTATGACAATAGCGGGCATATCCCTGACGCTGCTGCGTTTCTCGACCGTTGGGCGGATGATGCCGCTGATTGGCGCGGGGTCGAGGCCGCCATTGGCCGGGCGCGCCTGAACCTTCCATACGGCGGTGCGCCGCGCGAACGCTTTGACCTCTTTCTGCCCGCCGGTCGGCCTGAAGGGTTGGCCGTGTTTGTGCATGGCGGGTATTGGTTGCGGTTCGGCCGTGAGGATTGGTCACACCTTGCCCAAGGGTGTACCGCAGCAGGGTGGGCCTGTGCCCTGCCGTCCTACACGCTTGCGCCCGAGGCGCGTATCACCACGATGACGAAACAGATTGGGCAGGCCATAGCCGCAGCGGCGGAGCAGGTGCGTGGGCCCATTGCGCTTTCGGGTCATTCTGCTGGCGGCCATCTTGTAGCCCGAATGGCGATGACAGATGCCCCGATTTCGGAAGACGTGGCCGCGCGGGTGGTGCGCGTTGTGCCGATCTCGCCTTTGTCGGACCTGCGCCCGCTGTTGGAAACGACGATGAATAGCAAGCTGGGGCTTGATGCGTCAGAGGCAGCGTCAGAAAGCCCGGCTTTGGGCGATCTGCGGGACGGCGTTTCGGTCACCACATGGGTTGGCGGAGCAGAGCGACCCGCCTTTCTGGATCAAGCGCGTTGGCTTGGCGAGGCATGGCAGACCCCGGTTCGAATTGCACAAGGCAAGCATCATTTTGATGTCATCGATGCGCTCCGCGAGCCGGGAAGTGCCATGCTGCGCGATCTCTTGGGGGATAGCCCCGCCGCCTAGTTCTCAAACAGCGAATGCCAGCACGGCCGTGTGTCGCCGGGGGCCGGAGTAGCCGAATGGACAGCGCGTGCCACGGCGCGGGCAAGGCAGATCGCGGCGGCATGGCCCAACTGAAACGGAGTTTCCAACGGGTCCGGCAGCGCTTGCGCGCCTGTTGATGCGGCAAACACCAGATCGCCGTCCAGCAAGCTGTGGGAGGGCACCAGTGCGCGCGCCAAGCCATCGTGGGCAGCCACGGCCAAACGTTTTGACTGTGCCTGATTCAAGGCCGCATCTGTCGCCACGATTGCGATGGTTGTTGCCTCGCCGGGTTTGGCTTTCAAGGTCGGCAAGGATGGCGGCGGTGGGGAAAGGCAGGGGCCGCGTGCGCCAAACTCACCCTCCATCTCGAACGGTGCAGCCCAGAAATGTGGGCCGTTGCCAACCGTTGCCGAGCCGAGTGCGTTGACGGCAACCAGAGCCCCAATCGTTATTGACCCGACCTGCAAAGATGCGGACCCAATTCCGCCCTTTAGAGTGGCCGTCATTGCCCCGGTACCGGCACCGAAACTTCCCAAATCGAAAGTCCTGCCTGCGGCGTCAAATGCCGCCGCGCCAAGAGCGGTATACGGATTGTCGCCCCATGATTTGTTTCCGCCGTTCAGCAAATCGAACAGGATAGCGCCAGGCACGATCGGCACGCGCTGATCGCCAACAGCAAAACCGCGACCTCGCGCCCGAAGCGCCCCGCGTACCCCGTCTGCGGCGGCAAGACCAAAGGCCGACCCACCGGACAAGACCAACGCATCGACTTGCGTGACCAACTTGTCAGGCGCGAGCAAGTCTGTTTCGACACTTCCCGGCGCGCCGCCCATCACATGGACCGCTGCCGTAAAGGGCGCATCTGCCGTCAGAACGGTTGCGCCGGACTTGAGATCGGCGTCTGACGCATTGCCGACAAAGAGTCCGGGTACGTCAGTGATCAGGTTTCGCGGGCCAGGGCGCAAAGTCATAGTGCGGACCTTGGGGCGCTCTTGCTGCACGGTCAAGCCGCGCCGCACGTGAAGCCCCTTCCGCCGACGCGCGCGATGCCCTAGATCAGGACAATGGAGGCCCTGCATGGCGTTTCTTAGGCTTATGGTACTTGTTTTGATCCCGCTCACGGTCGTTTACCTGAGCGTACTGGCATATCTATGCCAGCGCCACCGCGAGCATTTGCTGGCGAATTATCAGCCGGGGGGAACTGAACGCGAACGTGACGCGTTTGTCACTGCGGGGGTTCGCGCCTATGCTGCGCGGATCCGGGGATGGTTGGCTTTGGCAGTGTTTGGGATTCCACTGACGGGGCTGGCGGCCCAAGTTTTTCTGACCAACACTATGTGAGGGCGCAATGGCCTACGTGAAATGGATTTTCTGGGCCTTGGTGGTCCTCGTTGTAGGCGGGTTCCTGCACTATACGCTGCCGCGGCATGAAACCTTGCGGCTTGTGGAAAGCGAAGTGCGCCGTGTGGAGCTTGCTGGCACCAACGGACTTTTTTGGGGCAGTGCCGAACCAGCAGATGCGACAACCGGAAGTCGCGATGTCAAATTCATCTCTGCTGTCGACGAGGGTAGCAAGCCTTTGGTCCTTCGTAATGAAGACACTGGTTGGGGATGGCCGCCATATTTCAAGTTCAACTCAAGTGACTTGCAAGCGCGTGCAGCTGATCTGATTTCGAACACAAGCAATCCGCAATGGGTGTCGGTCGAGTATTATGGCTGGCGCAGTCAGTTGTTCTCAATCTACCCCAACGCGCTGAAACTGACCGCGGTTGATAGCCCCAATGTGCGGGTCATCCCGTGGTTGAACATCATCATTCTGACAGTGCTTGTAGTGCTGGTGCTGGTTATCCGTGCGCTGATCAAGCGGTTCTGGCGCAACCGGGTAGATCCGGTCGTCGCGCGCGTGGCCGAAGGGTTTGACGATGCCGAGGATGCGGTTGGGGATGCCCAAACACGGTTCCGCGGTAAGCGGCAGAAGTTCCGTGAATGGTGGGTCGAGACGTTCGGCTAAGCGATCATCAAGCGATAAATCGCCGAAGGGACGGGGCTGACTGGCAAACTTGGGCTGCCACTGGCAACCTGCGTTTGTCGTCGCCTGGTGATGTCTTTGAAGGATTCGAAATGCGCGCATGGATTATCAGTGGTTTGACGGCGCTTGCCGTTGGCATGTGTCTGTCTGGGGCTGGTGCCAAGGCTGCACCCAAAGGGTGCCCGCCGGGCCTTGCCAAGAAAGCGGTGCCATGCGTGCCGCCCGGGCAGGTCAAGCAATCCCTGCGCGTGGGCGACAAGCTTCCCTCAGATGGCATCCTTCTGGACCAGCCAGATCGGTACGGGCTGCCACGGGTGGGCCAGAACGAAAGTTATTACCGCATTGGCGATACGGTATTCCGGGTCGACCGGGACACGCGCGAGATCTTGCAACTTCTTGAGGCGGTAGGCGCAGTTCTGAACTGACCGTCAACTGCGTAACGAAAAGGGCGGGCCGCGATGGGCGAGCCGCCCTTTTTTGCGTTGCATCTGCGTCGCGGTGTCAGCCCGGGGACATGCCGCGCAGACGTTCCGATCGGCGGCGCAGCAGTTCCAGCGTCGTCAAAAGCGCGATGGACAGGCACACGAGGATCGTCGCAACAGCCAAAATCGTGGGGCTTATCTGCTCTCGCAAGCCGATGAACATTTGCCACGGAAGTGTTTTCTGGCTGGCGGATCCAACAAACAGCACCACGACCACTTCGTCAAAGGACGTAATGAACGCGAACAGGCCGCCCGAGATAACGCCGGGCAGGATCAGTGGCATCTGAACCCGGAAGAATGTGGTCACCGGGTTCGCGCCCATGTTCGCAGCCGCACGGGTGAGCGAACGGTCAAAGCCCACGAGTGTTGCTGTCACGGTGATGATGACGAAGGGAATGCCAAGCGCAGCGTGGGCCAGAACAACGCCCAGATATGTGCCTTGAAGTCCAATCCGACTGTAAAAGAAATACATGCCAGCGGCGGAGATGATCAAAGGCACGATCATCGGCGAGATCAGGATCGCCATGATGACCTGACGGAACGGGACGTGCGGTTGGCTCAGACCGATGGCTGCCAGAGTGCCGAATGAAACGGACAGCAGCGTGGCAACCGGTGCGATGGTCAGCGAATTGCGCAGGGCAGCTTGCCAGTCATTGCTTTGGAAGAAGTCCTGATAGTGTTTGAGCGAGTACCCGTCCGGGTCAAGGCGCAGCATCTCGGGGGTGAAGGTGAAGAAGTTCTCGGCATTGAAACTGAGCGGCATGACCACGACGATCGGTGCGATCAAAAAGAAGAAGATCAATCCGCAGATGATCCGGAACGTATAGTGCCAAAGCACTTCCCGTGCGGTCAGATAGGGCGGCAGGCTTGCGCGATACTTGCCATCGGCGAGCCAAGCCGGGAACCAGCCGAAGAAGGCCCCGAATAAGGCCCCGATGATCAACCCCATGGGACCACTAAGCAAAAAGCCAACAGCCGCGAACACGGCGGCAATACCGAGCCTGACGGTCTTGCGCGGTAAATCCAGGGTCATAAGGCCATAAGCAAGCCCGGCCATCAAAGTTGCACCCAGAATGATGCCAAGCAGACCAGACCCTTGCGCGGTTCCGACGAACAGCCCGGCAAAGCCGCCGGCGGCTGCGCTGACCGGACCTACAAACGAATAGGGCTGCTTTTTCAGTGTGATTACAGTTGCCATGTTTCAGCCCCCCAATTTGACGTTGTCGATACCGACGATGCGGTCGTAGGCCCAATAGAGGATCAGAACCGCCCCCAGAAGGATTGTTCCAAGTGCCGCGGCAAGACCCCAATTTAGTGAACTGGAGATGTGATAAGCGATCCGGTTCGAGATGAAGGTACCGGATGTGCCGCCCACGATTTCAGGCGTAATGTAGTAGCCGATCGCAAGAATGAATACGAGGATCGAGCCCGCCCCGATCCCCGGCACCGATTGTGGGAAATACACTCGCCAGAAGGCTGTGAACGGGGTTGCCCCCAGTGATTTTGCGGCGCGCAGATAGGTCGGTGGGATCGTCTGCATCACGGAATACAGAGGCAATATCATGAACGGCAGCAGGATGTGCGTCATGGCCACAATCGTTCCGAACTGGTTGTTGATCATAATCAGTCGGTCGCCATCCCCCACGACGCCCAGCCAAACGAGGACGTCGTTGATGACCCCCTGTTGCTGCAACATCACCTTCCACGCGCTGGTCCGCACCAGAAGCGAGGTCCAGAAGGGCAACAGAACAAGGATCATCAACAAGTTTGCAGAGCGCATCGGCAGATTCGCAAGCAACCACGCAACCGGATAGCCGAGCAGAATACAGCTGATGGTAATAGCCATCGACATGAACAAAGTTCGCTTGAACAGCAGGCCATAGATCTGCTGATCCTCGGGTTGGCTGACCATCCCGTCGGGCCCAAGTTTCATATCCACTGCTGTCAGGAAATAGCCGGACGTGTAATTTGGCGCGTAGACTTTGATGGTCGCCCAGTTGTCCAGATTGGCCCACTCATCGTCAGACTCGATAAACAGTTCTTTCAGTGTCGCCGTTTCAAATTCAGGTACAGCAGCATGTGCGGCTTGCAAAGCGTCCGCCATGGGGCCGGAATAGGCCGCGATGTCAGCTTCAGAAGCGGCCATAAGATCGTTGTACAGCATCGTATCGACCAGCGTCCAAGGCTGGTCTTCATCGGCTGTCTCTTGCTCTTCGGTGCGCATGAACTCTGCGTACTGGGAATAGGCTTGCGCAGTTTGTGGCAGCAGGTCTGCAATGCCCGGCGCAAGACGGAAACGAGGGGCGGGGGTATCGCGTGGGTCGATCCTGTCTGCATCACGGTTGTCGCGCCACTCTGCTGCGTCTTCGAGATATCCAGGATGCGCCATCAGGGCGGCCCAATCGGCCTCTTCGTCCCAACGCTCGTCCAGGTCTTCGAACTGATCGAGATACAGTTCCCCAAAGTCGCCGACATTGCGGCCAACCCGCCGGAACATGGAGGACATGCCGGTTTGTTCATAATTCAATCGGCTGCCAAGGCGTGTGTGGTTCTTGTACTCGGCCGCGATGAAAAGGTCGTAATACAGCGCAGCGTACACGTCATCATCGGGAAGTGTTTCGCTGGTCGCGTCCCAATCGCCCAGTTCGGCAACCGTTCGTGGAAGCGTTTCTGAAACGATCTGGTTCTCGACGGATCTGAAAAGCATGTCGACGATGGGCGCGATGAACGTGACCATCACGAAAATCAAAAGCGGGGCGATCAACGCCAAGGCACGCAGCTTTTGCGCGCGCAATGCCTTGTTCAGGCTGGACTTTAGCGGTGATCCATCGGCGGCCAGAACTGGCCCTGTGGCGTCATCCGCGTGGGCGCCCGCATTTGTATTTGTCGCGTCGGCCATATCATCCCCGTTCGGTTCTTTTTGTTCGGTATGTCCCGTCAGGACGGTGAAAAGGGGCCAAGCGGCCCCTTTTCTCAGGTTTTGTTACTGTACCAGCCAGGACTGGAACTTCGCGTCGATATCGTCGCGGTAGTCAGCCCAGAACTCGTAGTTGTAGAGAAGCGTGTTCTTGGCGTTCTCGGGATCGGTTGGCATGTGCGGCGCCATGTCGATACCCAAATCGGCGTGTTGACCGACCAGCGGTGCAGAAGACAGGCGTGCAGGACCGTACGAGATGTACTGGGACTGATCCGCAAGACGCTGAGTGTCTGTCGCGAAGAAGACGAAGTCCTTGACGCGGGCCAGTTCTTCGTCGCTCAGACCTTCGGGAATGATCCAACCGTCAAGGTCGAACACCTGCATGTCCCACAGCATCCCAACGGGCTGCTCCTGGTCAACGATCACGCTGAACAAACGACCGTTATAGGTCGAGCCCATGACAACTTCGCCGTCTGCCAGAAGTTGCGGCGTGTCCGCGCCGGCAGACCACCAGATTACGTCGTCCTTGATGGTGTCGAGCTTGGCAAGGGCCTGATCCTGACCTTCGGCGGTTGCCAACACGTCATAGATTTCGTCCTTTGCGACGCCATCACAGTACAGCGCCCATTCCATGTTGTTGATAGGCCGCTTTTCCAGCGCGCGCTTGCCCGGATAGGCTTCAAGATCGAACACAGCGCAGACTTCGGTTGGTGGCGTGTCGCCGACCATGTCTGTGCGATAGCCAAATGTGGTCGAATACACGATCTGCGGGATAAAGCAGTCGGACACGATCAGATCACCGAAATCGTCTTCGGCTGATGTGCCATCTGCGCCTTCTGCCAGAAGGTCATCCGGGTCGTATTCCATTGCGAGACCTTCGTCACACAAGCGGATCGCGTCAGCGGCGACGACATCGACCAGATCCCAAGTGATGTTGCCGGCTTCGTTCATGGCGCGCAGCTTGGCAACGGCTTCGTTCGAAGATTCGTCCCAAGTGACGGTAACTTCCGGGTGCATTTCAACATACGGCTCTGAGTAAGCTTTCTGTTGGCTGCTCTGATACGCGCCGCCCCACGAAACGATTGTCATCTCGTTGGACATGTCCTGCGCGGTTGCTGGGCTCAGCGTGACAACAAGTGCCGTGCTCGCCAAAAGGGCAGTGGTGATCTTCATTTGTAATTTCCCCTGTTTTCCCGTGTCGTTCGTTCCGACGTGTTGGGCCACGGGTGCAACCGCGTCCGTCGGATCGCCATGCGGTCACGCAAACCAATCGCTGCGTGGCCGCGAGGCGTGTTCATGTGATCAGGCGTCGAGCGCGTGACAGTCTTCTGGAAGCCAGCCGATTTCGATCTGCTGACCAGGCTTCAGCCTGACCTGATCTGGGGCGTTCCGCGTTTTCACGACGAAATCGTCATTGCCAGCGACCCGCAACCGGGTGCGGAAAATATCGCCCATATAGATGAATTCAAGAACCTCTGCCTTGAGTGTGTGTGCATCTTCACTCAATCGCTCTTTGTTGTATTCCACCCGTTCGGGCCGGATGGACACTTTGGTCCGCTCGCCGGCCTTGGTCACGTTGACGGGCTTGCAGGTAATCAGTTCGCCGCCATCAAGTTCAACATGTGCGACGTTGCCCGAGATATCCTTGACCACACCTTCGAGCGTATTGTTCTCGCCTATGAACTGCGCGACGAAACTGTTCTCCGGGCTTTCATAGAGTTGGTCGGGCGGGGCCAGTTGTTGAATACGGCCATCGTCGAACACGGCCACGCGGTCTGACATTGTCAGTGCTTCGGTCTGATCGTGGGTCACATAGACGACCGTGATGCCAAGATTGTGGGCCAGACGCGTGATTTCGAACTGCAAGGTTTCGCGTAACTGTTTGTCGAGTGCGCCCAACGGTTCGTCCATCAAGACCAACTCGGGTTCAAACACCAGCGCGCGCGCCAGTGCGATCCGCTGTTGCTGACCGCCCGAAAGCTGGGCGGGGCGTCGGCCCCCAAAGGCCCCCATTTGCACCATGTCCAGCGCGCGGGTGATTTTTGCCTCGCGGTCCGATTTGCCCATTTTCCGCACTTCAAGCGGAAAGGACAGGTTTTCCGCGACCGTCATATGGGGGAAAAGGGCGTAGTTCTGGAACACCATGCCGATGCCGCGCTTGTGCGGCGGAATGTTGTTGATCGGATTGCCGTCCAACAGGATCTCGCCATGTGTTGCCGTTTCAAACCCGGCAAGCATCATCAGGCAAGTCGTTTTCCCGGACCCGGACGGCCCGAGCATTGTCAGAAACTCACCCTTCGGCATTGAAAGGTTCAAGTCTTTGACGACCAGAGTCTCGCCGTCATAGCTTTTCTGCACGCGCTCAAATTCTACGAACGCCGCTGTAGATTGGTCATTGGCCACGAAGGGCTCCCCGTTGCTATGCGTTTTGTTATTGCCCCAATGAAAACCGCTGAACTGGCGAGGCGCAACCGGTTAGCGACCATTTAGGGTCAAAAGCGCCCTTATTCAGGCAAATGTATACTAATTGCGCAATTGGCCCCGGATGTGCGCCCTATGGAACTGCCGCTAAAGATGCACCCGGGGCCGAATCGCCGCTAGACCGCGACGATGTTGTGTTCGGGGCCATAGGGAAAGCCGGTGATGTTCTCGGAACCGTCTTCGTTCACGATCAGAATGTCATGCTCGCGGTAACCGCCAGCGCCCGGTTGACCTTCGCGAATCCACAGCATGGGTTCCATTGAGACGACCATGCCCGGCTCTAGAACCGTATCCACATCTTCGCGCAATTCCAGACCAGCTTCGCGGCCGTAGTAATGGGACAGAACCCCAAAGGAGTGTCCAAATCCAAAGGACCGATAGTTTAGTAGCCCCATGTCGGCCAACGCGGTGTTTAACGCGTCGCAAATCCCGGCGCAGGTCATTCCGGGTTTGATCAACGACAAACCCAACTCGTGGATAGCCACGTTCGCTTCCCAGATCTTTAGGGATGCTGCGTCTGGCTCCCCCAAGAAAAGTGTACGTTCCAGCGCGGTGTAGTAGCCAGAGATCATCGGAAACGTGTTCAGGCTGAGGATATCACCGGCTTGCAGAGCCCGCGTGGTCACAGGGTTATGTGCGCCGTCCGTGTTTAGCCCCGATTGAAACCAAACCCAGTTGTCGCGCATTTCGCTGTCTGGGTGACTTCTGGCGATTTCTGCTTCCATTGCATCGCGGCCAGCCATGGCCACGTCGATTTCGCGGGTTCCAACGCGGATCGCGTCGCGGACGGCTTCGCCGCCGATATCTGCAATACGCGCGCCTTCGCGGATCAGCGCAATCTCAACATCGGATTTCCGCATGCGGATCGCCATGGTGCCATCTGCGATGTCCACTGTTTCCGGGGCGTTCAGAAAGTCGGCCAGCTTGGCGGATTGCAAAAGCGTCAGGTGGTCCCCTTCGATCCCCACACGTCTGGCACTGCCGACCAAATCGCGCACGGCACGCCAGTAATTGTCCCGCGCCCAGTCGGTATAGATGACATTTTCACCGATGGACCGGCGCCAAGGCTGACCGGCGTCAATATTGGCGCTGACGGTTGTGCACGCCTCTTGCGTGACTACGCAACCATAGGGCCGCCCGAAAGCGCAATACAAGAAGCCGCTGAAATACGCGATATTGTGCATGGAGGTGAGCAGAACAACGGGGATGTCCCGCTCTGCCATCAAAGCGCGCAGGGCGGCAAGGCGCCGTTCGTATTCGCTGCGCGGGAAGGGCAGGGGGGCTTTTTCCCCGTTGTGACAGGTGAAGGTGGCAAGGCGATTTTGCGTGTTCATCTTGGTGATGTCCCGAAACGTGCCGGGCAATGACGCCCGGTCAGGGCATCCCGGCGTGCAGGACGACATAGACCCGCGCTGTTGGCGCGGCACCACGACGCCATCGTGGATGCAAAACCGTTAGATTTGCCCGTCGCTATGGTCAAGCGTCTTGATTTGCCCCGGTCCAGTGCAGCGTGGCATCGCCCGCCTGAAGTGCACCTTTGGCCCGATCGAAGCGTAAATAAGCAATCCCGAAACCGCCCGATTGGGTGAACAACGTGCCAGCCGGTTTACCGTTCGCGGTGATTTCGGTTCCGCTGGGCGCGCTGCCTTCAACCGTGACGCGGGTTAGCCCTTTGCGCAGCTCGGTCTTGTGCTTCATCCGCGCCGTCACTTCTTGACCGACATAACATCCTTTGCGGAAATCGACACCGTTGAGCCTTTCAAAGCCAGCCTCAAGAATGAATGTTCCGTCTGGTAACAGTTCTGTCCCGGTCTCAGGGATCAGATGGGCGACCCGAAGGGCTTGCCAGTCGGCCGGATCTATCTCGCTGGTGACTGTTGTGCCGTATGACCGCCAGCCAAGCGCGGGGTGACGCGGATCTGAAACCGCACCTGCCGGGGCCTTGCCCAGCCCCCGAGATAGCACCAGCCCGGTTTTCTCAATGCCCACATCCGCCCGAAGCTTGTACATGGACAGCCGTTTGAAAAGCCCTGCTGCCAGCGGCTCGGCCACATCCAACAAAATCGCATCGTTCTCGGCCACGAGTATGAAGTCAGCAAGAAGCTTTCCCTGAGGTGTCAGCATCGCCGCGTACACGGCCCCATCCGCAAGCTTCGTCACGTCATTTGTGACCAGGCCTTGTAGAAAATGCACTCGGTCGGCGCCAGAGATGCGAAAAATGCTGCGAGAATGGGTCATTGCGGCTCCTGTCATGCGTCGGACTGATATAGGGCCGCGCAGGGCGCTTCGAAAGGGATCAGGCGCGCGATGCATCCCAGCTCGCGGTCAATGCCTCGTGATCATAGCGCGTGTTCAGCCAGTCTTCGAAAGGCATCGGAGTATCGGCCTGTTCCGCTTCGTACACATCGAACACGTGATCCAGCACGCCGGTGTCTGTTGTGGACAGATGCATATACTTCCAATGGAGTTGTTTGCGCGCTTCGGCGACAGGCCGGCCTTCGATCACGGCCAGATAAATGGCCGACGCGAACCCGGCCCGGTCAGCGCCCGATTTGCAGTGCAGTACAAAGGGCTTTTCCACGGAACGCATCAGGTCGATCAAGGTCAGGATATTTTCACGTGGGACCAGTTTGCGGGCACTGAGCGTGATATTATGCAAATGAAGGCCCAGCTTTGCGCAGGCCTCTTCTTCGAACAGGTACGGACTTTGCTGCACCGCGCCGCGCAAATTTATTACGCTGCGAATGCCCATACGTTTATAGCGTTTCAACCGTTTGGGTGAGGGCTGGTTCGACCGCCATACGTCTGGGGCGATTTCAAAAAGGTTCCACCAAACGACCCGCAAAAAGGCATGGTCCAGAAGCTGGAAATGCCACCACGCCCGGCGGCGGGCCTGTGCGCCGTCAATGCTGCGACCATACCGGTCACGTAGTCCATGTTCGATTGCGCGGAAGCGGGACTTGAGCGTCAAGGTGAGGACCATTCTTAGGACAAGATTTTGGTGATGTACCGCTCCCGACGGCAGCAATCAATGTGTGCAAGCAACGTTGACCGCTTGGCGTGGCTGATCTACCTCGCTTGGGCAGTATGATTTTCGAGGTCACGAGATGTCACTCGCCTATGGTCGCCCCTATCTTGCCATTCCCGGTCCGTCCGCGTTGCCGGATCGTGTGCTGCAAGCGATGCATCAGCCCGCCCCCAATATTTACGAAGGCGCGCTGCCAGAAATGGTAGAAACCATTTTCCCCGATCTGAAAACAGTCGCCCGCACTCGCGGCGAAGTGGCGATATATATCGCGAACGGTCACGGCGCATGGGAAGCGGCATTGGCCAACGTCCTGTCACGGGGCGACAAGGTCCTTGTTCTGTCCACTGGCCATTTTGCCAAAGGCTGGGGCAATGTCGCTGCTAACCTTGGGGCGCAAATCGAAGTGATGGAATTCGGGTTGCGCGGCCCGGTGGACCCGGTCCGTGTGGCCGAGCGGTTGCGCGAAGACACCGCGCACGACATCAAGGCGATTTTATGCGTTCAGGTCGATACCGCGACCAGCGTGCGCAACGATGTGCCCGCCATTCGGGCAGCGATTGATGAGGCGGGTCATCCTGCGCTTTTCTTGCTGGATTGTATCGCCTGCCTTGCCTGTGATGATCTTCGGATGGATGATTGGGGCGTCGATGTTATGGTTGCAGGCAGTCAGAAGGGTCTGATGACCCCGCCTGGACTTGGCTTTGTCTATTTCAATGAAAAAGCCTCCCAAGCGCGTGCAAAGGCCGATTGCGTCACGGCATACTGGGATTGGCTGCCGCGGACACAGGCGGATATTTTCTATCAATACTTCTTCGGTACGGCGCCGACGCATCACCTGTTTGGCTTGCGCGAGGCGCTGAACATGCTGGTCCATGAGGAAGGTATTGATGCGGCGCTTGCACGCCATGGGGTATTGGCCCGCGCGGTCTGGGCGGCTTTCGATGGCTGGGCGACCGAGGGCGGGGTTTCGCTGAATATCGTTGATCCGGCGTATCGAAGCCATGCAGTCACCGCCCTTCGGTGCGCAGCACCGCATGGGGCGCAGTTGCGATCGTGGATGGAGCAAGAGGCGGGCGTGACCTTGGGCATCGGGCTTGGCATGGCCGCGCCCGGCAGTCCCGAGGCTGCTGGATTTTTCCGTATCGGGCACATGGGCCACGTGAACCCGCACATGGTTCTGGGTGTTTTGACGTCGCTTCAGGCTGGGATGGACGCGCTTGATGTCCCCTATGCACCGGGCGGACTTGATGCAGCGGCTCGCGTTGTCGCAGACGCGACGCGCCGCTCGAAAGAAGTAAGCGCCTAGAAGGCTGTCAGTGCCTTTGGCGTGTCGTAAAGCGCAACAGCGCCCTATCTGCGACCCACGCAACTGCCAGCGCTGCAAACAACCCATACATCGCCCAGAGCGCAAACAGGGTACAGAACACCAGCCCGCAGGCGGTAACAAGGAATGCGTTGGTATAATCTTCGACCGGTTGACCGTGACCGGGAAGGGGCGCGCGACTGTCTTGCGGGTCAAACATGGGCAAACTCCGTGACTGTGCCCATATTGGGGCGCGGTCCCGGCGCTGCGTCAAGTCACATCGGCGTTGCCTAATTCTCTGAGCGTCTCTGAAAGCGCGGTGGCGAACAGCGCGTGATCATCGGCACGTCCGCAACTGACCCGGATGCAGCGGTCCAGCGGGGCCACGCCGGGCATGCGGGCAAAAATGCCGCGCGCCAGTAGCCCGGACAAGACCGCGCGGGCAAAGGCCCCATCGCGCCCACAATCGATTGTCACGAAGTTGGTCGCGGATGGTAGCGCGGCCAGCCCATTTTCCGATGCGATTGCAGAGAGTTCCGTGCGCGCCGTCGCGACTTTTGCCTTCACTTGGCGCAACCATTCCACGTCTTGAACGGCTGCCAGTGCGGCGGATTGCGCAAGCCTGCCGACCCCGAAATGATCGCGGATCGTGTCGAACATGCGGATCGTCGTCGCCGCGCCGATGGCATAGCCAACCCGCAGCCCTGCAAGACCATGCGCCTTGGAAAAGGTTCGGAAACGCAGAATGCGAGGATCGCCCATGTCGAAAAGTGGGGCCGCGCCCGCAGGGGCCAGATCGATATATGCCTCGTCCAGCGCCAAAACGCAGTCATCTGGCAGATCTTTGATCATGTCTTGAATGGTGGCGGCACTGTGCCAGCTGCCCATCGGGTTGTCTGGGTTGGCGATATAGACAATTTTTGCGCGTGTTTCTCGTGCCTTGGCCACTAGGGCTTTGGGGTCTTCATGGTCGCCTGAATAAGGAACGGTGTGCAGGGTCCCGCCATTGGCCGCGACGTGATATGCGAAGGTCGGGTAAGCCCCGGCCGAGGTTACGACCGGATCGCCGGGGGCGACCAGAAGGCGGATCACAGTGCCCAGCAGGCCGTCGATTCCAGAGCCGACGACGATGTTATCGATCGCCAGATTGTGGTGCTTTGCCAATGCGTTGCGCAGGTCAAACGCCTCGGCGTCACCATACATCCAGACATCAGGCCCTGCCGCGGCAATCGCGTCAATCACACGGGGCGAGGGGCCATAGACGCTTTCATTGGCGCCGAGGCGGGTCGCGAAGGGTTTCCCGGCGCTGCGCTGCATCGCTTCGGGGCCGATGAAGGGCACCGTCGCGGGCAGGTTCGCCACGGTCTGCGTGTATCGTGGGGCACGTGTCATACCCCTTGCCTATCGCGGAAAACGCTTTGCAGGCAAGGGGTTTGACAGCTTCAGGCGAGGGCGGCCAAGCGGGCCAGAGCTGCACGCAGCTTGGCGTCTTCGTCTTCTTTGGTGGCGAGCAGATCGCGGGTTTCGGTGATCACGTCATCGGGGGCGGAGGCCACGAATTTGGGGTTGTTCAACCGGCCGCGAAGACCGCCCATATCCTTGGCCAATTTGCCCAGCGTCTTTTCCAGTCGCGCTTGTTCTTCGGCCACATCAATCACGTCTGCCAGCGGAAGTGCGAAGGTGCCGCCCTCGACCGGAATGGTCACGGCACCCTTGGGCAACTCGTTGATTATGCTGACTGATTCAATGCGGGCAAGGCGCTGGATCAGGGTTGCGTTTCGGTCCCACGCGGCTTGACCAGCGGCGTCTAGATCAAGTTGCAGCAGGGGCAGCTTGGCCCCGGCAGGCACGTGCATCTGGGCGCGCAGGGACCGGATCGAGTCGATCAAGGCGATCACCCATCCCATTTCGCCATCTGCTGTTTTGTCAGCAATTTCAGAGGCTTCATAGGTCGGCCAGTCGGCATGGATCAGCATTTCGTCGCGCTGGGCGGCGGTCAAGGCCCACAACTCTTCGGTGATGAAGGGCATGAACGGATGGGCGAGGATCATGCACTGATCCAGCACCCACGCCATTGTGCGCCGAGTTTCCGCAACGATTGCAGGGTCTTCGCTGGAAAAGAGCGGCTTGGCAAATTCCACATACCAGTCGCAAACCGTGCCCCAGACATAGGAATACAGTGTCGCGGAGGCGTCATTAAACCGGTAGGCGGCGAGCGCGTCGTCAATTTCGGCGCGGGCGCGGGCGGTTTCCCCGACGATCCATTTATTGGCCGTTTGGGTGATGTCGGATTGCTGTAGGAGTCCTGTAGGAATCCCGTCGGAGTCCCGCGCTTCGAACACGCCGTTCATTTCAGCAAAGCGCACGGCGTTCCACAGCTTGGTTCCGAAGTTGCGGTAGCCTGCGATGCGGTCCTTCGACAGCTTCAGATCGCGCCCCATGGCGGCCATGGACGACAGGGTAAAGCGCACCGCGTCGCAGCCGTATTCGTCGATCAAGTCGAGCGGGTCGAGCACGTTGCCCAAGCTTTTGGACATCTTCTTGCCCTTCTCGTCGCGGACGAGCGCGTGGACATAGACGGTGCTGAACGGCTTTTGCCCGACGACGGCGTATTGCATCATCATCATCCGGGCGACCCAGAAGAAGATGATGTCAAAGCCGGTGACCAGAACGGAGGTCGGGAAATACTTCTCAAGCTCTGCTGTCTGTTCGGGCCAGCCGAGCGTGCCGATGGGCCAAAGGCCGGACGAGAACCACGTGTCGAGCACGTCGGGGTCGCGCCAGACGGGGTAGATCAGATGTGTCGGGTC
Source organism: Meridianimarinicoccus aquatilis (assembly GCF_004358675.1). Classification (GTDB taxonomy): domain Bacteria; phylum Pseudomonadota; class Alphaproteobacteria; order Rhodobacterales; family Rhodobacteraceae; genus Meridianimarinicoccus; species Meridianimarinicoccus aquatilis. The sequence goes on along the minus strand of NZ_SMZO01000014.1, from coordinate 2,824 downwards.
TTGGCTGAGATTGTAATCGGCCATGGCCGCGGCGAGCGCTTCGATAGCTGCGTTCTTGTCCGCGACTTCGACGATTTGGGCCGCATGGAGCGGCGCAGGCAGTGCGGCCAGATCGGCCCGGAAGCGTGCAGTGATGTCGTCGATATGTTCGCCGCAATGATGCGTCGGATCGGCATGGTTGAACGCGCCTTCGCGGAGCAGGCGGAAGATTTCCACCTCGTCCAGGGCATTGCCACCTTCATCGTCGCGGAAGCCGGTTGGCCAGATGTCGAGCCCGTACCAGACGGGAATCTGGTGGCCCCACCAAAGCTGGCGCGAGATGCACCACGGTTCGATGTTTTCCAGCCAGTGGAAATACACCTTGGCGTCGCGTTCGGGCAGGATTTGCGTATCGCCATTGCGCACGGCATCGATCGCGGGTTGCACGATCTTGGAGGTTTCCACGAACCATTGGTCGGTGAGCATGGGTTCAATCACGACCTTGGACCGGTCGCCAAAGGGCTGCATGATCATCTTGGGTTCGACCAGCGGCACAAGGGTTTCGCCTTGGTCCTCGTCGTTTTCCTGGGCGGCTTTGACGGCTTTCTTGCCAAGGCGCGCATCGGTGGGCGGCACCATGACGGCCAGCCCTTCGGCGGTGATCTCGGCGATGACCTTTTCGCGCGCTTCAAACCGGTCGAGCCCGCGCAGATGGTCGGGCACAAGGTTGATCGCATCGACTTCGGTTTCAGACGCAGTGTTGCCTTGGGCGAGGGATTGCGCCTGTGCCGCGCAGGTTCCGTAATCGGCGCCATCGGCCCGCATGTGGCCCTTGGTATCCATCAGGCGGTACATCGGTATGCCGCCACGCTTGGCGACTTGGTAGTCGTTGAAGTCATGCGCGCCGGTGATCTTGACCGCGCCCGACCCGAATGTCGGATCGGGGTATTCATCGGTGATGATCGGGATCAGGCGGCGGTGTTCCTTGGGGCCGACCGGGATTTCGCACATCTTGCCAACGATGGGCGCATAGCGCGTGTCGGATGTGTGCACCGCAACCGCGCCGTCGCCCAGCATGGTTTCGGGGCGCGTCGTCGCGATGGAAATGTAATCGCGTGTCTCACGCAGTGTGACGTTTCCGTCTTCGTCGTTTTCGACGTATTCATAGGTTTCGCCGCCCGCGAGCGGGTATTTGAAGTGCCACATATGGCCCGGCGTTTCGATGTTTTCGACTTCGAGGTCAGAGATTGCCGTTTCAAAATGCGGGTCCCAGTTGACCAGCCGTTTGCCGCGATAGATCAGGCCTTTGTCGTACATATCGACGAAGACCTTGATCACGGCATCGTGGAAGTTGGGGCCGTTGCCTGCTTCGGGGTCGCCCTTTGCGCCGCCCATGGTGAAGGCTTCGCGGGACCAGTCGCAGGACGCGCCGAGGCGCTTGAGCTGACCGATTATGGTGCCGCGCGAGTTTTGCTTTTGTTGCCAGACGCGGTCCAGAAACGCGTCGCGGCCCATTTCGCGGCGGGAGGGTTCGCCCTTGGCCGCCATATCGCGTTCGGTGACCATTTGCGTGGCGATGCCCGCGTGATCGGTGCCGGGCTGCCAAAGGGTGTCGTGGCCGCGCATACGGTGCCAGCGCACGAGGATGTCTTGCAGCGTGTTGTTGAAGGCATGGCCCATATGCAGCGAGCCGGTCACGTTGGGCGGCGGGATCACGATAGAGAACGCCTCGGTCTTGCCGTCCGGCCCCGGTTTGGCATTTGCGCCGGCCTTGAAGGCCCCGGCGGTTTCCCAAGCCTCGTAAAGCCGGGCTTCGGCTTCGGCGGCGTTAAAGGTCTTGTCCATTGCCATTGTTCGCGTCCTCGATGGGTCATCGTCTTTGGGGCGGACATATCGAAAGGCGCGGGCAAGGCCAAGGGCGCGCGGCTAATGGCGCAGGTGTGACAAGATATGCGGCCCTTGTTAACCGGCCAGCGGCTAGGTTGGGCGCAGGGAGGGCGTCATGCGCGATCTGGTTGTGATTCTTGATGGAACGTTGGGGCGTTTGTTGCCCGAGCATATGACCCATGCCGGGCGGATTGCGCGGTTGCTGGACAAGGGGCATGACGGACGGCGGGCCGAAGTGTTCTATGAAGAGGGTGGCCAGTGGCAGGGCTGGCGCGACATGGGGCCGGTGATCACCGGGCGGGGGATCAATCGGCAGATCCGGCGCGCCTATGGCTTTTTGGCGGCGCGGTATCGGCCCGGTGACCGGGTGTTTCTGATCGGGTACTCACGCGGGGCCTATGCGGTGCGGTCACTGGCCGGGCTGATCGACCGGATTGGGCTGCTGAAGGCGCGCTGTGCGACGGCGCCGATGATTGAACAGCTCTACCGTTTGTACATGGAAGACCCGCACGGCCCCCATGCAAAGGCATTTGCCGCGCGGTTCTGTGTGCCAGAGGCCGAGATAACTGCCGTGGGGGTGTTTGACACGGTCAAGGCGTTGGGGGTGCGTTTGCCGGTTTTGGCGGGACTCACAGAGCGCGCCCATGCGTTTCATTCCCATCATCTGGGCGCGCGGGTGCGGCACGGATTTCATGCGCTGGCGTTGGATGAGACGCGGGTCGCGTTCACGCCGGTGCTGTGGGATTGTCCGCCGGGATGGACCGGACATGTCGAGCAGGTGTGGTTTCGCGGCACCCATTCTGATGTGGGCGGCCAGCTGGCCGGGCGCGAAGCGGCGCGTCCGCTGGCCAATATTCCTCTGGTCTGGATGCTGTGCCAGCTAGAAGGGTGCGGCTTGCCCTTGCCGCCGGGATGGCGCGCCGGATTTCCGCGCGATGCGAATGCGCCGGGATCGGGG
>NZ_SMZO01000138.1 GCF_004358675.1 Meridianimarinicoccus aquatilis | reverse complement strand
GTGAAAAGCTGATGGCGAGCTTCGAGCGGGTTCTGATGCCCGGACTCGATAAAGACCAGTACAGCGTGCTGTGGGTTGAACACCGGGACAAGGGGCGGCTGGAACTGAATTTTCTGGTACCGAACACGGAACTGCTGACCGGCAGGCGTCTCCAGCCGTACTACGACCGGGCAGACCGTCCGCGCATCGATGCGTGGCAGACCGTGGTGAACGGGCGACTGGGGCTGCACGACCCGAACGCACCGGAGAACCGGCGCGCGCTGGTGACGCCATCTTCGTTACCCAAAACGAAGCAGGAAGCCGCAGAGGCTATTACGCGGGGCTTACTGGCCCTCGCCTCGTCAGGGGAGCTTAAAACGCGTCAGGACGTCACTGAGGCGCTGGAAAGCGCAGGTTTTGAGGTCGTGCGCACCACAAAGAGCAGCATCAGCATTGCCGACCCGGACGGAGGGCGAAACATCCGACTTAAGGGAGCCATCTATGAACAGTCTTTTAACGCTGGCGAAGGACTTA
>NZ_SMZO01000137.1 GCF_004358675.1 Meridianimarinicoccus aquatilis | reverse complement strand
AAGGATGCGGCGTTGCCGTTTTTCCATAGGCTCCGCCTCCCCTGACGAGCATCACAGAAATGGACGCTCAAGTCAGAGGAGGACGAAACCCGACAGGACTTAAAGATGCCGGTGATTTCTCTCCGGCGGCTCCCTCGTGCGCTCTCCTGTTCCGACCCTGCCGTTTACCGGATACCTGTTCCGCCTTTTTCCCTTTCGGGAAGCGTGGCGCTTTCTCATAGCTCACGCTGCTGGTATCTCGGCTCGGTTTAGGTCGTTCGCTCCAAGCTGGGCTGTATGCACGAACCCCCCGTTCAGCCCGACTGCTGCGCCCTTTCCGGTAACTATCATCTTGAGTCCAACCCGGACGGACACGCAAAAACGCCACTGGCAGCAGCCATTGGTAACTGGATATATACGAGAGAGATATTGAGAGGTCTTGAAGTGGGTGCCTAACTGCGGCTACACTGAAAGAACAGTTTTGGTATCTGCGGTCTCGTATACCCAGTTACCCGGTTAAGCAGTTCCCCAACTGAC
>NZ_SMZO01000136.1 GCF_004358675.1 Meridianimarinicoccus aquatilis | reverse complement strand
GTGCCTTCGGGAACTGTGAGACAGGTGCTGCATGGCTGTCGTCAGCTCGTGTTGTGAAATGTTGGGTTAAGTCCCGCAACGAGCGCAACCCTTATCCTTTGTTGCCAGCGGTCCGGCCGGGAACTCAAAGGAGACTGCCAGTGATAAACTGGAGGAAGGTGGGGATGACGTCAAGTCATCATGGCCCTTACGACCAGGGCTACACACGTGCTACAATGGCGCATACAAAGAGAAGCGACCTCGCGAGAGCAAGCGGACCTCATAAAGTGCGTCGTAGTCCGGATTGGAGTCTGCAACTCGACTCCATGAAGTCGGAATCGCTAGTAATCGTGGATCAGAATGCCACGGTGAATACGTTCCCGGGCCTTGTACACACCGCCCGTCACACCATGGGAGTGGGTTGCAAAAGAAGTAGGTAGCTTAACCTTCGGGAGGGCGCTTACCACTTTGTGATTCATGACTGGGGTGAAGTCGTAACAAGGTAACCGTAGGGGAACCTGCGGTTGGATCACCTCCTTACCTTAAAGAAGCGTACTTTGCAGTGCTCACACAGATTGTCTGAT
>NZ_SMZO01000135.1 GCF_004358675.1 Meridianimarinicoccus aquatilis | reverse complement strand
GGATGTCGATGAAGCTGCCGATTTTGGATCGCTTGGCCCGGCTGGCCGTCGCGAAAAGGGCCCGCAACGCGGCAGACTGGTCCGGGAACACACCGCGCGCTGCGGCCTCTGCCACCACACGGGCGCGTTCGTAATAGGACAACCCGACCCGGATCTCGTTCTCTTCGACCATGGCGACATAGCTGTCCGCTGCATCTTCGGCCGGGCGCACCAGCGCACGCAGGGTCGAAAAGCGCATATCGCCGGTTTCTTCGTACAGCTCTGACAACGCCCGCAGCCGCCGCCAGCCCGAAATCAGCCCCCAAGGGTGCGCCGGCGCGCCATCGCTTTCGTCGCGGCCAATGCCATAAAGCGGGGTGATCTCGGCGGGCATCCGCTGTCCATGGGCGGCGATGGAAGCCTTCAGCGCGGCGATTTCTTCGGCATCCAGCGCGATACGGTCGCGGGCCAGATAGCCTTGGCTGACATCGCCCAAAGGCACATCCACCACCATCCGCCCCGATGCGCGGGCGTCTTCGATGCCGGCAGTCACATCGCGCAAGGCCGCAGCTTCGGCCGACTGGCCGGACACCTGCGCAATGGGCGGGATCACCGGCGCG
>NZ_SMZO01000134.1 GCF_004358675.1 Meridianimarinicoccus aquatilis | reverse complement strand
GACAGCGACGCTCGCGACCGGCGCCGTGGAAACCCGAGGCGGATTGTTGGCTAAGCCTGCTCTGTTGGTTCTTGCAATGGCTGAACGCACGCCGCCCGATCTTGCCGCGCGTTTGACGCAAAGCCTTGATACCGGAACTGGTCACGCATTGGTGTTGCTGGACGAAGGGGCAGAGCCCCACGAGGTTGCGCCGCATTGCCTGACGGACAGATTGGCTTTCCACGCAGACCTTTCGCACATAAGCCGACATGCGATCCGAACATGCGCCCCTGCCGATGACGACACATTACAGGCGGCGCGCGACAGGCTGGCGCGGATCAAACTTCCCCAAGATACCGCCGCTGCGCTGGTTGCTCTGGCGGTTCGCTTCGGCATTGACGGGCTACGCGCACCGCTCTTGGCGCTTCGTACCGCGCGCGCCCATGCCGCCCTGTTCGGACGGGACGTCGCGGGGCCAGAGGATCTTGCCGCTGCGGCTGCCCTGGTTTTTGCCTCGCGCGCCACGCAGATGCCTGAACACCCCGACGAAGACCAAGACCCGCCGCCGCCCGATCCACCAGAGGCCGAGGCGCAAGACGCCGACGGACCAGACCAGCAACCCGATGGCCCGCCACAGGATATGCTGGTGGACG
>NZ_SMZO01000133.1 GCF_004358675.1 Meridianimarinicoccus aquatilis | reverse complement strand
CGTCACGGCCTTGGTTGACGCGGAAACCGCCCGACTGCCGGGCGCCATCACCGTCGAGGTGGTGCAGGACGTGACCTCCATCATCCGTGACCGACTGGTGATGCTGGTGCAGAACGGGGTGATCGGGCTGGTGCTCGTCGTCGTGGTGATGAGCATGTTTTTCCGCCCCGGTTTCGCGATCTGGGCCGCCATGGGCTTGCCCGTGGCCTTTGCGGGCGCATTTTTGTGGATGGGACTAACCGGGCTCAGCCTCAATATGATGACGCTGGTGGCGCTTTTGATGGCAATCGGGATCGTGATGGACGATTCCATCGTGATCGCGGATTCCATCGCCGTACACGGCGCCAAGGGAGCCACGGTCGAGAACGTCGCGGCAGGCGTGGCCGCCGTAGCCCCCGGTGTGATCTCGTCCTTCCTGACGACACTTGCCGTGTTCCTCCCCCTCGCCTTCCTTGCAGGGGAACTGGGGGCTGTTCTTGAGGTTCTCCCGGTGGTCCTGCTGGCGGCTCTCGCCGCGTCACTGATTGAGGCGTTCTTTATCCTCCCTCACCACTTGAAAGGCGGGATAAAGGACACTGCCCCGTCGCGCTTCCGCATCCGCTTCGACGCGGGCTTCGATGCCCTGCGCGAACGCGGCGTGGGCCGCCT
>NZ_SMZO01000132.1 GCF_004358675.1 Meridianimarinicoccus aquatilis | reverse complement strand
GCGATAGGCACGTGCATCCGGGTCATCATCGGCGCGCGTCAGCTTGGTCTGGTCGTCATCGATCGCGAACCGACCCGGCAGGTCGCGCCCATGGGCGTCATGCGCCATGATGATGGTCTCGAGCTGCGCCTCGGAGAGATGCCCATCCTCGATCAGCCTGGCAGGCAGGCGCAATTCCGCACTGGCCGCGCCAGAAGGCACGGGCGGCGCCACGGAAGCCATGGCGATGCTTTCGACCAAGGGCGTGGGATGTTCCTGAGCGCCCGCTATCTCGATCCGCTGCGGGCGGTAGCGCGCATAAATATCCGAAACGGGCGTGTTGTCGCGCGGGGCCTCAAGACTTGTGAAGCTTAGCGGGATGGCAGCATTGGCGCGGGATTTGGAGGCGGCGACTGTGGCAACTGGGCGCTTGCGCGTGACAGGTTCTGGACCGACCGATCGCGCATGAGGGTTTGTCGCCGCCCGTTGGGCCGGGCGCGTCTCAGGCCGGTTTGCGGCCACGGCGTCGACAAAAGGAAGGGCTTCCTCCAGATCCTGAACCGTGGCGCGGATCATCTCGCCGTCCTCCTGCACCTTGTCGAAGACCATGAGCTGGGTTTCCACAGAGGTGCCGAGCTTGCGGTAGACCTGCCCCGGCATCGTCAGCGCCAATCGTGGCGTCAGG
>NZ_SMZO01000131.1 GCF_004358675.1 Meridianimarinicoccus aquatilis | reverse complement strand
ACCGCTCGTTTTCGAGCCGTGAATCACGCTGCAAAGCGAAGATCAATGGGTCCTGACCCTAGGGCATTTGGGTCATCCTGTGCACCTGATAGCCGCATCGATATCCAGAGCGCCAGACGATCAGAACTCACCCTATCCCCTGCGAACCAGCTGAGGTTCGCTGCCTCGATCAAAGCGAGGCGATGCCGCCAGCCTTTGGGGCCGCGCAGCAGCCGGTCATCCAGAGCACCCAGACGTCCGGCGACCCGTGCCAGTCGCGCAGCGTGAACGCCTTCTGCCTTTGCCCAGTCTTCTATGACAGCAGTGTCGGGCGGTTCTGCCCGTGACCCGGGAGGCAAATCATCCGGTTCTTCTTCGAGTGGTCCCGGCAGAAACCAGAGATCCTCTTCGTGAGCCTCTTCATCCGCCTCGATGGTGATGAGGGGGTCATTGAAATTATCAGTCAAAGCAGATTTTTGGGTCTTCATATGTGCAAAATACTGTTCTTTTGCACATTACCCAAGTGATTTTGTGGCGGTTGCCTGCGCTCTTTATATAGTACGCGCGCGTGACTGCCGGTGGAACCTCTCAGATCGCGCTCAGCGCAAGGAAACCAAGGGTTTTTGGACGAGCACAACGAGAGTGCACATACTTGCATTCGTTTACAAACGGTCGTTTATTTATGACTTGTGTAATTGCAAACGGCCCGCCCATGCCCCTGATCGGCTATGCC
>NZ_SMZO01000130.1 GCF_004358675.1 Meridianimarinicoccus aquatilis | reverse complement strand
GCGTGAACAACGCCATGATATGCCGCCCCTCAGGGGCCATCACCAACTTTCAGCTATATCTCCGCCATCCACTGGCCGCCACACTTTTGAAACGCGGCTTGATCGATTTTGCGTTGCAAAATTCACGGGTCAAACGGTATCGCCATGCTGCGCGTCACTTGCGTGAGTGCAAGAACCTAGCCGCGAGAGTTGACGACTTCGCACAATTTGATACGCATGAGGCTTATCTTGATGGCTTGAAACAGTCTCATGGAAAGAAGACCTCATTTTGGGGGGCGGTTGCTTAGTGTTCAGCTCACGGTGAGGGTAAGAGGACCCGTGTTCATTCTTTGTTCTTTTTCGCATAATGAAGTTTATGTTAAATTTCGGAGGTCTGGTCAGGTATTCAGATAGTTTCAAATTTCTATAGCGTTCTCAATTGCTTTGCGGATGAAGGTGCGACCAGAGCCTGAGGCATTTTGGAATTCAGTTGAGGAGAAATCGATCTCTTTGGCTGGAGTCAGAATTTTTTCGAAATACCCAGTGCTTATGTTCCTCTCTTCAAACGCACCTGATGCTAGCTTTCGCAGTATATCGAAAATGGCTTGCACACCTATGGTCCGAAAAATGTAAGAACCCTCGTTCGCGTTTTCCCAAAAAACACTATCTGCCGCTTTTAGATAGTTTAGCACCATCTTGAAGATCACAGCTGTTGATTTCTGCTGAGAAGTGACCCGGTAGCCCCCCAAATTTTCACTGAGAACTGACCCA
>NZ_SMZO01000013.1 GCF_004358675.1 Meridianimarinicoccus aquatilis | reverse complement strand
GGAGGTGGCTCAGGGGTCATGCCAGAACGTCGTCCACGACCCGCCCGACACGCACGGCACTTCCTGCCTCGTCCAGCGGATCGCGGCGCAGGCGGTGGCTCAGGGCCATCGCTGCCACGGCTCGCAAATGGTCGCGTGTGAGAGCAGGCGCCGCGTCAAAGGCGGCCAATGCACGTGCGGTGCGCAAAAGCGTCAGCTCGCCCCGCAGCCCGTCAGACCCCAGCGCCACACATAGCTCTGCGCAATCGCGCAAGATGTTCTCAGTCGTTTCGATCTCGGGCAGGGCTGCGCGGGCCGATACGATACGGTCGCGCAAGGCATCATTTTGCGGCCCATATTCTGCCATGATTGTTTCGGGCGCGCGGTCAAACGCATCCCGGCGGCGGATCACTTCGATGCGCTGTTCGATATCGGTCGGAGAGCGCACATCAACCGAAAGGCCAAAGCGATCAAGAAGTTGTGGGCGCAGCTCACCTTCCTCCGGGTTGCCGGAGCCGACGAGCACGAAGCGTGCGGCATGGCGGATCGAGAGCCCTTCGCGTTCTACCACGTTCAGCCCGGATTGAGCCACGTCAAGCAACAGATCGACGATGTGATCTTCCAGCAGGTTGGCTTCGTCGATATACAAATAGCCCCGGTTGGCGCGGGCCAGCAGGCCCGGTTCAAACGCTTTTTCGCCGCGGCTGAGGGCGCGTTCAATGTCGAGGCTGCCGGTCACCCGATCTTCGGTTGCGCCGAGCGGCAGATCCACCACTGGAGTTGGGCGGCTGATAATCCGTTCGTCTTTGATGCCTGCCCAATCAGGGCAATCGCCGATCCGTGCAGAGTTCACCGGGCACCCTTCGACTGCGTCGATGGGGGGCAAAAGTGCGGCGAGCGCGCGAACGGCTGTGGATTTTCCGGTCCCACGATCACCGAACACCAACACGCCGCCGATACCAGGATCAATGGCCGTGAGGATCAGGGCAGTTTTCATGTCATCCTGGCCGACGATTGCCGTGAACGGAAAGGGAGAGGTCATGCAGCGTCTTTCTTGGCAGTCAGTGGATCGCCTCCGCCCCAGCTTCCGCAGGTGCCTTGGACGCGAAAGCGGGCGTAAAGTTCTTCCGAGAACCAATTCCCGTCGCGCACAGCGCTGATCGCGCGGGCATGCGGGCCATTGCTGCGCGCGAACGCGGCCATGCTGTCGGCATCGGGCCAGATCGAAAACGTCACCTGATGAAGCAATGGCACTTCGCCGATCCCGATCTTGAACAATACGTTTGGATCACGCCCGATCATCGCGCTGATCTTTGGCACGCGTTTCCAGAATTGGGCGGCTTTTCGCGGCCTGACCGTGGCACGTGTCAGGGCGGCCAAGGGGCCTTGGCCTGCGTCGCTTGTGGCTGTGAAGGGCGTTTGACCGGCCCACGCGCCCCGCACACTCGTCGGCGATAGATAAAGGTGCCAGCTTTCGAAAGCCTTGGCGGTGTAGCGAGAAAAAGGCCCACTTTTCTGTGTCCGCTCCTGTGCCACATCAAGGTCAGGCCAAGCCGCGAGGATCGCATAGACGGCCGTGTTGGGCAGCGGTGTGAACCCTTCACCAGTGCCGGACCCGCACAGCTTCCAGAACTCAATGTCAGGAACACGGGCAAAGCCACGCCGCGCCAAACCCATCTGGGCGAACGCCCACGCCCGGCGCATTGGTCCGTCAAAGCGAAACAGGCTGAGGCTGACGGTCTGGATGGCGCGACTCCCGAATGAATGTGTCAACTAACTGTGACACGCGCAACGGCGCTTGAAAAGCATTTCTCGCCAGAACCTAGCTTAAAGCGCTGCGCAATCCTTTATTGTAAACATAAGTGGACAGTCGTACTGTCGGTGTATGATGACAAGACTGGATCAGAATCTTACGCAGCAGACGGCGCACATGGCCGCCCCTCATGCTGTGGTTGTCGGGGCCGGTCTGGGCGGTCTCGCATCTGCCATGCGGCTTGGTGCCAAAGGGTATCGTGTTACGGTCATTGACCGCCTCGATATGCCCGGCGGGCGGGGCAGCGCACTTTATCGAGAGGGTCATCGCTTTGATCTCGGGCCCACTATCGTCACGGTCCCGCAGACCTTGCGCGAGTTATGGTCGGCCTGCGGGCGGGACTTCGATGCAGATGTCGATTTGCGCGCGCTTGATCCATTCTATGAAATACGTTGGGACGATGGGTCCACTTTTCGCGCTACGGGCGACACTGGCGCCATGCGGGCGGAAGTTGCGCGCTTGTCGCCATCGGATTTGCCCGGTTACGACAAGTTCCTGAAAGACAGCGAAGCGCGGTATGCCTTCGGTTTCGAAGATCTTGGTCGCCGGTCGATGCACAAATTCACCGACCTTCTCAAGGTTTTGCCGACTTTTGCGATGATGCGCGCCGACCGATCCGTCTATGCTCATGCATGCAAGCGCGTACGGGATGACAGGTTGCGCATGGCGTTGTCGTTTCATCCTTTGTTCATTGGCGGCGACCCGTTGCATGTGACGTCAATGTATATCCTTGTCAGTTACCTCGAAAAGGAATTCGGCGTCCATTACGCCATGGGCGGTGTTGCCGCGATAGCCCGCGCCATGGCTGACGTGGTCGAGGGGCAGGGCGGCACTGTGCAACTTGATACCGAGGTTGACGAGATCCTCATCAAGGACGGGACCGCGCGCGGTGTTAAGCTGCAAAATGGTGCAATTATTGCTGCCGATATCGTGGTGTCCAACGCCGACGCAGGGCATACCTATGACCGTCTGCTGCGCAATGCCCCCCGCCGCCGTTGGACGACGCCGCGGCTCAAACGCACGCGTTGGTCCATGGGCCTGTATGTCTGGTATTTCGGCACAAAGGGCACCCGCGATATGTGGGGCGATGTCGGGCACCATACGATCTTGAATGCGCCGCGTTACATGGGCCTGTTGCAAGACATTTTCATGAAGGGCCGCCTGTCGGACGACATGAGCCTTTATATCCACCGGCCCAGCGTGACCGATCCGACTGTCGCACCTGACGGCGATGACACCTTTTATGTGCTCAGCCCCGTCCCGCATCTGGGTCATGAAAACGGGGTCGATTGGGCGCAGGAGGAAGAGCCTTACCGCGAAAAGATGCTCGCCATTCTTGAGGCGCAGTGCCTGCCGGGCCTTTCAGGCCGGATCACTGTGCAAGAGACCTTTACGCCAGACACGTTCCGCGACCGATATCTGTCACCGCTTGGGACCGGCTTTTCCATTGAGCCGCGCATCCTGCAAAGTGCCTGGTTCCGGCCGCACAATATCAGCGAAGAAGCAAAGGGGTTGTATCTTGTCGGCGCTGGCACCCATCCCGGCGCAGGCTTGCCGGGTGTGATTTCAAGCGCCGAAGTGCTGGGTAAACTGGTTCCCGATGCCGCGACGGTGACCTCATGAGTGTTGCGCCCGATCCACGCGGGGTGCCGCTTGCTGCGCCGCAAGCCCCGGCGAGCCGTGGCCGCAGTGGCATTGCGCCTGCTGATCTGGACCATTGCACACAGGCTATTCGCCACGGGTCGCGATCTTTCTACGCTGCGTCGCTGGTTATGCCGCCTCGGGTTCGCGATCCGGCGCTGGCGCTATATGCGTTCTGCCGTCTGGCGGACGATGCGGTGGATTTGCAGGCGGAAAAGGCGGCGGCCGTCCTGTCCCTGCGCGACCGCCTTGATCTGGTTTATGCAGGCACCCCGCGTAACACGGCACCCGACCGGGCTTTCGCAGCCATGGTCGACGCCCACGAGATGCCCCGCGCGCTGCCGGAAGCCTTGCTTGAGGGGCTGGCATGGGACGCGATGGAACGCCGCTATGCCAGTCTGTCTGACCTTCGCGCCTATTCGGCACGAGTGGCCTCGGCGGTGGGGGCTATGATGTGCGTGCTCATGGGCGTGCGCGACCGGCATGCGCTGGCGCGAGCCTGTGATCTTGGCGTGGCGATGCAGCTGACCAATATCGCCCGCGATGTGGGAGAGGATGCGCGCGAGGGGCGGCTTTACCTGCCTACTGACTGGCTGGCCAAGGCCGGGATCGAACCGGCTGCGTTTCTCGCAAGTCCGGCGCCAACCCCGCAGATCCGTGCGTTGACGGCCCGGTTGTTGCGCGAGGCCGACATGCTTTATGCGCGGTCCGAGGCCGGGGTTGCCGCGCTTCCGCTGTCGTGCCGTCTTGGCATTTTTGCGGCGCGCTATATCTATGCGGGTATCAGCGGGCAATTGCGCCGGAACGGGCATGACAGCATTTCGGTGCGGGCACATACCGGCACAGCACGCAAACTTGGGTGGCTGGGTCTGTCGATGGGGCGCGCGGCGGGTACGCTGATCATGCCCCGCTCGCCCATGCTTTATGCCCGGCCGCTGGCCGAGGTTGCGTTTCTGGTCGACGCGGCTGGCACGCAGGCTGCACGTGGTACTGGCCGCGCCGACGCGCTGGTTTCGCTCTTTGCGCAGCTTGAGCAACGCGACCGGCGGCGAACAGGGTTGAACGCTGCGCCGCCCTGCGCTAGCCCCTCAAGATGATCTATATCCTTTTCATTGTCTTTCTTGCCGCGTGCGTTGCTGCCGGATCAACCGGGGCATTGTTTCCACCGGGTGAGTGGTACGCCAAACTGGCTAAGCCGCGCTGGACCCCGCCCGATTGGGTATTTCCAGTGGCCTGGACCACACTCTATCTGTGTATTGCTGCTGCGGGAGCGCGCGTCGCGATGTTGCCGGGTGCCGGATTGGCGATGGCATTCTGGGCGCTGCAAGTTGCCCTTAACGGTCTATGGACGCCGGTTTTCTTCGGCCTGCGCCGGATCCGCCTTGCGATGATCGTTGTCGGTTTGCTGTGGGTGGTGGTCGCCTTCACCATGGTGCTGCTCTTTTTGCAGGACACCGTGGCGGGGTTGCTTTTTGCGCCATACCTTCTTTGGGTAACAATCGCCTCGGCGCTGAACTTCTCAGTGATGCGGCTTAATCCCGAAGTTGCCGCCAAGCCGGATAGCTAGTCGGCGAAACGCCAGCGCGGTCGGCGCGGCACTCGGACTGCCAGCATTGGCTTCAACAAAGGGCTGCAAAAGCGGCGCAGATCAAGTGCCTCGTGCACACCGGTCGTCTGCTCGCCATCAATCTGGGTCCGAACCATTGATCTGCTGTAAAACGGGGCCTCCAACATTGGGCTGACCTGTCGGGGTTTGTGGCCAGCATCAGCACGGGTTTCGCGTTTTACGGCCCAAAGGCTTCGGCGCATCGGCGTCAAGGTCGGTGGATCGCGCATCACCTGCGCACCGCCTGCGTCATCGAAGCGGATTGCCGCGGCGAGTGTGGTGCCGTCCAGTCGTGATGCGTCGTAAAAACAAGTGCTGCCTTGGCCAACCGGGTAGCGGCCCCAGGTCCAGAAGCTGAAATCATCTTCCAAGGCGCGCGTGCCGAAGTTCGCATCAAAATAGCCATGTCCGGACCAAGTCCAACCGGGCGCGTCCAGATCAACTTGGATATCCGACACCGGTGCGAAGGGGCGCCAGATATGCGCGCCGTCAGGAGTGAGGGGCAGTTCTACCGTCGTGACGGCGCGCGGCGTTAAAGTGATGGTTCCGCGCACCCGGCTGATTACCGGTGGGGCGGATATTTCGTCAATGTCAATGCGCAGGGCGTTGCCATCCCAGTGCAGAGAGCTGGGGCCGACGGTAAAGCTGTCTTCGGTCTGGCGCAGGGCGCTACGGCCCCGGTCGGTCATTGTGAAGCGCCCACCCGGCCCATAGGTGGCCACGTTGATGCAGACATGGTTGTCGGGATCGCGTCGGCCCGACCACCGATACCACGGCGAAAAGACCGAGCCGATGAACGCAATCACCGAAATCGCACGGGTTCCACAGTCGCTTATCCCGTCGACATACCACCAAGCGTAGCCGTTGGCCGGAACGTCGAGGTTGAAGCAAGGTCCGCCATGATCGCCTCGGCCGCGTGCCGCCCTGAGAGGGCAGCCATCGGAACCCCGGCCCCCGGATGCGTCCCGCCCCCGGCCAGATAAAGCCCCGGCATCATGCTGCGCGCCGTGGGTCGTTGAAACGCTGCCATCAGGCCATGCGGGCTCTGCCCGTAAAGGGATCCTTGCGAGCCCGGAAACAGACCCGCGAACCCCTTTGGTGTCGTCAGATTGTCTGGGTCGGGCGTCAAGCTCAGGCCGAACTTTTTCAGCGTCTCGAAGCTGCGTGTCGTGGGGCATGAGGTCGGCTCCTGTGAGGATGTGCCATTGCTGAGCGGCGGGGCGTTCGCGATCATTTCGAATCGTTCAAGGGTGGGGGGCGGGTTCGCCTGCCCGCGATCTTCGGCGCACAGATAGAGTGTCGGGTCGCGCGGTGTGCGCCCCGCCGCGATATCGTCGAATTCCGCCACGGGATCATTGCAGAAAAAAACGTTGTGATGGGCCAAAGGCAAACCGTCCGGCGTTGCGCAAAAGGCCCAGACATTGGCAGACAGGCTGCGTTCAGCGCGCGCCGTTTCTGGTGCGGCTGTGATGTTGGCGTCGCCTAACAGCCCAAGTGTGAGCGCGTGTGGGTCGCCATTGAACAGAACGGAACTGGCGCGCATCCGGGAGCCATCTTCAAAGCGTACCCCACTTGCACGCCCACCTGAAAATTCGATCTCCGCCACATGCGCGTTGTACGCAAAGCGAACCCCGAGCGAAGCCGCAAGATCGGCTACTGCCCGTGCCAAAGCGTGCATTCCGCCCTCGACGGTCCAGACGCCGGCGGCTTCGGCATGCCAAATCAGCGCAAGAACCGCCGGGGATTGGTAGGGCGAGCCGCCCACATAGGTCGCATATCGGCCGAAGAGTTGCGTAAGGCGCGGATCGGTGAATTGTTTGGCCAGACTGTGCGCCAATGATGAATTGGGGGCCAACATGGGGATCAGGGCAGGTTGGCCCATCACTTTGCGTGTCAGATTGGCAAGGCCCGGTTGGGCAGTCTGCATCATGGGGTCGTCAAACGCGTCGAACAGTTTTGCGGCCCGTCGTGAAAAGCGGCGAAAGGCGCGCTCCTGCTTGGCGCCGGCAAAAGCACGGACTGCCTGCGCGCTTGCCTCATGGTCCGCGTGCAGGTCCAGCGTGCTTCCGTCCGGCCACCAATGGCGCGCCAAAATATCTTGACGCCGCAAAGTGACATGATCGTCCAGCCGTGTTCCGGCAACTGCGAACAGGTCTTCAAAGATACGGCGGAGGGTCAGAACAGTCGGCCCTGCATCAACAGGACCAGCCGTACTTGGCAGGGTCCGCATCTTGCCGCCGGGGGTTGCCGCCCGCTCGACCACGGTGACCTGAAGTCCCGCCGCGGCAAGGCGCACCGCAGCCGCAAGACCGCCGATGCCCGCGCCAATCACAAGCGCAGGTGCCACGCCCCTGTTTGCCGAGGGCCGCGCGGTGATCTGGTTCATGGCGCACCTCCTGTCAGGAATTGTTGACTCGTTCGCAAGACATGTCCACAATAATTTACACACACTATGTAGTGAAAAACTGACACACTGGAGCTCGCCATGGATCTCGATACTCGGATCGACCGCGCCGTTAGCCGCGCAGTCGCGCTTGGGCGGGGCGGTGTCGCACCTGGGCGACTATCCTCGGCGCTGACCTATGCGTGCACACCTGGGGGCGCACGCATTCGCCCAACGATCCTTATGTCAGTCGCTATGGCGTGTGGGGATGATCAACCGGACGTCGCTGATGCGGCGGCGGCGTCACTTGAGTTGATCCACTGCGCCAGCCTCGTGCATGATGATTTGCCATGTTTCGACGATGCGGAAACGCGCCGCGGAAAGCCGTCTGTGCACCGCGCGTATTCCGAACCGCTCGCGGTTCTGGCCGGTGACAGCCTTATTATTCTCGCGTTCGAAGTGTTGGCGCGGGCGGGAGCCTATGACGCTGCTCGCGCGAATGCGCTGATTCTTACATTGGCGCAACGCACGGGCATGCCGGGTGGGATCTGCGCGGGGCAAGGGTGGGAAAGCGAGCCATCGGTTGATCTTGCGGCGTATCATCGATCAAAAACCGGCGCACTGTTCATTGCGGCAACGCGAATGGGCGCCATCGCTGCCGGACACGAAGACCCAGATGCTTGGGAAGATCTTGGCGCATGTATTGGCGAGGCCTTCCAGGTGGCGGATGATCTGCGCGATGCCCTTTATGATGCCGAAACGCTTGGGAAACCGGCAGGGCAGGACGCATTGCATGCCCGTCCAAGTGCGGTCGCCGAATATGGTGTCGATGGGGCGATCCGGCGGCTGAAGGACATTCTGGGCGGGGCTATTTCATCGATTCCCGCATGTCCGGGCGAAGCGGCGCTGGCGAAGATGGTGCGCATGCAGGCCGAGCGGTTAACCCCGGTAGCCCCCGCACACAGCCGGACGTAAGAAATGTCTGATGTCGCGGATCAACCAAACCGCGCCTCGTCGTCGCAGTCGCGCGGATCATTGCGTATCTTGAGTCCGGGTTGGTCGAACCGCTTGATTGCGCGGCCCGGCTTTCAGGCTTGGGTGGCGCGTGTCCCGCTGTTGCGCAGAATTGCCCGTGCCGAAGGACAGGAGCTTTTCGATCTCGTGTCTGGGTTTGTGCGGGCGCAGGTGTTGATGGCGCTGGTGGAGTTAGACATCCCTGCCCAGCTGCTGGATCGTCCGCGCAGCGTGCAAGACTTGGCGCTCGTCGCTGATATTCCCGCTGACCGGATGCAGATCCTGCTACAGGCCGGTGCCGCGCTTGGCCTACTCAAAGCTCGACGTGACGGCCAGTTCGGTCTCGCGCGTAAAGGGGCGGCCCTTCTGGGAGTGCCGGGACTGGCGGCGATGATCCGCCATCATGGTGTTTTTTACCGCGATCTTGCCGATCCAGTGGCGTTGCTGCGGGGCGAGACAGACACGGAACTTGCCAAGTTTTGGCCCTATGTCTTTGGCGCACACGGCGACGTGCCCGCCGAGACGACACGCATTTATTCCGATCTCATGGCCGATAGCCAAGGCCTCGTGGCGCAAGACACTTTGCGGCAAGTGCGCTTTGCAAATGTGCGTCATCTCCTTGATGTAGGGGGTGGCTCTGGCGCTTTTGTGTCGGCTGTGTGTCAAGCGCACCCCGCCTTGAAGGCGACAGTCTTTGATCTGCCTGCGGTCATGCCGCAAGCCGCAAACCGATTGGCCGCGACTGGCCTGAGTGGCCGAGTCGATCTGGCTGGTGGGTCATTTCGGGACGATTCGCTGCCAGCAGGCGCGGATATGATCTCTCTGGTGCGGGTTCTTTATGATCACTCGGACGAGACGGTTGCTGCCTTATTGGCCAAGGTTTTCTCGGCTCTGCCGCCCGGTGGGCGTTTGATAATTTCCGAACCTATGGCCGGCGGAGCGCGCCCGGAATCCTCGGGTGATGTCTATTTCGCCTTTTATACATTGGCGATGCGTACTGGCCGGGCTCGCTCTGCGGCGAGAATTGCGCAGATGTGTCAGGCGGCGGGGTTCGCTGCCGTCCGCTGTCCGCGTCCCGCGCGTCCCTATGTGACATCCGTCGTCGAGGCGACTCGCCCAAACGACATAGAACGCCGTCAAGGTGTCTAATTAAATTGACAGATCAAACTGTCAGTCTAAAGTGACATATGTAGGGGAGGGGCCTTAGGTGCTGACCAGCACTTGAACGCCCAAAGGACCGGGAGGACCAAAAATGCAAACAACTGCTGTCCTTCTGAACGGACCTCGCGACCTGAATCTGGCCGACATCACACTCACACCTCCGGCAGACGGCGATATCGTTGTCGACATTCGGTACACTGGAATTTCCACTGGCACTGAAAAGCTGTTTTGGTCTGGCCGGATGCCGCCGTTTCCGGGAATGGGCTATCCTCTTGTGCCGGGCTACGAAGCGACCGGCGAAGTGGTTGAGGCAACGCCAGGTTCTGGGTATCGCCCCGGCGATCAGGTCTTTGTCCCTGGCGCCAATTGCTATGAAGGGGCCTTTGGCCTTTTTGGAGCGGCGTCGCATCGGATTGTAACCTCAGCCGACCGCGTGACGCGGGTCGATTCGACGTTAGGGGCTGAAGGCGCGTTGTTGGCTCTTGCAGCAACTGCTCGCCATGCCATGGCGGGTCTCGACAAAGCGGTGCCGGACCTCATCGTTGGGCATGGCACGCTGGGCCGACTTTTGGCGCGACTGACCATCGCCTCTGGGGCGCCTGCGCCGACGGTCTGGGAAACAGATCCATCCAGGCGCTCAGGTGCAACGGATTATTTTGTCATTGATCCATCTGACGACACCCGCCGCGATTACCGGGCGATCTATGACGCATCCGGCAACGGGGCCCTGCTGAATGATCTTGTCGACCGCATCGTGAAGGGCGGCGAGATTGTCCTGGCAGGCTTCTACACGGACCCGCTGAGTTTCGCATTTCCGCCCGCCTTCATGAAGGAAGCCCGGTTTCGCATCGCCGCAGAGTGGACCCGTGATGACTTGGATGTGACCCGTGCGCTGATCGACGGGGGTGCTTTGTCGCTGTCTGGGTTGATCACGCACACCCGGCCCGCAGGGGAAGCGGCAAATGCCTATTCCACGGCCTTTACCGACCCGGCTTGCCTTAAAATGATCTTGGACTGGAGTTCCGCCGCATGAGCCTTGATGACATTCCCAATCTGAAGGATTTTGACGCGCGCTTGAAAAACGAGGCGGCTCAGGAACCGACCTTGGAAGTGCCGCAAAGCGAGCCGACCAAGCACACGCAGATCATTGCGATCTATGGAAAAGGCGGCATCGGCAAGTCATTCACTCTGGCCAATCTGTCTTGCATGATGGCAGAGCAGGGCAAGCGCGTCCTGCTCATTGGCTGCGATCCGAAATCCGACACCACATCCCTGTTGTTTGGCGGCAAGGCCTGCCCGACAATCATCGAGACTTCGACCCGCAAGAAGCTGGCCGGAGAAGAAGTCGCAATTGGTGATGTCTGCTTCAAGCGGAACGGTGTCTTCGCCATGGAACTTGGCGGCCCCGAAGTGGGTCGGGGATGTGGCGGGCGCGGCATCATCCACGGGTTTGAACTGCTGGAAAAGCTGGGCTTTCACGACTGGGACTTTGATTATGTACTGCTCGACTTTCTGGGCGACGTGGTGTGCGGTGGCTTTGGTCTGCCCATTGCACGGGACATGGCGCAAAAGGTCATTCTGGTCGCGTCAAACGATCTTCAATCACTGTATGTGGCGAACAACGTCTGCTCTGCGGTGCAATATTTCCGCAAGATGGGCGGCAATGTCGGTGTTGCCGGGCTTGTAATAAACAAGGATGATGGCACGGGCGAAGCCGCAGCCTTTGCGGAATCTGTCAATATCCCGGTGCTTGCGGCGATCCCGGCTGACGATGATTTGCGCAAGAAATCAGCCAACTATCAGATTGTGGGCACTGAAGCCGGGCAATGGGGGCCGCTGTTCGCAGAACTGGCGGACGCAGTGGCGCTTGCGCCACCGGGCCACCCGAACCCTCTGGACCAAGACGGCCTGCTTGCTCTTTTCGACAGCAAGGACACCGGCGGTGATGTCGTGCTCGTTCCTGCCACGGATAAGGACATGCGCGGCAAGAAAAGCGCCCCGCGCGAGAGCCTTGAAGTGGTGTACGACGATGTTTGATCTCGATGTTCTGTCCCGCTTTGACGATGCGTTGTCGCGCAAGGAAACATCTGGCCAAAGCCGGCCGCCCAGCAATTCGGGTGGTCAGGGTGCGCGGTCATGAATCACCAATCCCTTCATGATCTGGCAGCGCAGGCGCATGTCATCGATGATGCGGCAGAGCCTGTCGCAGAGGCGATGCCGGAAGGCACGCTGCGTCCGGATGGTGTTGGGTGCCACGCCCCCGGTGCGGCCATGGAAGCCAAAGCGCGCGGCGCGGGGATGTCGGAAATCCTTGACCAATACGCGGCCGACTATCCCAAGGGTCCCCATGATCAGCCGCAAAGCATGTGCCCTGCCTTTGGGTCCTTGCGTGTTGGGCTGCGGATGCGACGGGTCGGCACCATGCTGTCGGGCTCGGCCTGCTGCGTCTATGGCTTGACCTTTGTCAGCCATTTCTATGGCGCGCGTCGATCTGTCGGGTATGTGCCGTTCAATTCTGAAAGCCTGGTCACTGGCAAGTTGTTCGAAGACATCCGCGACGCGGTGCACGAAATGGCGGACCCTGACAGATATGACGCGATTGTTGTGACCAATCTTTGTGTGCCGACAGCGTCCGGCGTGCCGCTTCGGCTCCTGCCGACAGAGATCAACGGCGTTCGCATTGTGGGAATTGATGTTCCGGGATTTGGGGTGCCAACCCATGCCGAGGCAAAAGACATCCTTGCCGGTGCGATGTTGAATTACGCACGTGCCGAAGTGGAGGCAGGCCCGGTGCCGCGCCCCGAGGCGGGTACATCTGACAGGCCTGCTGTCGCGCTGCTTGGCGAAATGTTTCCCGCCGACCCTATGATGATCGGCGCGCTGCTTGCCCCCATGGGACTGGCCGCAGGGCCGGTCGTTCCGTGCCGCGAGTGGCGCGAGCTGTACGCTGCACTTGATTGTGGCGTCGCGGCAGCGATCCATCCTTTCTATACCGCGTCGGTGCGTGAATTTCAGGCGGCAGGACGTACAGTTGTCGGCTCCGCTCCGGTTGGCCGGGACGGTACGGCAGACTGGCTCGCGGCGATTGGCGCAGCATATGGTGTCGGCGCAGACCAGATAGCAGCGGCACAGAACGCGGCGATCCCGGCCATCGAGGCCGCGCTCGCCGCCACACCCGTGACCGGGCGTGTGACGCTCTCTGGCTATGAGGGGTCCGAGCTTCTGGTGGCACGTTTGCTGATCGAGAGCGGCGCCGATGTGCCCTATGTGGGCACGGCTTGTCCCAAGACGCCGTGGTCGCGCACGGATGCAGATTGGCTGGCGGCGCGCGGCGTCACGGTCAAGTTCCGCGCCAGTCTTGAAGATGATCTTGCAGCCATGGAAGCGGTGCAACCGGATCTCGCAATCGGGACCACACCAGTGGTTCAGAAGGCGAAGGAAATGGGACTCCCTGCACTTTATTTCACCAACCTCATTTCTGCCCGTCCGCTGATGGGCGTGGCGGGGGCTGGTAGCCTTCAGCAGGTCGTGAATGCGGCTATGGGCAACCGCGCCCGGATGGGCACCATGCGCAGCTTCTTCGACGGGGTGGGTGCAAAAGACACTGCCGGGGTCTGGGAGGGCGCGCCAAATCTTCGGCCTGATTTCCGCGACGCCCATCAAAAGAAACTCGACAAGCAGGCACGCGCCGCCAAAGCGCAGGAAATGATATGATGGTCGCAGGCAAAAAACTGACCAATTTTCTGGTCCGGGGCTGCGCATGCTGATCCAGGATCATGATCGCGCGGGCGGCTATTGGGGCGCGGTATACGCGTTCACCGCCGTCAAGGGGTTGCAGGTGGTCATCGACGGGCCAGTGGGCTGCGAGAACCTGCCGGTCACGTCGGTTCTGCATTACACAGACGGGTTGCCGCCGCACGAATTGCCCATAGTGGTCACGGGATTGGGCGAAGGCGAAATGGGGGCGGGCACCGAGGACGCCATGAAGCGCGCCTGGCAAACGCTTGACCCGGCACTTCCCGCGGTTGTCGTTACAGGGTCCATCGCAGAGATGATCGGCGGCGGTGTCACACCGCAGGGTACCAACATCCAGCGGTTTCTGCCCCGCACCATTGACGAAGATCAGTGGCAGTCGGCGGACCGGGCGATGACGTGGATTTTCACTGAGTTCGGGATGACCAAGGGCCGGATGCCCAAAGAAACAAAGCGCCCAGAGGGGGCCGCACCGCGCGTCAATATCTTGGGTCCGATGTATGGCGCGTTCAACATGCCATCCGATCTGGCCGAAATTCGCCGCCTTGTCGAAGGCATTGGCGCCGAGGTCAACATGGTCATGCCGCTGGGCAGCCATCTTGCCGAGATGCGCAATCTTGTGAATGCGGATGTGAACATCTGTATTTACCGCGAGTTTGGCCGGGGTCTGGCCGAGATCCTCAGCAAGCCGTATCTTCAAGCCCCCATAGGGGTCGAAAGCACGACGCTGTTCTTGCGCAAGCTTGGCGACCTGTTGGGTCTGGATCCAGAACCGTTCATCGAACGCGAAAAGCACTCCACCCTGAAGCCTGTCTGGGATTTGTGGCGGTCGGTCACGCAGGATTTCTTTGCCACGGCCAGTTTCGCCATCGTCGCCAACGAAACCTATACGCGCGGCATCCGTCACTATCTGGAAAGCGACTTGGGATTTCCCTGCGCCCTTGCAGTCCCACGCTGCGCAGGTGCCAAGACCAACAATGTTGAAGTGCGCGAGATGCTGCACAGCAAGCGTCCGCTCGTGGTGATGGGGTCGATCAACGAAAAGATGTACATGGCCGAAATGGCCTCGGGCCACGGCCCGCAGCCCGTGTTCATACCGGCCTCGTTCCCTGGTGCCGCGATCCGCCGGGCAACGGGCACGCCGTTCATGGGCTATGCCGGGGCGACCTATCTGCTTCAGGAAGTCTGTAACGCGTTGTTCGATGCACTGTTCCACATTTTGCCGCTTGGCAGCGAAATGGATGCGGCAAGCGCGACACCGACAAATTTGCGGCGTGATTTGCCCTGGGATGCCGATGCACAAGCCGCGCTTGACCGCATCGTGTCAGAGCATCCGGTGCTGACCCGAATTTCTGCCGCAAAAACACTGCGCGACGCCGCCGAGACTGCCGCGCTTGAAAATGGACAAACGCGCGTGGCGTTAGAGACGGTTGAGGCCTTGTCGCCCGCCGATCGCCGCGCCCCACAAATCACCCCGAACGGAGGATCCCGGCAATGACCGACTTCACGTCCAGCGAAACACACACCCGTCGCCCCATGCGGCGCGGAGCAGAGTTTCATCTTTATTTCGCGTTGATCTTCGTTCTCGCCCTACCGTTTTCAACCGGTGGCTGGGTGCTTGACGTGATCGCCCGGCGCACGCTGAACCTGCATGGGCCGCTCGCGCGGGCCTGGGCCGAAGCGGACCGGATCACGCCCCTAATTTTCTCGGCTTGAACCCCGAGAATACGAACTGCCTGCCCGGATACGGGCAGACAGAGCCCGGAGGGGACTTGCGCCCCAAAGGACCCCAGCCGCAGGGGTTGCGGCTTCAGCAAAACGATCCGGAGGAAAGTTATGGCTGACGATACCGACCTGTCATTCACAGGTCTCACCGACGAACAGGCGCAGGAACTGCACTCTGTCTACATGAGCGGGCTCTGGCTGTTTTCGGCCGTTGCCGGCGTTGCTCATCTGGCAGTGCTGATCTGGCGTCCGTGGTTCTGAGAGAGGATTGAACAATGGCTAAATTCTACAAGGTCTGGCTGATCTTCGATCCGCGTCGCGTCTTCGTGGCACAGGGCGTGTTCCTGTTCCTGCTCGCGGCGATGATCCACCTCGTCCTGCTGTCCACGGACAGCTACAACTGGTTTGAAATCGCCGCTGCTAAGTATGAGCGCGTCGAATAACGACTGGTCCTCGCCGTGGGCGGGCGATCCTGTCGTCCGCCCCCGGCAAACCAATTTTGAACAAGACGGCTGAGAATCCCACCAAGGGTCGGCCGCCAAACGCGGAGACAGAAGATGGCGTTGCTCAGCTTCGAGAGAAAGTATCGCGTCCGCGGAGGGACGCTGATCGGCGGCGATCTGTTTGATTTCTGGGTGGGGCCCTTTTACGTGGGCTTCTTCGGGGTCACAGCAGCCTTTTTCGCCTTGCTTGGAACCGTCCTGATTTTTTGGGGCGCATCACAACAAGGGACCTTTAATCCCTGGCTCATCAACATCGCACCGCCTGACCTGAGTTATGGACTTGGGATTGCGCCGCTGCTGGATGGGGGCCTTTGGCAAATTATCACGATCTGCGCCTTGGGCGCGTTCATCAGTTGGGCCCTGCGCGAGGTAGAGATCTGCCGAAAGCTGGGGATGGGTTACCATGTCCCTGTCGCCTTCAGCTTTGCGATCTTCGCCTATGCAACGCTAGTGGTCTTCCGCCCGCTCTTGATGGGCGCTTGGGGACACGGCTTTCCCTATGGCATCTTCAGTCATCTCGATTGGGTCAGCAACACAGGCTATGCCTATCTGCACTTCCATTACAATCCGGCCCACATGCTTGCGGTGACGTTCTTCTTCACCACAACGCTCGCATTGGCACTGCACGGGGCCTTGATCCTGTCCGCTGCCAACCCTGAAAAGGGCGAAGAGGCCAAAACACCCGACCACGAAGACACGTTCTTTCGCGATTTCATCGGGTATTCGATCGGAACTTTAGGCATCCACCGCGTCGGTTTGCTGCTCGCGCTGAATGCCGGGTTCTGGTCCGCAGTGTGCATCATTATTTCTGGCCCGGTCTGGACCAAGGGCTGGCCGGAATGGTGGAACTGGTGGCTCACGCTGCCGATCTGGCCCTCGCAAATAGGAATGTGACCCATGCCTGACTATCAGAACATATTTACACAAGTTCAGGTGCGCGGCCCGGTCGAAATGGGAATGGCCACCGACTTCGATACCGCCAGTGAACGCGCGGGGAAGGGCGGCTTTTCCACCCTCGCAGGTTGGGTCGGAAACGCGCAGCTGGGGCCGATCTACCTTGGCTGGTTCGGGATCATCTCTTTGATCACAGGCACGTTGTGGTTCAACATCGTTGGTTTCAACATGCTGGCGCAAGTTGGCTGGTCGATCCCCGAATTTATCCGCCAACTGTTTTGGCTGGCTCTTGAGCCGCCCAGCCCGGAATACGGTTTGAAGATGCCGCCGCTAAACGATGGCGGCTGGTACATCATCTCAAGCTTCTTCTTGTTGATTTCGGTCATGTGCTGGTGGGCGCGAAGCTATCACCTGGCCATGCAGCACAAGATGGGCAAACATGTGGCTTGGGCGTTCGCCTCTGCGATCTGGCTGTTCCTCGTGCTGGGCCTGTTCCGTCCCATCCTGATGGGCTCCTGGTCCGAGGCGGTGCCTTATGGCATTTTCCCGCACCTTGATTGGACCACGGCCTTCTCGATCCGCTATGGCAACCTTTACTACAACCCATTCCACGCGCTTTCGATCGTGTTCCTTTATGGGTCGGTCCTGCTGTTTGCGATGCATGGGGCGACCATTCTGGCGGTTACCCGGTACGGCGGCGACCGTGAGCTTGAGCAGATCTATGATCGCGGCACCGCGTCTGAGCGTGCGGCCTTGTTCTGGCGCTGGACCATGGGCTTCAACGCCACGATGGAGGGCATTCACCGCTGGGCCTGGTGGTTCGCAGTCCTGACCCCAATTACCGGCGGTATCGGAATCCTGCTGACAGGCACTGTCGTCGACAACTGGTTCATCTGGGCTCAAGAGCATCACTTTGCGCCTATGTACGACGGATCATATGGCTACGCGGACTATGGCTCCTATGAAGCCTTCATCGGGAAGGGGAACTGATATGCTACCCAAGAATTGGATCCCCGAATGGTTCGATGACTGGACCGCAAAGAACCCGATCAACATCTTTGGTCCTGCCATTTGGATTGGCGGGGCCGGCGGGGCGATCTTTGTTGCGGCGATGCTCGTCAGTTGGGGCAACCCACTGGAAACAGAGAGCTTGCAAACCGGCCCGCGCGGCACTGGCATGTCGGTCACCAAACCGGTCGACGTGCTGGCAACCCCCGATCCTTCGGTGGCGGACTACTTCGGCGATCCGCCCTATGAGATTGCTGAAGACGAACCGCTCGCCAAGGACATCTATGAGAACGTGCAGGTGCTTGGCGATCTGAGCGAAGGAAACTTCACCCGGATCATGGCATCGATCACCCAATGGGTGGCCCCGGAAGAAGGCTGCGCCTACTGCCATGCTGGTGCCAATGAAGGCAACTATGCAGATGATGACCTTTACACAAAGGTTGTCGCCCGCAGCATGATCCAGATGACCCAGTCGATCAATGATGACTGGTATCCACATGTGAATGCCAACGCCGAAGTCGGGGTGAACTGCTATACCTGCCACCGCGGAGAGCATGTGCCATCGGATGTCTGGTTCCGGATCGCGCCTGTGAACGAAGGTGTTGCAGGATGGTCAGCAAATCAGAACCGCGCCACGGCACAAAGCCAAAGCACGTCTTTACCGTCTGACGCGCTTGAGAAGTATCTGCTCGAATATGAAAGCATCAAGGTTCACAGCCTTGAAGCCCATGTCAGCGAAAACCCGTCTGACGTCGGTGTCGCAACCTGGCAGAATACAGAACGTACGTTCTCGTTGATGAACTACTTCTCGAACTCGCTTGGTCGGAATTGCGTTTTCTGCCACAACTCGCGCGCCTTCTATGATGGCGGGCAAGTCACGCCGCAATGGGCCACGGCCTCACTCGGAATCCAGATGGTCCAAGAGATCAACAACGATTGGCTTGTTCCCCTGACCGACGTGTTTCCCGCAGAGCGGCTTGGTCCGGTCTATGACGATGTTGCCAAGGTTGCCTGCCGCACCTGCCACAAGGGGTATCAGCAGCCATTGCAGGGTCAGAACATGATCAGGGACTACCCGGAACTCGCGGCAAGCGGGCCCCCGGTTTACGAATAAGGCGGTGCGGCCTCCCACGGGCCGCGCCCCTTCGCCTGGTTCGGCGCCTCGTGCAGGGGGGCCGGACATTCGGGGCTCTGCCCCGGTTCCCTCCTGTGGCGACAGGACCGGCGCTGTGTCGGAGTAATTCCGCACAGCGCCATACGGAACCGGTCGCCCAGAAGGGCAGTGACGTTTCAAGGTTCATCCGTCTCACCTCCAGCCCGGAGCACAAGCATGACCCGTTCCAAGACACCGACGCTTGACCAAGTTGCAGGCCCGCCAGATTTGCGCGCTTTGTCCGACAGGCAGCTCAGGACTCTGGCAGATGAATTACGGGGCGAAGTGATCGATGCGGTCAGTCAAACGGGTGGGCATCTAGGGTCATCGCTTGGCGTGGTCGAATTGAGCGTCGCAATACACGCTGTATTCAACACGCCGATGGACAAGTTGATCTGGGATGTTGGGCACCAGTGTTATCCGCACAAGATTTTGACAGGGCGGCGGGACCGGATGGATACGTTGCGCCAGAAGGGCGGCTTGTCTGGTTTCACCAAGCGATCTGAAAGCACGTTTGACCCGTTCGGCGCGGCACATTCTTCAACGTCTATTTCAGCGGCGCTGGGGTTTGCTGTCGGGCGCGATATGGGCAAGCCAACGGGCGATGCCATCGCAGTCATTGGGGACGGCTCGATCAGCGCCGGCATGGCTTATGAGGCGCTGAACAATGCTGGCCATGAAGGCCGGCGCCTGTTCGTGATACTGAACGACAATGAGATGTCGATCGCGCCGCCGGTCGGGGCCATGTCATCGTATTTGTCGGGTCTTTATGCGAACGAACCGCTGGCCAAAATGCGCAGTCTTGCCGAGGGGTTTGAGGCCGCTCTACCCGCGCCGGTCCGCGACAGCGCCCGGCGGGCCCGCCAGATGGTCACGGGTCTGAACAGTCAGGGCACGCTCTTTGACGAGTTGGGCTTTGACTATGTGGGGCCTATCGACGGGCACGACATGGAACAGTTGTTGACGGTGCTGCGCGCCGTTCGGGGTCGCGCGACTGGCCCTGTGCTGATCCATTGCTGTACCGTAAAGGGCAAGGGGTATGCGCCTGCCGAAAGCTCTGCTGACAAGTATCACGGCGTGGCGAAATTCGATGTCGATACGGGAGCGCAGCAAAAATCAAAACCAAGCGCGCCCAGCTATACCGGTGTCTTTGGCAAGACGCTCACTGATGAGGCCGCGCGTGATCCGGATATCGTGGCGATCACGGCGGCGATGCCATCGGGCACGGGGTTGAACATTATGGCTGACCGGTTTCCAGCGCGGGTGTTTGATGTTGGAATTGCCGAGCAGCATGGCGTGACCTTTGCCGCGGGCATGGCCGCAGCGGGGCTAAAACCGTTTTGCGCGATCTACTCGACGTTTCTGCAACGCGCCTATGATCAGGTCGTGCACGACGTGGCTCTTCAGGGGCTTCCAGTGCGCTTTGCCATCGACCGGGCTGGTTTGGTGGGCGCAGATGGTGCGACCCATGCGGGCGCGTTTGACTTGTCCTATCTGTGTTCCTTACCGGGGTTCACAGTCATGGCAGCATCAGACGAAGCCGAATTGATGCATATGGTGGCAACCGCAGTCGCCCATGACAGCGGTCCTATCGCGTTTCGATATCCGCGCGGTAACGGAACGGGGGTTGCAATGCCCGACCGGGGTGAGGTGCTGGAGATTGGCAAGGGCCGCGTTGTCCGGCAGGGCCGCGACGTCGCCTTCCTGTCTTTGGGGGGGCATCTGACTGAAACGCTGGATGCCGCCGATCTTCTGGCGGCTGATGGGCTCAGCGCGACGGTTGCCGATGCACGCTTTGCCAAACCGCTCGACCGCGCGCTTGTGGCCGAACTTGCTTCGCAGCACGACGCGTTGGTGGTGATCGAAGAGGGCGCGCAGGGTGGTTTTGGGTCCATGGTGCTGCATGAGCTCGCCGCGTCCGGCGCACTGGATAACGGTATACGCGTCCGCTGCGTGCACTTGCCCGACCGTTTTATCGACCAAGCCAGCCCCGCCGAAATGTACGCTGACGCGGGCATGACCGCGCAGGACATAGCTGGGGCCGCACGCAGTGCACTTGGCCTGTCAGACAAGATTGTGAAACTGGGCAAGGCGGCAGGCTAAGCCGCCGTCATTCATCTGGCGGGATCAGGCCAAGACCGCGCAAATAGATGCCGACGCCCGTTTCCAGAAGATCCTCTGGCGGGTAGGGCGCTTGTGTGCCGGGGCTTCCCCGCGCAAAAAGTTCGACCACGCCATGCGATAGCGCCCAGATATGCGCGCTGACCATTGCGGCTGGGGGTCGTTTGGCCGGGGGAATGTGTTGCGCAAGCTCCATCGCGGCCCGCTCAAGAACGGCGCGGGAGCGCTCCGCCACGCGGGCAAGGTTCGGGTTGGCATTCACGGACACACCGCTTTCGAACATTGCCACGTAATGACCTGGGTATTTACGGGCGAAGGCGAGATAGGCTCTGCCCGTCGCCTCGAAGGCGGCCAATGCGGTGGGCTTGCCCGCGTCATAGGCAAATTCCATGAGGTCCGCGAAGATCTCGTACCCCTGCAAAGCCGCCTCGGCAATCAGGGCCTCTCGGCCATCAAAGTGGCGATAGACAGCGGCAGGCGTCACGCCTGCGTGCTTTGCGGCTTCGGACAGGGTGAAGCCGGTGGGCCCCCGCTGCGCGATCAGTTCCAGCGCGGCTTCGACCAAGGCTTGTCGCAGATTGCCGTGGTGGTACCCGCGTTTAGTCATCCCAAATATCCGGGCCGCCACATATCGCGGGGTCCGGTGTCTGAACGATCTTGTCGTTCCGCCCCTCATAGGGGATCGCAGATAAAACGGCGCGGATCGCTGCGATGCGGGCTCGCCGCTTGTCATCGGATTTGATGATCGTCCACGGCGCATGGTCCAAATGTGTCGCGTCAAAGGTTTCGCGGATCGCCACGGAATAGGCTTTCCAGCGGCGCAATCCGTCAACATCGATCTGGCTGAGTTTCCATTGTTTCAACGGGTCGGCCTCGCGGTCGAGAAACCGGCGCAACTGTTCGGCTTGCCCGACATTGAGCCAGATTTTCACCAGATGGATACCATCCTGCACCAGCGCGCGTTCAAACCCCGGTACTTGTTGAAAGAACAAGTCGCGCTCCGAAGTGGTGCAGAAATCGAATACACGTTCCACAACAGGTCGATTGTACCAAGACCGATCAAACAGGGCGATTTGGCCGGCTGTTGGCAACTGCGCGATGTAGCGTTGGAAATACCATTGCCCCATTTCTGTGGGGGTCGGCTTTGGCAGCGCGATGACACGGGCGACGCGCGGGTTCATGTTCTCGCGGAAGCGTTTTATCGTTCCACCCTTGCCGGCCGCGTCGCGCCCTTCGAAGACAACCACAACCCGGGCTCCGGTCTTCTGCACCCAATGTTGAAACCGGGCCAGTTCGATTTGAAGCTTGTATAACGTCTCTTCGTACTCGTCCTTGTCCATCCGCTCATCGTACGGGTAGGGCGGCATCAAGATCGCTTTGTGACTGTCGCCGATGGCCTTGCGCACAGATTCGGGGGCTTCGGTTTCGAAAAAACGCGTGATCGCGCCTTCGAACGGCAACTCGGCGGGGGCGTCATGTGTCTTGCTCATAAGATCAGTGCTAGCCGGAGCGGGGTGTCAACGCAATCCGGCACGCTCTGCTGTGCGGTCAATCGCGGCTTCGATCCGGTCGGGGACCGCATGTTGCGGCATGTGCCCAACCCCGTCCAGCACTGTCAGTTCCGCATTTGGCAGCAAAGTCGAGAGCGGACCGGAATGAACAACCAAAGGAACGATGTCGTCCGCGGTGCCATGGATCAATGCGACTGGCATGGTCAGCGACGGGTAGAGCGCGGACATTTCGACAACATAGGGACGCAACTGATTGACCTGTCGCGCATTCGCACGCAGCAACCCGCGCCGCAGGGCCATGGGCAAACCGAAGCCCTCCGGGTAGGTCTGGGGCATGGTCTGCGGGGTGAAGATGCCTGCCAGAACCTTGCGCGCATAGCTCATCGGCACCCACGCAGTGATGGCGGGGACAACCAAAGCTGACCCCAGCGTGCTGGAATTGATCTTGTAGCTTGCACTCAGTTCGCCGGGCCAAGGCATTGTTGCGCCTGCCAACAGGATGATGCCGGCAGTGTCCTGTGGTTGCTCAAGTGCCCACGCCATCGCGACAGAGCCGCCAAAGCTGTGGCCCAAGACAAGGGGGCGTGTCACCGATAGCTGCTTTGCCGCGGCTTGTAACAGCGCCGCTTGATCGCGCGGTGAACTGATGGGGTTTCCGGCGGCATCGAACGCGTCGGTGTATCCATGGCCAGGCCGATCAAAGGCGATCACCCGGTATCTGTCTGACAAGCGCTCAACCAGATCGAATGTGAAATCCCGCAAGCTTCCGCCAGCGCCATGTAGCAGAACGATATCCGGCCCGCTGCCTGAAACATGAACGTGGACTTGCACACCATCCACATCCAACAACTGGCCAGAGGGCGGATACGCCGCCTCTGCTGCCGCTTCACGCTGGCCGGCACGCCAATAGGTCAGCGCAACAGCGACCGCCAAAAGAACCAGAAAACCGAACATGACCTTAGCGACCAATGGCATCGATATCATATGGTGTGTGCTGATAAATTTCGTTGATCCAGTTGCCATATAGCAAATGCGCGTGGCTCCGCCAGCGATTGCGAGGCACGCGGGTTGGATCATCGTCGGGGTAGTAGTTACCGGGCACATTGATGGGTTTGGCGGCTGCCACATCCCGGTCGTATTCTTCTTTTAGCGTGCCGCTGTCATATTCGAAGTGATTGAAAATATAGAGCGCGCGGTGCGCGGGATCTTCCACCAGACAAGGGCCCGCTTCGCTGCCTGACAGCAACGTTCGCAGACCCGGCACCGTATCAATTTCGGATTGGCGCATCTCGGTCCAGCGCGACACGGGCACCACGAAATCATCGGAAAAACCGCGCAGATAGGGCGATGTCGGATCAATGATTTCGTGCCGGAAACAGCCGAACAATTTGTGGTCCAGCAGGTGTTTTTGAACCCGGTGGAAATGATGGATCATCGCCATGCCGCCCCAACAGACGCCAAAGGTGGACTGCACGTTGGTCTGGGTCCAATCCATAACTTCGCAAAGTTCGTCCCAATAGGTGACGTCTTCGAACGGAAGGTGCTCAATCGGCGCGCCGGTAATGATCAGCCCGTCGAACTTGCGGTGCTTGATCGCTTGGAAGGGGCGATAGAACTCCTCCATATGCGCTGCCGAGGTGTGTTTCGACTGATGCTCGGTCATGCGGATCAGGGTCAGATCGATTTGCAGCGGGGTCGCCCCGATCAGGCGCGCGAACTGCGTTTCGGTCTGGATCTTCTTTGGCATCAGGTTCAGCAGCCCAATTTGCAGCGGTCGAATGTCCTGCGCGCTGGCCTGCATATCCGACATGACCATCACGCCTTCGCTGGCGAGAACGTCATAGGCGGGCAGGTCTGCGGGGATCGTAATGGGCATTTGATTGGCCTTGTGTGCTGCGGAACAGAACAGATAACGCGCCGGTCAGTCAGTCTCAAGACTTTGGGCGACCAGTTCGATAAACCCTTCGGCATCGCGGATGCGCGTGACATCAGATGCGTCAATCGTGACGCCCCAGTTTTCAGCCATCGCCGCATAGCGGGGCTGCCGGTGTTCCATCGCTTGCGCATAGGTCCAGCGGACAAAATCATCCGGGTCGACCTCGGCTTCGCTCACGCCCTTTTCCGCAAGGTATTGCGACCACTTGGCGAGCAGAAAGTCAGGTTCGTAATACATCGGCTTTGGGGCGCGATCAAACCGGCGAACAAGCTCTGCGGTGTGCTCTTGCGTACCGCGGATCCACACCATCAGCGTTGCATCCGATAGGGCGGTTAAGACCGGGTCCGAAGGATTGTTGGGATCAACGACTTCGCAGATTGACCCACCGCTGTCGCAGATAAAGCTGCCATACCCGTAAATGTCCGCCGCCCGTTCGATGAATTGCGGGGTGTCGAGCAGTGCCGCAATTTCAGCGGCGCGGTGTTGTTCCTGACGCCGCATGTATTCGTCGAAGGGAAGCCCGCCCAGGTCGGGATTGCCGGGTTTTCCCAAGTAGGTGGAGAGCGGGGCGAGGTTTTCAAAGGTGATGTTCGACGCGATATAAATTGAATCGCTGCGCAGCAGATCGCGCAGGAATGGGTTGCGCATCGCTTCGCGTTTGAAGTTGTCAACGATGTGATCGCCCATGTAACGGGTGCCGATGCGGTAGTCGATCGAGTAGTGAAACCACCCGCCAGATCCACGCAGCATATTGGAAACGTACGTCTTTCCAAGCCCGGACATACCGAACAGCAGTATCTTGCGATCAGTCATGTTGCGCCACTCATCGGCGGTGGGTCGTGCCATAGTCTGCCCCTGCTCTGTGTTGCGAAAGCCCTAGCAGGGCAGGGGCAGCAGGCTCAACCAAAAGCATGCAATGTCGTCGTATTCATGCCTGAGGCGGCGAAGCTGCGCCCCTTTTTCATCCAAGCTGTGATGACAGGCGCAGTCGAGCGAACGATAACAGGCTTATCGCGGGGCGACCCCGATGCCGCGATCATCTGTGATGAAACATTTCTTGTTCAGGTGCGCGGTCATTTTTTCCTGTCGGTGGCAATCATGTCCCGACCAGAAAGAGTCAAACGCCAGTATATAGTGTGGTTACCGGCAAAATGGTCTTGTTATCGGTCACGTGGGTATGACGTTGATCACGGCCTATCTGCTTGCCGCATTTCAGAGTCCCTTCAATCTGGACGGTGATCTGCGTTTGGCGGCGGCGGACTAGGCAGTCAACCTTGTGCTTTTTTTGGCATTTTGCACGTGACTGGCGTGCCCCGGCGTACCTTGGATTGAAACAAAAGACGCTCTCGCAGGGCTCTGCGAGAGCGTAGAATTTGGGCCGCTGTATGTGTGCCGAAGCTTAGAAGTAGTACCCCAGTTTCAGCCCGACCGAGACCGCATTGTTGTTGGAGAAATCGGCGCGCGCCGTATCCGGGGTGCCGGTCTCTGGCCTGGCATCGCCCAGCCAATTATAGCGAACACCGCCCGAGATTTCAGCGTTTCCGACGCGATAAGCCCCGCCCAGAGTCACGGCTGTCAAACCGTTGGTTGGCGCAAGCGGTGAAACGAGATCGTCGCTTCCGCCATCTTCATAGATGATCGATGCAGAGGCGCTGAAGGCTTCGGTGAAGCGGCGACCAAGACCAACCTGAAACGTGGTGCTGTCGTCAAGCGACACAAGCCCGCTGCCGGTCAACCCTTCAAAGCGTTGTGGCGCGATCTTGAATTCAGACCATTCCGCCCAGCGGATCGACCCGAACAGCAGCGTGTCTTCGGCGATGCCGGTCTGCAAATCGATGTTCACCGATTGGGGGGTGTCCACATCGGTCGCTTCACTGGCACCGATAGACCGACCATTGAGTGTTTCGGTGGTCGCAAAATCATGCCGGATCTTGGAGTTATAGGTCACCGCGACCCGAAATGCGATTTCTGGGATTTCATAGGCGCCGCCGATCAGGTAGCCATATCCGACATTCTCGGAAAGGCGCACTTCGTACCCGCTCACCCGGCCATAGGCGAGGCCACCCAAGGTGATTGTGCCGTCCGCCGTATCGCGTCGTACACCGGCGTGAAAGCTGACGTTTTCGTTCAGCTTGAAACGCCCGATAAGAGCCAGCGCATAGGTATTGGCGTTGGCCGAGGTGCCGCCAAGGTTTGTACGTCTGGGGTCGCCACCATACGCGATGTCCGATCCAAAGTCTTCTTGTCCTGTAAAGGCAACTGAAAACCGGTCGCTGATATCGTGCTTGAAGCCAAAGCCAAAGCTGTTGAAATCATCCGCTACGCTGTCATAGCTTGCGCCCGAATTGAATGTCCCGCGCGGCGTCGCCAGTGGCAGATCGTTCCCGCTGACGCTGGGCATTGTCGAAGAAAACGAGACTTCGCCATACGTGCCGGGCTTATAAATGATGTCTGCTTTCTGGCCTACACGGTCGATACCGCCTGCATAGGCAGTAGATGTGGCCGTTGCGGCAAGGACCGCAACCGTTGCTAGTTTCTTCATGGTTCTCCCCCTCGGAACTTTAACCAGTTCCCCTGTCCTTGCATAAATAGCCAAGTAATTTATCGTCAACTTGGAACGCGGCGTCATAGAATTTTGTTACGTAGCGTTGTGCCAGTCACACCTGTTTCGATTGCCGTGGTTTCCACAGGTTCATCAGGTTCGCCGCAAGAATGATGGTGCTGCCAACCAAAACAAAGGGATCAAGAGGTTCAAAGTACAAAAGCGCACCTACAATCGCCATTGTGGGCAGACGCAAAAATTCCATTGGCATGACAAGTGACGCAGGTGCAAGCGACAGGGCCGTGGTCAGGCAATAATGCCCGGCCAGTCCTGCAATGCCGACAATGATCACAAAGGGCAGCGCTTCGGCAGAGGGCAGGGCGATGACACCATCATACCCTGCCATCCCCAACCCCATGACGGCCTGCATGGCCGTCAGCCAGAACATCACACACAGGGTCGTCTGGTCCTCGGTCAGTTTGCGCGTGCAAAGCGCCGCGCCGGCAAATCCAAAGGCGCACATCAAAGCGGCGGTCGTCCCGGCGTTGATCGGCATGATCCCTGGCCGGACGACTAAAAGGATACCTGTGAAACCCAACAATACAGACAGAACCCGCCGTGCCGTGATCTGTTCTCCCAGCACAAATGGCGCGGCTAAGGCGACCCAGACTGGGTAGGAAAATTCAAGGACGGCCACCTGTGCCAAAGGGATCACGGTCAGCGCGTAAAGCCACAGATTTTGGCCCGAAAAGTGGCACACGTTGCGCAGCAGGTGCAGGCCCAGTCGGTTGGTTCGAATGTCGGCCTGTCGTTTGCGGGCAACGATTATGGACACTACGATCAGGACGCCAATCAACGACCGGTAAGTCATGATTTCAAATGTATCAAGCGTGCGACCGGCTTCGCGACCGGCGACGCTCATCGATGTGAAAGACACCAAAGTTCCGAGAGCCCAAAGAGCGGCGATCAGAGGTTTATAAGGGCGCAGGTTGGTGGGGTGCTCGGACATGTCACTGCGGTGACCTTTTCCGAAGCTGGTGTCAATTCGCTGCGTATCTAGATTCCGCCGACAGTCTTACAAGTACAACGTGAGAGCCCGAAGAGCTACCAAGCCAGAAACGCCCATCAATGAAAAGAAAGCTATGAACTTGTAAAAACTGATGGTTTTTACAATGGGTTTTTCTTGAAAACACTTGCCGCAGCGTTCGCCGGCAATCCGCATTTTGTGACCACACGCACCGCAACTAAAAAACCGCATTCCAGTTTTCCTCATTTGGGATACTGGTTAACGTATAGTTAACTTTCACTCCGTGCGCAAAGGTTACTGGACCAGATCAAGCCGACGAAGACGTGATTGCAAGGCATTGCCCGGTCTTGACGCTGCGCTGCCGCATTTTGCGGCGCGCAGTGCTAAATTCCAGGCTTATTCCCACTCAATAGTTCCGGGGGGTTTGCTGGTGATGTCGTATGTCACGCGGTTGATTCCCGGCACTTCGTTGATGATTCGCGTTGCCGTTTCCCCCAAAAACTCATGGCTAAAGGGGTAATAATCGGCTGTCATTCCGTCGACCGACGTCACCGCGCGCAGCGCGCAGGCGAAGTCATACGTGCGCCCATCGCCCATCACACCAACGGTGCGAACAGGCAGGATCGCCACAAATGCCTGCCAAATCTCGTCATAAAGCCCATGTTTGCGGATTTGATCGAGATACACTGCATCGGCTTTGCGCAAGATGTTCAACTTCTCACGCGTAATCTCGCCCGGACACCGGATCGCAAGACCAGGACCGGGGAAAGGATGGCGGCCGATGAAGCTATTGGGCAGACCCAATTCACGCCCAAGGTCGCGCACTTCGTCTTTGAACAGCTCGCGCAGGGGTTCGACAAGCTTCAAGCCCATCTTTTCCGGCAGGCCGCCCACATTGTGGTGGGATTTGATCGTAACTGACGGGCCGCCCGAAAAGCTAACCGATTCGATCACGTCAGGGTACAGGGTGCCCTGCGCGAGGAACTTTGCACCGCCGACCTCGCCAGCGTGTTTCTGGAACACGTCGATGAACAGTCGCCCGATGGTCTTGCGCTTGGTCTCTGGGTCGCTTTCGCCATCAAGTGCGGACAGGAATAACTCGGTCTCGTCCGCATGTATCAACGGAATGTTGTAATTGTCGCGGAACATGGTCAGAACCTCGTCCGCTTCGCCCATGCGCAGCAGGCCGTGATCTACGAAAACACAGGTCAGTTGATCCCCGATTGCTTCGTGTATCAGAACGGCAGCGACAGAGCTGTCTACGCCACCGGACAGGCCGCAGATCACTTTGGCGTCGCCCACCTGTTCGCGAATTTTGGCAATGGCTTCTGCTCGGTAAGCACCCATTGTCCAGTCGCCCTTGAACCCCGCAAGTTTCACGAAAGCTGCATAAAACTGCTTGCCGCGTGGGGTGTGGTGCACTTCGGGGTGGAATTGAACAGCATAAAAATGCCGGTCTGGGTCAGCAGTGATGGCGCAAGGGGCGTTCGGCGATGTGCCATAGACCCGAAAGCCGGGGGCCAAAGTCTTGACGTTGTCGCCATGGCTCATCCAGACTTGTTCACGGCCGCCATCGAACCAACCTTCCAACAGGTCGAGGGGTTCATCAGTTGGCGTAACGAATGCTCGGCCAAATTCCGCTGTCCCAGGAGCGCGGGCTACTTCGCCGCCGAGCTGGGTCATCATCACTTGTTGACCGTAACAGATGCCCAAAACGGGCACGCCCAACTCGAACACGGCTTGCGGTGCTCGCGGGCTATTTTCGTCAAGCACACTGGCAGGGCCGCCAGACAGGACGATGGCCTTTGGCGCGAGATCGCGCAGCAAAGCTTCGTCCACCGTGTTGAACGGATGGATTTCGCAATAGACGTTCAGCTCGCGAAGGCGCCGCGCAATCAGCTGCGTGACCTGGCTGCCGAAGTCGATGATGAGGAGGCGGTCGTGGTGCATGGGGATGTTCATAGGCGCGGATTAGGGCCAACCCGCCTTCTGTTCAAGCCGCATCACGTCGCAAATGTCGCTTTGGGCCGCGAAGGGGCGTAAACCGGCCCTGCGTGCATGCCACTTCGGCTGATAGGCTGAAATAAACAACCGACCAGCAAACAGAGGTATTCGAGCCATGGCGGACGGAGCAAGACGGCGGCGCGCCGGGGGCGGGGGCGCAGCACGGCGCGCGGAACGCACGGCAGTTGTAAGGAACACGGCGAAGGTCATCGACCGCTTGATCCCGACGCTGGACTTGCTGGACGAAGAGGCGCTTGAACGAATCGAAGACGCGGCCGAATTGGTTCTGGAAGAGATTGGTGTCAATTTCGTCGATAACCCCGCCGCGCTTCAACGGTGGCGTGATGCGGGCGCGGATGTGCAAGGAGAGAGAGTGCACTTTCCACGGGGGCTGACCCGCACGCTTTGCGCCACAGCCCCGCGCGAGTTTACCCAGCTGGCTCGAAATCCAGACAAGTCTGTCGTGATCGGGGGCGACCGGCTGGTGTTGGCGCCGGTTTATGGCCCGCCATTCGTCTTGGATCTGGACGGCAAGCGCCGCTACGCGACGATTTCAGATTTCCATGACTTCGTGAAGCTGGGGCAGATGACGCCTTGGTTGCATCACTCGGGTGGCACGGTGTGTGAGCCGACGGATATTCCGGCGAACAAGCGGCACCTTGATATGCTGCTGGCCCACATGACCCTGTCCGACAAACCTTTCATGGGATCGGTGACAGAACCCGAGCGAGCACTGCACAGCGTTGAGATGTGTGAGATTCTGTTCGGTGCGGATACCGTGGCGCAAAACACTGTGATGACGTCCTTGGTGAACATCAACTCGCCCCTGACATTCGACAGTACGATGATGGGAGCGCTTGAAACCTATGCCGCGGCGGGTCAGGCTTCGATTGTGTCGCCTTTTATCGTTGGCGGGGCCATGTCGCCAGTAACGGTGGCAGGGACACTGGTGCAAGTTCTGGCTGAAGTTCAAGTTGCGATCGCCTATAGCCAACTGATCCGGCCAGGTGCGCCCGTCATTTTCGGCGCATTCGTGACCTCAATTGACATGAATTCAGGCGCGCCGATTTTTGGAACTCCAGAAGCATCGCAAGTCATTTATGGGGCAGGGCAACTGGCACGGCGCTTGGCAGTTCCGTTTCGGTCAGGGGGCAGCTTCACAGGGTCGAAATTGCCTGATGCGCAAGCGGGATACGAGACTGCCAATTCGCTGAACACGGCGCTTTTGGCCGGAGTCAATTTCATGCTTCATGCATGCGGGTGGCTGGAAGGCGGGCTTGTTGCTTCGCCCGAAAAGTTCGTCATGGACGCCGACCAATTGGGGGCTTTGCATCGTCTGGCCCAAAAGCCAGCGATGGACGACGTGGCGCTTGCGCTTGATGCGATCCGCGAAGTTGGGCCCGGGGGGCACTTTCTGGGCTGCGCGCATACGCAGGCGCATTTCAAAACAGCGTTCTGGCGGAGCGGTGTTCTGGACTATCGACCCTTTGAGACGTGGGAAGACGCCGGCGCGCCGGATACCAGAACGCTTGCGAACGCAAAAGCGCGTCAAATGCTGGCGGACTATCAGCCGCCAGATTTGGACCCAGCCATCCGCGAGGCGCTGGACGCTTACATCACCAAGCGCAAAGCCGAGGTTGCCGACGCGTTTGCCTGAGCTGGCCGTGCACGGCTGCCCAAGTAGCCACCCTCTGCAATGAGCGCAGCAAGGACCGTGATATGGCGCGCGACGCTGTACCCGGCAATGCGGGTGCGGCGTGCTTCGTCCAATTCTCGTTCAAGGATCAGTAACTTTATCACGGCCTCGCCGTGGCCAGTTGGCGTGTTTGCTTTCAGCAATCTGCGAAGCACGCGGTCACGCTGATAGCCTTGCGCCGCGTGTCGTGCCGCTGTGACCAGAAGCGTTGGGCGTGTCAATGATTTCAGCAGGTTAAGAGGGTCGTTCATGGCAGTCTCCTGATGCGAACATGCCATGAGAGTGCTGCTCAACCACAGGGTGTTGCGCGTTCTTCGATCAACCGGTCGGACGTCTCACCAAGATTTAGGCATTATAAACAATGCTTAAGAAAGCGTCCAATTTTAATAAACCTGAAACGAGAGTCGATTCAGGTTTTGTCATGCCCTTCGGTGGGATCGCCGTGAACCGGGGGGCAAGCTTGGGAGAAAGATGAGTGACGAAACTGGCGATGGTGTCACCAGGATCGGTCCAGCCATCGGAATGGGTTCCAGAGGCCGCAGTACATTACTTGTGCCACACGGAACTTGGCCGGTCGATCCGAGAGATTGCGCGGGAGACCGGCTACCATGCTTCGACCGTGATGCGCCGGGTCCGGCGGTGCGAAAACCGCCGCGACGATCCGCTTGTTGACGGAGCCTTCGACAGGCTCAGTGCTATTGGCGCCAGGCGCGCCGCGAATTGTGAGAAGATCAAGGAGTTTCGAAAGATGACCGCAACCATTCAGGCGCAATTTGCCGCCGACAAGACAACCGATTTGTCCGAATCTGCGTTTCGTGTGTTGCGCAGGCTCGCCGAAACCGGGGCTGTCTTGGCGGTAGCACAAGATATGGAAAAGGCCGTTGTGGTCCGCGAACTTCCCGGTGGGCGAAGCGCGCAAACGACTATCGTTGATCGCCAGATCGCGGAAGTGATGGCGCTGAATGAATGGATTTCCGCCAAGGTCACCGGGCGGGTTTCGCGATATTCCATCACCGGCCTTGGGCGTGCCGCGCTGAAGCGCATGATCGAAGAGCAAAGCACGGGAAAAAACAAGTCTGCTGATGGCATGTGTGAAGAAGCTCAGCCATTTGCCGCGCAGCACCGCGAATGGGATACGCGGCGGGGCCGGGACGGCGAAGGTAGCCGTAAGGCAAGATACAATATCGCGGAATCGCCCCTGAGTGCGCTGGCGCGCCGCCGTGACAAAGAAGGAAACCAATTCCTTGCGGATGATCTTGTGGCGGCAGGCGAGCGCCTGCGCGAGGATTTCGAATTGTCGCAGATGGGGCCGAGGGTCACCCAAAACTGGGACAGCTTCATGACTGGCCCGCAATGCGGCGGCTCAGGAAGCGGCGCTGGGCGCTCGACCTCATCGCAGGCCGCCCGAGACCGGGTTCATGCTGCATTGGCCGATCTGGGGCCGGGCCTTGGCGATGTCGCGCTGCGCTGTTGCTGTTTTCTGGAAGGAATTGAAACGACCGAGAAGACCATGGGGTGGTCCGCGCGGTCAGGAAAGATTGTTTTGCGGATCGCTTTGCAGCGGCTCAAGCGGCATTACTCCGAAACTGGCGGTCAGCACATGTCCATGATCGGTTGAGGCATGTTACCGGCGCGCGGTTCGACTTCCCTGCGCGCCGACAATGATGATCTGGCGCAGTTCATTCAATTCTGTGTCAGGGATAAATACCGCTGCATCCACTTGCCGACTGGTCGCGGTGCCAACTGTGGCTGGGATCGGGTTTCCAGAAACGTCCACAGGTGGGCGACCGACAAAGCGATAACGCCGTGTTCCATTTGGCACATCGTCGCTACGGTCGCGCGCGAGCCCCACATCCCAATAGCCTTG
Organism: Meridianimarinicoccus aquatilis; assembly: GCF_004358675.1. Lineage (GTDB taxonomy): Bacteria > Pseudomonadota > Alphaproteobacteria > Rhodobacterales > Rhodobacteraceae > Meridianimarinicoccus > Meridianimarinicoccus aquatilis. The sequence continues at coordinate 58,946 of NZ_SMZO01000013.1, read as the reverse complement.
TGTCGGCGGCAGCCCGGTTGCCCGTACGATCAAGCCGCCGGGTGTTCGCGACAAAGATATTGCTGTGACGCTGTCCACAAGAGTTCGAGAATCGATGCGAGCTTCAATGTAGCCGCCTTCGGGTTCCAGCGTGTTTGGGTCAGCGCGCTTGAAAAGTCCGCCGGAACAGCCCGCAAGGGCGAGTGCGAGGATCGGAGCAAACCGCAATGGATGTTTGAACAGCATTTTCATGAAAGTCGGTTAGCCCAAACGCGGCGACTTGGAAAGTCTTGCCGGGACTGGACGCGGCGGTCATGTCGTCTTACCTCAGCAGTCAGCGAAGGAGACGCAGACAGATGGCTACCGAAAGCTTCGAAGATATCGCCGACACATTCGAGTTTCTCGACGATTGGGAAGACCGCTATCGCCATGTCATTGAACTTGGCAAGGCGATGCCGCCCTTGGATGAGGCCTTTCGCGTGCCCGCCACCAAGGTGGACGGTTGCGCGAGCCAAGTCTGGATCATGCCTCAGATCAATGGCAGTGGTCCGCAGGCCCAATTTGATTTTCAAGGTGAAAGTGACGCGATGATCGTGCGTGGATTGATCGCAATTTTGCATGCGCTGTATTCAGGGCTGACCGTTGAAGAGGTTCTTAGGGTAGATGCCGGCGGGGCTTTGGCGCGCCTGGGTCTCAACGATCATCTGTCAGCGCAGCGATCCAATGGTCTGCGGGCGATGGTCGAACGAATCCGTAAACTCGCCGGAGAGACCGCGGCCGCCTAAGATGTACCAAGCCAGCTTGGCAGATCGCCATAGCCTGTGCTGCGCCGCTCATATGCCAAACCGAGCCGAGTGGCGCACTCGTGGGCTATGTCATCAAGCAGCGGGTCTTCCGTCTGCGCCATATAGACCAATTTGGTGTAGTGGCCGAAATAGGTGTCGCGCAATTGCGGGTGGCGGTCGAGGCCAAGGGGCTGCCACACGAAAGCGTCGAACTGCCGGACAAGAAAATCTGTCAGATAGAATGCCGTGATTTCGTCGTCATGGGCCGCAAAGCGCGCTGACCCTTCGAAAAAGGCGTAGCAGTGAGGCGCGTCGATCATGGTCACTTCAAGACGCTTGCAAAGGGCCGCCAACTGACCGCCAGTGCCACAATCACCATAAGCCACAACGATCTTACCATAAGCGCCCCGGTGCTTTAGAACCGCGGCTTCGACCGCTGCAGGGATCTGTTCAGGGCGGTTGTGAAGCTTGGCGGGAAGGCAAGTCAGATCAAGATGTGTCCAGCCATTCTGATTGACGATATGCAAAATTTCGCGGGCCAGTGCACCGCATGCGATGACCAGCACAGAGGCACCGGGCTGAGACGGCGGATGCCCCAGTTCCGTCAGTGTGTGGCCGTCTTGCGGGCTTGTCACGGTCGCCTGCGCAGACTGTAGGCCGCGATCAGCAGAACGGGCACCAGCAGCGCGGCGGGCAATCCAACCGTGGCGAATACCGCGACGGTTGCCGCCGCAGCGACCAAAACAGCACCGATCAGACCTAGAAAAAGTGGCAATGGCATGGACTCTCCTTACCCGACAAAGTTGGGGAGCCTGTCCGCGCGGATCAAGCCCGGTCAGTCCGCGTGAGTTACCTGGTTGTGTTTGCGTGCCATGAAGGTCTTCGCGGTTTCGACCGCCACGGCCGCATCCCTGCAATACGCATCTGCACCAATGGCGCGCCCGAATTCTTCGTTCAAAGGGGCCCCGCCCACAAGGACGATATAATCGTCACGGATGCCCTTTTCGGCCATCGTATCGATCACGACCTTCATATAGGGCATCGTGGTCGTCAGCAGTGCGGACATTCCAAGAATGTCTGGCTGTTCGGTTTCCAACGCATCAAGGTATTTTTCGACGGCGTTGTTGATGCCGATATCCACGACTTCGAACCCGGCCCCTTCCATCATCATCGACACGAGGTTTTTGCCGATGTCATGGATGTCGCCTTTTACCGTGCCGATGACCATTTTCCCGACACGCGGCGCCCCTGTTTCAGCCAGAAGTGGCTTGAGAATAGCCATGCCGCCCTTCATCGCATTGGCGGCAAGCAGCACTTCTGGGACGAACAGAATGCCGTCCCTGAAGTCTTTGCCAACAATGGTCATGCCTCCGACCAGTGCTTCGGTCAGAATGCGATAGGGTTCCCAACCGCGGGACAGAAGAATGTTTACCGCCTCTTCGATCTCTTCGCGAAGACCGTCGTAAAGATCGTCGAACATCTGGGGGACAAGTTCGTCATCTGGCAGATCGGCCAGGATCAGATCGTCTTCTTCATCGCTCATGCCTGTGCCCTTTGCCCGAAGAAAATGGAAACCATTTCTATTTATCAGGCGACGAGGCGCGACAGGACTGTGCGATTTGCGACTTAAAGCGACGCGCCAGCGACGTATCAGACGGAATTGCGTCTGCGCCGCCGTGGGCGAGGTGACTCTGTTGGGCCATCAAGCCCGTCGGTCGTCGAGGAAAACCCGCCAAGCGCAGTTGCAATGTCGTCCAAGCTGGGGCGCATGCCTGCGTCGTGGCTGTCGATCATCGCCCGCATGGCGCGCAAATGTTCGGGTGTGGTTCCACAGCATCCGCCGATGATTCGCGCGCCGCAGTCCATTGCCAGTCGCGCATATTCCGCCATCAGCAACGGTGTGCCGTCGTAGTGGATATGCCCATCTACATATTTTGGAATACCGGCATTGCCCTTCGCGATGATAGGACGTTCCGTGCCTTGTGCCGCAAGGCCAAGGACAGTGCGCAAGAGATCAGACGCGCCCACGCCGCAATTGGCCCCATAAGCCAGCGGGGGGTGGGCCAGCCCTTCGACAAGAGTGACCATGTCAGCGGCGGTCAATCCCATCATGGTCCGGCCGGCCGTGTCGAAACTCATTGTGCCGCACCATGGCATTCCGGCAAGCCGTGCGGCTTCTGCGGCGGCGCGATATTCGTCAGCGGCGGAAATCGTCTCCACCCACAAGAAGTCAGCTCCGCCAGCCCTTAAACCTTCGGCTTGCTCATGAAATATCTCGGTTGCCTGCGACAAGGTGAGTGTGCCCATTGGTGCCATGATTTCGCCGGTCGGGCCCATGGACCCTGCGACGATGATCTCGCGACCAGACCGGTCTGCGACCTCGCGGCCAAGTTCTGCCGCAATTCGGGACAAATCGAACGCGCGGTTCCCCGCATCGTGCAGCCTGAGCCGTGATGCGTTTGATCCAAAGCTGTTGGTCAGAAAAAGATCGGATCCTGCCTCTACCGCACCGCGGTACAAAGCGCGGATCTTGTCCGGTTCCTGTTCATTCCAAAGCTCAGGTGCATCACCGGATTCAAGGCCCATGTTGAACAGATTGGTCCCCGTCGCCCCATCAGCCAGCAAAGCCGGGGTTTCGGACAGACGTCGCGACAGCAAGTCGGTCATGTCGGCTTCCTTGCCTGCGGGGTACAGCCTGCACGCGGCTGCCCTGCGATGGTGTGTGGACTGCGCCGGGGGCCACTCTGACGCGAATGCCCCCCGAGAATTGCAAAGGGCTTATTCGTCTGCGAGTTGCGCCTTGGCGACGGTCAGCATCTCTTCCATCTTGGCGCGGATAGTTGCCTCATCGGCCTTATCGCCAAGATCGCCGACAAGCTTGCGCACAACGTCATCATGACCGGCTTCTTCGAAATCCGATTTTACGACCTCAGCGGCATATGCATCGGCATCGCCGCCGGTTTTGCCAAGAAGCTCTGCCGCCCAAAGGCCGGTGAGCTTGTTGCGACGGGCCAAGGCGCGGAACTGCATTTCCTCGTCATGGGCGAATTTGTTCTCGAACGCGTTTTCGCGATCCTTGAAGGTGTTCATTGCCGTACTCCTCTACATCTGGGGCCGTTAGGCGCGTGCCGGTTATGAGGGTTGTGGGCGGTTCGGGCAAGGGCCTAGGCGGGGCTGTTCTTGCGACACTTGATCCGTTGCCGTATACGCGCGAAATCCACAGTGCGCCGCCGCGCACGCTTTGCCAGAACGGAGACACCATGGCACGCCGCAAAAAAATTTACGAAGGCAAGGCCAAGATCCTCTATGAAGGTCCGGAACCCGGCACTTTGGTTCAGTATTTCAAAGACGATGCCACAGCGTTTAACGCGCAAAAGCACGACGTGATCGAAGGCAAGGGTGTGCTGAACAACCGGCTGTCCGAGTTTTTCATGGCCGGTCTCAACGATATCGGGGTTCCCACCCATTTCATTCGCCGCATCAATATGCGCGAGCAGTTGATCCGGCAGGTGGAAATCATCCCGCTTGAAGTGGTGGTGCGTAACCGTGCCGCAGGGTCCATGAGCAAGCGTCTGGGCATCCCAGAGGGCCAGGTTTTGCCGCGCCCGGTGGTCGAATTCTATTACAAGGACGACAAGCTGGGCGACCCGCTGGTCACGGAAGAGCACATCGCAGCCTTCGGGTGGGCAGGTCAGCAGGACATGGATGACATGGTCGCGCTTGCATTGCGGGTGAACGATTTCCTGTCGGGTGTGTTCATGGGGGTGGGTATCCGCCTTGTGGACTTCAAGATCGAAATTGGCCGCGTGTGGGACAATGATTTCCACCGGTTGATCATTGCCGATGAAATCAGCCCTGACAGTTGCCGTCTGTGGGACATCGAAACTGGCCAGAAACTGGACAAAGACGTGTTTCGTCAGGATCTGGGCAACCTTGCAGATGCTTATACCGAACTCGCGCGGCGCCTTGGAGTGTTGCCAAAGAACGCGCAGCCGATCACACGGCCAACGCTGATTAACTGAAAGGAAGGGCGCGCATGAAAGCTGTTGTACATGTGATGCTGAAACCCGGTGTTCTGGACCCACAAGGCGAAGCGGTGCGTCACGCGCTCGGCTCGCTCGGGTTTGGGGGCGTCGAAGGCGTGCGTCAGGGCAAGGTGATTGAACTGGATCTGGCGGGTTCTGATGCGGAAGCTGCCGAAGTTGAGGTCAAGCAGATGTGTGAAAAGCTGCTCGCCAATACGGTGATCGAAAGCTACCGGATCGAGATCGCCTGATGCGCGCAGCCGTTGTCGTTTTTCCCGGATCGAACTGTGACCGCGACCTTGCCGTTGCCTTTCGCGCTGCCGGGATCGACCCCGTTATGGTTTGGCACAAGGAAACCTCTTTGCCGGATGGGGTCGACATTGTCGGTCTGCCCGGTGGGTTTTCTTATGGTGACTACCTGCGATGCGGGGCGATTGCCGCCCGTTCACCGATCTGCCGGGCCGTGATTGCGCATGCCGATCGCGGCGGCATGGTTCTTGGCATCTGTAATGGGTTTCAGGTTCTCGTCGAATCGGGACTGTTGCCCGGTGCCCTGATGCGCAATGCGGGGCTGAAATTCCTGTGCAAGCCCGTTACGCTCAACGTTGTGACATCCAACAGTCCGTTCACAGCGGGATATGAGGCGGGGCAGGACGTTGTCTATCCGATCGCGCATCACGACGGGAATTACACCGCTGATCCGGAATTGCTGGCGCGATTGGATGGCGATGATCGCGTTGCGTATCGTTACGCCGACAATCCGAACGGGTCTGTTGGTGACATCGCGGGCATTCTTTCGGAAAACCGGCGCGTGCTCGGTTTGATGCCGCATCCAGAGCGTGCAATTGACCCGATGCAGGGCGGGACCGATGGCATGCTTTTGTTCTCAGCCATTTCCGGGGCATTGGAAACAGCCTGATCGTTCCGGATGCTTACAAAGGGGATGCGCGCATTGATGGCGCGCATCGGCGGGGGATTGCCTGCCGGGCGGGCGTGCTTCAGTTACTGCTGGCAATTGCAGCGGCGCAGAGGCACTTTTAGGCATGAGTGCTGCACAGCCCGACGCAGAGGGCTTTTTTAATTTACCAAATCGAACGCGTCAGCGTTTGGCATTTGCTGCATTGATTGCGGTTGCTCTGGTTGTGATCGGGGTGACCATTACGGTTTTGGGTGCGCGCCGCACCGAAGCCATCCGCAATCAGGCGGAGCTACGACTGACCCTTTTTGCCGGGAATGTCATGAGCGAGTTGCGCCGTAGTTCCATCGTGCCCCAGCTTTTGGCGCGCGACCCGTTGCTGACTTCGGCGCTTGAGTCGCGAGACTTTTCACAAAGCTCGCAGCGGTTGATCGAATACCGTGATGAACTGGGCGTGGCACGCTTGATGCTGCTGGATCGAGATGGGCGCACAGTCGCATCGTCCGACCGGGTGGATATCGGCAAAGAACATCGCAACGAACCCTACATGGTCGATGCATTGCGTGCGGACACCACCGTTTTCACCTCTATCTTTGGGGATGTAGGCCGACCCTTGTTTGTCTACTCGCGCAAACTGACGCGGGCGGGTGAATTGTTGGGCGTAATCACCGTCGAAGTGGATCTGTTCAAATATGAGCGAAGCTGGGATGGGATAAGCGAAGCAGTTATCGTCAAAGACAGTAATGATGTCGTGCTGTTGACCACGGAACCGCGTTGGCGGGGAAAGACCGAAGCCGCCGCCTTGGCGCAAGAGCCCCCAAAAAACGCGTTGGTGCGCGCATTGCGGGCACGTACCGACGTGTTCGACGCCGAAAACAGCGTGCTTGATGGGCAGTCCGTGATGCGAAGTCAGGCGCGGGTGCCGTTTCAAGGATGGCGCATCGTCAGTTTTTCAACCTACACCCCTGTGCGCGAGCGTGTTGCGTCGGTCGTCGCGTTACAGGTCATGGCATTCGCGATTATGGCGGCGGGCCTGTTCTATCTGACGTCACGGGCGGCGGAACGACGATCTTTAAGGCTTCAGCGGGAATCGGCTGAGCTTCGGAAGCTGAACCTGTTGCTGCAACGCGAGATTTCCGAACGGCAAAAAGCGGAAAGAAGCCTTGAGGTCGCAGAGCAGACTATCGCGCAATCGTCAAAACTGGCTGCACTCGGCGAAATGTCGGCTGCGGTCAGCCATGAGTTGAACCAGCCATTGGCCGCGATGAAAACTTATCTGGCCGGTGCCCGCCTGTTAGTGCGCCGCCAAAGAAGCGAAGAAGCCATCGTCAGTTTTCAGCGGATCAACGATCTTATTGATCGGATGGCGGCAATTACCCGGCAGCTAAAATCCTATGCGAGCAAGGGGGGCGACGCGATTGGCCGAGTAGACCTTCGGGCCGCTGTGGACAGTTCGCTTGCCATGATGCAACCGCAATTCCGCCAGCGCGCCATAGGGCTGACTGTCAGTTTGCCGGATGCCGCCGCAGATGTGCTTGCCGAACAGTTTCGCCTTGAACAGGTCATCGTGAATTTGCTGCGCAACGCGGTGGATGCCACAAGGGGGCGGCCCGACCCGCAGATTGACATCATTCTGGTCGCAGGGGATCAGGTGACGCTGTCTGTGTTGGACAATGGGACTGGCATCGTGGATCTCGATGCTTTGTTTGAGCCATTTTATACTACCAAGGCAGCAGGAGACGGTGTTGGGCTGGGGCTCGCGATTTCCAGCAGCATCGTCGCCGATCTTGGCGGCCGCCTGACAGCGCGGAACCGACCCGAGGGCGGCGCAGTTTTCGAAGTCCAGTTGCCGAAATTCGGCGATGACCGCATTGCGGCACAATAGATGAACCCGAGAGGAGCCTGATATGAAGGTTGCGATTGTCGATGACGAAATGGACATGCGCCAGTCGATCAGCCAGTGGTTGGTCTTGTCAGGATATGAAACCGAAACATTCGCCAGCGCGCGAGAGGCGCTGAAGGTTGTCGGCTCTGGCTATCCGGGGGTCGTGTTGTCCGATATTCGCATGCCGGAAATGGATGGGATGACGTTCTTGCGCCGTCTGATGCACCATGACAGCGCGCTTCCCGTTGTGCTGATCACTGGCCATGGCGATGTGCCAATGGCAGTCGAAGCGATGCGCATCGGTGCGTTTGATTTTCTGGAAAAGCCTTTTGACCCCGAGCATATGACAGACATCGTCCAGCGGGCTGTCAGTGCGCGCAAACTCGCGCTGGAAAACCGGGCGTTGCGGAACGAGTTGGCCAGCGGGGACGCCGCAGCGACAAAGCTCATTGGCGAATGTCCAGCGATGGTCCGTCTGCGCGAAGATATTCTTGATCTTGCCCAAGCCGACGCTCCGGTGCTGATCGATGGAGAAACAGGAACCGGCAAGACCCTTGTGGGGCGGGCCCTTCATGCGGTGGGTGCACGTGCATCGCGCCCTTTGGTTCAGGTGTTCTGCGGCGAACATGACGAAGCCGGCCAGATCGCGCGCATCTTTGGCGACGGAAACGATGGCGGGCCGGCGGCGCTGCTTGAGGCGCGCAACGGTGTCTTGATGCTTGAGGATGTTCAGACGTTGAGCCCTGCGGCACAAGCCCGTCTGGTGTCTTATCTTGATGAGGGCTCTGCGCCGAGCAGTCCGCGCATAATCTCTATCTGCGGGACGCAGGCTGTGCCGGGGCAGGGGGCGCAAGACCTTCGCCCGGATCTGTATCACCGGCTGTCGGCGCTGCACCTGTCCTTGCCGCCCCTGCGGGAACGCGGAGAGGACATCTTGCTTTTGTTCGGCGATTTCACCCAGAATTTTGCCGAAGAATACGGCGCGGCGGCCCCGCAGGTCACGCCACAAGAGGCAGCCCAACTGTTGCAGGCACCGTGGCCGGGCAATGTTCGTCAATTGATGAACGTGGCAGAGCGTGCGGTTTTGCAAAGCCGCCGGGGCGGCGGGTCAATTACATCGCTGCTGATTTCTGACAATGATGCCGTGGCGCTGCCGGTCACGCAGGTAACGCAAGAGGGCAAGCCGTTGAAAGAATACGTGGAAGCCTTTGAGCGGATGCTGATCGACAACACCATGCGCCGACACCAGGGATCCGTCGCGCGCGTCATGGAAGAGCTGTGCCTGCCGCGCCGAACCCTTAACGAAAAAATGGCCAAATACGGGTTGGTGCGCAGCGACTATACCTAGGCGTGTGCCCCTGTGGCGCGAGCGCATCACGGGGATATTTCGTAATTACCATTGTCATTTCGCCCTTGGCGGGTTTAATGACAGGACATGGCAGCATGTCTGCCCTGAAGATTTCCCTGCTTGGATCGGCTTGGCGCGATTAACCAGCCACCGGTTCGACAGACGAAAGACGCCCCAATGCGGGCACGACACCCCAGGCGAATTCACGCTCTGGATTATTTATGGGCACTTCAACGTGCCTTGGGAAAAATGTGATGAGAGCCGAACGGACAGTCACCGCAGCAGCAACGGCCCATTGGCCGCTCTGTCCTGCGCGGGCAGACGCCTTTGGTATCGTCACCGTAACAAGACGCCCCCAACCCGGTTATCGCCTTGAGAGGCCACCACCGGGGTTGCGAAGGCGCAAAGAGACTTCATGGCTAAGAAAATGCTTATCGATGCGACGCATGCGGAAGAAACCCGCGTTGTCGTCGTCGATGGAAACAAGGTCGAAGAATTCGATTTTGAGTCCGAAAACAAACGACAACTTGCAGGCAACATCTATCTTGCAAAGGTAACTCGGGTCGAACCATCGCTGCAGGCGGCGTTCGTGGACTATGGTGGCAATCGCCACGGGTTCTTGGCGTTCAGCGAAATTCACCCCGATTACTATCAGATCCCGGTGGCTGACCGCGAAGCACTGATGGCCGAAGAACTGGCCTATGACCAGTCTCAGCGAGACGAAGACGATGCTGAGCCGGGCGACAAGCCGTCTGACGCCTCGTCTGAGAAGTCTGGCGGAAAACCGCGCCGGTCTCGGACCCGTCGCAGCAGATCAGATCGCAATCGCGACGCGGATGCGGCTCCTGCGGATGCACCGCAAGACGCTTCAAATGACCTGCCGGATGCTATTGCTCCGGCAAGCATTCCCGGCATGGAAATGGTCGATCTGGGTGATGATGCGTCACAAGGTGCCGAGGTTGTCGACCACGTCGAGGATATGAACGATTCCGGCACGCAGCGCACACCGAAGGTGTCTGCCGTAGAAACGCCGGAGACGGACACGCAGGTTGAACCTGCGGCCGAACCCGGTGTTGTGGCTGAAGCTCCAGTTTCCGAAGTCGTCGTAGAAGCCCCGGCTGTTGAAAATGTGGCTTCGCCCGCTGAAGTTGCGGTGCCTGACCAAGCTGAAGATGGTCCCGCACCTGAGGCGGCAGCGGTGGAAGTGGACGCGGAAACACCCTCAAGTGACACTAAGACTGTCGCGGAAGAGCCTGCGTCGGACGACGACACGACGCCGAAGGACGACGACACACCGCCGACGACCATGGCTGCACGCCATGATGGTCCCGACGCCGTAGTGCACGGGGCCGTGGATGTCGAAAGCCGCCCTGCGGATGAGGATGACAGCGACGAACGCCCCGCTGAAATTGACGATGCAGATTCCCCCGTTGAGGAGGCTGCGGAAACCGAAGATCGCCAGATCGAGTCGGTTGCGGATGATGACACGCCCGAAGATATCCGGCCGCCGCGCAAACCGCGTCCGCGCCGCTACAAGATTCAGGAAGTGGTCAAAGTTCGCCAGATCATGCTGGTTCAGGTGGTCAAGGAAGAACGTGGCAACAAGGGCGCGGCTTTGACGACATACCTGTCGCTGGCTGGCCGTTACTGCGTTTTGATGCCGAATACTGCGCGCGGCGGCGGCATCAGCCGCAAGATCACGAATGTGCAGGACCGCAAGAAGCTCAAGCAAATTGCGACAGAGATTGATGTGCCACGCGGCGCAGGCCTTATTGTGCGCACGGCGGGGGCCAAGCGGACCAAAGCCGAGATCAAGCGCGACTATGAGTATCTCCAACGTCTGTGGGAACAGATCCGTGAACTGACGCTCAAATCGGTGGCACCCGCCGCGATTTATGCCGAAGGCGATCTGATCAAGCGGTCGATCCGTGATCTGTACAACCGCGACATCGACGAAGTGTTCGTGGAAGGCGAGGCTGGCTATCGTATTGCCAAGGACTTCATGAAAATGATCATGCCGTCCCATGCAAAAAACGTGAAGCCTTACGCGGAAACGCAGCCTTTGTTCGCGCGCTATCAGGTGGAAAGCTACCTGTCCGAAATGTTCAATCCAACGGTGCGTCTGCGGTCCGGCGGTTACATCGTGATTGGCGTGACCGAAGCGCTGGTGGCGGTTGACGTGAACTCGGGCAAATCGACCAAAGAAGGCTCGATAGAAGATACAGCGCTCAAGACGAACCTGGAGGCGGCCGAAGAGGTCGCACGCCAGATGCGCCTGCGTGACCTTGCTGGTCTGATCGTGATCGACTTCATCGATATGGAAGAGCGCAAGAACAACGCCGCCGTCGAGAAGCGCCTGAAAGACAAGCTCAAGACGGACCGCGCGCGCATTCAAATGGGCCGTATTTCGGGCTTTGGTCTGCTGGAAATGTCGCGGCAGCGTTTGCGTCCGGGTATGATCGAAGCCACGACCAAGCCTTGCGCCCATTGCCACGGCACCGGGCTTGTCCGCTCCGATGATAACCTTGCCCTGTCGATCCTGCGCGAGTTGGAAGAGGAAGGCGTGCGCAACCGGTCCGGCGAAGTTCTGGTCAAAGCGCCCATCGCGATCGTCAACTACCTCATCAACGAAAAGCGCGAGCATATCGCACGGCTTGAGATGCGGTATGGCATGGCTGTCCGCGTTGAGGCCGACATGCACCTGATCAGCCCTGATTTCTCGGTTGAGAAGTTCAAGACGGCCACACGCAAGGTCGAGAAGGTCGCGCCTGTCATCTCTATCGACATGTCGCAGATGCCGGATGAAGAGCCCGAAGAGATTGACGTCGAAGTAGAAGAAGCGCCCGAGGCAGAGGTTACCCAGCCCGAGTCGCAACCCAAAGAGGTTCGCGGCGATGACGAAGGCAAACCGAAGAAAAAGCGCCGTCGTCGTCGGCGGCGGCGGGGTGGAAATGGTGGCGATGCGGAGAATGGCGAAGACAACGGAAATGTTGCCCAGCCGTCAAACGGCGACGCACCTACATCCAGTGATGGCGAAGCCACGCCAGAGGCGCAGCCTGTAGCGGATGTTTCCGTCGTCTCTGAGGCGGCCCCAGAAGAAAGCCCTTCTGAGCCAGCAAGCCCCGCCGTTGAGGTGGCCGAAGTGGTCCAGGCAGTCGCCGAAGCGCAACAAGACGCCCTGGCAGAACCAGCAGCAGAGATAGAACACCCTGTTGAGCCTGTGGCAGAGACAGCCGTTGTTGAAGAGACTGCTGCCCCGGTTGCTGAAGTTGCCCCTCAGGCTGAGGAACTTGCGTCACCAGAGCCCGAAGCGCCGGTAGAGAGCCCCGTTGCGGTGGCTGAGGTCGAAACGGTTGCAGAGGTTGTTCCAGCCGCTGAGCCGGACTCTGTTGCTGAGGACCCCGCGCCAGAAGCAGCGCCTGAAGAGCCAGCCAAGCCGAAAAAACGCGGCTGGTGGTCGGTCGGCTAAAGCCATGTGATCGCGCCCGGTGCTATCCCTTGCGGATGAAATAGTGCCGGGCGTTTCCATGTTCTTGTTGTAAAACAAGCGTGTGTCCCGCTTCAGCGCAGAAATGGGGTACGTCCACAATGGCTGCGGGATCATCCGCAATCAGGCACAGAACCTGCCCGGTTTGTAGCCCTTGCAAGCGTTTGCGTGCCCTTAGAACGGGAAGCGGGCACAGCAGCCCAATGGCGTCGACTTCAAGATCAATGTGCATAGCCGCGATATAGGCTGCGATTGACATGATTGCCACGCGAATGTGACGACACGTTTCGTGACGAAGGTCGCACACTGGTGTACGCGTCAGGAATGTTCGGAATAGAAATCATAGACGCGGCCCTTTTGCCCGCGATGATCGTCGCTCTTGCCGCCGGGATGCTGTCATTCCTGTCGCCCTGCGTTCTTCCAATTGTACCGCCGTATTTGGCGTATATGAGCGGGATAACAGTGGGGGATATGCAAGATAGCAGTGCGCGCCGCCGTGCAATTCTTCCCGCGCTGTTTTTCGTGATGGGTCTGTCCACGGTGTTTCTGTTTCTGGGGTTCACGGCGTCGGCCTTTGGAGCGTTTTTCTTACAGAACCAAACTTTGTTCTCAAAAATCTCCGGCGTCGTAGTCATTGTCTTTGGCCTGCATTTTCTGAACGTGTTTCGCATCCCCATACTTGACCGCGAGGCGCGGCTTGACGCCGGAGATCGCGGCGGCACAGCGCTCGGCGCGTATGTTCTGGGGCTCGCCTTTGCGTTTGGCTGGACCCCGTGCATCGGCCCGCAACTGGGCGCAATCCTGTCGATCGCAGCATCAGAGGCGTCGATTGCCCGCGGAACCCTGTTGTTGGGTGTCTATGCTCTGGGTTTGGGTGTACCATTCTTGCTGGTCGCCATATTCATGAGCCGGTCAATGTCGGTCATGAACCGGCTTAAAAAGCATATGGTTACCATCGAGCGCGTTATGGGCGGATTGTTGGTTTTGGTCGGCGCAATGCTTTTGACAGGGGCTTTTACCCGCCTGTCCTGGTGGCTGCTGGAACAGTTTCCGGCCTTGGCTCTCTTGGGTTAATCCCGCTGCGGAAAGCCGCTGTCCATGACGCGGGTCAGAGCGGGGTCTTCGTACAGGCCAGCAGGAAGGTCAAAGCGCTTGGCCTTCCAGCCAGTCGATGTGCCTTTGCAATGCGCCAGCCGAATATCGGGTTGCTGGGTCAGCAGGTTCTGAAACACTTCGTCCACTCGGTGTACAGCCCACCCGAAGTGTCGCCCGAACACACCATTTGGAGCTTGGCACCATTTCTGATTGCATTTGTCATCCGGGGTATTGCGGAAGCGGTGTGCGCCCTGACCTGTGGGGCCTTGGGTGCCGGGGGCCGGATAGACCCAACTGCCCTGAATCGTGACCATGCCAAGCGGATGTGATACCGCAGCATCAAACACGCTTGCACCGCTTTGTGAGATGGCGATTTCATCGATATCCACATTCAGAACCGCGCGGGCACGGGCAAAGGCATCGCGCCGTGCGATATTCAGCATGCCGGTTTGAAAAAAGCGGGGGCTGACCTCAAGCTTTTTACTGTGGTCGCTGGGGCCATAAGGGTAGGGGGCGGAAAAGACCCGCACCGATTTCATGCCCGGCACCGCCTTCAGGCGGGCCGCGATGTCTTGCGGCGTGTAATCTGTGGATCCGTTGTCAAACAGGGCAACCCCCTGCGCGCCATGGGCGGCCGCATAGTAAGCGGCCCAGTCTTCGATCCAGTCCAGCGCATTATTCTTGTTAACGGCGACAAGCGCGTTGAGCCCGGCGAAGGTGCCAGCCTCAGATGCGCGCGCGATGACGGGCAACTCCTCGCCCTGCCAAATCAGGCTGAGTGCCCCTTGCGGCGCGCGGACTTCGACCTGTTCACAGCGGAGCCAGCGTTTGCGGCGCACACGTTTCACGGGCTGACTGTTGATCCGCAAGCCAGTGCGGAAGGGTGCCCACAAGTTCAAAAACCTTGGAGCTGTAAACAGATAGCTGCCCCGGTCTGGCAAGTATACGCAGTCGTAGTACAACGTCGTGCGATCAAACCGTTCAAGGTAGTGGTCGCTTCGGCGGTCTTCGGGCCGAACATGGTCGCGCAAAATCGGCCCATCCAATGGAAGGACGTGCCCTTGAAGCGCGACGGCTTTTGCGTTGGTGTCAGTCATTGAAAACCTGGTCCATCATGGCGTGCAGTGTTGCGTCCGGGCGCAGTGTGTCGGTCTGGGCAGAGTCCGGACCGCGAAACCAGTTCAAGTTGGCTGCGCTGCAATGCACAAGTCGAAAATCGCGGCTTTCGGGAACCAGCCTGAATGGCTCCCCGCCGACCTGATGCACAAACCAGCCCATTTTGCTGAGTATTCCGGTCGGCCGTGCTGCCCACTTACGTGTTGAGATGCGTGGCGGGATTGCGCGGAACGTATGGACGCGTTGCGGGGCCGGGCCAGACGTGCCCGGCGCAGGAAAGACGAACTCTCCGCCGATGTTCAATGTGCCGTGCCATGCGGACCGGGCGGCATCAAACAGTGATGTGCCTTCCGGGCCTTGTACCAGCTCGTCGATATCAACGTTCAGGACAGCGTTCGCACGAGAAAGCGGACCGCATCGTGCCATGTTCAGCATCGCGGATTTCAGGAAATTGGGTTTGATCTTTGCCGCACGTCCCGACACGAGCGGGCCATAGGCGAATGGGGCGCTTAAGATCGTGGCATGGTGCAAACCGTCCACAGCGGCCAGCGTTTGGGTCAGTTGGGCTGGGGTATAGGTGTCTGATCCATTGTCGATGAACAACACGGCAGTCAGCCCGTGTGCCTTGACGTAGAACCGGGCCCAATCGGCGATCCAGTCCAGCGGGTTGTTCTTGCTCATGGTGATGATGGCATTTGCGCCGTTAAACGGGGCAGTGTCCAAGCGCCGGGGTGAGACGGTCAGATCACTTTCTTCAAACACCACGCTTACCGGGCCCAAAGGGGCCTTTGCGCTGATGATTTCGCACTTCGGAAATACCTTGCGGCGCAGTCCGCGCACGGGCCGCCCCCCAATGCGAAGCCCATCGCGAAGCACGGGCCAGAGGTTCAACAATCTTGGTGCTGTGATCAGAAACTGCCCTCGCGCTGTGTCGTACTGGCAGTCATAGAACAGCGTGCGGCGGTCGTACTTCGCTAGGTAGTCCGCCGTCTGGTGGGCCTGCGCGACGACGTGATCGCGGCGGAGTGGGAAGCTCTGCGGCAAGCGAAGCCCGGCCAGCGTTTCAACCCGGACCTCGCAGGTCACGTCTCTTGGTCCATTATGGCCACGGCGTCGCGATAATGGTTCAGAACGAAAACACGGATCGCTGAGGCAAGCCCGCAATCCAGCCCGCGCGCGGCGTCTATCTCTGCGGCCAGTGCGTTCACGGCCTTGCCTTGGGCATTGGCGATATCCCGAAACGAGATCCAGAACGCATCTTCGAGCGAGACGCTGGTTTGGTGGCCCTTGAGGGTGAGCGACCGTTTGCGGGGGCGTGCATCGGTCATGCGTCGCTCTCGTCATTGTCTTTGCGATGGGCGTCAAGACTCGTATGCACCCGCGTCCGCTCCGCCGTTTCCTGTGCCTTCTGCGCTTTGGTTCGCCCAAACTTTAGCGCGTTTTCGTTCGATTTTCGCGCTTTGTCGAGCCGCGCACGCGCCTTGCGCGCGCGGTTCAGGTTTATGGGCTGATCCGCCAAGATCAGGCCTTTGGGCCGATCATTTGTTCGGGCCGAACGACCGCGTCAAAGGTTGCTTCGTCCACAAAGCCAAGCGCGATTGCCTCTTCCTTGAGGGTCGTGCCGTTCTTGTGCGCGGTCTTGGCAACCTTGGTCGCATTGTCATAGCCGATTGTCGGCGCCAGCGCGGTCACCAGCATCAGCGACTCGGTCATCAGCTTTTCAATGCGCGGTTCATTCGCCTTGATGCCCATCAGCATCCGTTCTGTGAAGCTGTCTGCGGCGTCGCCCAGAAGCTGCATGGATTGCAGCAAGTTATAGGACATCATCGGATTATAAACGTTCAACTCGAAATGCCCTTGGCTTCCGGCGAACTTGATCGCGGCATCATTGCCCATGACATGCGCCGCGACTTGGGTCAGCGCTTCGGCTTGGGTCGGGTTGACCTTGCCGGGCATGATCGACGAACCGGGTTCGTTTTCGGGCAGGATCAATTCGCCCAGACCGGACCGGGGACCAGAACCAAGGAAACGGATGTCGTTTGCGATTTTGTAGCAAGAGCCGGCCACGGTCGCGATGGCGCCGGACATGAACACCATGGCGTCGTGGGCGGCCAGTGCTTCAAACTTGTTTGGGGCTGTCACGAAAGGCAGATCAGTGATTTCAGCCATGTTGGCCGCAACCATTTCGCCCCAGCCGGGCTTGGTGTTCAAACCGGTTCCAACGGCTGTGCCGCCCTGTGCCAACTCATAGATACCGGGTAGTGCCGCGTTGATGCGGGCGATGCCCTGACGAACCTGATGCGCATACCCCGAGAATTCCTGACCCAAGGTCAGGGGCGTTGCATCTTGCGTGTGCGTGCGGCCGATCTTGATGATGTCTTTGAATTCGGCGGATTTCGCCTCCAGCCCGCTTGCCAGTTTTTCGAGGCCGGGCAACAAAACATCACGCACGGTCATGGCGGCGGCAACATGCATCGCGGTTGGGAATGTGTCGTTTGACGACTGGCCCATGTTGCAGTGATCGTTCGGATGCACGGGGTCTTTACTGCCGATGGTGCCGCCCAAGATTTCGATCGCGCGGTTTGCAATTACTTCGTTCGAGTTCATGTTCGACTGGGTGCCGGACCCAGTTTGCCACACAACAAGCGGAAAGTTGTCGTCGAACTTGCCTGCAACCACTTCGGAGGCGGCTTGCACGATGGCTGCGCCCCGCTCTTCATCCAGATCGCCAAGTTTGACGTTGGCCTGGGCACAGGCCTGTTTGATCACGCCAAGAGCGCGGACGATGGCGATTGGCTGTTTTTCCCAGCCGATGGGAAAGTTCATCAGGCTGCGCTGTGTCTGTGCGCCCCAGTACTTGTCGGTGGGAACCTCAAGCGGGCCGAAGCTGTCGGTTTCGGTGCGGGTTGCGGTCATTTGAACTGTCCTCTCAGCCAAGTGTTTGCCCGTTGTTTATGGCGCGGGGCGGCCGGGGGCAATTGCAGCGAAGCCGCAGTTACTTGCGAAACTTGTCGAGGCTGACGATTTCGGCGTCTTGCTTGCCCTCATGCCCCTTTGCGGGCACGTCTTCGGCCATGGGGGCACCGATATCTTCAAAATCATCGCCATCGTCGTCGTCATCATCGTCTGACTCCTGCGTTTCAAAGCGCAGGCCAAATTCGACAGACGGATCCACAAACGTGCGAATCGCGTCATATGGGATGTACATGGGTTCGGGGCGATCGCCGAAATTCAGCGTGATTGCAAAGCCTTCATCCGTAACTGTCAGGTTGTCGAACCAGTGCTGGATGACGATTGTCATTTCTTCGGGATAGCGGTCAGACAGCCAATCGGCCAGTTGTACCTCGGGATGCAGCGTGTCGAAGGTTATGAAAAAGTGATGCTCGCCCGGCAGACCATTCTGGGCGATATCCGCCAGAACGTTCTGGATCAACGTCCGCATCGCGCGGTGCATCAGGTTTCCGTAATCGATACTGCGTGACATGGGCCGCCCTCTCTTTGACTTAGGTCTAGCGGATGCGGTGCGGGAATGAAAAGGGCCTTTGCCGCGTCAAAGTGATGATAGGCCGGTAAACCTGATCCCTGCGCCGGCTACGGCCGCGCATGCCAGAACAGTCGGGAGGGGCCAGCGGCACCAGATCATCACAACTGCGGCACAGCACAGCGCGGCTGCATCCGGGCCGAAACTGTCCAATACAGGCCGCATCACCCGAAGCGGGCCAATTTGCACAGTGCCGATGTCAGCGAAAAACACATGCGCAGCGAACCATACCGACAGGTTTAGGATGACACCCACAACAGCCGCAGTAATAGCTGAGAGTGCGCCGGACAGGCGCGGCTTTTGGTCGATCCAGTCCACATAAGGTGCGCCCGCGAAAATCCAGAGGAAACAGGGCACGAAGGTGACCCAAAGCACAAGCACCCCGGCCAGCAGGGCCAGTACCGGGCCACCCTGCGCATCGCCAGCCAGCATGCCGACAAATTGGGTGACAAGGATCAGCGGGCCGGGCGTGGTTTCGGCCAGACCCAGGGCGTCGATCATTTGCGCGGTATCGATCCACCCTTTTTCGCTGACCACGGTCTGGGTCATATAGGCCAGTACGGCATATGCGCCACCGAAGGTCACAAGCGCCAGCTTGGCAAAAAAGAGTGCCAAATCTGTCAGAAAATGCGCACCCGCGATCCAAAGCGCAATTATCGGCGCACTCCACAACCCACCCCAAATAACGACGGTTCGGGTCAGGCAAGACGGGGGCAGTGGTGGCGGTGCGGCGCGCGATCCGCCCTTTGCAGTTGCGAAACCGTAGGCGCCGGCAAGCAGAATGATCACCGGGAACGGCCATTTCAGCGCGAAAATGGCCACGAAAGACAAAGCGGCAAGCGTCCAACGATCAGGGCGCATCAACGTTCGCCGGGCCAGCGACAGCACGGCTTGCACAACGATCACAACCACAGTGGCCTTCACGCCAAGAAAGGCTGCCTGCACCACAGGAAGGGTCCCGTAATTGCCATAGAGCAGGGCAAGCGCGGCAATGAGCAGCGCTCCGGGGAGAACGAACAGCAGGCCGCCGATCAGCCCGCCGGGCACGCCGCGCAGTCGCCACCCGGCATAGGTGGCCAATTGCATCGCCTCAGGACCGGGCAAGAGCATGCAAAAAGACACGGCGCGCAAGAACTCACCCTCTGTCATCCAGCGCCGGTTTTCCACCAATTCGCGATGCATCAAGGCGATCTGCGCCGCAGGCCCGCCAAAGGACAGCAGGCCGATACGTCCAAAGACATGCGCCAGGTCTGTGAGAGAGTGTGCCGAAGGGGTCATGAAGGCGATAGAACACGCGCCCCAACTGTTCGGCAATGGATCAGGCCGCTTGTCACAAGAGTTTCAAATTTGATTGGGAATGGGGGAGGGAAGTGCAGGCTTCTGTTGCCAGGTGCCTGCGAACCCCGCCTTACGCTGCTAGGCGCAAGGGCTTAAGTTTCGATGTCATTACTGCTTACGCAGCAACAGCCACCGGAGCACGATTGTCATTTGCAATTGTACTTTTCGGACCGATAACGGTGGTACCTCACCGAGCAAAGGCTACTCCTTTAGACGTCCGTCGATCCTATTTCGGCCCCATCTTCCGCAAATGACGGAATGTTGGTGGAGCCGCCGGGTACCGCCCCCGGGTCCGAGCCGCTTATTACGAGCGCGTTTATCGCCATAGTTCCGAAGAACAATGTAAAGATAGGCAAGCCGGGCGCATCTTGCAAGCAGGCTTGCAGCCTGATGCGCACAGACTTGAAGTTTCGACTGCCCACATTTAGAATTATTCTAAACAAGCAAATGCAGGTTTCTCATGATCCATTTTCTGTCCAGCAAGCGCCACTTCTCTGACTTGTCAGAACAAGAAGTGCTGGCTCTCGCCATTTCGTCGGAAGAAGACGATAGCCGCATCTATCGCGGTTTCGCCGCCCATCTGCGTGAAGAATTCCCCGCCAGTGCCGCCGTTTTCGATGGCATGGCCACTGAAGAAGAGGGTCACGCGCAGCGGCTTATCGCTTTGCACAAAACCCGTTTTGGCGATGACATTCCGTTGATCCGGCGCGAACATGTGGCGGATTATTATAACCGCCGCCCGGTCTGGCTATCGCAAACGTTGTCCATTGAAGACATGCGGGCGCAGGCCGAAATCATGGAACGCGATGCGCAGCGCTTTTACGAGGTTGCGGCACAACGCAGTCGCGATGCCGACACACGGGCCTTGCTGAACAATCTTGCCGCCGCCGAAGCCGGGCATGAAACCCGGGCGGGTGAGTTGGTGAAGGAACACCTGACCGACGAAGCCCGTGATACCGAAGCGCAAACGGAACAGCGCAAGTTTTTGCTGACTTGGGTCCAACCGGGCCTTGCGGGGTTGATGGACGGGTCCGTTTCGACACTGGCGCCGATCTTTGCCACGGCGTTCGCGACGCAGGACACGTGGACAACATTTCTTGTCGGGCTCGCCGCGTCGGTCGGGGCGGGTATCTCGATGGGCTTTACCGAAGCCGCATCGGATGACGGGCAGCTTTCGGGCCGCGGGGCAGCATGGAAACGCGGTGTCGCCTCGGGTGTGATGACCACTGTTGGCGGGCTGGGACACGCCCTGCCTTACCTTATCCCGCACTTCTGGACGGCAACCGTGATCGCGTGCATCGTGGTGTTCGTGGAATTGTGGGCGATTGCGTGGATTCAAAACCGGTATATGCAAACACCGTTCTTTCGGGCTGCAATGCAGGTTGTCCTAGGCGGGGCATTGGTGCTTGCGGCGGGTATCCTAATTGGCAGCGGCTGACGCTTTCCCTTTTGGCGATGGTTTGAACCGCCCACCGGGCGATGCGGCCAGCTTGACTGGTTTGCTGCCCGTTGCGCTGAAAAAAGAGCTTTTAGGAGTGTTCTTTCGTCTGGCAGCGCGTCATGCAGGTCGGAATAGCACCATAAAGGCCAATCGGCAGCCGCTTTGCGCTTGACGCGATGCGCTTTGGACTAGGTTGATCACTGATAAACAGGACTGTCCAATAGAATTATGAGTGAAACCGCACCGACGATCTGGTGGATACGCCGCGACATGCGGCTCGCAGACAACCCCGCCTTGTGCGCCGCGATTGAACGTGGCGGCCCGATTATTCCCGTGTTCATTATGGACGAGGTCCATGACAGCTATGGTGTTGTGCCGCGGTGGCGAATGGGTCTGGGAGCCGACGCGCTCGCCGGGGCACTCGAAGATCGGGGGTCGCGGCTGGTTCTGCGGCGCGGCGATGCGTTAACCACACTTCGGCAAATCGCACGCGAGACTGGTGCCCGGAGCGTTGTCTGGTCCGTGCTTGTTGATCCGGATGCCAAGAACCGGGATGAAAAGGTTCGCGACGCGCTGGAGGAAGATGGGCTAGAGGTAATCCGCAAGACTGGGCACGTCCTGTTCGACCCGTGGACAGTTGAGACCAAGACCGGTGGGTTCTATCGGGTCTACACTCCGTTTTGGCGTTCGGTTCAGAACCGCGAATTGTCGGAGCCCCTTTCGACGCCCGGGACGATCCCTGCGCCGTCGGACTGGCCTGCGAGTGACGATCTTGCGGATTGGGCATTGGATGCGCCGATGCATCGGGGAGCCGAAATTGTCCGCCCTCATTTTACAATTGGCGAGCGGGCAGCGCAGGGTCGGCTTGGGGCATTTATGGCGCACGGCGTGGACGATTATGCGCAGGCACGCGATATACCCGGCAAGACAGGGACATCTTTGCTCAGCGAGAACCTGACGCTCGGCGAGATCAGTGCAAGAACCTGTTGGCATGCCGGGCTAGAGGCGATGCGGCAAGGAAAGTCCGGGGCTGAAACCTTTCTCAAGGAACTCGTTTGGCGTGATTTTGCCCATCACCTTTCCTATCACACGCCGCAGATCACAACGCGCAACTGGCGATCTGAGTGGGATGCCTTTCCTTGGAATGAAGATGCCAGCCACCCACATGTCCGCGCGTGGCAACAAGGACGTACCGGCATCCGTTTTGTCGATGCTGCGATGCGCGAGTTGTACGTCACCGGAAATATGCATAACCGGGGCCGCATGATCGTCGGCTCGTATCTGTGCAAACATTTGATGAGCCATTGGAAGATTGGGCTTGATTGGTTCGCCGACACATTGCGCGATTGGGATCCGGCATCCAATGCAATGGGCTGGCAGTGGGTCGCAGGCAGCGGGCCAGACGCGTCGCCGTATTTTCGCGTTTTCAACCCTGTAACGCAGTTGGACAAATTTGACCGAAATCGTGTGTATGAGGGGCGCTGGATCGCGGAAGGCCGGTCGAACCCTGATCCACTCGCGAGCGCGTTCTTTGATGCGATCCCCCAAAGTTGGGGTCTGTCTGCGAATGACACATACCCAGACCCGGTCGTGAGCGCCGAAGATGGCAGGCGGCGCGCTCTTGACGCGTACCAAAACCGACATTCATGATTTGAAACCAACAAGAGGGTTGCTGCGTGTCTGCGGCACCCCAACACAGCAGGCACAAAAACAAAAATGACAATATTGACCAGCACTGAAGGCCAAGAGGGTCTGCCACGTTACTTCGCATCTGTCTTTGCTCAAGCCCTGAGCATTCGCGCTGGGCGGTTGGACATCACTTTGCCGGATGGCCGTGTTTTTCGCGCCGAAGGGAAGGACCCTGGCCCGGTGGCTGCAGTGACAGTCCATAACGGCGATCTTTTTTCAAGAATGCTCCGAGACGGAGATCTGGGCTTTTCCGAAGCGTATATGGATGGATGGTGGTCCTCGCCGGATCTTCAGGCGTTCATGGATCTTGTACATGATGAAGCGGACCACATGCTGGACGGGTATCCAGGTGTCGCGCTTGTGCGGGCCTATGAACGGTTGCGGTTTTGGTTGCAGTCCAATTCCAAACGTCAGGCGCGCAAGAACATCTCGCATCATTACGATTTGGGGAATGATTTCTATAAGTTGTGGCTGGATGAGACGATGACCTATTCGTCTGCGATTTTCCAAACCGGTCAGGAAAGCCTGGAGGCGGCGCAGACAGCGAAGTACGCCAGCATGGTCGATCTAATGGGGGCTGTGCCCGGTGATCACGTGTTGGAAATCGGCTGCGGCTGGGGCGGGTTTGCGGAATACGCGGCGCGCGAGCGGGGGCTTAAGGTCACGGGCCTTACGATCAGCCGCGAGCAATTTGATTTCGCCACTGCCCGTGTCGCCGCCGCAGGGCTGTCAGACAAGGTTGATATCAAGTTGCAGGACTATCGCGATGAGACCGGCAAATATGACGGGATCGCGTCTATCGAGATGTTCGAAGCTGTCGGGGAACGTTACTGGCCAGTCTACTTCAAGGCGCTTCGCGATCGGCTCAAACCCGGCAAGGCCGCGACCTTGCAAATCATCACAGTTGAGGATGACCGGTTCGAAGGCTATCGCAAGCAAGTGGACTTCATTCAGAAGTACATTTTTCCGGGAGGTATGCTTCCCAGCCCATCGGTTTTGCGCCGCGAGGTCGAAGCAGTGGGCCTCAGTGTTGCTGGCTCTGTCGAATTTGGCGACAGCTATAGCCAAACACTGCGACGCTGGTCCGACACGTTCAACGCTCGGTGGGAAGACGTGGCGAAAATGGAATTTGACGACAGGTTCAAGCGCATGTGGGATTACTATCTCACGTCCTGCGCTGCAGCGTTTCGGTCCGGCGTTTGTGACGTGACGCAAATCACTGTGCGTGCGCCAATCTGACGACCCGCAACTTCCGGTATCCAATGGCCAAACGGGCGGCGATTTGCGAAGGAAGGCGTGCAGTTCCCGGAGTTTACCATGCCCTTCCTGTTGATGACCCCTTTTGATGATCCAACGCTTTTTCAAGCTGTAACCGGCCTTGCGCTTGAAGAAGTGTGGGCTTCGCATGACGGCGGGGGGATAGTGGTCGATCTGCCCGAAGGCGATGCCCAAGAGCGGCTGATCTTTTACGCAGCAGTTCATGCGGCGCTTCCAGAAGCCGTTGGGGATGTGCAAAGGGTGGCGTTGACAGGTGCCGAACTGGGTGGCCGGGTTTTTGCAGAACCGTTTGCCCCGCGCTGGCTTTCGATCTGGCGTGAAGCCGTGAGTGAAATCGTCGATCTGTTGGGGGTGCAAAACAGTTCAGAGGCGCAATCTCGGTTGAACATGATCTGGGCGCGCGCCGATGCACGTGTGCGGGCGCGGACAACGCCGCGCAAATCACTGGGCGGTTTTGACGAGAGCAATCTGAATATTCAGTCCACCAAACGCCCTTATGCGCGGTATTTCGCCGTTGAGGACTATGTCTATTCGCATGACCGGTTTGATGGAACGGATAGCGGCCCCTTGGACCGTGCTTGTTTTATCGCTGCCGATGCTGTGACGGTGTTGCCCTATGATCCAGTGCGCGATTGCGTGTTGGTAGTGGAACAGGTGCGTGTCTCGCCCATTGGTCGTGCTGATCCGTCGCCTTGGTTGCCGGAACCGGTAGCCGGGCGAATTGAGCCGGGCGATACACCGGAAGACACCGCGCACAAGGAAACATGGGAAGAGGCGGGTCTGAAACTGAGCGCCCTGCATGCGGTTGCTGACTATTACCCGACGACCGGCGCGTTTTCGGAATACATCTATAGCTATATCGGCATTGCCGATCTGCCAGAGAGTGCCGCCGGTCTGGGTGGCCTTGCGACAGAGGGCGAAGATATTCGTGGGCATATCATGCCGCGAACCGAGCTTTTGGCGTTGATTGCTGAAGGGCGTGCGCCAGTCGGAACCTTGCAGCTTTCCGTGTTTTGGTTAGAGCTTAATCATAGCAGGCTTCGCCAGTCTGGTTGAATCCCGGCGCGTCGGTGCCTAGACAGGCTGAACCACGCGCCACCCCGGAGAGAACGCCATGACAATTTACAACGACCTTGCCTCTGCCGTCGGAAACACCCCGCTTATCCGCCTGAACAAGGTGAGCGACGAAACCGGTTGCGAGATCCTCGGCAAGGCCGAGTTCATGAACCCGGGCCAGTCCGTAAAAGATCGCGCGGCGTTGTATATAATTCGCGATGCGGTGGCGCGCGGGGCGTTGAAACCGGGGGGCACGATTGTCGAAGGCACGGCGGGCAACACGGGCATCGGTCTGGCGCTGGTTGGCTGTTCCATGGGGTTCAAGACGGTGATCGTGATCCCGGAAACCCAGAGCCAGGAAAAGAAAGACATGATCCGCCTGGCTGGGGCGGAATTGGTTCAGGTTCCCGCAGCGCCGTATCGCAACCCTAACAACTATGTTCGCTACTCCGGGCGATTGGCAGAAGAGTTGGCCAAAACGGCCCCGAACGGGGCGATTTGGGCAAATCAGTTCGACAACGTTGCCAACCGGCAAGCACATGTGGAAACCACTGGCCCAGAAATTTGGGAACAGACAGGCGGCAAAGTCGACGGCTTCATCTGTGCTGTCGGCTCTGGAGGCACAGTTGCGGGTGTTGCCGAAGCCTTGCAGCCAAAGGGCGTCAAGATTGGTCTGGCGGACCCCGAAGGTGCTGCGTTGTATAGCTTCTACACCGAGGGCGAATTGAAATCCGAAGGTGGGTCCATCACCGAAGGGATCGGGCAGGGGCGGATAACTGCCAACCTCGAAGGGTTCAAGCCGGACCACGCTTACCGCATCCCGGATGCCGAAGCGTTGCCGATTGTGTTTGACCTTTTGGCCGAGGAGGGCTTGTGCCTTGGTGGCTCGTCGGGGATCAACATTGCGGGCGCCGTGCGCATGGCGCGTGAGCTTGGACCCGGACACACGATTGTCACGATCCTGTGTGACTACGGGACACGGTACCAATCCAAGCTTTATAATCCGGTATTCCTGAAAGAGAAGGGCTTGCCGATTCCAAGTTGGTTGGAACGGCACGACGCCAACTTGCCAACCGTTTTCGAAGACTGAGAAAAATGACCCTTATTTCGACCCTGCGCGCGAGCTGGCTCGCGCTACTGTTCTCGTGCCTGCTAATTCCAATCGGTGGGGCAGCGCTGGCGTTAGACGATGCCTACATGGATCAGTGGGAATCGATGGTGCAGCGGGTCGACCGGATTCTTGAGGCCGATGTCGCCAATGAGCAGACGTTGGAACGGCTCCGCGTTGAAGTTGTTGCGTTTCGGGACAAATTCCAAGAGGAAGAAAGCGCCAACCAAACACAACTGGAACGGGTCCGACGCCAGCTTGACACTTTAGGTCCGGAGCCCGCGGAAGGCGAAACTGAAGCGGAAGAGGTGCAAGCCCGGCGTGCTTCGTTGGAAGAGGAACTCTCGCGGTTGCGTGCGCCATCCCTGCGCGCGACCGAAGCTTTTGCCGAAGCTGATGAAATCGTTAGCGATATCGACGCAGAATTGAGGGCGCGCCAAACGCGGTTGATCCTTGAGCGGTTTCCCTTGCCGGTCAATCCGCTGAATTGGGAAGAGCCTCTTGCCGAACTGAAACAGATCGCCCTCGACGTGCCGACAGAGATCTATTCCCGTCTGTCGAACGACGAAACCAGAAGCAAAATCATCGGCAACCTTCCATCTGCCGGACTGTCATTGATTGCGGGCGCACTGATGTTGTTCCGCAGTCGATATTGGTCGAACAGACTTGCTAAAAGCATCCACGGCATCCGCAAACCCGTTCCGCGCAAGCTTCTTAACCTCTTGAACGTGGTGGCCCAGCTTGCTCTGCCGTGGATTGGGTTGAGCCTGCTGGTCGCCGCGTTGCAATTGACCGGGATTTTTGGGCCAACCGGAAGCACGGTTCTCTTGGCTGTGGTGGCGTTTGGGTTCGCTATGATCCTGGGAACTTGGCTCGTGGCGCGGCTTTTCCCATGGGATGAGCCAGAGAACAGCCCGTTGCTGTTGTCGCCGAAGATGTTGCCCAAGGCGCGCCGCACCGCGTTCATGATGGTTGTGACGCTGTCCTTGTATCAAGGAATACAGGTACTCGAGCAAAGACTGTCGGTGGACGATAGGGCCTCTGCCTACTCCGGTTTCATCCTGAGTATCATTACCGCTGTTGGGCTTTTTCGGATGGCACGGTTTTTCCGCCGGTCGGTGTCTGCATCCCAAGTAGAGGAAGATGATCGCGCCTTCGTCAACACAGTGGTGTCCGTCGTCGCGTTGATTGGGATGATCGCGTCGCTTGTGGCGGTTCTGGCGGGGCTGGCTGGTTACGTCGTCTTGGCGCGGCAGGTGATTTACCCTGCGGCGGGAACATTCTTTCTGTTTGGATTTTTGGCACTTACGCAACGCGGGTTTGCCGACATGTATGCCGCCATCGTGCATCAGACCCATCGCGATGAGCCACTTGAGTCGCAGGCCCGTGTAGAGGACAGCCTTGTTCCAACCCTGATTGGTGCTCTGCTGGTGGTGCTTTCCCTTCCGGCCATCGCCTTGATGTGGGGCGCACGCGTCACCGACCTTACGGAGCTTTGGGCGCAAGTTCGGGGCGGGTTCATGATTGGCGATGTGCGTATTTCGCCGACCGAGTTTTTCACGTTTCTTTTGGTTTTTGCCTTCGGATACATGATCACCCGGCTGATTCAGGGCGGACTTCGCAACTCCATTCTTCCAAAGACCAAACTGGATATCGGGGCGCGTACGGCCATCGTATCTGGCGTCAGCTATCTTGGTATTTTCTTGGCAGCAATTGCCGCCATAACCACCGCTGGCATCGACATGTCGTCGTTTGCCATCTTTGCCAGTGCCTTGGCGGTTGGCATTGGTTTTGGTCTACAGACGATCGTGTCGAACTTTGTGTCCGGGATCATCTTGTTGATCGAACGGCCGGTTGCGGAAGGCGACTGGATCGAGGTCGGTGGGGTAATGGGCCATGTTCGATCCATTTCTGTTCGGGCAACACGCATTGAAACCTTTGACAAGACCAGCGTGATTGTTCCAAACGCGGACCTTGTTTCGGGGGTCGTGACCAACTGGACGAAAGGCAATTCCATCGGCCGGGTGATTGTCCCTGTGGGGGTCGCCTATGGGACCGATACGCGCCGCGTCGAAGGTATCTTGTCGGAAATCGCCAATGCCCACCCCATGATCGTCATCTCGCCACCGCCTTCGATCCTTTTCATTGGCTTCGGAGCGGATTCGCTCGATTTTGAGATCCGGGCGATCCTGCGCGACGTGAACTTCCTGCTGGCGGTCAAGTCCGACTTAAACCACGAGATCGCCGCTCGGTTTACCGAGGAAAATATCGAGATACCGTTTGCGCAGCGCGATGTCTGGTTGAGAAACCCCGAAACGCTGGCCGCCGCGGCACCGAACGTGCCGAAAGCCCCTGCGTCACCGCCAAAGCCAATGCAGGCCGATGAGGTGCCCGGGGGTGAAGCGGATGGGGACGGCGACGGCGAGTCCACCTGAAAATTGCGCTCCGCCAACAAAAAAATTTACGCATGTGAAACTATTCTGTCTGAGCCCCGTGACTTCAACATCCTCGCTTCACGCTGGGGATCGTCAACAACAGGGAAATCAAAAGATGACAGGTCATTTCACACGAGTTGCTGGAGTATGTTTTGTATTGGTCGCTAGCCCGCTGAGCGCGGCCACGTTCGGTTCGAACACAGTGGTGTACTCGCTTGGCAACGAAGGTCAGACACTGGTGACACTCGCGGCACCGGGGCAGGGCACGCCGTCTGGCGTTACGCTTGATTTCAACGGTATGCTGCGGTCGCTCGATTCAATCGCCTATCGTCCTCAGACCGGCCAGCTTTACGGGTACGACAACGAAGACGACGTGGTCTATCTGATCGATCCCCAGACCGGCGCCACGACAAAGATCGTCGAAGCGCTTGGCACGACCAGCAACGATGATCTGGGCTTTGATTTCAACAACGTTCTGGATGCCGCGCGGATCGTTACGGCCGAAGAAGAAAACATTGTCTTCTTCCCCAACAAAATGCCCCCGACCCTTGAGCCGAAAACACCCCTTGCCTATGTGCCTGGGGACGAAAATGAGGGTGTAAACCCGAACATTGTCGCGAACGCCTACACCAACGCCGTTCCAAACGCGACAAGCACAGCGCAGTTCGTGATTGACAGCGATTGGGATATTCTTGCGACCCTCGGCAATAACGCCGGTACTCTTGAGACGGTCGGTGATCTGTATCTCGATGGCATGGCCTTTGACATCACCGAGGATATTGGGTTCGACATCCTGTCTTTCATGGAAGGTGACAACACGGCGTATGCACTTTTGACTGAACGTATGACCGGCGGGCAATCCATTTACGAGGTGCCGTTGATTGCGGACATGATGGGGCGGATCAATCTGGTTGAAGTTACCGCTTTGGATCGCAGCTTTGGCACATTGAACGGGTTGGCTGTCGCTCCTTCGGCTGTGCCGCTGCCAGCAGCTTTGCCGATGCTGGTTGCAGGGCTCGCCGCGCTTGGGTTTGCGCGCCGCCGTCGCGGCTAAGAGTGGAGTTTATCACGACGTGCCGCCCGGGATTGCTCCGGGCGGCATTTTTCGGTGTTTCCCCTCTTGCCCTTCACCAAGTGACACGGATAAGAAGCCACTCACGGAGAGGTGGCCGAGTGGTCGAAGGCGCACGCCTGGAAAGTGTGTAGGCGGGGAACCGTCTCCAGGGTTCGAATCCCTGTCTCTCCGCCATCAAATCCGGGTCTCGATTCTTGCAAGATTCTTGAAAGACACATGTTTTTCGGGCAGTGCGTCCTGAATTCGCATTTTGCTCCACAGTTTGTCGACATCTCTGATGGAGGGATCTGTCCCTGTGTAGGTTTTGGCGCTTCCTTGGTTTCGTGATTAAGCTCGCCCATGAGGCGCCCGCTTTGTGTGTCTGACATCCGGGTCCGGGCGCGTCGGAAGATTAGCAGGCACCGAGAAGCTCAATGCCAAGGCTGTTATAGATTCAACAGACCAAGGACATCCCGCCGCTCGCAAAGCTTTGCGCCACGAAGCCCCGCCAAAACGATGCGGATCTTCTCCTTGGGTGAATGCGGGCGACGGGTCTTACGTCGAATGGTTTCGTCCAAGCTTGTCAGCCGCGTCCTTCGATGTTCCGCAGGTCTTTTTCACCAGCGCTGTCACAAGCTGCGTCGGCTTATTTTACCGGCTCTATTGCCGGAAACGTCCAACTGCCGTCGAGGATTGCCTCTTGCGGTTCATACAGGCGAATGGAGTAGTTCCAGCCGGGTGAGATTGGGATGCAGTTGATCCGGCCATCTTCGCAGCCACCGAAATGGATCGTATATGCTCCGTCAGCGCTTGGTGTGGCTGAGACATTGTTGTAGCTGTTCACGTTCAGATCATTGGGTTCAAGATAGCCGTCGGCGTTGTAAATTGTGATGGACCAGAACGCATCAACGGGCACATCTTTGACCGTCACCGCGTGCAGGGTCTTGCCGTCATTGGCCTCCACTCCGTCGACAATATAGGACGCGGCGGTGCGCGGAAGCCCACCCCAGCCTGCTGCGGCACCAACCAGGTGATCAATAGGGCGGGTTTGCTCTTTGCTACCAAATGCATAGCTTGCATCAAAACCTAGCACAGCGATATCGCTCAGTGCCTTTCGGGCCACGCCGAGACTTTGGAGATCCCAGTCTGGCGCCTCGAATGGTCCAGAGCCACCACCGCTAACTGCAATCGCGTCCTGCGCGGCATGGGCCTCTGCGATGTCGTCCGGGTTGCTGACGTCGGCAAAGGTGCGGAACGCCACGAAGGCAAAGCGGGTACCGACCTCATCCTCGGTCAGCGTGTAGGTCCCGGGCTTGGCCTTGGCAAACAGGTAGTGATCCTGATTGATCACGAGCATCGATTGATAGCGCCCGTCCGCGTCGGGCAGGGTGATTTCCGCAGGCTCCGACAGATCCAGCATCAGGCCCGAATACAGCGTGTCCTGGTTCATCCGGATGACGGCCTGATTGTCCGGGGTGATGGGGTCGCGCACATGGGCAAATTTGCCAAAACCTATCCCGTACATGTCCATCTGCGAGCGGATCATGTGATCCGTTTCAGCACGCACAAAGTTTTCGACTGTGACATCCTCGGCGCTTAGAAATGTCGGTGCGCACAGCGCGGCTGTCAGTAAAAGTTTCGATTTCATTGTCTTGTCCTTCAATCTACGGGAACGACCTTGGGGAAGGTCCAGCTGCCATCAATGACCTGTTGCTCGGGCCGGTACATCCGGACGACATAATTCCACCCCTCCATCAGCGGCAGGCAATTCACGCGGTCGTCGTCGCAGCCGCCAAGATGGATTGTCATCGAGCCATCGTCGTTCTGTGTCCCCATGACAGAATTCACGTTGTAGGCGTTGCGGTTATTCTTCTCGAAAAAGCCGCTGTCGTTGTAGAGACTGAGCGACCAGAACGCCGCCACCGGCACATCTGCCGGCACTTCGATCTTGTATTCGCCCACTGGCAACTGCGGAGCGGCGCCATCGTAGAACGCCTCACGTTCGGGCAGGCCGCCCCAGCCGATGGCCGTGTTGAGCAAGTGGTTCACCGGATTAACCTCGCCTTTGGCCCCAAAGCCTCCGGTGCTATCGGCAAGGAACGGAAGCAGCGCATTGAGACCCGCGACCAGTGCTTCATAGCCCTCTTCATCATAGTCAGGCAGAATGAAGGGTTTTGACGACGCGGCCTCGATGCTCATCTGATCCTGAATGGCATGTACCGCCGCCACATCTTCGGGATCGGTCGCATCCACAAGGGTGCGCATGAACACAATGACATACGGTGTGTCGAAGGTATCCGTGTCGAGTGTATAGCTGCCGCCGCCATGGAATACGTCATTGATATAGTGATCCTGGTTGACGATCATCGCGGACATGTACCGCTCGCCCACCTCGGGCAACGTGAGCGTCGCGCCGTCGCTGATATCGACAACCGCCGTGCTGTAGAGCGTGTCGAAATTCATGCGGATCGTCGGCTGGTTGTCGACGTCCCCCGGATCGCGGAAATGAAAGAAACGGTTCACCCCACCGGCGAGAGACACGTATTTGGCCAGTTCGATATCCGTCGCGGCGCGGGCAAAATTGCCGATCATCACCGGGATTTCGCGGGCCTCTATCAAGGCATCTAGAGTATCGTTTGATGCTTGGGCGTTGGCAATGTTTGCGCCAAACACTGCGCCAATCAAGGCAGGCGTGCATCGCGCAATGCGACGATAAGCTGTCTGTTTCATTCTACATTCTCCGAATTTGACTGCACCCGAAAGCGACGGTTGCATCACTCAAACGCTTCCATCGTCTCTTTGACGGCGAGATCGACAGCCCCGGCCAACAACATGCCCGGATCATCGTCACAGGCGTCTTCCAGCTCTTCGACAAACTCATCCTTGAGCAGGCTTCGATCGGTTTCGTCCGGCACGGCTTGCAACACATCAATCTCTCGATTGTACAAAGACACCATGGCCATCAGGCGCACGATCTGAGCAATGCCCTCTTCATCGTCTTCGTAGGTCTCGATCACGCTTCCACAGCTGTGATGCATATACGGCATTGCCGTCTCGAGGATCTGGTCCATTTCCTCGTCGGCACACGCCGTTCCGGCCAGAAAAAGAACGCAGACGAAGGTCGACGCGCGTTTGCTTGTTTTCGAGATCATCGGAGTATTCCTTTTGCGAGGATGAAGGCGCAGTAAAACTGACCCTCAGCCTATTTTTTCTTCTGATTGCCAGCGATAGCGCCGACAACAGCGCCTGCCTTTGCGCCGTCGCTGCCACCTACAAGGTGACCCACACCCGCTCCGACGACAGCACCGCCTATTGTGTTTTTGGTTCGCTTGCTGAGTGCATCCGCCGACGTCGGGAAAGCCATGAACAGCCCCATTGCGACCGCCAATGCGACCGATGCCATCCGTCCTGTTTGCTTGATTGTCATGTGCAATCTCCATTTCTGTTTGTTGACGACAAAAGCACTTCCCTCATCATCCTTTTGAAAAAACGAATTGAACCTGGAGGCGGAACCGCCAGTCCTGTGGCCCGCCATCCGGGCTTTCCAGCCAGTAACCGACGCCGCCCTGAAAATTGACCGGTCTGCCGCCAATGATGGCTAACTTTGATACCGATGCGTTCACGGGCACAGACCAGCTTTCGACCTCCCAATCGTAGGTGCTCTCGCTCTGGAGCGAGAAGGTCCACGCAGCCTCGGTCGAAAAGGCAACAAAGGGTTGGACGAAGGTCGCGTTGATCGGAGTCGTTGGACTGCTCTCGAAGTCCCAAAGGTGGTTGGCCAAAGCCCCGTATGTCCACGGGCCGGTCTGCTTCAACGCGATCCCGGTGATGCCCGCCCCCCATGTTTTGCCCGACACGTCTGAATTCGTCGGGATCCGCAAGACCGGACCGATCCCCCATGTCAGGCTGTTTTCTGTGGTTCGGGAATACCACGCGCTTGCGAGGACATCGCCAAACCCGCTTTGAGAGGTGCCGGGAATAACGTCGTCCTGCCAAATGTAGGGAATGATCGTTCGCGTGATGATGTTCGCACCGTTGTCGAGCGCAAAGGGAATGATCGGTTGCAGGTTCAGCGTCGTCCTGCTTCCGCTGCCGGTCGGACCGATATTGTCGTCGTGATTGAGTTGAAACGGCACGGAGATGATGGCAGCGAGAGGGTTCGCCAAGTCTTGTGCCAAATCGGCGGCATCCTGCGCTTGTGCAGCACATCCCAGACAGGTGCCGAAAACGGCCATGCAAAGTGAATTGCCAATCGGTGTATTTCTTTGCATTGATTTATTTCCCCCAGATTCTGGCTCGCCAGAGCGCTTCACGACCGAAAACGTAGTCGTTGCAAAGCCCTTCGCTTTGCCGGTGCCCGGCTATCCCTTTGAACAGTTTAACATTGCTGCGTGGGTCATTTTGCGACAATGTGGAGCCATGCAGCGAAAAATGGTAAATCTTGTCGAAATGGCTCAAGTTATTGAGCTAATTGGTAAATATGCCCCGCGCTCGGTCATCGACAAAGCGCTTCGGTCGGCCGGTCTTGATCGCGCCATGCTCTCTGGCACAACGGGATTCATCTCCTATGCTTCTGAGGCAGTGCTTGTTGAGACTGTGGCCCGCACTATCGGAGACCGTCATCTCGGCGCGCGGATCGGGCGGGATTTCGATTACTCAGCCTACGGAGCCTTTTCGCATTTCGTGCTGGGCGCACCCGATCTGGCATCGGCATTCGACCGCGGACGGCGGGCATTTTTGTTTACGCATCCCGGCTCTGAAATCATATTGCGAAAAACTGAAACGCATATCGTCGTCGGGCGCAATTCCAAGGGTTTCTCCGTAGTCGGGCACCAACACATTGACGAAGGCGCTCTGTTCGTGATCGGCCATGTGGTTCGCCACTTCCTTGGTCCTGACTGGCGTCCTGATTGGGTCGAAATCCCAAATGCCAACGCAAACGAAACAGCGGAGCTTGCGAGTCTGATAGACGCCCCGGTTCGGATCGGGTCACAGATGCCGGCCATCGCGATTCGGCGAGCTGACTTTTTAGCGCTGAACCCCGGCCCACCAGAGCAACAAAGGACGATGTCGCTGAAGGAATTGGGGGATCTCATGGGCATTGAGCCCGCACAAACCATGGAAGAGACTGTTGTCCAGTTGCTTCACGTCACACTCGCGAAGGGTCCCTTATCCGAAGAGGCCGCAGCCAAGCTTCTGGCCGTTGGAACGAGAACGCTGCAGCGCGCCCTCAAAGCCGAGGGCACCTCATTTCGAAAACTCCGGCTACGCTTTATCGAACAACATGCGCGGTCATTGCTGTCCGGTACCGATATGCCAATAGAGGACATCTCCAAAGTTCTAGGTTACTCTGAGCCCAGAAGTTTCCGTCGAGTGTTCA
The DNA here is from genome assembly GCF_004358675.1 of Meridianimarinicoccus aquatilis. Classification (GTDB taxonomy): domain Bacteria; phylum Pseudomonadota; class Alphaproteobacteria; order Rhodobacterales; family Rhodobacteraceae; genus Meridianimarinicoccus; species Meridianimarinicoccus aquatilis. Next base: position 23,990 of record NZ_SMZO01000013.1, on the reverse strand, counting down.
ATGGTTGGACAGGACTTTCCCCCAGTGCGTTTCGAGCCGCCAACGCGCAAAAATGACGTGGCAATGGAAGCCGCGGTCAACTCGGCTTGACGGCTTATCTACCTGAGAAATGATCCGGTTTTTCTGCGTGATTTAACTTGCGTGTATCTGGATATGACAGGGGCAAGGCTGCTGTTGGGCAGGGTTGCCCCCAAAAAACGGGCAGCCGGAATTTGCAATCGAATGCGTGACGAGCCGGGTGTCCCTGATTACCCGATCGTCGGGCATATCGACATCAAATCCTGAAATGCCACCTGCTGAAATTGAGTGTTGGAGGGGCTGAAGTGAAATTTTGCCGAGTGCCTGAGAGATCAGTAACTGGCGACACCCCACCTCGTGCGATGCGGTATCCGGCAAAGCAGAACGGGCAAAGGCGGGCTCGTGACTGCTTCGGACAACTAAAACCTGACAAGGGGGCAATTCGGCACCCATAGCGGGCCGATCCAGAGGCTGAAGGTGTTGGGCATTGGCGTATCGCTTCGGCTTCAATCCGCGTGTGAAGAAGCGGTCTACGATCAGATCGAACTGACGCCTGCACTGGTCGTTTCCAAAGCGGGGATCTTCGATCCGCTGCCGAACATAAGTGAGGCCGACTACCAGCGACAGCCCCAGCTTTTCGAGGTCACGGTTCACCGCCTGGCAACGCCCGGCGAGACGCCAAATTTCTATGCGATTGATCGCGATTTCGTTCTGCGGGCCGACATCCTCGATATTGTCGCCGACCCGCCGTTCTCCGATCTGGAAGAGTTGCGGATAGCCAGCTGATCAGGTGAGGGGCGGGAACAGCGTTCGCTGCGGATCGAGCGCCTAAAAGACCTGGGCGTCCTGCCGGTCAGCGACATAATCGTCTTGCCGGATGGGCCAACCGCTCAACACGCTCTAGCGTGAGGTATTCCAGCCTCCCACCCACATGCTTCGAAGAAGAGGCGCAGAATGGGCTGCTATTGTGTTTTGTACTCTCTGCGCAACGCTCTTTTGCCGTACATTTTATTTCACAAGGCAATAAAATCGATTTTTTGTGGATTTCATATCCAAAGAGGGTATGGTTGACCCAACGAAACGGGAGGACACTATGTTTAAGACAGCCAAACATGTCATTGGCGCAGTCGCGCTTGCAACGCTTGGAACGGCAGCAGTGGCCGAAGAAATGCGGATCGGGACGGCATCGCTGGGCGGTGCGTTCTATCCGTTGGGACAAAGCATTTCGAATGTGGTCAATGCCCATGCCGGCGGTGACCTGACCATGGTGCCAATCGTGACCGGTGGGTCGGTGCAGAACCCAAACCTTCTTGCACAAGGCGAAGTCGAAATTGCAATTACAAACAATAACCTTGCAGTGCTGGCTGTCGCTGGAAAGGGCCCCTACAAGGCGGCGGGGCCGATTGACATGAGTGCGGTCGCGGCATTGCATCCTTCGGTTTTGCACATGATGGTGCTGGCCGATAGCGATATTCAAACCTTTGAAGACCTGCGCGGCAAACGGGTTGCAGTTGGTCCAGCAGGTGGTGGCACTTTGGGTTTTCTGAATTTCCTTCTGCCGCTGCACGACATGGGAATTGACGATATTACTCCAAGTTTCGTGTCTTATTCTGACGGGTTCGGCCAACTGACCGATGGCACTGTCGATGCGACGCTGGCGCTTTCGGGGTATCCGGCAGGCGCTGTCATGCAGGCCACGGCGGGCGCGGACTTGCGGTTTATCGCCTTCTCTGAAGGGATGCTTGACGCGGCGCTTGCGCAGAACAGCGCGTTCCGGGCGGTTGAAGTTGCGGCCGACGTGTATGGCACGGCAGAGCCGGGAACCGTGATCGGCGTCAACAACATGTTGGTTGCGCTGAACAGTCTGGACGCAAGCGCGGTCGAGGCGATCACAAGGGCGATTTTTGACAATCTCGACGAGTTGCGAGCCGAAAACGCAAATGCACGCCAGATTGATCCGGCGATGTCGCTGGACCTCGCGATCCCTCTGCATCCCGGTGCCAAAGCTTATTTTGACGTGAAATAGGCTTTGTTGAGTGTGACGTCAGGGGGCAGCACTGCCCGCTGACAAACTGCCGTATCCGACGTGCCGATCTTAGTAGTCAAGGAACGATTATGCGCGCTGCAACACGTCATCTTACACTGCAGAATGCCGTCTTCTTAGCAGCCTTTGGCCTTGGTGCGTATCACCTGATGGTGGTGTCAGGCGTATTGGCGATTTCCACAATGCCGATGCGTGTCACTCATGTCATGCTTGCACTGTCGCTTCTGTTCGTTCTGAAACCGACCAGTGCCGGGTTGGCCGGAACCAAGCTCAATTTGGTGATTTCTGTTGCCATGGTTGCGGCGACGGTTGGCGCATCGGCCTTTCTTTTGACCCGTTGGAAGGCGATCGCATTCAGCGGAGGCATTACGTCTGATGGGGATTTCATCGCCGGTGTGATCCTGCTTCTGGCCGTGTTTGAAGCGGCGCGTCGCGGCATCGGGTGGATCCTTGCCGGGATCACCTTTGTGTTTTTTCTCTACCCGTTTCTGGCCCCCTACCTTCCGGGGGTGTTAGAGGGGCGCGGCGCATCATTGGAACGGATCGTTCTGGTTCTGACAACAGATACGCAAGGCATCTATGGTATCCCGGTTGGCGTCGCGGCCACCTACATCATCGTATTCACGATCTTCGGCGCGCTCTTGTCGAATTTCGGTGCGGGCGACTTCTTTTTTGAACTTTCCGTGCGGTGTACCCGTGGTTTGCGCGCGGCAAGCGCCAAATCGGCGGTCCTGTTTTCGACCCTTATCGGCATGGTGAGCGGATCGGCGGCGGGCAATGTCGCGGTCACAGGTACAGTCACGATCCCGATCATGAAGCGTGAAGGGTATCAACCGCACCAGGCCGCCGCGATTGAGGCGGTCGCTTCCACAGGCGGTCAGATCATGCCGCCCGTGATGGGGGCTGCGGCCTTCATCATGGCCGAGATCGTCGGCGTGCCCTACACCTCGATCATGCTGAGCGCGATTGTTCCGGCGCTGCTTTTCTTCGGATCAGCCTTTGTGGTGGTCCATCTGCAGGCGCTGAAATCCGGTATCGTGCCAAATTCAAAAGTGCGCAACGCCGATGACGCCCCGTTGTGGAAGGTTCTGCTGAAAGGGGGGCCGTTTATTGCGGCGTTCGGCATTCTGATCGCGATGATGCTCATGGGGTTCTCGCCTTTCATGGCGTCGCTTTGGGCGATGGCGGTTCTGATCGCCGGTGATGTGCTTTGGCGGCGCAAGATTGACCGCGAGTTCTTCGGGAAGATCCTGACCAGCGTCTCCGAAGGCGCGCGGTCAGTGGTCACCATTTCAGCGGCCTGTGCAGCGGCCGGCATTATTGCGGGCGTGCTCGGAGTGACCGGTCTTGGCTCCAAGATCGCCACATTGATTGATGTGGCTTCCGGCGGGTACCTGTTTCTTGCGCTTTTCTTCACCATGTTGACATCAATTGTCCTGGGCATGGGCCTGCCGACAACGGCGGCCTACCTGATCCTTGCGACGGTGGTGGCACCGGCGTTGGTCAAGCTCGGCGTGCCGGTTCTGACAGCGCATTTCTTCGTGTTTTATTATGGTTGCATCTCGACCATTACGCCGCCCGTGGCGCTGGCCTCGTATGTGGCTGGCGGGATTGCCGGGGCTAACGTAAACAAAGTGGGCTGGACCGCCGCGGCCTATGCGGCCACGTCGTTCGTGCTGCCCTTCGCCTTCGTCTATGGCCCCGGCTTGTTGTTGGGAGGCGGCCTTATCGACAATGTCATGGCCGTGATCACCGCTGCATTGGGGACCTTTTCCATTGCCGTCGCGATCATCGGATGTTTGCGCGGAAAGCTGTCGCCCGTGTTGCGGATATTGGCCGCAATTGCCGGGCTGTGTTTGCTTTTCCAAGGCTGGGTCAGTGCCGGTTTGGGCTTTGCCATTCTGGGGTCGCTGATCGTGATGCAACAGCGCACCGCCCTGAAACCTGAGACCGCAAAGAGGACCGCATGAAACACAAGGAATACCGCCGGGTCGTGACCGGGCATGACGCACAAGGCGTGGCGATCATCGAAAGTGATCAAATCGCTAACCAGATCTTGGAACGGCCCAATCGCCCCGGTGTTCGCCTGACCAACTTTTGGCTGACGGACCAAACGCCAGCTGAATACGATGGGCCGACGGAAACCTGCACCGGGCCATTCATCCTGCACCCGCCCCAGCACGGCAGTGTATTTCGCTGTGTGGAATTCATGCCAGAAGATCCCGAAGTCATGGCGCGCCTTTCAAGCGAGGATGGCGCGGCGGCCTTCGCCGAAATGGGCGCCGGGGCGAATGTCGTTCAGGGCGGGCGCCATCCTTGGATGCATCGCACAGACAGTGTGGACTACGGCATCGTCATGTCGGGCGAGATATGGATGCTCATGGATAATGAAGAGGACGATGTGCATTTGAAAGCGGGCGATGTCGTGGTTCAACGCGGCACTAATCATGCTTGGGCCAACCGGGGAACGGAACCTTGCACGATCATGTTCGTGCTGATCGACGGTGTCACGCAGGCAGGCAAGGGCAAAGGCATCCCGCCACGCTAGGCTTCAAGCGCCGCGCATATCCCGACCAGAACCACATATCAGATCGCCATAGCGCAGGTTCCAGCGCCACGTGAGGGTGGTTGGTGAGATGTTTGATGTGGCGAAAATCAGCAAGGTCGCGGTGGCGTTAGCGCATGCAAACATGGAAGTCGCCCATCCCGCCCTGAACGCAAAAACGATATGCGCGGGGTCTGCCGGCAGGGCTGAAAGTGCCTAGGTGGCTTGCCCGATGAACACCACAAGGATGATCGGGCTTTACGCCACTTGGCCGCCCACTGTGATCAACACAGGCAGCAGGGCAAGAAATACCCTTCCGGGCATGGCAGACAGGTCCATCTGCCCGGTCAAGGCCGTCACCGGCGAAACCTCGGCCAGACTGCGCCCTATGAACCCCGACAGACCAAGCGCAATCTTCAAGAACCACTGCCGCAAGAACACTTTCGCCGAAATCGGGATGCGCAATTTCGAAAACGGCGCTTTCCAACACGCTGCCCACATCATTCATGACGTCTTCGACTTTCTTGGGGTGGATGTTGTAGCCGCTGGAAATGATGAGATATACCTCACGACCCACCACGGAAATACGCCCATCTTCATGCTGGACCTTGGCAATTCGTCCACGATCAGATCGACATTGAAGGCCGTCATGAACCGAACTTGCGCTCCGGCAAGAAGCGAAGGGTTCATCGCAATGAAAAGGCATTGGGTATTAAAGATTGGCAGCGCGTGGATCAGGCGATCAGATGATGTGATCTGCCACAATTCCGTCAGTGCAGTTGCATTGGACAGAAGATTGCTATGCGGCAGCATCGCACCCTTCCATCGCCCGGTCGTGGCAGAGGTGTATAGCAGCGCTGCCAGATCATCGGGTCCGCATGCGTTCAGCGCCATTGCAACGGGGCCGATGCGTACTCTGCCGCCAAGCGGGCTACGGTTGCTGCATCAAATTCCAACTCTTCGTTCAGGATGTGAAGAAGCCCAGCTTTTGATCTGAGGCTAGCGCGCGGTAGCGGGCCAAGACACTCGACGCAAGCGACAGGCCGGACACTTCGCCTTCTGGCGACAGCAATGCGCGGCAAAGATCAATGATGGTTCGGGTATCATTTTCGCCCCCAAGGGCGTTTCGGCGATCAAACAAAGCCGAGAGCAAGTCGCCAAGGAATTGGCTATGCTGTACAGTTAGTCTCCCGCTTTGGCGACACTACTGCCATAAAATCGCCAAAACTAAGGGTCCGACATCTGGTTGGTCAGGTACTCTCCTGTAAGCCGGTAATGGCTCAGAAGATGTTCAACAGCGGCGTCTGCATCGTGTTTCACGGCCGCATCAAGGATCTGCTGGTGCTCGGCCGGAATGTCGCGCTTTTGATAGGTATCGCTCACCGCAGCAAGATAGCGATAGCGGATATTCAGATCGTACAGTTGACTGCAATACCGCTCGAGCATGGGAGAGCCACAGCTATCGATCAGTGTCATATGAAAGGTCTTGTGCGCGTCTTCAAAGGTCGCGGTGTCCTGGCTGGCCGCGCGATTCATGCGGTGATGCGACAGGATCAGCCGTTCTTCCCATTCCGGTGACCCGTTGGTGACTGACTGCCGAAGGGCCATGCCTTCAAGCACGCAGCGCAGGGTCAGGATCTCTTCGAAGTTTGCTTTGCTGGCCGGGGCTGCGCGAAAGCCGCGTTGATCGATCCGTTCAACAAGCATGTCAGATGTCAGCAAACTCAGGGCTTCCCGGACGGGCGACGCGCCGGTGTTCAGCATCGACCGTAACTGTTCGATCTTTAGTTTCTGCCCGGCTGGCAATTTCCCCAAGAGAATCATTTCACGCAGCGCCAAGTACGCACCGCGCGTCGCCGATGTTTCCTTGCCACTGTTGTCGATCATGTTCATGTCTCTCTCTCTCCTGAAGGTGTTAGCCCAGTGAAACACTCTTGGTAGAAAGACCAACACTTAGCGTCAGTGATCCTTCGTTGACCAGCCACCGGCGCAGGGTGAAGCTGCGTGCGCCTGTTTTGTGCATCGGATCGGCCTCGGCCAAAGCACGGGCCGCCTCAAGGCTGTCTGCGCGATAGATGATCAAGCCCATGCCTTCGATATTCTCGCCATCCGGTGTCGACAACGGTCCCGCCAGCGCAAGTTTACCTGCACGTTCCAAATCTGCCTGATAGGCAAGGTGGTCTGGCAAAACGGCCTTAACCTCTGCTGGCGATTTCTCTGGAACGCTTTGTGTTACATAGAGTTCGAGGGCAAGCGCACCGCGTGACTTGGCCTCTGCCTTGTAATCAGCAAACGCAACCATTTCCAAACCTCCCTAGGTAAAATATCGATATTAATTGACATACTCCAATATTATAGGCAGAAACACTGTGAACTGACAAGGATTGCGATCATGAAATATCTCGTAGGTGCTACGCCGGACGGCACGGCCGTTTTTGCTGTAACTGGCGAAAATGCAGTCAATCTCACGGCTTTGGACCCTGCTATTGGCCCCGACCTTATGGCTTTGATCACCACACCCGGTCTTGCCGATGCGGTTGCTGGCAAGATTGAAGGGGCACCTAGCGTTCCGCTGGCATCGGTTACACCGGCGTTGCCCGTGGCTGAACCCGGAACGATCATCTGCCTTGGCCTGAACTATACCGACCACATCAAAGAAGGCGGCTACGAGATCCCTGACTACCCTGCGCTTTTCATGCGCGGGAAGAACTCCATCATGGCTGCGGGTGCCCCGTTGGTGCGACCAGAATGTTCGGACAAGCTGGATTACGAGGCAGAGTTGATGCTGATCGTTGGGAAGGGCGGGCGGCATATTTCCGAAGCTAACGCGCTTGACCATGTGTTCGGCTACACAGTGTTCAACGACGGCTCGGTTCGCGACTACCAACGCAAAACGCATCAGTGGACGCCGGGTAAGAACTTCGACAACACCGGCGCGATTGGCCCGTTTGTCGTAACGCCGGACGAAGTCCCCGCTGGTGCCGCTGGCTTGAAAATCGAAAGCCGGGTCGGGGACGAAATCCTGCAGTCGTCCAACACGGGGAACATGATCTGGTCCGTTGCCCAGACCATTGCAACCATTTCGGAATACACCACGCTAGAGCCGGGCGACTTGATCGCTATGGGCACGCCGCCGGGCGTCGGGCACGCCAAAAAACCAAACCCGCGCTGGCTCAAGCCCGGCGAAGTGGTCGATATCGAAATCGAGGGCATCGGGATATGTTCCAGCCCCATCGTCGATGAAAAAGACTTCGTCGCATCGGTGGCAGCAGAGTGAACGCGCCAACCGGAAAAGAGCTGGAGCTTGTCCGCGAAAAGGCCCAGGCCGACGTGCGCGAGTTGCGCGGCCGCATCGGTCGGCTTTCGGATGATGGCATTGACCTGATTTTGCGCGGTGCACGCTCGCATTACGCATGGATGGACAAGCCAATTCCGGACGCTTTGCTACACGAGCTTTACGACATCACGATTAACGGACCCACCAGCATGAACACGCTGCCAGCCCGGTTCGTATTTGTGAAATCGCCCGAAGGCAAAGAGAGGCTGGCAAAGTCGCTTAAGCCCGCGAATGTTGCCAAGATGATGGGCGCCCCTGTGACGGCCATTATTGCTTATGATCTGGATCACTGGAAACAGCTTCCATACCTGTTCCCGCACGAAGATCGGCGGCATCTTTTCGACGGAAAGCCGGAGTACTCCAACGACACGGCCTATCGCAATGGCACCCTGCAAGGGGCGTACTTCATGATTGCAGCGCGGGCATTGGGGCTGGATGTTGGGGCGATGTCAGGGTTCTCGAACGAAATCGTGGACGAAGAGTTTTTTGCAGGCACGTCACTGAAGTCCAACTTTCTGTGCAACATTGGCTATGCCGACGAAAGCAAGTTGTTCCAGAAACTGCCGCGCTTCGCATTCGACGATGTGTGCAGTTTTGCATGAACGGGCAGGGGCAATGCGGATCGAAGCAAATACAGTCGCGCAAACCAAGACGGCCGCGATTTGCCCCTGCCCAAATTCCGTCAATCCAGACAATTCCACCTTCGAAGTGGCGATAATGGATTTCGGCAAGAACACTTGAACCAATCAACACACTACTCTGGGAGGAACAGATCATGATCAATTGGACACGAAGCAGCCTGCTTGGCGCCGCACTTGCGACAGCAACGGCCCTGCCTGTCGTTGCGCAGGAAACCGTTTCAGCCGTCGTTATCGATGGCTATCCGGACCGCGCGATGTGGGTGCGGGAATTCACTAACTTTTTCACCCCTGAAGTTGATCGCCGTCTTGCCGAAGCGGGCGATTATGAAATGAGCTGGCAGGAAAACTATGGTGGTTCCATCGTGAAGCCACGCGGCGTGTTGGAAGGGATCCAGTTGGGCCTTGGTGACATCGGCATCGTTACCACCATTTTCCACTCGTCCAAGTTGCCTGCCCAGGGGCTTGCCGGGTCAACGCCCTTTGTCGCCTCTGATGCGCGCGCAGTTGCAAAAGCGGTGGACGAGATTGCCCGCGAATACCCTGCCATGCAGAATGAATTTGCTGCGCAGAACCAAGTGTATCTTGCCACGGGCGTTGTGCTGAACAGCTATCAGTTGTTCTGCTCGGATCCAGTAAATTCGATCTCTGATCTTGAGGGGCGCAAGATCGCCGGTGCCGGCATCATCTTGCGCTATCTCGAAGGCATCAAGGATGTCGCCGGTGTGCGGGGCGGCCTGACCGACTTCTACAACATGCTTCAAACCGGTCTTGTTGATTGCGCCATGTTGTGGCCGGAAGCTGCCGCGACCTTCAACATCGCAGAAGTCGCTCCCTATATGGTCCGTACCGATTTTGGCTCGGTCAATTCCAAGACAGTGACGGTAAACGCGGACTATTGGAACAAACTGCCCGATAGTGTGAAAGACGTTATGAAAGCCGTTGCCATCGATTACCGTGATCATCTGGCTGAGATCACGATGGACGTGGCTTCCAAGGCCGAAGCTGATTATGTCGCGTCCGGTGGTACCGTAACCGATGTATCTGCCGAGGAACGCGCTGCATGGGCCGAAGCGATGCCAAACATCGCTCAGGAATGGGTCACAATTCAGAACGATAACGGCGAAGACGGGACAGCCATGCTTGCATCCTATCTGGGCAAGCTTGAGGCCGCCGGTTTTGTCGGCGTTCGCGACTGGACCCAGCAGTAATACCCCACAGCGACCCGAGAAGGGGCGAAGATTATGCTCAAGTCTGCACTGGCTGGCCTGTCTCGGGTCGCCAATACCATTGCGATTGCTGCCAACGCTGCCGGAACCCTTGCCGTTCTGGGGTTGGTTGTGATCCTCAACGTCGATGTGGTGGCGCGCGGCGTCTTTAGCGCGCCACTCAAAGGCACCTATGAGATCGTTCAACTGTCGGTGGTCTTAATCGTGTTCCTGCAACTGGCCGATGTGGTCCGGGTGGACCGCCTGACACGGTCTGATGGATTTTTGAATGTGGTGCACAATAGGCGGCCCAAAATGGCTGCCAACATGCGCCGCATTATCAACGCGGTCTCTGCCATTTTCATGGGATTGATCGCGTACATCATGTTCCCCGAGTTTCTGAAGATGTGGGAAACCCAGGACTATTTCGGTGTGCCTGGATTGTTCACCGCGCCGTGGTGGCCAATCAAACTGGTGATCGCATCGGGCTGTGCGCTGTCCTGTGTCATCTTCACGCTCAAAGTCATCACCGCGCAGGACCGTCCGCACCTGGTCCGCGCCCCTGAACACGACGAGCCCGAAACATGACCCCCATTGAGATCGGCCTTATCTCGGTCGTTGCCATCGTTTTCCTGATCTATTCGGGTGTCTACATCCCTGTCGCGCTTGGCATGGTGTCGTTTGTGTCAATCTGGTTGATGCGGGATAACTTCACGCTGGCGCTGAATCTGCTCAAGGTCGCTGTCGGGGACAGCGCGATGGAATACAGCTTCGCGACGATCCCGCTTTTCACCTTCATGGGATTAATCGTCTCAAAGGCAGGGCTGGGAAGGGACATCTACGAAGTCATGACCATGCGGTTTCGCAAGGTCAAAGGCGGCATCGGCATGGCAACTGTCGGGGCGAACGCTGTCTTCGCTGCCGTGACCGGATCTTCCATCGCGTCGGCCTCGGTGTTCACCAAGGTGTCCGTTCCGCAGATGATCGCACAAGACTACAACCCCCGTTTCGCGGTCGGTGTTGTGGCGGGATCGTCGGTGCTGGGTATGATCATTCCGCCTTCAGCGATGCTGATCATTTATTCCTTCGTGGCGGAACAGTCGGTTGGCAGCATGTTCCTTGCAGGGGTCATTCCCGGCATCATGCTCGCGGTCGCTTACGTGGCTGCCATCTGGTTCATGGGCCGCTACACGCCGAACTTCGTCGGCGGCCGTGTGGTCGATGACACCGAATGGATGACCCCTGCCGAGATCGCATCAAAGACCTTGCCGACACTTGGCCTGATCACCGTCGTTCTGGGCGGCATCTATACCGGTTGGCTGTCCGCGGTCGAAGCGGGCGCTACCGGCGCGCTTGTGGCTTTGGTTATCGCGCTTGTGCGCCGGTCCATGTCAGTGAAAGCCTTTTGGGATGCGCTGCTGGAAACCGGGCACATTACGGCGGCCATTCTTTTCCTGATCACGGCCGCGTCAATCTATAGCCGGATGCTGGGCATGGCCGGGCTTCCCAACCAGTTGCAAGACCTGCTTGCGGGCAACTCCGCATCTTTCTGGATGATCATGCTGCTTTATGTGCTGCTGATGCTGTTCCTTGGCACGCTGCTTGACACTGCGTCCATCATCCTGATCGTGGTGCCGCTGTTCCTGCCTCTCGTCGAGGCGATGGACATGTCGCTCATCTGGTTCGGCATCATCACCGTCGTCGGCGCCGAGATCGGGCTGTTGACGCCGCCACTGGGCATATCCTGTTTCGTGATCAAATCGACGATCAATGATGATCGCATCTCACTCAAGGATGTGTTCATGGGCGCGCTGCCCTTCGCCTTTGTGATGTTGATCGTTCTGTTCATCCTGATCGAATTCCCGATCCTAAGTCTCGCACTTCTCTAAGGGGGCCGTTATGCGCAATGTGACAAAAGAAAACATTACCGACGTATTCATCAGCTACATGGCTGACGATATGCCGCCCCGGACCCGAGAAGTCATGACATCGCTGGTGCGACACCTGCATGACTTTGCCCGCGAGACGAACCTGACCCATGAAGAGTGGCGTGAGGGGATTGCCTTTCTAGAAGGCTGCGCCGCGATTGAAACAGAAGACCGCCACGAATTTGTGCTGCTCTCTGACGTTCTTGGCCTGTCCTCGCTGGTCGACATGCTGCATTCCAGCCCCAATGCCACGTCGTCATCGGTGTTGGGGCCGTTCCATGTGTCCGGTGCGCCGCCGCTGCCCGTAGGCGGCGATATGAAACGTGATTTCGGCGGGCCTGTTTTACTGGCCGAAGGCACGATCCGCGACACCGATGGCAAGCCCATTCCGGGGGCCGTTCTCGACATCTGGCAGACCGCGCCCAACGGGCTCTATGCCAGCCAGGACGACGATCAGGACATGTTCTCGTTTCACGGGTTGATGACAGTTGGCGACGATGGCCGCTATGCGTTCACCACTGTGAAGCCTGTGGAATATACGGTCCCTTCTGACGGTCCGGTTGGCGGCATCCTCAATGCCTGCGGCCGCCACCCGTGGCGTCCCTCGCATCTGCATTATATCGTCACCGCGCCGGGCTATCGATCGCTGGTGACCGAGATTTTCCCAGATGATGATCCGTATCTCGATCAAGACACAGTGTTCGGCGTGCGCGAAGATCTGGTCATGAGTTACAAGGAAAAACCCGCATCCGAATTTCCCGATGGTTTGGCTTTATCGGGAAAAGTGACCGAGCCGTTTCTGGCTGTGCAATTCGACGTAACGCTCGCGCGGGAATAACGACTGTTCGGCGGCGTCGCTTAGGGGCCGGGTTTCGGTAATGGCGCCAAAGTTTCGCCCGCATAGGTAAGGATTCTATCCGCGTGGCGGCACTTTCGTACATATGTGCTGTGATGCCCCGTGCGCACTGCTTGTTGCGGAGGGGCGGTTGGGCTACATCAACCGCACCTTTTGGGAAGGCGGATCATGGCGCGTAAACCGAACACCACCACTGAAGATCGCGCGGCATCGCGCAGGATCGGCGCATTGCGCGGGTTGATGCCCTTTGTCTTGCGATATCGCGTGCTGCTTGCGCTCTCGGTCGTCGCCCTGATCTTCACCGCGTCCGTGTCGCTTGTGCTGCCCATGGCGGTGCGCCGGGTTGTGGACGGGTTTCAGACCGGGTCGAGCCAGCTTCTGGATCAGTACTTTCTTGCGGCGATCGTCATTGCGGGCCTTCTCGCGCTGGGAACGGGAACCCGGTACTATCTTGTGACCCGATTGGGCGAGCGCGTGGTCGCGGATATTCGCAAAGCCGTGTTCGACAACATGATCGGTATGTCGCCAGCGTTCTACGAAAAGATCATGACCGGTGAAGTGTTGTCGCGCATCACAACAGACACAACCCTTATCCAGTCAGTGATTGGATCGTCGGTGTCGTGGTTCCTGCGCAATCTGCTTTTGTTTTTCGGCGGTTTGGCCATGATGCTGCTGACCTCGGCCAAGCTGACAGGGTTGGTGTTGTTGCTGGTGCCAGTGGTGATCGTGCCCATTGTCGCGCTGGGCCGGCGTGTGCGCAAACTGTCCAAAGCCAATCAGGACTGGATCGCGCAATCGTCTGGCAAGGCATCGGAAACGCTGCTCTCGGTGCAGGCCGTCCAAGCGTTCAGCCACGAAGCATTGTCCGCTGCACGGTTTTCCGATGTGACAGAGCAAGCCTTTTTGTCCGCCAAGGCCAGAATAGCCGTGCGCGCAGCCCTGACCGTGATCGTGATCTTCCTGGTGTTCGCGGGGATCGTGGGCGTGCTGTGGATCGGGGCGCGCGACGTTCGTGCGGATGCCATGAGCATCGGCGCATTGGTGCAGTTCGTTATCTATGCCGGGATTATGGCGGCCTCAACGGCTGCATTGTCCGAAATTTGGGGCGAATTGCAGCGGGCGGCAGGCGCAACCGAACGCTTGGTTGAATTGCTGACCACGACGGACAGCGTGAAAGACCCGGCCAATCCAACGCCCGTGCCGCAACCATGCCGCGGTGAGATCACCTTTGACAACGTGCGGTTCACCTATCCCACACGCCCGGAATCTGCCGCGCTGGATGGGATTTCGATGACCATCGCGCCCGGCGAAACCGTGGCCCTTGTCGGACCGTCTGGGGCGGGCAAGACCACGATCCTGCAAATGATCTTGCGGTTCTATGACCCTGCAAGTGGACGCATTTTGCTGGATGGTACGGACCTGCGCAGCATGGCGCGGCCCGACTTCCGCCAGCAGCTTGCACTGGTGCCGCAAGAGCCGGTGATCTTTGCCGAGACCGCCATGGAAAACATCCGTTTCGGCCGCCCGGATGCGCGTGATGACGAAGTGATATCAGCAGCAAAGGCCGCTGCTGCCGACAGCTTCATCATGGAACTGCCGAACGGCTATGACAGCGAACTTGGCGAGCGCGGTGTCATGCTGTCCGGCGGGCAGAAACAGCGTATCGCGATTGCCCGTGCGATCCTGCGCGAGGCCCCCGTGCTTTTGCTGGACGAAGCGACCTCTGCACTGGATGCGGAAAGCGAACGCGCCGTTCAAGACGCGGTAGAAGCACTGTCCAAGGATCGCACCACTCTGATTGTGGCGCACCGTCTTGCAACGGTGAAAAAGGCAGACCGCATTCTTGTGTTCGACAAGGGCCAGATCGTGGCGAGCGGCACCCATGACAGTTTGGTCGCGCAAGGCGGGCTTTATGCCCGACTGGCCGAGCTTCAATTTACCGGCGGTGCTGTCGCGGCTGAATGAGCGCGCACATGCCGCTCAAGAGCCGGTGTTGCGAGAAGCGAGGTCAGGGTTGGGAGTTTGACCAACTCTAGAACTCCGCCTGAGGCGGCCTGGTCGCGTCGTGACACTCATCGCACGATTGCGACGCTGAACAAGCTGGGGCACAGTGTACCCAACGGAAACCAACACCTGCCATGTGCGCCGCAACGCTGCGTAAGACTTGTGCGGGGGCCCCGAAACCCCCAAACCTGCTGATATAACCACGACGGGCTGGGAGGACAGAGTGGCTACTAAGTTCAGGAACCTTGAAGATTGCCGTGCGGCCGAAGCGCTTATGCCTTGGGCCAAGCGAGATGTGCCGCAATCCGTTCATCATGCACTGCTGCGCTGTTCGGAACGGTTCCCGTCGCGCAACGCGGTGTCATTTCAGCTTCTCTCTGACCCCAAATCCAAGGCCGAGACACTCAGTTGGTCTGACTTGGCGGGGCAGGTTACGCGGGCTGCAAACATGTTTCGAAGCCTTGGCATCGGCGAAGGTGATGTTGTGGCCTTCCTTCTGCCCAACGCCAACGAAACCGTTGTGACGCTTCTGGGCGGCATGACCGCAGGCATCGTAAACCCGATCAATCCGCTGTTGGACGTGGAACAGATCGCCGGAATTCTGAACGAAACAAAGGCCAAGGTTCTGGTCACACTCAAGCCGTTTCCCAAAACGGACGTTGCCCAGAAAGCGGCACAGGCTGTGGCCTTTGCGCCCTCGGTCAAGACGGTGCTCGAGGTGGATCTGCTGCACTATCTGTCGCCGCCGAAATCCTGGATCGTTCCCTTGGTGCGCCCTAAAAACCCGGTCCGCCACCATGCGCGGGTCTTGAGTTTTGCAGCGGAACTTTCGCGTCACCCCTCTGATCAGCTAAGTTTTGAGGAACCCCCCCAAGACCGGGTCGCGGCCTATTTCCATACAGGGGGGACGACCGGAACCCCCAAGGTGGCGCAGCACACCATGCAAGGGATGATCTACAATGGCTGGCTGGGGCAGGAATTGATCTTTGATGAGACAGATGTGCTGATCTGTCCGCTGCCGCTGTTCCATGTCTTTGCCTGCTACCCAATTCTGATGTCGGCTATTCAGGCGGGCAGTCACGTGGTGTTTCCAACGCCCGCAGGGTATCGCGGCGATGGGGTGTTCGACAATTTCTGGAAGTTGATTGAACGCTGGGGCGTGACCTTTCTGATCACCGTTCCAACGGCGTTGTCCGCGTTGATGCAGCGCCCGGTAGATGCGGATGTGTCCAGCCTGAAGACGGCGATTTCCGGTTCTGCGCCCTTGCCGTTGGAACTGTATCGCCGGTTTGAAGAGAGCACCGGCGTACAGGTTGCCGAAGGCTATGGCCTGACCGAGGCGACGTGCATGGTGTCATGCAATCCGATTGACGGTGACAAAAAAGTCGGCTCCGTGGGGATCCCGCTGCCTTATTGCGATGTGCGTATCCTGCACTGCACCGAGGATGGCACCATCGATCGTACCTGTGATGTCGACGAGGTTGGCGAGATATGCGTGGCCAATCCCGGCGTGGTCGATGGATCAACGTATACAGAGACGGCCAAGAATATCGGGCTGTTTGCGGATACGCGGTTTCTGCGAACCGGTGATCTTGGCCGAATTGATGAAGACGGCTATCTTTGGATCACCGGGCGACGCAAAGACCTGATCATTCGCGGCGGCCACAACATCGATCCTGCTGAAATCGAAGAAGCGTTGATGGGCCATGACGCGGTTGCCTTTGTGGGCGCGATTGGTCAGCCCGATGCGCGCACGGGCGAGTTGCCCTGTGCCTATGTGGAGCTTGTCGAAGGGGCAAAGGCGTCACCTGCGGAGTTGCTGGAGTTTTGCAGCGGGCGGATTCATGAACGCGCTGCGATCCCCAAATATGTCGAGGTGTTGGCCGAGTTGCCCAAAACGGCGGTCGGCAAAGTCTTTAAACCCGACCTGCGCAAGCTGGCGATCACGCGCGTCTATGATGCGGCGCTGGCGGGGGCGGACTTGCACGCGCATGTGGCCGAGGTTGTCGATGACAAGAAGCTCGGGCTGACAGCAATTCTGGTGCGCGATGGGGAGGTCGATGAAGCGCGTTTGTCCCATGTGCTGGGCGATTTCACACGGCCCTGGCGCTGGCAAGAGGGATGAGGGGCAGGGCGCGCTCCCGCCCGTCTTCATCGCGCCGCCGCGCAATTCATCCCGTTGGGCGTGGCACCGCGCGATGCGCGGTGCGGTCAGTACCCTGCGGATCTGTCGACCAGGCCGGGAAGCGGTGCGCCGGCTTGGTCCCTCTCAATTGTCTTGGCAATGCGCCGCGCTGCCGATGGTGCCCGTGTGGCCGAGGCGATGTGGGGCGTGACGGTCACGTTCGGATGTGTCCAGAACGGATGATCTGCGGGCAGGGGTTCCACACGGAACACATCCAAGGTCGCGTGGCTGATCTGCCCGCTGTCCAGCGCCGCCAACAAAGCCTCGTCATCGATCAACGGGCCGCGTCCGGGGTTTACGATGACGGCCCCGCGAGGCAGGATGTTCAGGCGCGCCGCATTCATCAGGTTCTCAGTGTCGGGCGTTTGGGGCAGCAACAGCACGACAATGTCCGCATCGCGTAGCGCGGTCCCAAGACCGTCGGCACCGCTGAAACACGCCACACCGGCGAGTTCCTTTGGGCGCCTGCTCCAGCCTGAGACCTGAAAATTCAACTGCGTGAGCATTGCTGCGCAGGCGGCCCCCAGTTCCCCCAAGCCCAGAATGCAGACCCGGCGATCCTTGGCGAGCGGCGGCACTGTTGCCACCCACTCGCCCGGCTTTGCAGCCCTGTGCGCGTCGATACCCAGATGATGCCGCAGGACATGCCCTGTCACCCATTCGACCATCCCTGCAGTCAACCCTTCCGGGTCGGACATCCGCACCAGAGGCTGCGTGAGGCTCGGTGTTCCAACGATCTTCTCAACCCCAGCCCAGAGACTGAGCACCGCCCTTGCACGGGTAAAAGGGGCAAAGTCAGTCAACCCGCCTGTTGGGGCGTACACGATATAATCGACCAAGGCAGGATCGGCGGCCGACCGCGTGACCTGCGCATCCAAGCCTACCTGCGCCAGTGCATTGGGCAAAATGTCTTTATAGTCGTCCCAATCTGCGTCGCTTGCGGAAAACAGAACTGTCAGGGGCATGTATCAGGACCTCGGTTTGTGGACATGCGCGCTTTGCACCAGCCCAAAGGCGGCAAGCAGCACAAGCATCGCGGAGCCACCGTAAGACACCAAGGGCAATGGGACGCCAACAACCGGAGCAAGCCCCATCACCATGGACATATTCACCGCAAAGAACAGAAAGAAAGTTCCCGCCACCCCAAGGGTCAGCAGTTGGCTGAAACGGTCGCGGTTTGTCATCGCGGCCGCAACGCAGAACACGATCACAGCAGCATACAGCGCCAACAAAGACATGCCCCCCACAAAGCCGAACTCTTCAGCCAATGTGGTGAAGATGAAATCGGTGTGCTTTTCCGGCAGAAAATTCAGGCGGCTTTGCGTGCCCTGCATGAACCCGCGCCCGGTAAACCCGCCCGATCCCAGCGCGATCTTGGACTGGGTGATGTGATACCCCGCGCCAAGCGGGTCCGAGGCCGGGTCAAGAAACGTATCGATCCTGCGGAACTGATAGTTTTCAAGCAACTGCCACTCGGTTCCGCGAGACTTCAAGACCGCAGACACCAAACCGACGCCCGCCGCGATGACCGCTGCGAAATAGGCCCAATGCACCCCGGCAAGGAACATGACGAACCCGCCCCCTGCCAGCAGCAGAATGGAGGTACCCAGGTCAGGCTGTTTGAGGACAAGCGCCACAGGCAACAAGATCAGCGCGACAGGCACAATAACCCAAATCGGGCGCGAGGTCTTGGTCACGTCGAGCCAGTCGTAATACGCCGCGAGCATCATCACCAAGGTGATTTTCATCAATTCGGACGGTTGCAGCCGCATGAACCCGATGTCTATCCATCGTTGCGCGCCCATGCCCACGACGCCGAAAAATTCCACCCAGACAAGTAAAACAAGCGCCATCAGATACCCAAGCGCTGAAAGGTTGCGCCAGATGCGGATCGGCACCATGGCGACCAGGAACATAACCGACATGCCCACTGCAAATCGTTTTACCTGCGGTTCGACCCAAGGCTGAAAAGATCCGCCCGCCACGGAATACAGCATCATGAACCCGACACAGGCAATGGCCGACAAGAGCAAAATCAAAGGCCAGTTCAGGTATAAAACCTTGCGCGGTCCCGAAGGGATCGTTTTGACGTTGTACTCAAGATAACTCATGCGCGGCTGCTCGAGGGCGGCTTGGGCGCGCGGTCCCGCAGGGGCAGCTCGCGTTGTTGCTCTTCGATCATGTCGCGCTGTGATGCGGGATAGGCTTCAAGCGGGGGCAGCGCGCCGTTCATCACCCGAAGCAAGACATCACGGGCAACCGGCGCTGCGGCGGCCGACCCACCACCGCCATGCTCGACAACCACAGACACGGCGTATTGGGGCCGGTCCGTCGGCGCATAGCTGACAAACAGGGCGTGATCTCGCCGCTCCCAAGGCAGGTCTTCGTTGCGAAACACGCCGCGGGCGCGTTCTGCGGTGGTGATGTTGCGTACTTGGCTGGTGCCGGATTTCCCAGCCATTTGCATGGTGTCATCCACGATACGCGAGCGATAACCGGTGCCGCGGCGGGTATTGCTGACGGCGGTCATGGCCCGGCGAACCGCTCGCAAATGCGCCGGGTTCAGGTCCAGCGCGCCGGTCACGCGAATTTCCTGGGGAACACCGTCTACGGCACGCACAAGACGGGGCGCAATATCGGTGCCGCCGGCAAGCCGCGCGGTCATCACCGCCAGTTGCAGCGGCGAGGCCAGAACAAAGCCTTGCCCGATGCTGGCATTGATCGTGTCACCAATCACCCAGCCTTCGCCCCGGCGGGTCTGTTTCCAACTCTGTGTCGGGGCCAGCCCTTCCGCCACGGCGGACATGGGAATGTCATGGCGCACGCCAATCCCAAGCTTTCGCGCCATCGCAGATATCTTGTCGATCCCGACCTTCTGCGCCACCTCGTAATAGTACACGTCGCACGACTGCACGAGGCTGTCATGCATGTTCATATGCCCGTGCCCGCCGCGCTTCCAGCAGTGAAACCTGCGGCCTGCGGTGCTTAGGTATCCGGGGCACCATACGGTGTCTTCGGGGCCGACGACCCCAGCCTCCAGCGCGGCAAGGGCGGTGACCATCTTGAAGGTCGATCCCGGCGGGTACACACCTTGCACCGATTTGTTGGCGAGGGGGCGATACTTGTTGTCTGTCAGCATCCGGTAATCGGCGACTGAAATGCCCCGCACGAACAGGTTCGGGTCAAAGGTCGGCGACGAGCAGACCGCCTTGAGATCGCCGGTTTCCACTTCCATCACAACGCAGGCGGCGCTTTCGCCAAACATCCGCGCCTGAACATAATTCTGCAGCCCTTCGTCGATGGTCAACTGGATATTTCGGCCTGACAAGCCTTCGTCACGGGACAGCTCGCGCATGACACGCCCGGCCGCGTTCACTTCGATCTGGCTGGTTCCGGCGCGCCCGCGCAGCACGCCTTCCATTCGCGCCTCGACACCGCTTTTGCCGATCTGGAATTCCGGGATCTGAAGCAGTGGGTCGGGATTGTCGAGCTTGGACAGATCATAGTCGCTGACCGGGCCGACATACCCCACCACATGCGCGAAATCCGATCCCAATGGATAACTGCGGGACAAGCCGACCTCTGGGCGCACACCGGGCAGGGCCGGGGCATTGACTGCCACGCGCGACAGGTCTTCCCAAGTCAGCCGGTCTGCCACCGTGACAGGAACAAACCGCACCCGCCGCTTTGTTTCTGCAAGGGTGCGCGCCACGTCTTCGTCGCTCAGCGGGATGATCTTGCGCAACTGGTCCAGAACTGCGGCCACGTCTCCCGCATCTTCGCGCACGATCACAACGCGATAGTTCTGGTCGTTCTCGGCAATTGGCACGCCGTTGCGATCAAAGATCAAACCGCGCGCAGGCGGCAAAAGCCGCAGGTTGATGCGGTTCTCTTCGGCCAAAAGGCGGAACTTGTCGGCCTCTTCGATCTGCATCTTCCGCATTTGCCACGCCAGCAGCCCGGCAAAGCCAAGCTGCGCGCCGCCCAGCACAAGCGCGCGGCGGCTGATCTTGCGGGCGCTGTCATCATTGTCTTTGACCGGCCGTCTCATGTGCGCGCTGCCCCTGCGCCGAAGCCTTCAATCGCCGGCTGTTTGCGCACACCCAACCCGAAATGAAGAAGTGCCACCACTGGCAGATAGGCCAGGATCGTCAGGGGAACCTGTAACAACTGTTGACCCAGTGTCGGCTGCTGCACGAAGAGCACTGCCAAAACCGCCCAATGAACAACAATGAGGGTGGCGATGATGCCGCCAATCATGGCGCACTCGACGGCAAATGGCATTGCCCGCAAGGGGCGTTGACGCCGCCTCAACCATTCAGTGGCCAGAACGACCAGTCCAGACCACAAACCGGGGGGGCGCATCAGCATCATGTCGGCAACGAACAAAAGCGCGGCCACAAGCAACAGCGGAAGCAAATCGGGGCGCCGCACGACCCACGCCAACACAAGGCACAAAAGAAGGTCAGGCGCCGGCCACATCCGCGGCCCGGTGTTCAAAGGTAACAACTTGATCAACACGACCAGGGCCGCAAGCCCGGAAAAAAGAAGGGCGTGACCCAAACGCGTGGACAGACGAAGTTCAGTCATCTGCCTCCTCCAAAGTGTCCAGCGGGGCGGGCGGTAACAGGGCGGCAGCACTTGCGCCGACCAAACCGCCGGTTTCGGCAATGGGTTCAGGTCCAGCATATCGCAGCACGCGCAAAAACTCCAAACGGCCATAATCGGCAGCAAGCCGCACGCGCAGCCGGTTGTCGGGGCTTTTGGCCACTTGTCCAATCAGAATGCCCGCCGGGAAAATTCCCCCATCCCCTGACGACACGACCCGGTCACCGGGGCGCACCAGATCGGGCATTTCAAGAAACGCGATGCGGGGCAGAGCCGTGTTATCGCCGCTCAGTAAAACCTGCTGACCCGAAGGCTGTATCGTTACCGGAATCGACGACGCAGGGTCGGTCAGCAGCATCACCCGCGCGGTCGTGTTGCCCACACCCGAGATCCGCCCCACCAGCCCGATCCCGTCCATTGCAGCCCATCCATCGCGGATGCCGTCATGAGCACCCACGTTCAACAAAACCGACTGGCGAAATGGCGATCCGCTGTCAGCAAGCACGCTTCCCGTCACAAAGGTCAGCTTGGGGTCCAGCTTGACATTGTTCAAATCCAGAAGCCGGGCGTTCTTTTGCTCCAACTGTAAGGCGGCCTCTTTCCAAGCTTCCATCCGCTGCAATTCGCGGCGCAACTCCTGGTTCTGCTCAAACAGGCGCGCGTAGGAATTGAAATCATCGGCCATCTTGACCAGCCCTGACACCGGGGCCATGGCCCATGTCAGATGTGGAATGACCGTGTCCACAACGTCACTGCGCAGCCGTTCAACACGCGGGCTGTCGATCCGCCACACAAAGAACACACCGAACAAGCACATCAGGCACAGGGTGACGATCACCCGGCGCACCGGGCGGAAGTGGTCTGTGCCCCTGTCCGTGTTATATGCCATGTCTGCCCCCCGGCTGCCGTGTCAGGGTGTTGCCGGGCCAGTCCCGGTCTAGCTGTCGTAGTCTATCACATGCCGCAACTTGGATTCATATTCCAGTGCCTTGCCGGTTCCGATCGCTACACAATTCAGCGCTTCGTCGGCCACTGTGATGGCAAGGCCGGTCTGTTCGCGCAGCGCCAGATCCAGATCTCCCAACAATGCACCGCCGCCCGTCAACATAACACCCCGGTCCACGATGTCAGCGGCAAGGTCCGGCGGCGTCGCTTCAAGTGCAGTCATCACCGCCTCGCAAATTTGCTGAACCGGTTCGGCCAATGCTTCGGCCACCTGCGCCTGCGTGATCTCGGTTTCCTTGGGAACACCGTTCAAAAGATCGCGCCCGCGGATCATCATCGACGTGCCGCGCCCGTCATCGGGCATGCGCGCGGTGCCGATTTCGGTCTTGATCCGTTCGGCGGTGGCTTCACCGATCAACAAGTTATGCTGGCGGCGCAGATAGCTGATGATGCCTTCGTCCATACGGTCGCCGCCAACCCGGACGGACCGGGCATAGACGATGTCACCAAGGCTCAGAACCGCGACTTCGGTGGTGCCGCCGCCGATATCCACAACCATGTTTCCGGTCGGGTCGGTGATCGGCATGCCTGCCCCGATGGCGGCGCTGATCGGCTCGGCAATCAGACCTGCGCGCCGTGCCCCGGCTGACAGAACTGACTGGCGGATCGCCCGCTTTTCGACGGGCGTGGCCCCGTGGGGGACACAGACAATAATCTTCGGCTTCGAAAAAATACCGCGCCGGTGCACCTTGCGGATGAAATGCTTGATCATTTCTTCGGCCACGTCGAAATCAGCAATGACGCCTTCGCGCATGGGCCGAATTGCCTGAATGCTGCCGGGCGTGCGGCCCAGCATCAGCTTGGCATCTTCGCCCACGGCCAGCACTTTTTTCACGCCATCCTTGACGTGATAGGCCACCACAGAAGGCTCATTCAGGATCACGCCCTTGCCCTTCACATAGACAAGGGTATTGGCCGTACCCAGATCGATTGCCATGTCTGCTGAAAACAGACCGCCCCAAGTTGCCATGCCGCTGACTTTCCGTAGTGCCCGATTACCGTCCCGCGACTCAAATCGCGGGTTGCGAACTTATAGGCAGACACATCACCGGGCGAAAGGGGCCGCAGGCGTTTACCTTGCTGCTTTGCAGCACCGGCAGAAAGCCGCCTGTCGGGGATTCCCTCAAAGCGCGCCGCGCGCTAGACCGGGGCCATGGCTCAAAAACCTTGCGTGGAAACCGATCTCTACGAACCGATCAAGCTGTTCCTGCAGGGGCAGGGCTATGTCGTGAAATCAGAAATCGGCGCAGCGGATGTGGTGGCGTGTCGCGAAACGGACGGCGGCGTTCCCGATGATCCGGTCATCGTCGAGCTGAAAACAGGTTTTTCACTGTCCCTGTTTCATCAAGCCGTAGCACGGCAAACGATCACGGATGCCGTCTATATTGCCGTACCGCGCGGCGCTTCAGCCCCGTTTGCCCGTGCGCTCAAGGCCAATCTCGGGCTGGCGCGGCGACTCGGGCTTGGGCTGATTACCGTGCGGTTGCGTGACGGGCTGGTCGAAGTGCATTGCGACCCGGCGCCCTATCGCCCTGTGAAATCCAAACCCCGCCGCGACAGGCTGCTGCGGGAATTCGCCCGCCGCGTGGGCGATCCGAATACCGGGGGCATGAC